>NZ_JALDTZ010000010.1 GCF_023109105.1 Streptococcus mitis
TATCAAAAAAGAAAGGACGAAATTTGTCCTTTCTCGATCTTAGCTTTTCTTCAACCCACTACAGTTGACAAAGAGCCAACTAAAAGGACTCAGTCCTGTGCAATACAGAACTAAATCCTTTCAATAATTATTTGTCTAACTTTTTGGGGTCAGTACACAAATGCCTCAAATCCTTTTTATAGCTTGTTTTAAAGCTGTATTTCAGTTAGAATACTCAAACACGTTATTAGTAATTCTTATAAGTGACTATGGCTTGTTATTAGAAAAGACTATAGGTCAATCCCCTTTTCTCGGAGATTATCCAGACACTCCTCATAGTAGGTAGCATCATGCTCACTATAGATAGGACTTTTCAGCTTTTCCTCTGCTAAATCTTGATAAGGAGGGCAGGTCTTACCTCGGTAGTTCTTGTCCAGCCACTCTGGACTGACCTTAAAGCCTCGTTTCACCATCTCCTCCATAATCAAGTCATGATAGGCATAGAGACGATAGGGCGAGTGAGTAAAGACATAGTCCACCGTCGCATGCTTTCTGCCCCAGCCATTGCCACGCAGGGCGCAACACTCTCGATGTTGCCCCAAGAGTTGAGGACGAGGAAGTTGTGAAATCAAAGCCTCATGCCAAAGTCTCATGGGAGTCTCCTTTCAGTAAAGTCGAATGTTGCAAGTAAGTATTTGGATAACGATCAAGCAAGTCTCGAGTCTTAGCGATCAAATCTTCCTGAGAAGCCTGACCAAAGCGGTAGCAATCCAGCAAAAGCATATAGTCTTTGCGCTCAGCATCTGTCGCTTTCTTTTTGAAATAGCCCCAAATATGCTGAAAGGCATTGCAGACTTGACCTCTATGCTCAGGGATTTGACAGGCACGGTCGATCAGTTCCTGAACATGACTTACCTCCACCTCTTCATTCTTCAAGTACTGACGAATCTCATTGTAAATATTGCTGGAATGGCTCAAAACGAGGTATTTGTTTCTCGCCCAGAGTTGCTGGCAAAGGGCACGTTGGTTGTTATTTTCCATATTTCTCCTTACTTTCTACTAGTTCCCCGGAAATATGGAAACAAAGTTATATCTTAAAAATGAGCGAATTATGAGTGAATAAATAGTGTTTTTTGTAGAGCCTGATTTTTCTAATAGATATTAGTCAACAATCCTTAAATACCTGAATAAGTCTCTACTAACAACTGAATCTTACGTAAAACTTCTTGCTTTTTCCGTTCACGCGCTCCCTGTCTACGAGAAGTTGGTGGAATAATCGAATCCAAATCAGTCCCACTGTTTTCAGCATAACCTCGTTGAATTGATTTGTCTATGAATAATTGGTAATCAGCTACAAGTTTCTCAGACTCAGCTAGGTCATGGATTGCGATTTTCTTGCGCTCCTTGCCATATTCATAGAAAGCATTGATAATCACATCATGGTCTTTCAATTTTTGCAAATCAGTGTCATTGATAAAGCCGATAACCAACTCTTCTTTGGCACGAATATCGATACTAGAACGAATCACACGACTAACTTCTGCTTTCATTGCTTCTTTGGACTCAGAATTCTTCGATTTTTCAACAATCAATGCAAGAATGTAGTCCAGATTAATCTCATCTGTTTTTAAGAGTTCGATTTCAAATTCAACATCTGAAAGATCAACATCCAAATCCTTGGTCTTTTCATAATTTTTAAGGTTCAAAAATTCATCTCGAATTTCTACATAAGTGCTTCTTAAATCCTGAAGATAACCTTCTGAAATAGGTTTGTCGATTTCTTGAAATTCGTCATAATTTCGAAGAACATTATCAAGCTTCAACAACTCACCAAATAACTTAACAAACTCCTTCTTATCATGCTCTGTTTCAATTTCTTGCGGATTCGGGAATCTTTCCAGAATTTCCTGACAAACTGCAGTATAGCCTTTGACCTCGATACCCGTTACTTGGTCAACGAAACCATCCATATATTCACTAAAGCTTTTTTCTAAGATGATTTCAAGCTTATTGGTGTCTCCAAAAGTCTTAATAGCTTCTTGCGTAGCCTTTTCTAAATCACGGAAACAAACAATATTCCCAAAAGGTTTAACCTTGTTAAAAATCCGATTGGTTCTCGAGAAGGCCTGAATCAAACCATGATAACGTAGATTTTTATCGACAAAGAGTGTATTCATAGTCGGGGCATCAAATCCCGTTAAGAACATACCGACCACAATCAGCAAATCCACTTCCTTGGATTTAACGCGTTTGGAAAGGTCACGATAGTAATTTTGAAACTCCTTCCCATCAGCTGAGAAGTTGGTCTTAAACATGTGATTATAATCATCAATCGCTCTAGAAAGAAACTCTTTAGAAGATAGAGGCATGGCTGTATCTTGAGGTTCTAGCTCTTCATCTTGAATTTCTCCATAAGCTGACTGTTCTTCGTTAGGTGCAAAGCTAAAGATAGTCGCAACTTTCAAACGCTTAGCCTCTGGTAAAGCTGCTTGCTGTCGTTGGAGTTCTTCATAGTATAATTTTGCTGCTTCGATACTTTGTACAGCCAGCATAGCATTAAATCCAGACAATTGTTTTTGTTTATGAGTATAGTGTTGATTTCGGTGTGTTTTTGTATTATACACGCGAAGTAAGTATTCTGTGATGATTGCTATCCTTTCTGGATGTAGAAGTAGCTCCTTCTCCATCTTTTTGAGTTTCTTCTCATCAATCTCTCGGCCAACTGCTTTTTCAGCTTCTCTATACTTATTGATTTCAGGCTTGATATAGTTGTAATCAACCTTAAACTTCAAGACTTTTTTATCCCGAATAGCATCCGTAATAACGTAATTATGAAGTTGTTCTCCAAAAACTTCTTGTGTCGTTTCACCTGTCAAACTATTTTCTGGAAAAATTGGTGTCCCTGTAAATCCAAATAAGGCATACTGTTTAAAGGCCTTCTTAATGCGCTTTTGAGCCTTCCCAAACTGAGAACGATGACACTCGTCAAAAATCAAGATACATTTCTTAGCATAGACTTCATGATTAGGATTTGCAGTGATAAACTTATTTAACTTTTGAATAGTTGTGACAACGATTCGATCATCATTTTCTTCGATACTGCGTTGTAGTTCTTTTGTATTGTTACTACCATTGACTGAATTTGGTTGGAATTTTTGATATTCCTTCATAGTTTGATAGTCTAAGTCTTTTCTATCTACAACGAATATCACTTTGTCAATGTAGTCCAACTCTGTCGCTAAGCGCGCAGTCTTAAAGCTGGTCAAGGTTTTCCCTGACCCTGTCGTATGCCAGATATAACCACAAGCATTGATGGTTCCAAAATTCTTCATTTCATTGGAAGAATGAATCTTGCGCAAGATACTTTCAGTTGCTGCTATCTGATAAGGACGCATGATGAGCAAGGTATTATCCACATCAAAAACACAATACTTGGTCAAAACTTCCAAGAGGACACGCTTGCTTAAGAAAGTAACAGTAAAATCTTCCAATTCGTGAATAGTCTTATTCTTACGGTCTGCCCACTCACAAGTAAACTCATAGTGATTTTTATTTTGAGCTGTCGTATTTGCAAAGTAGCGTGTATAAGTGCCATTCGAAATCACAAAAATCTGAACATACTTATACAAAGAATTTTCGCTGTTAAAGCTTTCCTTACTATAACGGTGAACCTGATTAAAGGCTTCTTGCAGACTAACTCCCCGCTTCTTCAATTCAATCTGAACTAGCGGAAGACCATTGACTAAAATGGTCACATCATAACGGTTGGTATGACTCCCCACTTGCGTCACTTGGTTGATGACCTGCATACTGTTGTTGTGAATGTTTTTCTTGTCAAGGATGAAAATGTTTTTAATCCGTCCATCATCAAAAACAAAATCATAGATATGATTTTCTTGGATTTTTCGTGTTTTTTCAACCAAACCTTCATTGGGACAATCTAAATACTCGACTACAAAACGTTGCCATTCAGCATCCGTAAACGTAACCTTATTAAGCTTTTCAATTTGGACCTTTGCATTCGCTAAAAGCTCCGCAGGTGTATGGATATCCAATCGTTCATAATTGAGACCATTGACTAAATCCATAAGCAATTGTCTTTCCAAGTCTGCCTCAGACTGAAATTCTCTATCTGTGCGATACTCTGGTTGATACTCAGCCAAGAGAATCCCTTCATTTGTTTCCGCAATTACTTCATGTACTTTTGAATAATCAACCATAGTATGCTTCCTTTTATTGTATTAATTGAGATTCTTTCTCAAAATGATTCAAGAATTTATCTAGTAAAGTTTAATAATTGTCCTCTCCAGTATTCATACTGTTTCTGTCTTAGTTCGATTTCTTTTGGAAGACCTTCAGAAAGAGAGTTAGTTAGGGTGTTAAAATTGTCAAGAATGGAGACGATTCTTTTTTGTTTGGAAAGGGGGGGTAAGTAGAACGTTACTTTATCAATAGCATCCTTAGATAATCTAGGAATACTAGCTTTTCGAACCTGTGATTTAAGTCTATCTTGCTTACTTAACAAGACATAGTACATAAATTTATCAGAAATATTATCTGACGTCGCTAATGTGTAGACATCATCTGCCGCCCAAAAGTCCACAGCGCTATACCCAATTTCACCAGCCGCCCCTGCACAAATTACAAAACTAGTATTTTTCACTCTGTTTGATTCGGTATAATATCCCAAGGGCGCCAAACTATTTTGATAAACTGGAACACTTCCTGAAGTAGTTAGTTGCTTTCTAACAAGACGTTTCCCACGTTGCAAATTGACAACTTGTCCCACCTTCACTCGAATTGGACCAAATATCCACTGTAAAAGCTTGATAATAGCGGAGTTGTCCCACTCCTCTACTCTACTCTCAGTGTACTCGCCTTCGGCGACGAATGTCAAGAGTTTTTCTCTAAAATATTCGTACTGTTTTTGACGTAGTTCAATCTCTTTTGGTAGTCCGATGTTTAGGTCATTACAAACCATATCAAAGTTGTCCAGAACTTGAACAATACGAGACTGGATTTCGAGAGAAGGAACTGGGATCTTAATTTTATCAAGAATAGCTTGAGTTAAACTAGGCCTTGTTGGATTAGTTGACATTTCTTCTAAATTAACAGTCGTTAAATAATAATAAAAATACTTTGGAATAACCTGACTTCCATCAATTTCAGTGTAGTAAATTGTATCAACATTCCAAAACGCTTTTTCTAAATAGAACAAATTAGAAATAGAACCCTTCCTAGGAATTAAAACAGTTGGTTTATCATAAGAACAATCTGCAACAAACTCTCCCATTTCTCCACCACTGCCGTATACTGGTATTTCACCAATTGGAAGATTTTTCCAATCCTTTCCATTTTTCAATGTAGCAACATCTTTAAGTACTTTCCACTCAACCTGATAGACCTCGTCCTCAAATGATAAGAGCTTATCTCGATAAAAAGAATATTGCTTTTCACGTGAGGTCAATTCTGAGGTCAATTCTGAGGTCAATTCTGTAACATACCCAGTCATTTTGTCAAGTATTTGCACTATTTTTTCTTGAATTTCTTCACTTTGAAGTATTGGTATTTGAGTAGTTCTTGCTTTACTCCAATGTCTTTTATAGCTCCCTTCTTTCTTATAAAAATTACAAAAGCAATAGTATATATATTTTGCTTTTATGCCACTTTTAGGTTTCAAAATTTTTAAACCATCTGCTCCTTGAACAAAAGCAAAGTCTACATATTTTATATGCTCTGAGTGATCCCCAAAAATGATATATTCATCTTTTTCAAGATATTTTTCATTATCTGTATAACCTGCTACAAATTGTTCACCCTGATCAACAATTGGTATTCTTCCTGTTACTTGATACTCCTTTTTAGTTAACTTTACTGGACTTGTCACAGTATCAACCACTTCCCCCAACTCTTTCCACTCAACGGGACAGTTTTGGATTTCTTCTAGGATGTTCATATTTTTCCTCACTTTGATATAAAAATAGCCCTAGCAGTCACTTTAAGGCTACTGAGCTAATAAATCTGAAAATTCTTCTTTCTGTGACCAGGCCAATAACTGTATATCGCTTACTTTCGATGCTTGAATCGCCTTAGATGCAACTTTATTTTCCAAATCATTATAAATAAGAATTTTTTTCGAAACTTGTTGAATATCTCGATTGCTAGCAATATCTTGGTAAATATAGTTAACTCTTGCCAAACTATTATAATCAAACCGATTGACAATTTGAACCCAAATTTCAGGACGATTTTTCCTAGCTCCTAAAACATAATCAACTTGATAATCAATTCCTGAATATCCTGTCAATCGAACGTTTGGCATACCACCAAAATCTTTTTCATAAAAATAATCTTGTACTTCCTCTGTGAAGAGGCTTGTAACGTTGGATCGATGAGTATTCAGTAAATCATAGAGACGTATAATTGTCTCAATCATTTTATGTTTCGCTTTTGGAAAATTCTTTGCTTCACATTCGATATATACAATATCTTCATCCAACTTTGATCCAAACTGCCTTAATACACTGGTTATAATCCGTTGTCTTGTTTCTTTCGTAATGTCGAGACCTGCCAAAGCCAATTCATTAAAAGTTTCACCATCGTCTGAAATTCTTAATAAATCATTAGGTTTTTCTTCTAGGTACAACCGCACTCGATCATTTAAATGATTTACATAAGGCGTTACAATTTCAGAGTACCCATCAAAATCCGTTACAAGTAGTTTTTCACGATACCACTTCACATAGTCATCAATCAGTTTCAAACTATCCATAGTAACCTCCTTTTAAGCTATAGAAATGGGATTGCTACATTATCATAATTCACATTTGTATAGTCCAAAAAATAAATCAAACTATCCAAAAGTTCATTTGCTAAGTCTACTTCTAAATCACCCAAACCAATAGCAATTCGTCCATAATCATGTTCTTCATCAAATATATGAATATGCGGTGTTTCTATATCATCATGAGGAGCACCATTGCAATCTAGGCGAACCAAAACACCTTTTAGACTATGTGACATCATTTGATAAGTGAGGTTCTGCCGATTCAAATGACCTTTTCGATTGATAATCAATTCAAATTTTTCATTCTTATCCGAAATACAATACAGTCGATATTTTCGCTGTTTTCCTACATCAGGAAATTGTATAGTTTTCTGTTCTAATAACTTAATACAATTCAATAATTCTTGAAAATGATTTAATTCCATTAACTCTACTTTAATTAAAAAAGCTTATAGTAGAAGTCTATAAGCCCACTCCTTATACCTGTTCGCCTTGTCACATCCAAGAGAGGTAGGCAATCCTATTAATTCCATTATACCTTTTTTAGCAGATAATTCAAGATTTTTTCACTTTTTTAAAAATATTTTTAATATAACGATAACCAATCGCCAAAATCATATCGAGATTATAGTAGGCGACATTTCGCTGAACACTTCTATTCCCCTCATTTTGAACTGTCAACTTATAGTTGACAGTTGCCTCTTCCGATAATTCTCCATCTTCAAAAATAGCCTTGATATGTTTACTAATATTTTGCTTGGAAGTTTGAAAGAGCTCAGCTAGTTCTTGTTGGGTCAGCCAAACCGTTCCATTATCCAAGTGGAGTTCAATAGCGGACTCGCCATCATCTGTTCTATAGAGAATTACATCATTTGCCATGGCTCAATTCCTCTACAATCTTGTCTATCTCTGCACGCAAGTGATCAATCTTAGCTACAGTCTCTGCAATTTCTTGATTGAGCACATCTATATCAATCTTCTCACGTGTATCTTCTTGTTCGACATAGGTTGAAACAGAGAGGTTATAATCCTGCTCTGAACCAATCACATCATTATCAACAAGAGCAGATTTATAGTCAACATTTTGATAATTAGAGAATAATTCAACTATATGTTCGATATTGCTATCCGTCAAAACATTGTTGTTAGTCTCTTTTTTGAATTCCTTACTCGCATCGATAAAGAGCGTTTTGTTCTCTAGTTTATTTTTTGCCAAAACCAAGATCGTCGTTGCGATAGAAGTTCCAAAAAAGAGATTGTCTGGAAGGGAAATCACTGCTTCAACAAAGTTGTTATCTACTAGATACTGACGAATGGTTTTTTCAGCTCCTCCACGATAGAAAATTCCTGGAAAACATACAATAGCTGCTCGACCTTTATTAGACAGGTGGTTGAGACTATGCATGATAAAGGCAAAGTCAGCTTTTGACTTAGGAGCTAGCTTACCAGCTGGCGCAAAGCGGTCATCATTTATTAGAGTTGGATCTCCATCTCCCACCCATTTGACAGAATACGGAGGGTTAGAAACGATAGCATCAAATGGCTTTTCTTCTAAATGCTGAGGATTTAAAAGGGTATCTCCTCGCTTAATATCAAAGTTATTGTAGTTGATATTGTGCAAGAACATATTCATACGAGCCAAGTTATAGTTGGTCATGTTAATTTCTTGACCAAAGAATCCATCCTCTAGAATATGGTCTTCATATTGTTTTTTCATTTGAAGAAGGAGAGAGCCTGAACCACATGTTGGGTCATAGACCTTGTTAATCTTGTCCTTGCCGACCATCACTAGACGAGCTAGTAGTTTAGAGACTGTCTGAGGTGTGAAAAATTCACCCCCACTTTTTCCTGCATTACTTGCATAGTTGGAAATCAAGAACTCATAAGCATCCCCAAAGGCATCGATGTCATTTTCCTCAAAGTTACCAAAGTTAATACTATTGATACCATTAAGAATATCAGAAAGACGCTTATTTTTTTCTGGAACAGTTCCACCAAGGATATTGCTTCGTGTATCCAAGTTATCAAACAAACCTTTGATATCATCCTCTGATTTGAACCCAATCGCTGACTTCTCAATAGCTTGAAAGATGTTGGCCAAGTCTTCGTTTAAATTTTCATTTTGCGAGGAATTCTTGACAACATTTCCAAATAGTTGACTCGGAAGGATAAAGAAGCCCTTATCCTCAACTGTCCCTGGTTTAAAATCTTGCTCAGCTTCTTGGTCACTCAATTCGGCATAACGGAATTCTAAGTCGCCAGCTTCATGCTCAGCACGGTCAAAATAGTCTGCCATGTGTTCGGAAATAAAGCGATAGAACAGAATTCCTAGGATATATTGCTTAAAATCCCAACCATCTACAGCTCCACGAACATCGTCCGCAATCGCCCAAATTTTACGATGCAGCTCCTTGCGTTCTGCATTTTCTTTACTTGCCATTTTTACTTTCCTTATTAAATAAATGTATTATCTCTTCTATTTTATCATATTTTAAGAAAACCCACTCGAAGTGAAAAGAGCGAGTGGGTTATGAACTATTTTTAAAATAATATTTGACAATTGTTTTCTATAAATTCAATTATTTTTTGACTTTATAATGGTAGTAGAGCATCTTTCATACCTTCCATATCATCACTCTTTACAAATACAACATTCTGTTTTCCTGTTAACTCTATCAGTTTTTCTTTCCCCAGAATGATTGCGAGATTCTTAATAATAGATCGTTTTGCTGGTTCATCGAAATAAGTGAAAATAAATCGATATTTAAACATTCTATTCTGTTCTGATACAATATCTACTAATTTAAAACAATTTTGGAATATTTCTTTATCCAAGGGATCTACTGAGTGACCAAAAATAATGATATTTTTAGGAAATGATTTTGCTATCCCCACATTTGAATACTCATATACTGGTTTGAAAAATTCTTCAAATTTAGTTCCTGTTTCTTTAACAACTCTTTGGTAATATTTCTGATAAGGAATTAAATCACTGTTGACATCATTTTCTTTGTCCTCAATTCCAAAGACCATCGTATTGATTCGACTGAAGGTTCTATCTAAATTAATTCGCCCATGTATAAAATGAGTTCTCTCTTCAGAAGTATCAAATAGATATCCCGAAGTATTGGGATAATTAAAATTTAAGACATAGGTATGTGATAAATCAGGTATTGCATCCAAAGCTGTTGGCTTGGATTTAATGTTTCTAACTTCAAAATCAAGAAAGTCTATATAAGATAAATATATTTCTAACAATTCAATCAATAGATCAAGTTGATTGATAAATTCATTATTCAATTTTTCGAGTGCAACTTCTCTTTGTAGTAATCTCCAATTTTTCTCATAGAATAATTTAGAAAAATTATCAACAACAAATATTTTGGCATAAGCATTATTATCTTTTAGAAGTTTTTCCTTCAATCCTTCTGAATGTCTCTTGTTAGGTTCATTCATATTTTCATTATATAAAATATTATTCTCTTTAAAATACATTATTGCATCCGCGAGTTGTGAGATCATGATTTCAAGATTAGACCAATTATCTCCAAGGGTATCTTTGTTTTCGTTGATAAATTTCAAATATAAATTATCTTTGTATTTCTCAATACTAATATTTTTAGCTTTTAGAAACTCCAGCAACTTCTCATCTGGATTAGAAAATAATTGTTTTTCAAACTCAATAAAATCTGTATATTTTGTTTTTCGATCCATAGCAATATCAAAGCCATTGCCCAGAATTAGAATAGTATCTGCCATGATTTTTTCTCCTCTACATTATGGATAATTACTAAAATTATACCACGAATCAACCAAAAACGAGTCTGGGACAAAAGTCTAACCATAAATATAAAAAGCAAACAAAATAAGTTATCTGACACTCAGAATTCTGTCTTGTTCGCTTTTTCCCAATCTATCGATTTTAAAAATTTATAATAAAGAATTCCTAAAATCAAAATCTTTTTGTCCCAGCCGCGTTTAGTTTTATCCAACTACTTCTTCTGCTTTAACTTTTTTTTTCATTCTTGTTCGAACCAGTCAATCGACGCTTACTATCAAACACTCATTCCCCCTTTCTCCTCCAAAATATGGTATAGTAGAATTATACTATCTATGAGGAGCTTACATGTCACAGGATAAACAAATGAAAACTGTTTCTCCCCTTCTGCAGCGAGTTATCAATATCTCATCGATTGTCGGTGGGGTTGGGAGTTTGATTTTCTGTATTTGGGCTTATCAGGCTGGGATTTTACAGTCCAAGGAAACCCTCTCTGCCTTTATCCAGCAGGCAGGTATCTGGGGGCCACCTCTCTTTATCTTTTTACAGATTTTACAGACCGTCGTCCCCATCATTCCTGGAGCCTTGACCTCGGTGGCTGGGGTCTTTATCTACGGCCACATCATCGGGACTATCTACAACTATATCGGCATCGTGATTGGCTGCGCCATTATCTTTTATCTGGTGCGCCTCTATGGGGCTGCTTTTGTCCAGTCTGTCGTCAGCAAGCGCACCTACGACAAGTACATCGGTTGGCTGGATAAGGGCAATCGTTTTGACCGTTTCTTTATCTTTATGATGATTTGGCCCATTAGTCCAGCTGACTTTCTCTGTATGCTGGCTGCCCTGACCAAGATGAGCTTCAAGCGCTATATGACCATCATCATTCTGACCAAACCCTTTACTCTCGTGGTTTATACCTACGGTCTGACCTATATTATCGACTTTTTCTGGCAAATGCTTTGACATGTAAAAAATCCGTTTGGTTTCCCAAGCGGATTTTGTGCTTTATTTTGAAACTTCTTTTGCAAGGACAAAGTTCCCAAGTGTGGCAGAACCATTCCCTGCGACTGCTGGCGTCACGATGTAATCACGCACATCTGGAACTGGTAGGTAACCGTTGAGCAAGGATGTGAATTTCTCACGGACACGATCCAGCATGTGTTGTTGAGCCATGACCCCTCCACCAAAGACAATCACGTCTGGTCGGAAAGTCACTGTCGCATTAACCGCAGCTTGAGCGATATAGTAGGCTTGAACATCCCAAACAGGGTTGTTGAGTTCAATATTTTCCCCACGAACACCTGTACGAGCTTCCAAACTTGGACCAGCTGCATAGCCTTCCAGACATCCCTTATGGAAAGGACAAACACCGTTGAATTCTTTTTCAATATCCATTGGGTGTCTAGCAACATAATAATGACCCATTTCAGGGTGACCCACACCGCCGATAAACTCACCACGTTGGATAACACCTGCACCGATACCTGTACCGATTGTGTAGTAAACCAAGTTTTCGATACGGCCACCAGCATTGTTACGGGCAACCACTTCACCATAAGCAGAGCTATTTACGTCTGTAGTGAAGTACATAGGCACGTTGAGGGCGCGACGAAGGGCACCAAGCAAGTCAACATTTGCCCAGTTTGGTTTTGGAGTTGTTGTGATAAAGCCATAAGTTTTTGAGTTTTTATCAATATCAATCGGACCAAATGAACCAACTGCAAGACCAGCAAGGTTATCGAATTTTGAGAAGAACTCAATGGTTTTATCGATTGTTTCGATTGGAGTTGTTGTTGGAAATTGTGTTTTTTCTACAACGTTAAAATTTTCATCACCGACAGCACAGACAAATTTTGTACCGCCTGCTTCCAAACTTCCGTATAGTTTTGTCATGATTAACCTCTTGTATTTATTTTCTTTATTATAGCATATTTCCAGACTGAAAATTGCTCAATATTTTAGATTTTCCTCTGTAAATTTTACCATTCAATCAAAAACGAACAAACATGACATTTGTTCGTTTTTATGAATCTATTAAGCTTTAACTTCAATGACTGCGTCACCCTTAGCAACTGATCCAGAAGCAACTGGATTTACTGAAGCAAAGTCTGCAGTGTTTGTCACGATAACCATAGTTGTGTTGTCAAGTCCTGCAGCGGCAATCTTAGCTGAGTCAAATGTTCCAAGAACATCTCCAGCTTTAACCTTGTCACCTTGAGCAACTTTATGGTTGAATCCTTCACCGTTCATTGAAACAGTGTCGATACCAACGTGGATCAAAATTTCAGCTCCGTTAGCTGTTCTTAGGCCATAAGCATGTCCTGTTGGGAAGACAATTGTCACTTCAGCATCAGCTGGTGCGTAAACGACATCTTCACTAGGTTTTACAGCGATACCTTGTCCCATAGCTCCACTTGAGAAGACTGGATCATTCACATTTGAAAGAGCAACGACATCACCAACGATTGGTGTTTGAATAACACCTTCGCTCGGTGCAACAACAGCACCAGTTACTGCTTCTTCAGTCAAACGGTCAGTTTCAGCTTCAGAAATTGCTCCTGCAACCTCTTCTACTTCATCTTCATAACCAAACATGTAAGTAAGAGCAAAACCAAGTACAAATGATACAGCTACCATAAGAAGGTATTGTAGAAGTTGTCCGTTACCAATGTAAAGCATTGTACCAGGGATGATTGTGATACCATTACCAGTACCAGCAAGTCCAAGGATAGATGCCAATCCACCACCGATTGCACCAGCAATCAATGAAAGGAAAAATGGTTTACGGAAACGCAAGTTAACCCCGAAGATAGCAGGCTCAGTAATACCTAGGAAGGCAGAAAGAGCAGCTGGGAAAGCAAGTGTTTTAAGTTTAGGATTTTTAGTTTTCACACCAACGGCTACTGTCGCAGCACCTTGAGCAGTCATGGCAGCTGTGATGATAGCGTTGAATGGGTTAGCATGGTCAGCAGCAAGCAATTGAACTTCAAGCAAGTTGAAGATGTGGTGAACACCTGATACGACGATTAATTGGTGAACTCCACCAATCAAGAAACCACCAAGTCCGAATGGCAAGTTAAGAATTGCTTTAGTTCCAATGAGGATGTAGTTTTCAACAACGTGGAAGACTGGTCCGATAACAAACAATCCAAGAATTGACATTACAAGGAGTGTTACGAACGGTGTTACCAAGAGGTCAAGTACATCTGGAACAACCTTGCGAACTGCTTTTTCAAACTTAGCTCCGACAACCCCGATAATGAAGGCTGGAAGAACTGAACCTTGCAAACCTACAACTGGGATAAATCCGAAGAACTGCATTGCAGTTACTTCACCACCAGACGCAACAGCCCAGGCATTTGGAAGCGAACCAGAAACGAGCATCATACCAAGAACGATACCAACGGCTGGGTTACCACCGAATACACGGAAAGTTGACCAAACAACCAAACCTGGCAAGATAATAAAGGCAGTGTCAGTCAAGATCTGAGTATAAGTTGTCACATCTTCTGGAAGTGTCATTCCAAGAGCAGTCAAGAGACCACGAACACCCATGAAGAGACCAGTTGCTACGATAACTGGAATGATTGGAACGAAGACGTCACCGAAAGTACGGATGGCACGTTGGAACCAATTTCCTTGTTTAGCAGCTTCTGCTTTCATTTCAGCTTTTGTTGAAGTTGGCAAACCAAGAGCTACGACTTCATCGTACATCTTGTTTACTGTACCAGTACCAAAGATGATTTGGTATTGACCTGAGTTAAAGAAAGCACCTTGAACTTTTTCCAAGCTCTCGATAGCATCTTTGTTAATTTTCGCTTCATCTTTAACCATAACGCGAAGACGAGTCGCACAGTGAGCTACACTATTAACGTTCTCACGTCCACCTAAGGCTTCGATGACTTTTTTTGCAATTTCTGTATTGGTCATTTGCAAAAATCTCCTTATAAAAAATTTTGTTCTTGTTTGAAAGCGATTTATTCGCCCTACGAATATTATTCTATCACGTTTTAAAAATATGTCAAGCGTTTTGCAGAAAAAATATTTGTTTCTTAGAGTCAGGTCTTTTGTTTTGATAGATTATGAGAGTTTTATGAAATTTTTCTTTAAAAAATAGTTTAAAATCTGAGTTAAAAAGGATTTTGTTTCACTTTCTTTCAATTTTCTGTAGATAGATGACTGATTTCCTGCTTTTATTTTATGATAAACGTTTGACAGTTTTTTCTCTTTTTTAACATAAAAGGCTTGCATTTTTTATCGAAAACGGTTACTATTAAAAGTGATAAGATTTTCGGAGGAATGAATGAATGGAATGGACAACTGAGCGTCGTTACAGACTTTATCAAGATTGGACGCAAGAAGAAATTCAACATATAAAGGAAAATATGGCACAATCTCCATGGCATACTCATTACCATGTTGAGCCAAAAACAGGACTTCTCAACGACCCAAATGGCTTTTCTTACTTTGATGGCAAGTGGATTGTTTTTTACCAGAACTTCCCTTTTGGTGCAGCCCACGGCTTAAAATCTTGGGTTCAGCTTGAAAGTGATGATTTGGTTCACTTTAGAGAAACCGGGGTCAAAGTTTTGCCTGATACTCCATTAGATAGCCACGGTGCTTACTCTGGTTCTGCCATGCAGTTTGGCGATAACTTGTTCCTATTTTATACAGGAAATGTCCGTGATGAAAACTGGATCCGTCACCCGTACCAGATTGGAGCTTTGATGGATAAGGATGCCAAGATTACAAAGATTGACAAGATCTTGATTGACCAGCCTGCTGACTCAACTGACCACTTCCGTGACCCACAAATTTTTAATTTCAAAGGTCAATACTATGCTATCGTCGGTGGACAGGACTTGGAGAAAAAAGGCTTTGTTCGTCTCTATAAGGCTTTAGACAACGACTATACAAACTGGCAAGCAGTTGGCGACCTTGACTTTGCTAACGACCGTACTGCCTACATGATGGAATGCCCAAATCTGGTCTTTGTAGGGGAGCAACCTGTCCTCCTCTACTGTCCACAAGGATTGGATAAGAAAGTTCTAGACTACGATAATATCTATCCAAATATGTATAAGATTGGGGCTTCCTTTGACCCTGAAAATTCCAAAATGGTAGATGTGTCTCAACTTCAAAACATGGATTATGGTTTCGAAGCCTATGCAACTCAAGCCTTCAACGCTCCTGACGGACGTGCTCTAGCAGTTAGCTGGCTTGGTTTACCAGATGTTTCTTACCCATCTGACCGTTTTGACCACCAAGGAACCTTCTCTTTGGTCAAAGAACTCACTATCAAAGACGGTAAACTCTACCAATACCCAGTCGCAGCTATCAAGGACCTTCGTGCTTCTGAAGAGATGTTCTCAAATCGTGCTCAAACCAAGAACACATACGAACTCGAACTCAACTTAGAAGCCAATAGTCAGAGCGAGATTGTCTTACTTGCTGACAAAGAAGGCAAGGGACTTTCCATCAACTTTGACCTTGTAAATGGTCAAGTGACAGTGGATCGTAGCCAAGCTGGTGAACAGTATGCCCAAGAATTTGGTACAACTCGTTCTTGCCCAATCGACAATCAGGCCACTACTGCCACGATTTTCATCGATAACTCTGTCTTTGAAATTTTCATCAACAAAGGAGAAAAAGTATTTTCTGGTCGTGTTTTCCCACATGCAGACCAAAATGGTATCCTGATCAAATCTGGAAACCCAACTGGAACTTACTATGAATTAGATTATGGTCGCAAAACTAACTGATGTCGCCAAACTTGCAGGCGTCAGCCCTACTACCGTTTCTCGGGTTATCAATAAAAAAGGTTATCTATCTGAAAAAACCATCCAAAAAGTCAATGAAGCCATGCGGGAATTGGGCTATAAACCCAACAACCTAGCTCGTAGTCTGCAAGGAAAATCAGCTAAGTTAATCGGTTTGATTTTCCCAAATATTTCCAACGTTTTCTATGCAGAATTGATTGACAAGTTGGAACACCAACTCTTCAAGAATGGTTACAAGGTCATCATCTGCAACAGCGAACACGATTCTGAGAAGGAACGCGAATACATCGAAATGTTAGAAGCCAATCAGGTGGACGGCATCATTTCTGGCAGTCACAACTTGGGAATTGAAGACTACAATCGTGTAACAGCGCCGATTATTTCCTTTGACCGAAATCTGTCACCAGATATTCCTGTCGTTTCCTCTGACAACTATGCTGGTGGAGTTCTTGCTGCCCAGACCTTGGTTAAGACAGGCGCCCAGTCTATCATCATGATTACAGGGAATGACAATTCCAATTCGCCAACTGGACTGCGCCACGCTGGTTTTGCTTCTGTACTCCCCAAAGCTCCTATTATTAATGTTTCCAGTGACTTTTCTCCTGTCAGAAAAGAAATGGAAATCAAGAATATCTTGACTCAGCAAAAGCCAGATGCCATTTTTGCTTCGGATGATTTGACAGCTATTCTGGTCATTAAAATCGCTCAAGAACTGGGAATCTCTGTTCCTGAAGAGCTCAAGGTTATCGGATACGATGGTACCTACTTTATCGAGAATTACTATCCTCATTTGACGACTGTGAAACAACCTATGGAAGAAATTGCCTGCCTCACTGTTGACCTCCTCTTGCAAAAGATCGAAGGCAAGGAAGTCGCAACAACAGGTTACTTTTTACCAGTTACATTATTGCCTGGAAAAAGTATTTAATACTCTTCGAAAATCTCTTCAAACCACGTCAGCGTCGCCTTACCGTAGATATATGTAACTGACTTCGTCAGTCTTATCTACAACCTCAAAGCAATGCTTTGAGCAACCTACGGCTAGCTTCCTAGTTTGCTTTTTGATTTTCATTGAGTATAAGTACAAGAAAACTCAGACTGATTTGTCTGAGTTTTTTTATGATCTTAAATTTTCGAGAT
Organism: Streptococcus mitis; assembly: GCF_023109105.1. GTDB lineage: Bacteria > Bacillota > Bacilli > Lactobacillales > Streptococcaceae > Streptococcus > Streptococcus mitis_BW. Next base: position 17,468 of record NZ_JALDTZ010000010.1, read on the forward strand.
AGCGCTGGGCTGTCTCTAGGTTAAAAGTTTTATCTGCGATGAGGCGCTCGACTAGAGGAGCTACCTCGGTTTCACTAGCACCTGCTAGGAGAGCTAAGGATTTGGCCTGCAATTTCATGTGGCCTTGCTGGATTCCTGTACTGACCAGAGCTTTCAGGGCCGCAAAGTTTTGGGCAAGCCCGGTAGACACGATAATCTGGGCTAATTCTTTGGCAGAAGGATTTCCCAGTAGTTCATGACTGAGAGCTACACGAGGATTGAGGCCGATAGAACCACCCTTAGTCGCTACAGGCATGGGCAGAGTCATTTCACCGATCAATTCTTCTCTTTCAAGGTCCAGTGTCCAGCGACTAAGACCTTGGTAGTGTCCATCTCGACTGACAAAGGCATGGGCCCCTGCTTCAATGGCACGCCAGTCATTACCAGTGGCAATCAAAATGGCATCAATACCATTAAAAATCCCTTTATTATGAGTAGCAGCTCGGTAAGGATCAGCCTGCGCAAACTGACTAGCCAAAGCTATTTTCTCCGCAATCTCTCGCCCTTGATCCTTTTGGCGGCTCAAATAGCGAAAGGCAATGCGACAGCTTGCAGTCACCAGAGAATCGGTCGCGTAGTTGGACAGGATTCCCATGAGACTCTGTCCCTGACTGAGTTCTTCTAAGACTGGTTTCAAGGCCTCCAGCATGGTGTTGAGCATATTGGCACCCATGGCTTCCTGGGTATCGACATGGAGATAAACGACAAGGAAGTCAGTTTCACCTTTAATCTCTTCTACATGCAAATCACGCGCACCGCCTCCACGTTTAACGATAGAAGGATAGGCTTGATTAGCAAGTTCCAAGAGCTCTGCCTTCTTGCTCGCAATCTTCTCTTGCGCTTGTTCAGGATCAGCAACTTGATAAAGGGCTACCTGTCCAATCATCTGACGCTCATGCACTTGAGCAATAAAGCCACCTGCTCGCTTGATGATTTTACTGGCATAGCTGGCCGCAGCAACCACTGATGGTTCTTCTGTCACATAGGGAACGGTGTATTCCTGACCGTTGACAAGAATCTCCGGAACCAGCGAATAAGGCAGAGAAAAAGTTCCCACTACATTCTCACTCAGCTGGTCTGCGACAGTCACACTCATCTGTTCATCCTGCTCCAGACTCACTTGTCTCTCAGGACTAAGGAGCGCCTGAGCTTTTAACAGCTCGAGGCGCTCTTGGTATGATTTTTTAGAAAATCCATTCCAACTTATCTTCATTATTTTTCAACCTTGCTATAACGGCGTTGGTGGTCGAGAATTTCAACCAAGGCAAAATCTTGATTTTCATAGCCAGCAAACTGGGCAGAGTTTGTTTCATCCAAGTCTACTTCCTCAAAGAAGACCTTTTCATAGTCTGCAACTGATAGAGCAGTTCTTTGGTTGAGCTTGTTCAAACGGTCTTTATCTAGATAGGCTTCATATCCTTCAACCAATTCACCACTAAAGAACTCAGCCACAGCACCACTTCCGTAACTATAAAGGGCGATTTTATTCCCAGCCTTCAAGCTATCTGTATTTTCCAAAAGAGACAGAAGTCCAAGGAAGAGGGAACCTGTGTAGATATTCCCCACCTTTTGACTGTAGAGAATAGACTGGTCAAAATGCTTTTGCAAAAGGTCTTTTTTCTCTTGGGGCAGGCTCTTATCCATGATTTTTTTCAAGCCTTTTAGCGCTAATTTAGGGTAAGGCAAGTGGAAACAAACAGCCGCAAAATCATCCAAAGTAAGCTGGTAGCGTTTTTGGTATTCAAGCCATGTCGTTTTCAAACTATCCAAATATTGTTGGGTAGAATAGACACCATTTACATAAGGCGTTGTCGAGTAATTTGGACGCCAGAAATCCATGATGTCACGGGTCTGAGCTACATTGTCATTATTAAAGGCCATAATGCGTGGATTTTGTGTAATCAACATAGCTACACTTCCAGCACCTTGAGTTGGTTCTCCTGGAGTTTCAATACCATACTTGGCAATATCACTGGCAATAACCAAGACTTTGGACTCTGGAGAATTTTCCACATGTAATTTGGCATAATGAAGAGCAGCTGTCGCTCCATAGCAGGCTTCTTTAATCTCGAAACTACGAGCAAAGGGCTGGATGCCCAGCAAGCCATGCACAAAGACGGCCGCAGCCTTACTCTGGTCAATTCCTGACTCGGTAGCCACAATGACCATATCGATTTCTGCTCTTTCTTGCTCAGTTAAAATAGAGTCACTTGCACTGGCCGCCAAGGTCACAATGTCCTCAGTTAGGGGCGCAATACTCAATTCTTTGAGCAAGAGTCCTTTGCTTAATTTTTCAGGGTCAATTCCCCTCGCTTCTGCTAAGTCTTGTAATTTCAAGACATATTGACTGGTCGCAAAACCAATCTTATCAATACCGATTGTCATATTTACCTCTGTTTTATCATTCATTGTAAAAAATCGTTCTATACTATTTTATCACAAATAGCAGTAAAAGAGAGAAAAAAGACTTGATTCACCAAATCAAGTCGCTTAGTAATCTAACTTTTATGCTGTTTTAGTAAATAGGAATAAAGTCTGAGAATTACTGTTCCGCTAGCCATTCCAATGGAAATCACCAAAGCCAACATAACAACCAAGGTTGCACTAGCAATGGCGTGACTATAATCCCCCGTCACAAAAAAGGCGGTTGTCCGATAAGAAAGATAACCCGGAACCAGAGGTGCCAATATTGCCAAGATAAAGACTACAGCAGGAGTCTTATAAAGAATACTTAAAATCTGGCTGACACAAGAACCGATAATGGCCGCAATGAAAGTGGCTACGATGACATTGGTTGGTTCCTTTAGCAAGAGATAGATTAGCCAGACAGCCATGCCCAAAATCCCTCCAGGTAAGAGCATAGACCGTTGCACATTGAGTACGATTAAAAAAGTGATAATAGCAAGAAGACTTGCCACTGCTTGTAATAAAAAGGTAGTTAGTGTCATATTAGTTCATCAATACCAAGGCGACAGAAGTTCCTGCCCCTAAAGCGAGGGTAATGAGCAGGGATTCAAACATCTTACTCATACCAGAGTTTATGTGGTTGGTCATAATATCACGAACCGCGTTGGTCAAGGCAATCCCTGGTACAAAAGGCATGACCGCACCAGCTATAATCAAATCTGCTGTTGAAGGAAAGCCTGTGTAGCGAGCCCAAAACTGGGCTATCAGCCCAAAGACAAAGGCTCCAGCAAAGGCTGTTACAAAAGGAATTCGGATAAACTTCTCTACATAGAGTGAAAAGACAAAACCAAATAAGGTAGCCACTCCTGCCCCAAGTGCGTCGTAGATATTTCCACCAAACATAACAGAAAAAAAGGGAGCACTACAAGTTGCTGCAAGAGTTACCTGTAATTTTGTATAAGGAAGGGGTTGGACTTGCAAGGCTGTCAATTGCTTGAAAGCTGTCTCTAAATCAATCTTCCCCCCAACCAGCTGTCGAGAAATCTGGTTCACATCGCAGACTTTTTCAATGTTATAAGAAGAGGAGGTCACGCGCTTCATGCGCGAAATATTGGTATTTTCAATGGAGAAAAAGATAGCTGCAGGCATGGCAAGAACATTGCAATCTACAATCCCCTGCGAATGCGCAATACGAATCATGGTATCTTCTACGCGATGAATCTCTGAACCACTTTTTAGGAGAATGGTTCCTGCTAGCATAATCACATCAATGACGGCATTTAATTCTCTTGATTCTTCCATGCTTTCCTCCTTTTATCACCTCCCTCTATTTTATCACAAATCTGGAGTCAAAAAAAATCTTTGCCATGAAATCATGACAAAGATTCGTTTAATCACGAGAATTTCCGTGGTTCCCTTCACTACTTGATTGAGTAGTAGCAGGTGGATTCTCTCGTTGATTTCCTTGTTGGTTCCCCTGATTTGGTGTTGTAGTAGAACCTTGGTTTCCACGTTGGGCTGGTGCTGATGATGACGTTGACGGCGGTGTTTTTGGTTTGTAGATTGAAATCTTGACACGCGTATTAGTCAAATCAACCTTTTCACCTGCTTTTGGACTCTGTTCAACGACTGTACCTTCAGCAGTTCCAGCGGGAGCTGTCGACACTTCTACAACTTCAATATTGGCTTCTTTCACCCCAACAATTTGAATCAAGTTATTTTTAGTGAATTCAAGACTAGATCCTGTATAACTTGGCATGGCAACGCTAGTTACTTTCTTAGCAACGGTTAAGGTAATCGTTGAGGCCTTGCTCAAATCATAGGTTGTTCCGGCAGCTGGACTCTGTCTGAGAACAGTTCCTGCTTCACTCTCACTTGATTCTTCTTCCTCGATCTTGATGAGATTTTCAGGAACCTTCTTCTGCTTGAGTTCTGCGATAACATCTGTCGATTTACGGCCGATATAGTTACTCAATTGGAAAGATTGCTTACCTGATGAGACAACCAAATTGATTTTCGTTCCTTCTTTTCGACCAGTTCCAGCGTCAGGATCTGTACGAATAATCCGCCCTTCTTCCACCTTTTCACTAGCCTCTGATTTCTCCTCGCCAATCTCAAAATTGGCTTTCTTGAGAGTTTCCTTGGCCTCCGCAACTGTCTTACCTGCCACATCTGGAATAGCAATAGTTGCAGGAGTTCTGGATAGTATCCAAATCAGAGAGGCTGCCACCAAAACAATGCTGGCCAATAAAATCATATAACGAACTCTAAATTTCCGTTTCTTAACAGGCTTGGTTGCGTAATCGTCTTCTGAAACCTGCTGACTCGGCTTCGCAGCCTGTGGCTTCGGACTTTGTGTTTGTACCTTAGGAATCGAGGTCAAGGTACTCTGGGATACTTTTGGTAGAGTCTTGGTGTCTGCCTTAGTAGTATCATTAAATACCAGTTTAGGCTCATTTCGACGATTATAAGACAAGCTACTAGACAAGTCCACATACATCTCTGCAACTGACTGATAACGATCTGTCAATTTCTTGGCAGTTGCCTTGATAACAACATTTTCCAAAGCCTGAGGCACAGATGGATTTTCATCAATAACTGACGGTAGTGGTTTCTGGAAATGCTGGAGGGCGATAGTCACCGCACTATCCCCGTCATAAGGGATATGGCCTGTCAGCATCTCATAGAAAATAATCCCCATGGCATAGATATCACTCTGTACAGTCGCCTTAGAACCACGCGCCTGCTCTGGTGACAAGTAATGAACTGACCCCAGCATAGAGTTAGTCTGGGTCAGACTCGTCTCAGCAAAGGCTACTGCAATCCCAAAGTCTGTAACCTTGGCAGTCCCATCTGGTGTCAAGAGGATATTTTGAGGTTTCAAGTCCCTATGGACAATTCCTCTGGTATGGGCCAAACGCATAGCCAATAGGATTTGTCCCATAATACGGACGGCTTCTTCATTAGAGAGAGGATAGTGTTCCTTGATATAGCGTTTGAGGTCTAGTCCAGCAACATACTCCATTGCAAGATACTGTTGACCGTCTTCCTCACCAATATCTGTTATCCGAACGATATGAGGATGGTCTAGATCCGCCATAGCTCTCGCTTCACGCTGAAAACGAGCTACAGCTATCGGGTCCGTCTGGTAGTTGGTCCTCAGGACCTTCACTGCCACTTCTTCTCCGTCTAGAATCAAATCTTTGGCCAGGTAGACATCTGCCATACCTCCACGGCCAATTTGTTTGACAATCCGATACCGCCCGGCAAAAATCTTGCCGATCTGGATCATTGTGCCGCCTCCTCCTCAATAGAAACAAGAGCAACTGTGATGTTATCAAGCCCTCCGGCATTGTTTGCAAAACGAATCAAGGTCGCTGCTTTATCATCAAGTGAGATATCACTTGTGACAATATCACAGATTTCACTAGCTGAAATCATATTTGTCAGACCATCGCTATTGAGCAAGAGATAGTCTCCTGGCTCAAGGGTAATCATTCCAAAATCAGGCTGAATTTCATCTTTTTGACCGATAGATTGAGTAATAATATTCTTTTGTGGGTGACTAGCTGCTTCTTCTGGCGTCAATTGACCAGCTTTAAGCAATTCATTGACCAAGGAATGGTCGCTCGTTAACTGATGATACTCTTCCCCACGAATCAAACCGATACGAGAATCTCCAATGTGGGCATAGATAGCCTGATTGCCAATAATAGCAACAGCCTCAAGAGTTGTTCCCATTCCTTTATAGGCATCATCTTGTCCAAGTTGATGAATCTTTTGATTTTCAATTTCTAGGTAATTGGCGAACCATTCACGCACTTCATTGACTGTATCGATTTGGGTATCAACCCAAGCTATACCTAGATCTGTTACTGCCATTTCACTAGCGATATTCCCTGCGCGATGACCTCCCATCCCATCAGCTAAAATAATCATGGTACGCCCAGCTCTATTGACATAGTGGTTAACATAGTCTTGGTTATTTGTTCGTTTCTGACCAACATCTGTTAATAATGAAATTTCCATGTGTCAGTTCCTTCCTAATCCGATATCTTACGAAATTGACTGATGAAGAATCCATCACTTCCATACAATTCAGGTGTAATGAGGATACAGCCGTCTTTCATGATATCCTTACATTCATGTTCTAGTTTTACCTGCTCAAATTCAGGATGACTTTCTAAAAATGCCTGTACGACTTGAAAGTTCTCTTCTGAGACGATAGTACAGGTACTATAAGTTATTATACCACCTTTGCCTAGTGTTTGACAAACACTACCTAATATTTCCAGCTGAATTTCCTGTAAGGACGCAAAATCTGCCGTTTCTTTATTGTATTTAATGTCTGGTTTACGGCGCAGAAGACCAATGCCTGAACAGGGAGCATCCACCAAAATCTTATCAAATGAATCCTGACCAAAAAACTCATGCACCTTTCTAGCATCCAATTTTTGCGTTTGAACCCGATCTGCAACTCCTAAACGCTCTGCATTTTCTTGGATTAAGTCCAACTTGTGGTCATACAAGTCCAGAGCAGTAACCTGACCTGTCGTGAGATAAGAGGCTATATGGGCTGTTTTTCCACCTGGAGCGGCACAGGCATCTAGGACCTGCTCATTACCTTGTAAATCAAGCGTTGGAGCAACCAACTGGCTGGACTCGTCTTGGATGGTAATGGAACCATCCGCAAACAAATCATGGCCTGCAAAATGCCCCTGCTCCTTAACCAGACCAGAAGGAGACAAGGATGAGTCACTGGCCTCCAACAAGGCTTGGATTTCTTCTTTTCGGTCAAGGTCTGTTACACGGATACTGGCTTTATTCCGTTGTAAAAGACTTTCAAAAATAGCCTGCGCTCGCTCCTCTCCGTATTCCTCCTTGAGCTTGGCAACTAGCCAAACCGGAAGAGAATAGGCAATGGAATCACGCTTGTTTTTTCTTTTGATACTAGAAATATCTGGCCAGCCTTCACGCAGAATACGACGAAGGATGGCATTGACCAATTTTTCACTGCCTTTTTTACGGACTTTGGCCAATTCCACTGCTTCATTGACCACAGCATGGTCTGGAATTTTATCCAGATAGCGGAGTTGGTAGGCACTCATGAGAAGAAGAACATAGAGCCAGCTGTCTAACTGGTCTCTATCTTGGATAAAGTGAGATAAGTACCATTCCAAAGTTAGTTTACGGGCTACCGTTCCATAGACCAGCTCGGTCACCAATCCCTTGTCTGCTGCAGAGAGCTGACTTCCTTTGAGATGCTTATTTAAGGAGATGTTTGAGTATGCTTGATTGATAAAGACATCCTCTAATACTGCTAGGGCTAAACTTCTAGCCGTTTCTACTTTAGTCACCAAATCGTTCTCCTACAGTCAGTGTACGTCCAACTCCATTGAGGAAGGAAGCAATGTCCATCTTAGGCTTACCAGCTGGCTGCACTTGTTTGAGGGATAGAGCTCCTTGAGCCGTTGCGACAATCAATTCTTTCTTACCAATAGAGAGGATTTCACCTGGATTTCCCTGACCTTCTACTGGTAGGGCTTCATAAATCTTAAAGCGGTCGCCCTTGAGGAAAGTATGGGCAACAGGCCATGGATTCATCCCACGGATTTGGTTAAAGAGTTGACGATTGGTCTTGTTCCAGTCCAATTTTTCTTCCTCAGGTTTGATATTTGGTGAGAAAGTTACTTGGCTTGGATCCTGGGGTTGAGGTTGAATTTCCACAGCAATATAGGCAGGTAGAGTGTCCAAAAGCAAATCACGACCAACTAGCGCCAATTTCTCAAACAAGGTACCGACATTGTCCTCATCCGTGATCGGAATACTGCGACGAGAAATCATATCTCCTGCATCCATTTCCTTAACCATTTCCATAATGGTCACACCAGCTTCCTCATCCCCTTGGATCAAGGCATAATGGATTGGAGCACCACCACGGTGTTTAGGAAGAAGAGAAGCGTGAACATTGACCGCAAAGTCCATACTATCAAGGAGTTTACTTGGAAGAAACTGCCCAAAAGCAGCAGTCACAATTCCATCAGCTCCTAGCTTCATAATCGCTTCCATCTCTGGACTTCCAGATAATTTTTCAGGTTGATAAATAGGAAGGCCTGCTTCCTTGGCAGCCTGCTTGACTGGGGTTTCTTGGATCACTTTTTTACGCCCAACAGCCCGGTCTGGCTGGGTCACAACAGCTAGAATTTCGTAACGGTCGTCTGTCAAAAGTCCTTTTAAGACTGTTGCTGAAAATTCGGGGGTCCCCATAAAGATTAGTTTTGTCATATCTTCTCCTTCTTATAAAAATTGCTGTGGCTCATGATCAATGCTGAGACGGAGCTCACTATTTTCCCGTTCTTGAGTCAAGGCCAAAACTTGGTTGAGTGTTGAGCCAAGCTCATCTTCTAAACGATATTTGATTAAAATTTGATAATGGTAGAGGTTATGAGTGCGGGCGATTGGTTTTGGTGTTGGTCCAAGAATTTTACTAGTATCGGACAAACCAGACCGCAAAATCTCCATGACTTCATAAGCACGTTTGACCACCTCTTCTTCTTTCTTGTGAGAAAGGGTAATTCCAATCGTAAAATAGTAAGGTGGATAGCCTAATTGTCGTCTGATTCCCATTTCATAGGCATAAAAGCCTTCATAATCCTGATCCTTGGCAAATCTTATAGCATAGTGCTGTGGATTGTAAGACTGGATTAAGACCTGACCGGCTTTTTCAGCCCGACCTGCCCGACCTGCAACCTGAGTCAAAAGTTGAAAGGTTCTCTCAGAAGAACGAAAATCAGGCAGATTCAAAGCTGTATCCGCATTTAGAACTCCGACTAAGGTCACATTTGGAAAATCCAAGCCCTTGGCAATCATTTGTGTGCCAAGCAAGATATCCGCTTCTCCTCGTCCAAACTGGTCAAGCAGAGCTTGGTGACTACCTTTCTTACGAGTCGTATCTACATCCATGCGTAAAATCCGAGCCTGAGGAAAGAGTTCTGCCAGCTCGTCATAAGCCTTCTGTGTCCCTGTCCCATAGTAACGAATGCTGCGACTCTTACAGTTAGGGCAAACCTGAGGAATATCCTTCGAAAAACCACAATAATGACAATTCATGGTCTTGGTATCCATGTGCAAGGTTAGAGAAATGTCACAGTTGGGACAAGTATCCACAGTCCCACATTCCCGGCACATAACAAAGCTAGAATAGCCACGGCGATTGAGCATGAGAACCACCTGCTCTTTTTTAGCTAGACGGTCTTGAATGGCTTCTAGCAAAGGGGGCGTAAAGTTTGATGTCTCATTCTGTCCAATATAGTCCCGAAAATCAATCACTTGAACCTCGGGGATCGTGGCCAAAGGATTGGCACGTTGCGTCAGACGTAAGTGCTGATAAACGCCTTTTCCAGCCCTCGCACGGCTCTCTAAGCTCGGTGTCGCAGACCCAAGCACCAAAGCTGCTTGATTATACTTAGCCCGTAAAATAGCCACCTCTCTGGCATGGTAACGAGGATTACTGTCCTGCTTATAAGTCGCTTCATGTTCCTCATCAATAATCATAACACCCAGATTTTTCAGCGGAGCAAAGATAGCCGATCTGGCACCAACAACAACTTGAGCATCGCCACGTTCTACCTTGCGCCATTCATCATACTTTTCACCATTGGACAGGCCTGAGTGAAGTATGGCAACCTTGTCCCCAAAACGAGCGATAAAACGCTCCGTCATCTGAGGAGTCAAGGAAATCTCAGGTACCAGCAAAATAGCTGTCTTGCCCTTATCCAAAGCACCTTGGATAATCTGCAAGTAAACCTCAGTCTTCCCACTTCCTGTAATCCCTTGAAGGAGGAAGGGTGGCTGATGACTGCCAATCGCACTGACAACCGCATCTCGCGCCTGTCCTTGTTCTGGATTCAACTCCAAAGGTCGACTTGCCTCTATGCCTTCAAAATAAGCAGCTGAGCGTTGAACTTCCTTTTGAACTATGGTAACAGCACCTTGTTCCACAAAGAAGTTGACTTGCTCACGCGAGTAGGACTCTAACAAACTAGCCAAAGAAGCACTCTCCGGATGAGACAGCAAATAGTCTCTCAATTCCAACTTTTTCTTGGCGCGTGCAGAAATCTCGACACCTTCTAACTGAACAAGGTCGACTTCATACCAGGACTGGGTCTTGACCTTCTTTTGATCGACTGCCTGATATTCCAGACCAAGCAGGCCTTTTCTTGTCAAACGCATCATTTCAGCTTGCTTAGCTAAATCTAAAGAAGAAAAGGCTAGCGAATCTTCAGAACCAAACAAGCGCTCTTTGTCTGCCTGACTTAGACCTTCCAGAGGATAGAGAATCTTGTCATAGCTGGAATTTAGAAATCCCGGCAACATGGCCTTGAGGATGGAGATTTTGTAGGAGAAGACAGATTTGCGAAGCTCCTCAGCCAGCCAGAGTTGTTCTTTCGTGAGAACGGGAGAAAAATCCAGCACCTCGGCTATATCTTTTAAATCTTGCTCCATTTCTTCTTCATATGATTGAGACTCTAAACCAAGAACAATACCTTGAATCAGGCGATTTCCCTTACCAAAGGGCACGTGAACCCGCATCCCAACCTCCAGCATTCCCAGAAATTCCTCCGGAATCCTATAACTATAGGGCTGGTCTGTCTGCATCAAGGGTACATCTACGATAATCTTTGCGATTGCCATCTTCTCACCTCCTCCTTGTCATACTCTTCGAAAATCTCTTCAAACCACGTCAGCGTCGCCTTACCGTATATATGTTACTGACTTCGTCAGTCCTATCAGCAACCTCAAAACCGTGTTTTGAGCAACCTGCGGCTAGCTTCCTAGTTTGCTTTTTGATTTTCATTGAGTATCAGTATATTCTTGCAATAGAAAAAATAAGATTGAGTCCCCCCAACCTTAAATTTTTTCACCATCTTCTTTTTCTTTAGCGATTTGCTCTTTGATTTTCTTTTCTTCTTCTTCTTTGCGGCGTTTTTCTTCTTCAATACGGCGACGCACTGCTTCACGTTTTCCTTCTGGATCTGGGTGAATTGTAACGTTTCCTGATTCGATTTCTTCTAAAGCGCGAAGAGTTGATTTTTCAGACTTGAAACCTTGAGTTGCTGGCACACCTGCTTCCAATTCGTGGGCACGTTTTGCTTCCAAGATTACGAGTGAATATTTTGAAGGAACCTTGTCGAGCAAGGTATCAATAGAGGGTTTTAACATCATTTGCTTGTACCTATTTTCTAAATTTTATCGGGTAGTTGGAGATTTTGGTAACATCTCCTGATAGTGACCAATGACACGATCCACACGGAAGTGCTCTGCTTCAATCACACGTTTGACACGCTCAGCAGCTAGGGGCACCTGATCGTTGACAATCGCATAATCATACTCACGCATGAGAGCAATTTCTTCCTTGGCTTTTTCGATTCGTTGGGCAATTACTTCTGCACTGTCTGTTCCACGACCTACCAAACGATCCTGCAATTCATCCAAATCTGGTGGTGTCAGGAAGATAAAGACAGCATCTGGAACCTTTTTCTTGACCTGAAGAGCACCTTGAACTTCAATTTCAAGGAAAACATCGATTCCCTTGTCCAAGGTTTCATTGACATAGGTCAGAGGAGTTCCATAGTAGTTGCCGACATATTCTGCGTATTCCAACATCTGTCCTTGACGAATCAGCTCTTCAAACTCTTTCCGAGTACGGAAGAAATAATCAACACCGTCCACTTCTCCAGGACGTTGTGCGCGTGTCGTCATCGATACAGAGTATTGAAATTGGTTTTCAGAACTCTCAAAAATCTCTCTTCTAACCGTTCCTTTTCCAACCCCTGAAGGACCAGAAAAAACGATTAGTAAGCCTCGGTCTGCCATTGTGTCTCCTTTTAGTCAGTCTGTGAAATAACATTTCTCTAGAATAATGGCAAAAAGCCAGATTATCCTTTACAGTCTTTCTATCTAGTGTAACAAAAAAGCAGTAATTTTTCAACTGCTCTTTCTTATTTATTTAGCATAATCTACTGCACGAAGCTCGCGAATCACGGTTACCTTGATATTTCCTGGGTAATCGAGATTATTTTCAATTTTCTCACGAACTTTGTGAGCCAAGATTGTGACTTTGTCGTCTTTGATTTGTCCTGGATTGACCATGATACGGATTTCACGTCCTGCTTGAAGAGCAAAGCTAGTTTGTACTCCTTCAAAGCCATTCGCAATTTCTTCCAAATCATGAAGACGCTTGATATAGCTTTCAAGAGACTCACTACGAGCACCTGGACGGGCTGCGCTCAAGGCATCTGCTGCAGCAACGATAACTGCAATCACGCTTTCAGCTTCAACATCACCATGGTGACTAGCAATCGTATTTACCACAACTGGGTGTTCCTTGTACTTACGAGCCAATTCCATACCAATTTCAACGTGGCTACCCTCAACCTCACGGTCGATGGCTTTCCCGATATCGTGAAGGAATCCAGCACGACGGGCAAGAGCCGCATTTTCACCAAGCTCACTCGCCATGATACCAGCCAGCTTAGCAACTTCAATCGAATGACGCAAGACGTTTTGTCCATATGAAGTACGGAACTGCAAACGTCCCATTATCTTCATCAAATCTGGATGAAGGTTTGGTGCACCAATCTCATAGGCAGCAGCCTCACCGTATTCACGGATTTTATTGTCAATCTCCTGACGGTTTTTCTCAACCAACTCTTCGATACGAGCTGGGTGAATACGACCATCCTTGAGCAACATTTCCATAGTCATGCGGGCAATCTCACGACGAATCGGATCAAATCCTGACAAGGTCACCACTTCTGGCGTATCATCGATAATCACATCGACCCCTGTCAAGCTTTCAAAGGTACGAATGTTACGACCTTCACGACCAATAATACGTCCCTTCATAGTATCATCCGGCAGATGAACTGTTGAGTTTGTTGACTCCGCTACATATTCACCAGCGATACGTTGCATAGCTTGAACCAAGATGTCCTTGGCCATTTTGTCAGAACGTTCCTTGACCTCTTGCTCAGCTTCGCGAATGCGACTGGCAATCTCCTTGGTCAAGTTCTCCTCTGTCTGAGCCAAGATAATATCTCGTGCTTCTGCCTGAGACAGAGCACCAATACGCTCTAGTTCAGCTTCTTTTTGTCTTTCGACTTCCTCTAATTGCTCTTCACGCGCATCAAGGTTTTTCGCCCTATCAGAAATACTTTGTTCTTTTTGTTCAAGTGTTTGTTCTTTACTCGTCAAATTGTCGTCCTTACGGTCAAGGCTAGTAGCTCTCTCTGTCAAACGACTTTCGATTTGTTTGAGTTCTTGACGTTCTGATTTGAATTCAGCGTCCACTTCTTCACGGTATTTTCTGGCTTCTTCTTTGGCCTCCAATAGTGCTTCTTTTTTAAGAGACTTGCTTTCACGTTTGGCTTCATTAACAAGTAAATCCGCTTCACGCTCAGCTTGTCCACGTAAATTAGTTGCTTCTTGTTCAGCATTTAAAAGCATCAACTCCGCAGCTTCCTGAGATGATTTCATCTTGGCTGAGATGCTGACATATCCAATGACTAAACCAATGATGACGGCAAAAACAGCAATCGCAAGCGACATGATTTCCATGTTTTTACCTCATTTTATTGTTATTCCGAATGACATACATTCTTTTACATTCTACCATAAAAAAGTGATTTTCACAAACCTAAAATAGAATATGTTTTTGGGAATTTATAATACATTTACTAAAATAAACTTGTTTTTTAGAAAAGCCTACCTTTCAGTAGACTTAGTTTGATTCTATTCTAATGGGTACTCTGCCGAAATTCTGTTCTGCTATACTCGGGTGTCCTAGTTGGTAGATTTGATCTGCCTTTTGGGTCACGGCATCCCAGGTTTTTTTTCCAATTCGGCTGACTAGATGGATCTGCCCTTTCAAAGACTTAAGATGTTGTCTGCCTTTTTCGGTAAAGCCAAGGACATGGATACCTTCTGGCAAGTCACTTTCTCTGGCCTGCACCAAGATATAGGTCAAGAGACGTCTGACACGCGCCTTGGTGTAGCGTTTGGTCGCAACCGCCTCGATCAATTCGTCAACAGACTGAGCTGTCTTGATGGCATCCTTGATGCGCACTGCCATTTCTTGATTAACCTGATAAATAGTACTTAGGTCTGGATTTGAAAAGATTTGATAGCGTAAAAGTGGAAAATAATCTTCCCAGCTCACCTTACTAGTCTGCTCAAAGAGGGCAGCAGAGGGCATAAAGCGTTCTAAGAAATCTTGGTCTGACTGATGCTGACGCAGGGCTGTCGCCGAGGCAAAGTCCACATCCTTGTCCACAGAATGATAACCTGCCCCCTGACGCTGAATCGGGTGCAACTTGATGTTTCGTGCAGCAAGCGCCTTGGCATAGGCCAGAGCAAGGACATGATTGGGCGTATTGCCTGAAAAATCAAGACCTGCAAATTCCTTCCACATAGCTTGGGTTTTCTGGGGATAGGAGAGGGAATCAGGAAGATTTTCCACAAATTTCTCCATCTCAGCACCCTGCTCTGTGTATAAATCAGCGATTTTCTGGTAATCTAGAACTTCCTCCGTCCCAAAAGCTAGAATATCAATGCCCAAACGAGCCAAGATGTCCACAGCCCCTTGGCCAAAGAAATCTGCTGCCTGAACACTGACTAAAAAGGGCAATTCTACTACCAAGTCTGCGCCATTTTCCAATGCCATTTGGGCTCGTGTCCACTTGTCCACAATTGCAGGCTCACCTCTCTGCATAAAATTCCCTGACATAGCCACGATTTTCAGTCCATCAGCCTGATCTAGCAGGTATTTGTGGCCATTGTGAAAAGGATTGAACTCCGCTATAATACCTGTGATGGTCATGATATTCTCCTACTTCTGTGCCACAAAAAACCAACGGTTGCTAGTTTCTGTTGGCTCCTTGTCCTCAAAGTCCGCATAGAGTTTGAAGGATTTGAAACCAGCCTGTTCCAGCAAAATATCATAGGTTAAGACCTCGTATGTACGCTCCTCATGCACCTCATCGTGACGACTAAAGGATCCGTCTGCTTCCTTGATAAAGAAAGTCAGTTCATGCACGATAGAGTGAGGGGCTTCGTCCTCATAGGTGTCCCAAAGCATGGCAAAGTCTTCTGCATTTTCATGATAGGAATAACCTGGAAAAACGTCGTCAGTCTGGTAAGTCGAATGCACATCAAAGATAAAAACACCATCTTCATTTAAGGCATTATAGACTTCTTTAAAAACGTCCCCTACTTCCACCTCATCCTGCATGTAACAGATTGAGTCCGAGTAACACGTGACAAAATCGTATTTACCTGCCTTGGACAAATCCAGCATATTGCCTTCAATAAAATCAATCTTTTGCTTGGCTGAAGCTGCTCTCTTCTCCGCTATCTTTAACATATCCGCGCTCAAGTCCAGTCCAGTTACATCAAAACCTGCCTGAGAAAAGCGCACAGACTGAATACCTGTCCCACAAGCCAACTCCAAGAGTTTCTTTCTCTCCTTAGTCTTTGGCAAATGACGGAGGGAAAAATCCGTCCATTTATCGTATAAACTATCGTCCATCACAGCATCATAAACAGCCGCAAAGGTTTCATAAGTCGCCATAATCATGCTACTAAGAGCTCCATGGTAAACACCACTAGCCCTTACCTTTCTATCCATTTTTTCTAAAATAAGCAAATAAAACCCAGTTGACTACAACTGAGTTCATCTTCTAGGCCAAAGCTTCTGAAATGTCTACTGAATCCGCCTCATGCCATAGTTTTTCAAGGTTATAGTGGGCACGCATTTCTTCTGAGAAGATATGCACAACGACACTGCCGAGGTCTAGCAAGACCCAACCTCCAGCTGCATCGCCTTCGACATGGCTGCCTTTAAAGCCTGCTTCAGCTACTTTTTCACGGATATTGTCAGCGATAGCGTCCAACTGACGGCTATTCATCGAGCTAGTAATGACAAAGTAGTCCGTCACGCTGGTCAAATCTTGTACGTCAAGTGCAAGGATATCTTCCGCACGTTTCTCATCAGCCGCCTTCACGACTAGTTCTAGTAATTCTTTTTCTTTCATTTAATCCTCTTTCTAGAAAATATGTTTGTAATTTAGGACATCTGCAAAGCGCCCCTCCCAAATGCCCTCATAAAATTCATTTATCGTTTCTGCTGGAATGTCATCGCCATCAAACGTTGTGCAAGTTCCTTCTGGAATAATAAGCTGATAGCCATATTCAAAGGCAACCTTGACAGAGGTATCCACACAATATTCTGTCTGCATACCACATAAAACTAATTTTTCAATCCCCTGTTTATCCAAGTATTCTTTTAAACCAGTTTCTTTGAAAATACTGTTATACTTCTTCTGAAAGACCTTTTCATTAGGTTTTCGACTTAAAAACTCAGATAACTGCCAATCTTCTGATGTTTGAGCTTCAGAGTTCTCAATATGTTGAACATAGATAATTTCGATATTCTTGCTTCTAGCCTGGTTTTGTAAATAAGAAATTTTTTCCAATAGACTTTTTGTCTGAAACCCAGTTTCCACTAAAATATTCTGAACATCAATGATTATAAAAGCCGTCTTCATTTAGTCCTCTTTCAAATAGTGTACAAAGGCGTTATAGGTTTCAAGGGTTTGGGGATAGATGGGAAATCCTTGATGAGCCAAATGCTCCACAGTTCGTGCCGTTTCGTAGGCCACTGCCTTATTAAGTGACAAACTTGCAATTTCACGCGCCTGATCCACGCCTGGAAAGGCACGATTGTGCTCGATATAATCTGCGACGTAGATGACTTTATCTAGATCGGTCATCTGACCAGCTCCGACTGTATGGATTTCAATAGCTCGCAGGATTTCAGAGTCTTGCAAATCCAAATCTTCCTGAATCTTGTAGATGCCAACCATACCATGCCAGACATTATTGCCCCAGTTTTTGAGGTCAGGGTCTAGCTGATAACGGTCAATCAAGTCTAGAAATTCCTGATCTGACAACTTTTTAGCATAGTCATGAAGGAGACCTGCTAGACCTGCTTTATCGGCATCGACTCCGAATCGTTCTGCAAGTTCAATGGCTGCACACTCTACACCCAAGCAATGGGTTACACGTTTTTCAGGTAGAAGCTCTGCCATTCTTTCCAACAAAACCTCACGGGAACAGTTGATATAGTCTTGGTATGCCATCAGTAAAGCCCCTCCTTCTCGATGTAGTCTAGCACTGGCTGAGGTAGGAGAAAGTTGGGTTTCCGACCTTGGGCAATGAAGTCACGCACCATGCTGGACGAGATGTCCATGAGAGGCACATCCACCCAGATAACTGGATAGGAAGTCCCAGCCTTGTAACGTGGGCGCTGAACTCCCACAAACTGAACCATGTCGACCAGCTCATCAATTCGGTACCATTTAGGCAGATAGTCCACCATATCAGCCCCGATAATGAAGTAATAATCCGTGTCTGGATGTTGTTCCGTCAAAATCTTCATGGTGTCGTAGGTGTAGGAAATTCCCTTGCGCTCTAACTCGATTGTTTCAATGGCTAAGCCTTCAATCCCCTCAATCGCCAACTCAAGCATCTTGAGCCGATGGTGCTCGGGGATGGTTTCCTTTTTATCTACATGAGGTGGTTGGTATTCGGGCATGAGCAGGACCTGGTCCAGTCCCAACTGTTGTCGTACTTGGTCCGCCACAACAAGATGGGCATTGTGAACAGGGTTAAAATTTCCGCCTAAAATCCCGACTTGTTTGCGTTTTTTCTCCTTGATTTCTGGCTCCAACTCTACCTTGGTAAAGGGAGTCAATAATTCGATTGCCATAGGCTCGTCTTCCTTTAATTCTCTGTAAAAACAGTTGTTTGGAGTAGGGTTTTAGATTTCTTTGACTTTCTTGGAAATCTTGCGATTTTCTTTCTTGCTGGATTGTTTATACAAAATCAAGATGCGTCCGATTTTTTGGACCGTATCCACACCGATTTCTTCTTCCAAGATTTCAGCTACTTCGTGGATGTTTTCATCTGTGTTTTGCAAGAGCGTAACTTTAATCAATTCGCGAGCGTCAAGAGCTTGACGGACGCTGGTTTTGATTTGGTCGTTGAGACCATTTTTCCCGATTTGGATGATGGGTTTGAGGGTGTGTGCCTGGCTGTTGAGGAAGGCACGTTGTTTTGATGTTAATGACATAATTTCTTTAAAAGAGTTTCTTTTAATACTTTTCTGAAGTGGTGACGGACGTCAGCAAAGTCCTTCGGACTTTCATGACTAAAATTTGAGCCTAAGGTCTCTAATTTTCCGCAGTTGGTACAATTCCTTGTACCAACTGACACCACGGCGAAAAGTATTCTCTACAGGGCTCGCCCTGCTCGCCCGAATTCAGATAACCCTTTCCTTTCTGTGTTTAAATAATTGCTTTGCGTGTGACGACGGCGACGCCTTCTGGTGCCCAGACGGCGACTTTGGCAGTTCCTGTTACGCGAATCCAGCCTAGTCCTGAGATAACTAGATCTGTCTTATCCTTGATATTAAAGACATGTTGGACTAGTTTTGGAAAATCTTCTTTTTCCTTGCTATTTGGCGGTGTTAGAAGAGTTCCAAGGTGCTTGTCGTAAAAGGCACTAGCGCCCTCAAGCTTGGTACGGTGGAGTTTGAGTTCATTGTCAAAGAAGGCTGTGAATCCTTGCTTTTCTCCTGCAATGAAGTCAAAGCGTCCCAAACCACCTAAAAACAGGGTTTGCTCGGGATTAAGCTGATAGGTTTTAGGCTTGATTTCCTTTTTAGGACTGACATACTTGAGGTTTTTAGCCGTCAAGTAGTGGGCCATCTGATGACGGTGGATAATTCCCGGTGTATCGTAGATATATGAACCGTCGTCAAGCGGAATCTCAATCTTGTCCAAGGTTGTCCCTGGGAAGCGCGAAGTCGTGATGACATTCTGATCACCCGTAATTTCCTGGATAATAGCATTAATAAGAGTTGATTTCCCAACATTGGTTACCCCAACAACATAGACATCACGGCCCTTACGGTAATGTTCAATCTTGTCAATGACTTCCTTAATGGCATGTTTGTTTTGTGCCGAAGTTAGGACGACATCGACTGGACGAAGACCCTCTTCGTGGGCACGCTCCATCAACCACTGGCTAATCTTGCCCGGTTTAACAGACTTGGGCAAGATATCTTTTTTATTTCCAACCAAGAGGACATCATTGCCCGAGACAAAACGTGGCAAGCCTGGGATGACAGAGCCATTAAAGTCAAAGATATCAATGACATTGACCACCAAGGCATCACTGTCTCCCACCTCGTGCAAGAGCTTGAGGAAATCATCATCCGTCAACTGGACATCCGTGATTTCATTGTAGTGGCGGAGACGGAAACAGCGTTGGCAATAGACTTCACCAGTCTCCAAACCTTTTTCAAGTGCCGACTGGGGGGTAAAGCCAAGACCAGCCTTGTCTGTCGTCTGAATGGTTGCTCCACAACCAATACAGAGAATTTCTTCCATAGTTAAATTCCTTTTTTATATGTAATTGGCCCGTACTTTTCAGTGATTTTTCGCATGACACGGCGCTCACGAGCTCGGTTAATCTGCGTTTTGATCGAATCGTGTTGGACCAAGGGTTTGACTAAAATCGAGCGAATGCCTGCACGGTGGGCTGCTCGAATATCTGTCATGAGCTGGTCGCCAACCATGACTACTTCACTTTTCTCATAGTGGAATTCCTTCATGGCACGGTCAATTCCCAATGTGAAGGGCTTCAAGGCCCAATAAATGTAATCAATTCCAAACTTCTCAACTGCTCTTTGGACGCGTTTCTTAGTGTTATTTGAGACTACGATGATGCGAATACCAGCATCACGAAGGTCATGCAACCATCGTTTCATCTCTGGAGTCCCGTCAGGGTTATTCCAAGCAATGAGAGTATTATCTAAATCCACCAAAACAGCTTTTATTCCTTGTTTTTGCAGGCTTTCTACTGTCAAATCATAAACTGCTTCCACAGCAAAATCTGGCATGTAATTTTCAATCGCCATTCTGGCTCCTTCTCTTTTATTTTCTAGTAATTTTCTTCAGCCATTGAGATAAGGCTGCCCATAAAATCAAGCTAGCCATTAAGATATAAATCCAAGCATTTGGCTCTTCTGTAAATGGTAGAGGAACATTCATTCCGAAGAAACCTGTAATAACCGCAAGTACTGCTAGTAAGACGGAGACAATAGTCAAAATTGTCAAACTATCATTCAAGTTATTGTTTAGGATGTTGTTGTAAGAAGCTGAGAGTTGTTGCAAGACTTGAGAAATCAAGTCTGTCATAGACACCAACTGATGGGCTTCAATCATGGCATCATCAAACTGCTCTCGTTCGACATCATTAAATCTCCGATAAAGAGCATGGCCCTGGATATGTTCCAAGAGGAGTCGATTTTGTTTTGCCGCTGCTGTCAAGTAAACCATACCTGTCTCCAAGTCGGACAGGGCGAAGAGATTTTTCTTTGTTGTAGTTTGACGTAGCAAGGCACTAATTTCGTCCTTACTTTTATCCATCTCTTCAATGACAGGATAATAAGCGTTACTGATAATCTCTAAACCAGCAAAGAGAAACTTGTAAATAGAAAGCGACTCATGGCTATCCAGATAAGCTAACATCTGATCAATGACATAAGCATTCTTATGGTTGCTGATGGTAATCATTCGTTTGTTTTCAACGATAAAGGTCATGGGAATCGCTTCATAGTAATCCTTGTCCTTTTCTAAGTCCAGAACATTGTAGATAAAGGTCACAGTCCCATTCTCACGGTTATAATCCATATGGGCACGTTCATTTTTATCCAGTGCGTATTCAATGGTTTCTTTGTCCAAACCGTAGATTTCAGAAAGGTCTTCTAGTTTTTTCAACTTGTCCAAATCTAAGTTAATCCAGATACAACCATTTCCCAGTTTTTTTTCTAAAAACATCTTCTCTCCTTTACCAAACTCTTTCTATTGTACCATAAATCTGCTAAAATTTCAGGCCTGGTCTGTCCGAGAGAAATTGCTGACGACGGTGATATTCCGATTGGGAACGAAGTGCAGAACCTGGTCTTCTCCTCGGAGTTGAGTCGTTCGAATACCGACGCTGATGACCTTGCCCGATACAGTAATAGGACCATTTGTCAGAACAACCTCATCTCCCACATCCAGTTGACGTTCAAAAAGGATAAAAAAGCCATTGATGACATCAGACAGAAAGCCTTGAGCTCCCATCCCAATAGCCACCCCAGCAATCCCAGCACCTGCCAGCAAACTAGAAACTGGCAAACCTAAAATCGACAAAATGCAATAGAGCAAAAAGAAATAAAGAGTATAATTAAACATATTTTCTAACAGACGTGAGATTGTTTTCTGACGTCCGACATCATGACGAGACATTTTTAGAGAAGGTTTGACAATTCTCTGCACCATGGTATGGAGCAATTTCTTAGCTATATAGAAAAGTAAAAATAGAAATAACAGAGAAATTAACTTTGTTAGGATATTCTCAATAATCGTTGTTATATCAAGCTTATTGAGGTAGGTTTGAAAAAATTCTTGCATAGAAAACTCCTTTCATTTATTATACCATACTTTCACAAGTGATGAATCTCCATAAATATTCAAAAATAATTTCAAAAATAGACAGAAAATTCTTGATTTTAGTTCATATTTATACTATAATCATAAACATTACACAATAAAGGAGATTGTTATGAAAAAATTCATTCATGCTTGGAATAAGGCAAGCCTGATCAAACGGATTTTGATTGGCATGCTTCTTGGAGGAATCCTTGGACTGACGTTTCCTACTGTTTCAGGAATTGGTCTACTTGGAGATCTCTTTGTTGGTGGTCTAAAAGCCATCGCACCAATTCTGGTATTTGCCCTCGTTGCTAACGCCCTTTCCCAACATCAAAAGGGCCAAGATAGCAATATGAAAACCGTTATCTTTCTTTATTTAGTGGGAACCTTTGCAGCGGCACTTGTGGCTGTCTTTGCTAGTTTCATCGTTCCAGTTGAAATTACCTTAAATAGTGTCAATACAGAAATTACACCACCAGATGGGATTGGCCAGGTCCTCAGCAACCTTTTACTCAAACTAGTTGACAATCCAGTCAATGCCCTCATTACTGCCAACTACATTGGTATTCTATCTTGGGCAGTTATTTTTGGGATTGCCATGAAAGAGGCCAGCAAAAACAGTAAAGAATTGCTAAAAAACATGGCTGATGTGACTTCTAAAATTGTCGAATGGATCATCAACCTAGCTCCATTTGGAATCCTTGGCCTTGTTTTCAAAACTATCTCTGATAAAGGAATCGGAAGTCTAGCTAACTATGGAATCTTACTTGCCCTCTTGGTGACAACCATGTTCTTTGTAGCTCTAGTAGTCAATCCACTAATTGCCTTCCTCTTTATGAAGAGAAATCCTTATCCTCTCGTTTGGAAATGTTTGCGTGTCAGCGGTGTAACAGCCTTCTTCACTCGTAGTTCTGCTGCCAACATCCCTGTCAACATGAAACTATGCCATGATCTTGGACTCAACCCAGATACCTATTCAGTTTCTATCCCACTTGGATCTACTATCAACATGGCAGGAGCAGCAATTACCATTAACGTTTTGACTCTTGCTGCAGTTAACACTCTTGGAATCCCTGTTGACTTTGCGACAGCCTTTGTACTTAGTGTAGTCGCAGCTATCTCAGCCTGTGGTGCTTCTGGTATTGCCGGAGGATCCCTCCTTCTTATCCCAGTTGCTTGTAGCCTCTTCGGTATTTCTAACGATATTGCCATGCAAGTGGTTGGGGTTGGATTTGTGATTGGGGTCATCCAAGACTCATGTGAAACAGCCCTCAACTCTTCTACAGATGTCCTCTTTACTGCCGTTGCCGAATACGCAGCAGCCCGTAAAAAATAACTCATAAAGGCAAGCCGGCTTCGGTCTTGTCTTTTCCTCTTTTATTCTAATACTCTTCGAAAATCTCTTCAAACCACGTCAGCTTCACCTTACCGTATAGATGTTACTGACTTCGTCAGTTCTATCTGCAACCTCAAAACAGTGTTTTGAGCAGCCTGCGGCTAACTTCCTAGTTTGCTTTTTGATTTTCATTGAGTACAACTTACTAGGAAATTCTTATGTCTATCAGCCAACGTACGACCAAACTCATCTTAGCTACCTGTCTTGCCTGCCTTCTTGCTTATTTTCTCAATCTTTCTTCAGTTGTCTCAGCTGGAATCATCGCCCTCTTAAGCCTCTCTGATACGCGTAGAAGTACTTTAAAACTGGCCCGCAATCGTTTTTTTTCCATGCTTCTAGCTTTGGTTATCGGAGTTTTGGCTTTTCACTTGAGCGGATTTCATATCTGGAGCCTTGGCCTCTATCTTGCCCTCTATGTGCCTCTAGCCTACAAGATGGGCTGGGAAATTGGCATCACACCAAGCACTGTTTTGGTTAGCCACCTCTTGGTACAAGAGTCAACCTCTCTAGACCTCCTAGTCAATGAATTCCTTCTCTTTGCTATTGGTACAGGATTTGCCTTACTGGTCAATCTCTATATGCCTTCACGAGAAGAGGAAATCCAGCACTACCACACATTAGTAGAAGAAAAGTTAAAAGATATTCTCCAGCGCTTCAAATATTATTTATCCAGAGGGGACGGACGCAATCGAGCACAGCTGGTTGAAGAATTGGACACCCTTTTGGAAGAGGCTCTCAAACTGGTCTATCTAGATCACTCTGACCACCTCTTTCACCAGACCGACTACCATATCCACTACTTTGAGATGAGACAACGACAAAGTCGTATCCTGCGAAACATGGCCCAGCAGATCAATACCTGTCACCTAGCTGCCAGCGAAAGTCTGATTTTAGCGCAACTCTTTTCAAAAATTGCAGGTCAACTAAGCCAGACCAATCCTGCTTCTGATTTGCTAGATGAAATCGAACGCTATCTAGAAGTCTTTCGGAACCGCAGTCTACCCAAGACAAGAGAAGAATTTGAAACCCGTGCCACCCTTCTTCAACTCCTCCGTGAAGCCAAAACCTTCATCCAAGTAAAAGTTGATTTTTACCAAAAATACGGACAGTAAAAAAGAAAACTTCAGACCAATCACAAAAGGTGAATATCTGAAGTTTTCTTTTATTTGTAAGTTATTACCATAAATGTTAATAATAGGACGAACAAGGTCTAATATTCAACATCTTTTTATAAAAGGCTAAGGTAAAACCCTACATACTTTGCTATCTTATTATCCACTACACAGAGTTTGGCAAATCGATTCCATTTGCCAAACTCAGCTAGCAAGGCAGTTACCCTTTTCTATCTATTACGACAGAAAAATCCACGAATCGATAATATTCGTGGATTTTTCCTAGTGAAGCGTTTAGGTAAGCCGGCATAGCGGTTACCGTCAAATGACAGCAACTTTATGTTGCTAGTCATTTGTAACGATTTACATTTTCTCTTCCAACTCTACGTCTGGATACTTGTCCGCAAACCAGCGGAGGGCAAAGTCATTTTCAAAGAGGAAGACCGGTTGATCAAAACGGTCTTTGGCCAAGATATTTCGGCTTGACGACATGCGTTCATCCAAGTCCTCAGGCTTGATCCAACGAACAGTCTTTTTACCCATCGGGCTCATAACTACTTCCGCATTGTACTCGCCTTCCATACGGTGCTTAAAGACTTCAAACTGGAGTTGACCTACCGCTCCCAGCATGTACTCACCTGTTTGGTAATTTTTATAAAGCTGAACAGCACCTTCTTGCACCAATTGCTCGATACCCTTGTGGAAGGATTTTTGCTTCATGACATTCTTAGCAGAAACTTTCATGAAAATCTCAGGTGTAAAGGTTGGCAGGGGTTCAAATTCAAACTTGTTTTTTCCAACCGTCAAAGTGTCCCCAACCTGATAAGTACCTGTATCGTAAACCCCGATGATATCTCCTGCTACCGCATTGGTCACATTCTCACGACTTTCAGCCATAAACTGAGTGACATTCGACAGTTTGGCACCCTTACCAGTACGAGGAAGATTGACACTCATACCACGCTCAAATTCACCCGATACGATACGGACAAAGGCGATACGGTCACGGTGACGAGGGTCCATATTGGCTTGGATTTTAAAGACAAATCCTGAGAAGTCCTTGTCGTAAGGATCCACAATTTCTCCGTCTGTTTTCTTGTGTCCATGTGGTTCTGGAGCAAACTTGAGGAAGGTTTCAAGGAAGGTCTGCACACCAAAGTTTGTCAAAGCTGAACCGAAGAAGACTGGCGTCAATTCTCCAGCCAAAATAGCTTCCTCTGAAAACTCATTCCCAGCTTCATTTAACAGTTCGATATCATCCTTGACTTGCTCGTAGAAAGGATTGCTGCCAAAAAGTTTATCCCCATCTTCCAGACTAGCAAAACGCTCATCTCCTTTATAGAGCTCCAAACGTTGGTTATAGAGGTCATACAAGCCTTCAAAGGCTTTCCCCATCCCGATAGGCCAGTTCATCGGGTAGCTAGCAATGCCCAAGACTTCTTCCAATTCCTGCAAGAGATCTAGTGGTTCACGACCATCACGGTCCAGCTTGTTCATAAAGGTAAAGACCGGAATGCCACGATGTTTCACAACCTCAAACAATTTCTTGGTTTGGGCCTCAATACCCTTGGCAGAGTCCACTACCATAACCGCAGCATCCACCGCCATCAAGGTACGATAGGTATCCTCTGAGAAGTCCTCGTGCCCTGGAGTGTCCAGGATATTGACTCGTTTACCATCATAGTCAAACTGCATCACAGATGAGGTTACCGAGATCCCACGTTGTTTCTCGATATCCATCCAGTCAGACTTGGCAAAGTTTCCTGTCTTCTTTCCTTTTACAGTACCAGCCTCACGAATTTCTCCCCCAAAGTAGAGCAACTGCTCAGTAATGGTCGTTTTCCCCGCGTCCGGGTGAGAGATGATGGCAAAGGTTCGACGTTTCTTAATTTCTTCTTGAATATTCATAAGTTCTCTTTCTTTGATTCTCTATTTTAAGTTGTTTCAATAGCTAAGAATGATTTTTACATTGGATTTTACCATTCCTTTCAACACTCCATTATATCGGATTTTAGCATTTTTTTCAATTTCTATTTTATATAAGACACTGCTAGAGTAGAACAATTCCACTTGCAATTTTTAAAATAAATGTTACAATGAATATAGATAGAAAAAGGTGTTGCGTCAACAACACCCTACAAAGCCGTTTAAGACGGTGGCTGTAATTACATAACTAAAAAATAGCTCGTTAACTCGCCAAAGTTAGGACGGCTATTTTTTTGTCTCTTTTACCAATTCAAGGATGAACTTCAGGAGCGTGATAACAAAGTTACCAGCTACAAACATGAGCGTCAAAGCCTCAAAGGGTAACAAATCTGGTTACTCCTTTCTACTAAGATTTTACGGGTTCTGCACATAAACATCACCCTCCTTTCGATTTCGTAACCACCGTCTTCACTTCTCTGTTATACCATTGTATCATATAATTTCCCCTTTGAAATCCGCTTTTCAAACAAATCATCATTAAAACACATTCTCTAGCCTCCACATGTCTTTTTTCAGCTTTACCTCCCTTATTTATAGGAAAATATGGTAAAATAGAACAGACTAAAAATCATCATTTCACGAAAGGATGCAAGATGAAAATTACGCAAGAAGAGGTAACACACGTTGCCAATCTTTCAAAATTAAGATTCTCTGAAGAAGAAACTGCCGCTTTTGCGACTACCTTGTCTAAGATTGTTGACATGGTTGAATTGCTGGGCGAAGTTGACACAACAGGTGTCGCACCAACTACAACTATGGCTGACCGCAAAACTGTACTTCGCCCTGATGTGGCTGAAGAAGGAACAGACCGTGAGCGCCTGTTTAAAAACGTACCTGAAAAAGACAACTACTATATCAAGGTGCCAGCTATCTTAGACGACGGAGGAGATGCCTAATGACTTTCAACAATAAAACCATTGAAGACTTGCACAATCTCCTTGTTTCTAAGGAAATTTCTGCAACAGAATTGACCCAAGCTACGCTTGAAGATATCAAGTCACGCGAGACAGCTATTAACGCTTTTGTTACAATCGCTGAAGATCAAGCTCTTGCTCAGGCTAAAGCTATTGATGAAGCTGGAATTGACGCTGATAATGTCCTTTCAGGAATTCCCCTAGCTGTCAAGGATAACATCTCCACAGACGGTATTCTCACAACTGCTGCCTCAAAAATGCTCTACAACTATGAGCCAATCTTTGATGCGACAGCCGTTTCCAATGCAAAATCTAAAGGTATGATCGTCGTTGGAAAGACCAACATGGACGAATTTGCCATGGGTGGATCAGGTGAGACTTCACACTATGGTGCCACTAAAAATGCTTGGGATCACAGCAAGGTTCCTGGTGGGTCATCAAGTGGTTCTGCTGCAGCTGTAGCGTCAGGGCAAGTCCGCTTGTCGCTTGGTTCTGATACTGGTGGTTCCATCCGCCAACCAGCTGCCTTCAACGGGATCGTTGGTCTCAAACCAACCTACGGAACGGTTTCTCGTTTCGGTCTCATTGCCTTCGGTAGCTCTCTAGACCAAATCGGACCTTTTGCACCAACTGTTAAGGAAAATGCCCTCTTGCTCAACGCTATTGCCAGTGAAGATGCCAAAGACTCCACTTCTGCTCCTGTCCGTATTGCCGACTTTACTTCAAAAATCGGGCAAGACATCAAGGGCATGAAAATTGCTTTGCCTAAGGAATACCTTGGTGAAGGAATTGACCCAGAAGTTAAGGAAACTATTCTGAATGCTGCTAAGCACTTTGAAAAACTTGGTGCTATCGTTGAAGAAGTGAGCCTGCCTCACTCAAAATACGGTGTTGCCGTTTACTACATCATCGCTTCATCTGAAGCTTCATCAAACTTACAACGCTTTGACGGTATCCGTTACGGCTACCGCGCAGAGGATGCAACCAACCTTGATGAAATCTATGTAAACAGCCGTAGCCAAGGTTTCGGTGAAGAGGTGAAACGTCGTATCATGCTAGGTACTTTCAGCCTTTCATCAGGTTACTATGATGCTTACTACAAAAAGGCTGGACAAGTCCGTACCCTCATCATCCAAGATTTCGAAAACGTCTTTGCAGATTACGACTTGATTTTGGGACCAACTGCTCCAAGCGTTGCCTATGACTTGGATTCTCTCAACCACGACCCCGTTGCTATGTACTTAGCTGACCTTTTGACAATTCCTGTCAACTTGGCAGGTCTACCAGGAATTTCGATTCCTGCTGGATTCTCTCAAGGTCTACCTGTCGGTCTCCAATTGATCGGTCCTAAGTACTCTGAGGAAACCATTTACCAAGCTGCTGCTGCCTTTGAAGCAACAACAGACTACCACAAACAACAACCCGTGATTTTTGGAGGTGACAACTAATGAACTTTGAAACAGTCATCGGACTTGAAGTCCACGTAGAGCTAAACACCAATTCAAAAATCTTCTCACCTACTTCTGCCCACTTTGGAAATGACCAAAACGCCAACACTAACGTGATTGACTGGTCTTTCCCAGGCGTACTGCCAGTTCTCAATAAAGGTGTTGTCGATGCCGGAATCAAGGCTGCTCTTGCCCTCAACATGGATATCCACAAAAATATGCATTTTGACCGCAAGAACTACTTCTACCCTGATAATCCAAAAGCCTACCAAATTTCTCAGTTTGATGAGCCAATCGGCTATAACGGTTGGATTGAAGTCGAGCTAGAAGACGGTACAACTAAGAAAATCGGTATCGAACGTGCCCACCTAGAGGAAGACGCTGGTAAAAACACCCACGGTACTGATGGCTACTCTTATGTTGACCTCAACCGCCAAGGGGTGCCCTTGATTGAGATTGTATCTGAAGCCGACATGCGTTCGCCAGAAGAAGCCTATGCTTATCTGACAGCCCTCAAGGAAGTCATCCAGTACGCTGGTATTTCTGACGTTAAGATGGAAGAAGGTTCTATGCGTGTGGATGCCAACATCTCCCTTCGTCCTTATGGTCAAGAGAAATTCGGTACCAAGACTGAGTTGAAAAACCTCAACTCCTTCTCAAATGTTCGCAAGGGTCTTGAATACGAAGTCCAACGTCAAGCTGAAATCCTACGCTCAGGTGGTCAAATCCGCCAAGAAACACGCCGTTACGATGAAGCCAACAAAGCAACCATCCTCATGCGTGTCAAGGAAGGTGCTGCAGACTACCGCTACTTCCCAGAACCAGACCTACCTCTCTTTGAAATCTCAGATGAGTGGATTGAGGAAATGCGTACTGAATTGCCAGAGTTTCCAAAAGAACGCCGTGCGCGTTACGTGGCTGACCTTGGTTTGTCAGACTACGATGCTAGTCAGTTGACTGCTAATAAAGTCACTTCTGACTTCTTTGAAAAAGCTGTTGCCCTCGGTGGTGATGCCAAACAAGTCTCTAACTGGCTCCAAGGAGAAGTCGCTCAGTTCTTGAACGCTGAAGGCAAAACACTGGAACAAATCAAACTAACACCAGAAAACTTGGTTGAAATGATTGCCATCATCGAAGATGGTACTATCTCTTCTAAGATTGCCAAGAAAGTCTTTGTCCATCTAGCTAAAAATGGCGGTGGAGCGCGTGAATACGTGGAAAAAGCAGGTATGGTTCAAATCTCAGATCCTGATGTTTTGATTCCAATTATCCACCAAGTCTTTGCAGATAACGAAGCCGCAGTTGCAGACTTCAAGTCAGGCAAACGTAACGCAGACAAGGCCTTTACAGGCTTCCTTATGAAAGCAACCAAAGGCCAAGCCAACCCACAAGTCGCCCTTAAACTCCTTGCCCAAGAATTGGCGAAGTTGAAAGAAGATTAATATATAAAATAAACCAGCCCTGAGGTTGGTTTTTTTGGCTCCCACCATCTCCCAATAACTATTTTGGCTTTATTTCCAGAAGATTTTATGGTAAAATGAAGAGTAATAATATTTATAAAAAGAGGTAAAATCATGATCGAAGCAAGCAAATTGAAAGCTGGTATGACATTTGAAACTGCAGACGGAAAATTGATCCGCGTTTTGGAAGCTAGCCACCACAAACCAGGTAAAGGAAACACGATCATGCGTATGAAATTGCGTGATGTCCGTACTGGTTCTACATTTGACACAAGCTACCGTCCAGAAGAAAAATTCGAACAAGCTATTATCGAAACTGTTCCAGCTCAATACTTGTACAAAATGGATGAAACTGCCTACTTCATGAACACTGAAACTTACGACCAATACGAAATCCCAGTCGTAAACGTTGAAAACGAATTGCTTTACATCCTTGAAAACTCTGATGTGAAAATCCAATTCTACGGAACTGAAGTAATCGGTGTAACTGTACCAACTACTGTTGAATTGACAGTTGCTGAAACACAACCATCTATCAAGGGTGCTACTGTTACAGGTTCTGGTAAACCAGCAACTATGGAAACTGGACTTGTTGTCAACGTTCCAGACTTCATCGAAGCTGGACAAAAATTGATCATCAACACTGCAGAAGGAACTTACGTTTCTCGTGCCTAATCTCTAGAAAGAGGTCATTCTATGGGAATTGAAGAACAATTTGGCGAAATCGTTATCGCTCCACGTGTACTTGAAAAAATCATTGCCATCGCAACTGCTAAAGTTGATGGTGTTCACTCATTTTCAAATAAATCCGTATCTGATACTCTATCAAAACTCTCTCTTGGTCGTGGTGTTTATTTAAAAAATATCGAAGAAGAGCTGACAGCTGATATCTATCTCTATCTTGAGTACGGTGTGAAAGTACCAAAAGTTGCTCTGGCTATTCAAAAAGCGGTTAAAGATGCTGTCCGTGATATGGCTGATGTGGAACTTGCTGCTGTCAATATACATGTTGCAGGAATCGTTCCAGATAAAACACCAAAACCTGAGTTGAAAGATCTATTTAACGAGGACTTCCTCAATGACTAGTCCATTATTAGAATCTAGACGCGAACTTCGTAAATGCGCTTTTCAAGCTCTTATGAGCCTTGAATTCGACACAGATATGGAAACAGCTTGTCACTTTGCCTACACGCATGACCGTGAAGATACAGATGTGCAAATCCCTGCCTTTCTTCTAAACTTGGTTTCTGGTGTTCAAGCTCAAAAAGACGAGTTGGATAAACAAATCAACCAGCACCTCAAGTCAGGCTGGACAGTTGAACGCTTGACCTTGGTCGAAAAAAACTTACTACGCTTGGGTATCTTTGAAATCACTTCATTTGACACACCTCAGCTGGTAGCAGTCAATGAAGCTATTGAACTCGCTAAGAATTTTTCAGATCAAAAATCAGCCCGCTTTATCAACGGACTGCTTAGTCAATTTGTAACTGAAGAAAATGAATAATCGAAAAGGTGTTTGGTCTTCCAAGCACCTTTTGACTTTCCCATCTACACAGAGTGAGACCCACACAAAAACTAGAACTGACAGTCAGTTCTAGTTTTTGCGTATTCTGAAGTATTAGTATTTTCTAAATCGTTGATAGCGTTCTTCCAACAACTCTGCTAGCGGTTTTTGTGAAAGTAAAGCTAGCTCAGCTTGAAGTTCTTTTTTGACACTCTTAATCAATTCCTTGCTAGAAAGTCCTGCTTCAGAAATCACTTTATCTACCACGTCCATTTCTAACAATTCATGTGAGGTGATTTTCATCAGTTCTGCCGCTTCCATAGCACGAGTGCCGTCTTTCCATAGAATGGAAGCAAAACCTTCTGGACTGAGAATGGCATAGATGGAATTTTCCAGCATCCAGACACGGTCTGCGACTGCTAGAGCCAGAGCCCCACCTGAACCACCTTCACCGATAATGATAGCGATAATCGGAACTTTCAGGTCACTCATTTCCATGAGATTGCGAGCAATAGCTTCCCCTTGACCACGTTTTTCCGCTCCGACACCAGGATAGGCACCTGCTGTATTGATAAAGGTCACAACTGGACGGCCAAATTTTTCAGCCTGTTTCATCAACCGTAGGGCCTTGCGGTAGCCTTCTGGATGAGGTTGGCCAAAATTCCGTTTAAGGTTATCTTGTAAACTCTTGCCTTTTTGAATACCAACCACTGTTACAGCTTGATCTCCAAGCCAGCCAATACCGCCAACAACTGCACCATCATCACGAAAAGAACGGTCACCGTGTAATTGGATAAATTCATCAAAAATGCCTGTCGCAAAGTCCAAGGTTGTCAAGCGACTCTGCTCACGCGCTTCTCTGACTATTTTTGCAATATTCATCTAGGACTCCCTCCGTGCAATCTGACTAGGCTAGCAATGGTATCTGGCAAGTCTCTTCTTTTGACAATAGCATCCACAAAGCCATGTTCCAATAGGAATTCTGCCTTTTGGAAATCCTCAGGCAAGCTTTCACGAACCGTATTTTCAATCACACGACGCCCAGCAAAACCAACCAAGCTCTGTGGTTCAGCCAGAATGATATCGCCTTCCATAGCGAAAGAAGCTGTTACACCACCTGTCGTTGGATCTGTCAAAATGGTCAGGTAAAAGAGACCAGCATTTGAATGGCGTTTAACCGCTGCAGAAATCTTGGCCATCTGCATGAGACTCATGATTCCTTCCTGCATACGGGCTCCACCAGAGGCTGTGAAGAGAACAACTGGTAATTGTTCAACAGTCGCATACTCAAACAAACGAGTGATTTTTTCACCTACAACCGTGCCCATAGAAGCCATGATAAAGTTGGAATCCATAATCCCAAGAGCCACAGTCTGACCCTTAATAAGAGCGGTTCCTGTCACAACAGCTTCATCCAGCCCTGTTTTTTCACGCATAGCTGCTAGTTTCTTTTGATAACCAGGGAAATGCAAGGGATCCTTACTTTCAATCCCTGTAAACAATTCCTTGAAGGTTCCCATATCAATTGTCAAAGCCAAGCGTTCTTGGGCAGAAATACGAAAGGTATAGCTACAGTGCGGACAGATACGCTCACTTCCCAGATCCTTCTGATAGATGGTATGCTTACAGCCTGGACACTGGGAGAATAATTCATCTGGAACCTCTGGCTTGGCTTGAGGTTTTTCCCTAACCGAACGATTGGGATTGATTCGAATATACTTATTTTTTTTACTAAATAGAGCCATTGATTCCCCTTTTCGGTTTAAACTCTTGAAGTCATTTTATTCTTTTTCTTGATATTTGGGTAAGAAGGTTTCCATCAAGAAGGAAGTATCATAATCTCCAGCAATGACATTGCGATCTGAAATGAGGTCAAGCTGGAAATCTGCATTGGTCTGCACCCCTTCTATCTCTAATTCATAGAGGGCTCGTTGCATTTTCATCAAAGCATCAAAACGATTCTCCCCATGAACGATGACTTTGGCAATCATACTATCATAATAAGGCGGAATAGTATAGCCTGGATAAACTGCTGAATCCACGCGCAAACCAACTCCTCCACTTGGCAGATAGAGATTGGTAATCTTACCTGGACTAGGAGCAAAGTTGAAGGCTGGGTTTTCTGCATTGATACGACACTCGATGGCATGACCGCGTAGGACAATATCTTCTTGCTTAACAGACAGAGGCTGACCTGCTGCAATGCGAATCTGTTCCTTAACGATATCCACGCCTGAAACAAATTCTGTTACTGGATGTTCTACTTGTACACGAGTATTCATTTCCATGAAATAGAAGTTTCCACTGGCTTCATCAAGAAGAAACTCAATGGTCCCTGCATTCTCATAGCCTACAGACTCTGCAGCGCGAACAGCAGCAGCACCGATTTCATTGCGCAACGTTTTTCCGATTGCAATCGAAGGACTTTCTTCCAAAACCTTTTGATTATTCCGTTGAAGAGAACAATCCCGTTCCCCCAAGTGAATCACATGTCCATGCTCATCACCTAGGATTTGAACTTCGATATGACGAGCTGGATAGATGACTCGTTCTATGTACATGGCACCATTGCCATAATTGGCCTTGGCTTCGCTAGAGGCAGTTTCAAAGGCTGAAACGAGGTCCTCTGGTTTTTCAACCTTACGAATCCCTTTACCACCACCACCTGCTGAAGCCTTGAGCATAACAGGATAGCCAATTTTTTCAGCAACAATCAAAGCTTCCTCAGAGTTGTGCACTTCTCCATCCGAACCTGGTATAACAGGCACGCCTGCTTTAATCATCTGAGCACGCGCATTAATCTTGTCTCCCATCATATCCATAACATGACCAGATGGACCGATAAACTTGATACCAACTTCTTCACACATGGTTGCAAATTTGGAATTTTCACTGAGAAATCCAAAACCTGGGTGAATGGCTTCTGCCTCAGTCAAGACTGCAGCTGATAGAACCGCATTGATATTGAGATAAGACTCTGTTGCCTTGCCAGGACCGATACAAACTGCTTCATCTGCCAAAAGCGTATGAAGGGCTTCCTTATCAGCAGTTGAATAAACTGCTACCGTCTCAATCCCCAATTCACGCGCTGCACGGATAATCCGAACCGCAATTTCACCTCGATTGGCAATTAAAATTTTTCGAAACATGGAGAACCTCCTTAGTTCCCTATTGCAAAGGTAAGAGTACCACTAGCTGCAAGCTTACCATCCACTTCAGCCTTTGCTTCAACCACAGCAATTGTGCCACGACGTTTTACAAAGGTTGCTGTCATAAGCAATTGATCTCCAGGTACAACTTGCTTCTTGAATTTGACCTTGTCCATACCAGCGTAAAAGACAAGTTTTCCTTTATTTTCAGGTTTTGATAACTCCAAGACACCAGCTGTTTGCGCCAAGGCTTCCATAATCAGAACACCTGGCATCACTGGATATTGAGGGAAATGGCCGTTAAAGAAGGGCTCATTGATGGTCACATTTTTGATAGCAACAATGGTATCCTCGCTCACTTCCAAGACACGATCAACTAGGAGCATAGGATAACGGTGGGGAAGAGCTTCTTTGATTCCTTGAATATCGATCATTTGATACGTACCAACCCTTTACCAAACTCAACCATCTCTTCGTTAGAAACGAGAATTTCCGTTACCACACCATCCTTAGGAGCTGGGATTTCATTCATGACTTTCATGGCTTCGATAATCACCAATGTTTGACCTTTTTTGACACTATCACCAACTGTGACGAAGGCAGGTTTATCTGGACCAGCAGCCAAGTAAGCCACCCCAACAAGTGGGCTCTCTACAACATCTCCCTCAGCAACTACACTTGCTTCAGCTGGAGCTGGAACTTCTTCTGCTACAGTCTCTGCTGGAGCAGATGTAGTAGCTACTGGACTCGGGGTTGCTGTAACTTGCGCTGGAGCTACTTGAGCTGCAACTTCAGGCACAAGTCTAGCTTCATTCTTGCTAAACTGCAACTCATCCGTCCCGTTCTTATAAGAAAATTCTCTCAAACTTGATTGGTCAAATTGAGCCATCAAGTCTTTAATATCGTTTAAATTCATACTTATTTATTCTCCCAACGTTTGAAAGCAAGAACTGCATTGTGACCACCAAAACCAAAGGTATTTGAAATAGCGTATGGAATTTCTTGCTCCAAGCCTTGTCCGTAAACGACATTGGCTTCGATATAATCTGATACTTCACTTGTTCCAGCTGTCATTGGTACAAAGTTATGACGCATAGCTTCGATGGTTACGATAGCTTCTACTGCACCTGCAGCCCCTAGCAAATGTCCTGTGAAAGACTTGGTTGATGATACAGGTACTTCCTTACCAAGAACAGCTACGATGGCACCACTTTCTCCTTTTTCGTTAGCAGGAGTTGACGTTCCGTGAGCATTGACATAGGCTACTTGCTCTGGAGAAATCTCAGCTTCTTCCAAGGCCAGTTTGATGGCCTTGATAGCACCCTGACCTTCTGGATGCGGAGAAGTCATATGGTAGGCATCACAGGTATTTCCGTAACCAACTACTTCGGCAAGGATCGTTGCTCCACGTTTTTCCGCATGTTCAAGGCTTTCAAGAACCAACATCCCTGAACCTTCACCCATAACAAACCCATTGCGGTCCTTATCAAATGGGATAGAAGCACGACTTGGATCCTCTGTAGTAGAGAGAGCTGTCAGGGCTTGGAAACCAGCAATCGCAAAAGGTGTAATAGAGGCTTCTGAACCACCTACCAACATAACATCTTGGAAGCCAAACTTAATTGAGCGGAAAGCATCTCCAATTGCGTCATTTGATGAAGCGCAGGCAGTATTGATGGATTTGCAAACACCGTTTGCTCCAAAACGCATGGCAACATTTCCTGAAGCCATATTTGGTAAGGCTTTTGGAAGGGTTAATGGTTTCACACGTTTTGGTCCTTTATCATTTAGGCGAAGCACTTGATCTTCAATTTCCTTGATTCCACCAATACCAGAAGCCACGATAACACCAAAACGATCTTTATCAAGAGCCTCTACATCTAAATTGGCATGATTGACAGCCTCTTGAGCCGCATACAAGGCATATAAAGAATAGTTATCAAAACGAT
This sequence comes from Streptococcus mitis, assembly GCF_023109105.1. Classification (GTDB taxonomy): domain Bacteria; phylum Bacillota; class Bacilli; order Lactobacillales; family Streptococcaceae; genus Streptococcus; species Streptococcus mitis_BW. The sequence continues at coordinate 54,435 of NZ_JALDTZ010000010.1, forward strand.
TGGTATCTTTCTTTACAAAGTATTTATCAAAAGGAAAATCTTGAATTTCTGCCGCATTATGCACATCAAAGTCACTATGATCAAATTTTGTAATTGGACCAATTCCGATTTTTCCAGTTGTCAAACTATTCCAAAATTCTTCTGGTGTATTTCCGATTGGAGATGTTACTCCATAACCTGTTACTACTACGCGATTTAGTTTCATCTTTTTCACCTCTAGCTTCTGCTACATACTTAAGCCACCATCAATGGCAACCACTTGACCAGTTAGATAATCTTGGCCTGCTAAAAATACTGTTAAATCTGCAACCTGCTCTGCCTGCCCAAATGCTTTCATAGGAATTTGCGCCAGCATGGCATCTTTCACCTTGTCTGATAAAACAGCTGTCATATCGGACTCAATCATTCCAGGTGCAATAGCATTAACTCTGATATTGCGATTGGCCACTTCACGGGCCACAGACTTGGTAAAACCAATCAAACCAGCCTTAGAAGCAGCATAGTTAGCTTGACCGATATTTCCCATCAAACCAACAACACTAGACATATTAATGATAGCACCTTCTCTAGCTTTTATCATCGGCTTCAAGACTGATTGTGTCATGTTAAAGGCACCAGTCAGGTTAACCTTGAGAACTTTTTCAAAGTCTGCTTCTGTCATCTTGAGCATAAGGGTATCTTGGGTAATCCCTGCATTGTTGACCAAAACATCAACTGAACCCATCTCTGCAATAGCTTGATCAACCATACGCTTAGCGTCTGCAAAGTCTGACACATCTCCTGAAATGGGAACCACTTTGACACCATAGTTTGAAAACTCAGCTAGCAAGTCCTCTGAGATTGCCCCACGACTGTTTAAGACAATGTTGGCTCCTGCTTGAGCAAACTTGTGGGCGATAGCAAGACCAATTCCACGACTCGAACCGGTAATAAAGATATTTTTATTTTTTAGTTGCATTCTGTTCTCCTGTTTCCTTTTATATTTATGGGAGAAGGGATTACTCGTTTTCTAACAAGGCTTCCAAGCTAGCCTGATCTTCAACATTGGCTAGTTTAGCTGTCTTATCAATTTTTTTGACAAAGCCTGACAAAACTTTCCCCGGTCCAATCTCGATAAAGTTGGTGATGCCTGCTTCTTGCATGGCCCCAATGCTTTCATAGAAACGAACTGGCTCCTTGACCTGACGCGTCAAGAGTTGAGCAATGTCTTCTTTTTGCATAATTGCAGCCTCTGTATTGCCGACTAGGGGGCAAGTAAAATCTGAAAAACTTACTTGAGCTAGAGTTTCAGCTAGTTTCTGGCTAGCAGGCTCAAGGAGAGCGGTATGAAAAGGCCCTGACACCTTGAGAGGAATCAAGCGTTTGGCACCTGCTTCTTGCAAGAGTTCAACAGCTCGATCAACTGCAGTCACTTCTCCACCAATCACGATTTGTGCAGGTGTATTATAGTTGGCTGGAGTAACCACTCCAAGTTCAGAAGCTTTTTGACAAGCTTCTTCAATAATCTCTACTGGCGTATTGAGAACAGCCACCATCTTACCAGAGCCAGCAGGAGCCGCTTCTTCCATATAGGCTCCACGCTTAGCAACCAAGGCAACCGCATCTTCAAAATCCAAGGCGCCACTGGCCACCAAGGCAGAGTATTCCCCAAGAGACAAACCAGCAACCATATCAGGCTGATATCCCTTTTCTTGCAATAAACGATAAATAGCAACTGAAGTCGCTAAAATAGCTGGTTGCGTATAGCGGGTCTGATTGAGTTTTTCTTCTTCCCTATCAATGAGATGACGCAAATCATAACCGAGTACCTGACTCGCTTGATCAATCGTTTCTTTGACAATAGGGTAGTGATCATATAGATCACGGCCCATACCTAGATACTGGGCACCTTGGCCAGCAAATAAAAAGGCTGTTTTAGTCATTTCTTACAACTCCTGCCCAACGAGAGGCTTCTTCTTGAATTTTCTTAGCTGCTCCGTAATACAAATCTTTTAGGATTTCTTCAACGGTTTCTTCTTTGGAAACAAGGCCTGCAATTTGACCTGCCATAACAGATCCACCATCCACATCTCCGTGAACAACCGCTTTGGCTAGAGCACCTGCTCCCATTTGCTCAAAAATTTCCAAATCTGGATTTTCTTGTTTAAAGGCATCTTTTTCAGCTTGTTCAAAATCACGAGTCAATTGATTTTTGATAGCACGAACTGCGTGTCCAAAATGTTGTGCTGAAATTGTTGTATCAATATCACGAGCTTTTAAAATTTTAGCCTTATAGTTTGGATGAGCGTTTGATTCTTTAGCAACTACGAAACGAGTTCCTACTTGCACAGCTTCTGCACCAAGCATAAATCCAGCTGCTGCTCCCTCACCGTCTGCAATACCACCTGCAGCGATAACAGGAATTGAAACAGCCGCTGCAACTTGACGAACCAAGGTCATGGTTGTTAATTTACCAATGTGACCACCAGCTTCCATTCCTTCTGCAATAACGGCATCCGCACCGATTTTTTCCATGCGTTTAGCTAGGGCAACACTTGGTACAACTGGAATAACCGTAATACCAGCAGCATGAAATCGTTCCATGTATTTACTTGGATTTCCTGCGCCTGTTGTGACCACCTTAACACCTTCCTCGATAACGAGGTCTACAATATCTTCCACAAAGGGAGACAAGAGCATGATGTTGACACCAAAGGGTTTATCAGTCAATGATTTGATTTTATCAATATTTGCCTTGACAACTTCTTTTGGGGCATTCCCCCCACCGATAATGCCTAGTCCTCCAGCCTTGGAAACAGCCCCTGCCAAATCACCATCAGCAACCCAGGCCATCCCTCCTTGAAAAATAGGATAATCAATGTTCAATAATTCTGTAATACGCGTTTTCATAGTGCCTCCATCGTTTCTTGCTTACGTAATAGTTCGATATCGTCATAATTTGACAATCAAACTATTGCCTAAACAAGAGGGAGCGGGTTTCCCTACTCCTTCTATCCATATTCTGTTTATTTTGTTTGCTCTTCAACGTAGGCAACCAAGTCACCAACTGTTTTCAAGTCATCTTCTGCTTCGATTTGGATATCAAAAGCATCTTCAATTTCTGAGATTACTTGGAACAAGTCCAATGAATCTGCATCCAAATCATCAAAAGTTGATTCAAGTGTTACTTCTGATGCATCTTTTCCAAGTTCTTCAACGATAATTTCTTGTACTTTTTCAAATACTGCCATGATAGGACTCCTTTAAAATAAATAGTTTTTTATAACAATGTGTTCACCACATGATTACCTAAATTGTAAGAATGAGTGTGCCCCAGGTCAAGCCTCCACCGAAGCCTGATAGCAGAACAGTCTGGCTTCCATCTAAACGGATGAGACCTTGTTCTACACACTCTGAAAGTAAAATCGGGATACTGGCTGCACTGGTGTTCCCATATTCCATCATATTGGCTGGAAGTTTAGCTCGGTCGACACCGATTTTTCTAGCCATTTTATCCAAGATACGGTCATTAGCCTGATGAAGTAGCAGATAATCCAAGTCTGTCGCCTCTATAGGAGATTCAGCAATAGTCTGTTTGATAGACTTAGCAACATCTCGAATAGCAAAATCAAAGACTGCGCGTCCATCCATCTTCAAAAATGAATCTGCATTTTCTTGATTTGAAAATGGAGAATTCAAGCCTGAATATCCATACGTCAGACATTCACTACGACTTCCATCGCTATTGAGGCTCTCAGCCAAGAAATGCTCTTGCTCGCTAGCTTCTAGCAAGACACCACCAGCACCATCTCCAAACAAAACAGCTGTAGATCGGTCTGACCAATCGACTGCTTTAGAGAGGGTTTCACTACCAATCACCAAGCCTTTTTGAAAGCGACCAGAAGCGATAAACTTTTCAGCAGTTGAAAGAGCAAATACAAATCCACTGCAAGCAGCTGTTAGGTCAAAAGCAAAAGCTTTTCTTGCACCAATATTGGCTTGGACACGAGCAGCTGTAGAGGGCATCATCGAATCTGGAGTAATGGTAGCTAGGATGATAAAATCCAACTCCTCTCCTGAAATTTCAGCTTTTGCCATCAGTTTCTTAGCAACCTCTGTAGCCAAATCACTAGTAGATTCTGTTCTTGAGATATGCCTTTGTCGTATTCCCGTCCGACTTGAAATCCACTCATCATTGGTATCCATAATCTGAGCCAAATCATGATTTGTAACCACTTGCTCTGGCACATAATGAGCAACCTGGCTTATTTTTGCAAAAGCCATTATTTCAAATCCTCCAAAAATTGGTAAAGATTAGTCAAACCTTTGCTCATAACAGCAATTTCTTCCTCGCTCATGTCATCAATGATTTTTTCAACCATGGCCTTGTGGAAGCGTTTATGTAGCCTATGAACCAAGCGACCTTTCTTTGTCAAATGCAGATGCACCACACGTCGATCATGCTCTGAACGAATGCGTTCAATGTAACCCTTGCGTTCGAGATTATTCAAACTAGTCGTCACTGTCCCAAGAGTCACCATCAACTCTTTTGACACTTGACTTGGTGTCACATCTGGAACTTTTCCAATCACATCAATCGTATGCATTTCTTTGATGGAGATATCCTTGAAACGACTACCTCTCAAGCTAACTTCCTCGATAACGAGGACATTGTTAAATATAGATGTTAAATATTCATTAATTCGTTGGTAGTCCAATCTTTCCTTCCCTCCTTTTCAAAAAAACTTTTAGAATCAAAACATTTGACAAGAGAATTATATCAAACTTCAAAGAATGGTGCAAGTATTTTTTTATTTTCCTGTAAATTTAGGTCTTCTTCTCTCTGAATGAGCCCGAACTCCCTCTTTGAAATCCTCTGTTTGCGCTAGTGATTCCTGTAGGTTCAGTTCTAAAGCGGCATAATCTTGCCAATCTTTAAATTGGCTCTCCCAAACTAACTTCTTAATGGCAGCATAAGAATTAGCTGAGCCACGTCTTAATTTTTTAAGAAGCTGTTCTCTGGTTTTTTCTAACTTATCAGCTTCAGAAATACGGTAAACCACACCCCACTCTAGAGCTTTTTCTGCGGTTAAAGCCTCTCCTGTCATGGCTAGTTGAGTAGCACGCGTCACACCGATACTTCGACTCAAGAGATGAATTCCTCCTGCATCTGGCGCCAAACCAACTCCAACAAAGGCTTGGATAAATTTAGCCTTATCAGTCGCTAAACAGAAATCTGCGGCAACAGCCATATTAGCTGCAGCACCTGCAACAGCCCCATCTACCTCCATTAAAACAGGTTTGGCTATTTGTTTAATTTTATACGAAATAGTATTGACCAATTCTGCGATTTTCGTTAATGATGGAATATCATCCTCATCCACTGCCCGCTTCATCTCTACTAAATCTCCCCCAACTGAAAAGACTTTGCCATTCGCATTGATCAAGACAAAATGCACAGTTGGATTCTCTTCTGCCAAAGTCAGAGCATCTAAAATCTCCTCACACATAGGAATGTGGAAACCGTTAGCGACATCAGGACGGTTTAAAGTAATAATTGCCAAATCCTCTTCAATCTGATAAATAATATGTTCCATCTGGACTCCTTTTTGTTTGATAAGCAGTTTATACTCTTCGAAAATCTCTTCAAACCACGTCAGCTTCGCCTTGCCGTATATATGTTACTGACTTCGTCAGTTCTATCCACAACCTCAAAACCGTGTTTTGAGCAACTTACGGCTAGCTTCCTAGTTTGCTCTTTGATTTTCATTGAGCATTAAATTATTTTATTTTCAAAGTATATCTTTTTTAGGAGTGGAAAGCAAGAAAAAATCGACTGAAAGTGTCTCAGCCGATTAGAAAAGCTCGCTTTATCCTAGAAAGCATCTTATTTTCTTCATTGAAAAAAGCCTTCCTTTCTGCTATAATCGTATAAAATACTTACTTTAGGAGTTCTTATGAAGGTTGTTAAATTTGGAGGTAGTTCTCTTGCCTCTGCTAGTCAATTAGAAAAAGTTTTAAACATCGTAAAAAGCGATTCAGAGCGTCGTTTTGTAGTCGTTTCTGCGCCTGGTAAACGCAATGCTGAAGATACTAAGGTTACGGATGCCTTGATTAAATACTACCGTGATTATGTTGCTGGTAACGATATTAGCAAGAGCCAAAACTGGATTATCAACCGCTATGCTGCTATGGTTAGTGAATTGGGACTGAAACCAGCTGTGCTAGACAAAATTTCAAAAAGCATTCGCGCCTTGGCCAGTCTTCCTATCGAAGAAAATGAATTTCTCTACGATACTTTCCTAGCAGCCGGTGAAAATAACAATGCCAAATTGATTGCTGCATATTTTAACCAAAACGGTATCGATGCACGCTATGTTCACCCTAGAGAAGCTGGGATTGTGGTAACAAGTGAACCGGGCAACGCTCGCATCGTGCCATCAAGTTATGACAAGATTGAAGAATTGACAAATACAAATGAAGTCCTTGTCATTCCTGGTTTCTTTGGAGTTACTAAAGAGAATCAAATCTGTACTTTCTCACGTGGAGGTTCAGACATTACAGGTTCTATCATTGCTGCAGGTGTAAAAGCCGACCTCTATGAAAACTTTACAGACGTTGATGGTATCTTTGCAGCTCACCCTGGTATTATCCATCAACCACACTCAATCCCTGAGTTGACCTACCGTGAAATGCGTGAGTTGGCCTATGCAGGATTCTCAGTCCTTCATGACGAAGCCCTTCTTCCTGCCTACCGTGGAAAAATTCCTCTGGTTATCAAGAATACCAACAACCCTGACCATCCAGGTACTCGTATCGTTCTAAAACATAGTAGTGATGAATTCCCAGTTGTGGGAATTGCTGGTGACTCAGGCTTTGTCAGCATCAACATGTCGAAATACCTCATGAACCGCGAGGTCGGATTTGGTCGCAAGGTTCTGCAAATCCTTGAAGACCTTAACATCGGTTGGGAACATATGCCAACAGGTATCGACGATCTTTCTATCATTCTCCGTTCTCGTGAACTAACTCCTATCAAGGAAGAAGAAATCCTTCGTCAGTTGGTTCAAAAGGCTGAGGTAGACCATGCAGAAATTGAACACGACCTTTCTATCATTATGATTGTTGGAGAAAAAATGAAGAGTCATATCGGAGTAACTGCTACTGCGACACGAGCTCTATCTGAAAACAAGATCAACATCCAGATGATGTCTCAAGGTTCTAGTGAAGTTTCTATCATGTTTGTTGTCAATAAAGACCAAGAAAAAGCAGCAATCAAAGCCCTCTACAATGCCTTTTTCGGTGAAAGTAAGGAAGACTAATCATGGCCCAATCACTTAATAAAACAGTGCTCCTCAATACCACAGGAACTTCCTACCTCTCTATAGCTGGGAAAGTTGGGAAATTCCTTGTCGGAGATCAGGCTCTGGAATTTTACCCAGATGTTAATGTCGAACAATTTATCCAGATTCCTTGGAGCCATATCAATCAGATTGGAGCCAATGTCACTGGTCGCAAAATCAGTCGCCACTTCGAAGTTTTTACAGATCGAGGAAAATTCCTCTTTGCGTCAAAAGATTCAGGTGCCATTCTCAAAATTGCACGCGAAAAATTGGGCAATGACAAGGTCGTCAAGCTTCCGACCCTGATTCAGACCATTGGTCAAAAATTTAAAAATCTATTTGCAAAAAAATAGAAAGTTTAGTATAATCATAGAAACGGATAAGTAGGTTATTCCCTTCTTTCAGAAAGTCTGCGGGTGCTGCGAGCAGATAGAGGAGTTAATTGAAATTCTACCGTTGTTTTAAATCAAATACACAATCAAGTGCACATCTGTGAAGTTGGATGGAACCGTGGCTCTGCCACTCCAACGCTTTGTCAGGTGTGCTTTTTTCATATAAAGGAGGACTTATGTTAGATATCAAACGAATTCGTACAGACTTTGAAGCTGTCGCTGAAAAATTGGCTACACGAGGTGTAGACGCTGCTATCTTAAATGAGATGAAAGAAATCGATGCTAAACGTCGTGACATCTTAGTCAAGGTTGAAACCCTCAAGGCAGAGCGTAACACAGTTTCTGCTGAGATTGCCCAAGCTAAGCGCAATAAAGAAAATGCAGATGACAAGATTGCTGCCATGCAAAATCTATCTGCTGAGGTTAAAGCCTTGGATGCCGAATTGGCTGAAATCGATGCTAAATTGACAGAATTTACCACTACTCTTCCAAACATCCCAGCTGACAGCGTTCCTGTTGGGGCTGACGAAGACGACAATGTGGAAGTTCGCCGTTGGGGTACTCCACGCGAATTTGACTTCGAACCAAAAGCCCACTGGGATCTTGGTGAAGACCTTGGTATTCTTGACTGGGAACGCGGTGGTAAGGTAACAGGAGCTCGCTTCCTCTTCTATAAAGGTCTCGGTGCTCGTTTGGAACGTGCCATCTACAACTTTATGTTGGATGAACATGGAAAAGAAGGCTATACTGAAGTCATCACGCCTTACATGGTTAACCATGATTCAATGTTTGGTACTGGTCAATATCCAAAATTCAAGGAAGATACTTTTGAATTGAGCGACAGCAATTACGTCCTTATTCCTACAGCTGAAGTTCCTCTAACAAACTACTACCGTGATGAAATCCTGGACGGTAAAGACCTGCCAATCTACTTCACTGCTATGAGTCCATCATTCCGTTCTGAGGCTGGTTCAGCTGGTCGTGATACTCGTGGCTTGATTCGCTTGCACCAATTCCACAAGGTTGAAATGGTTAAATTTGCCAAACCAGAAGAGTCATACGAAGAATTGGAAAAGATGACAGCCAACGCTGAAAACATCCTTCAAAAACTCAACTTGCCATACCGTGTAGTTGCTCTTTCTACAGGAGACATGGGCTTCTCAGCTGCCAAGACTTACGACTTGGAGGTTTGGATCCCAGCACAAAATACCTACCGTGAAATCTCAAGCTGTTCAAATACAGAAGATTTCCAAGCACGTCGTGCCCAAATCCGTTATCGTGACGAAGCAGATGGTAAGGTTAAACTTCTCCACACCTTGAACGGTTCTGGACTTGCTGTTGGACGTACCGTTGCTGCTATTCTTGAAAACTATCAAAACGAAGATGGTTCTGTTACTATTCCTGAAGTCCTTCGTCCATACATGGGTGGAGCTGAAGTTATCAAACCATAAAAAATAAGGTTTAGCTATTTCTAGCTAGACCTTTTTTCGTAACCAAATCAGATAAGTACCTAAAACAAAGAATAAAATAGTTAGGCATATAACGGTTTCAGCCAGTACCAGATAATCCAAGAATGGAAGTTTCAAGATCCCCTGAGCCATCTTGAGCGAAGTAGCTGTGATAATGGTTGGGAAGGTTAAGGCTGAAAAAGCTGGTTGAAAGCCTTGTTTTAAAATATTGGGCAGGCGAGTCAAAACAAAGAAAAAGAAGGATTGAGACGCCAAAATCATGGCAATCAAGAGCCAAGTCGGTAGGCTGGCTCCTCCAACTCGAACTAGGGAAGCCAAGAGTAGAGAGAAAGGAGCACAATAGATTCCTTCCTGTCCAAGCATAGCTACAGGGAGTGGATGTTTCTTTAAATCACTATAAATAAGGGGATAAAGATAGAAGGTAAGGAGAAAACCAAAACTCAAGGTTGCATAGGCAATCTCGATAATGCCTACCAGAGGATAGGTCAAGGCTGCCACAGCTATCCCCACATAGAGCACCGTCCAGCTAGGAGTTGCATTGACCCTCCGACCCGGACAGGCAAATTTGATGGTGAAAGTAGCAATCAAGGCCAAATCCAAGAGAAATGAAAACCACCAGAGCCCCTGCGCTAGCAAAGGAAGATTAGGGAAGATGCGAAAGACATAAGTCGATAAAATCATCCCAGCCATGGGAAAGGTCGCCATTCCTGATAAAAGAGGAGGCTTGGTCAATTCTTGCTTGGTTTCCTTCCAACTAAGTAAATGCAGAATTAGAAAGTAAATCCACAAAATCAAACCTGTCAGACTAAACAGATGGGACAGAACTGGCAACGTATCTAAAATAAGATTTCCAGCTCCTGCCAAACCTAGCAAACAACCAGAAAATACCAAGGGGAGTTTTTTCATCCTAACCTCCAATAATCATGTTAGTTTCAGTATAGCATAAAAGCGCTTAAATGAGGGGATAAAAAAAACGAAGTCCGATTATTTCAGACTTCATTTTTTACTCAGATATGAATTAAGCATAAGGTTGCAATTCTGGGTTAATTGGTGTATTGGCTAGGTTATTGGCATAGTTACAGAGACTTGCTAGGCTGACACCAAGAACCACATCCAAGGCATTTTGTTGAGTGTAGCCAGCTTCTAGAAACTCAGCCAAGGCTTCATCTCCTACACGACCCTTGGTATTGATAACCGCCAAGGTAAACTTAGCGAGGGTGTCTAATCTAGGATCTGTTTCAATTGGAGTGCGATTGCGAAGAGCTTGCAGAAGGTCATCGTTCATCTGGATTTGTTTAATTGAAAAGGCTGTGTGACCTGCGACGCAGAAGGCACAACCATTGGTCACAGCTGCCGTGATTTGCACTACTTCGCGCTCAACGGGTGTCAGGCTGTTGCGACGGTTGATAGCACCGACTGTACGGTAAGCCTCTAAAGCAGTCGGTGCATTAGCCAAGAGACCGATTAGGTTGGGAATATAGCCATTGTTATCTTTTTCTACTGTTTCAAGAACTTCTTTCACTTCTGCTGGTGCTGATTCTACTGTATGGATTGTAAATGTTGTCATCATAAAACCTCTTTTCATTTTGTTGAAATCTAGTCTATCACAGATTCTATACCGTGTATAATATATATTTTAAATTGCACCGATAGAAATTTTTTATGAAAGAAAGAAAATCACACGCGATGTGTGATTCCATTATTTATTAAAATACTTTTTAGTTTCAGCAATAACGACTGGTGATAAAACTAAGAGGGCAATCAAGTTTGGCAGAGCCATCAATGCATTGACAATATCCGCGATAATCCAAACCATATCCAACTCGATAAATCCTCCCAACAAGACCATGAGTACAAAGACCACACGGTAGAGCCAGATAAAGCGAACCCCAAAGAGAAACTCAAAACAACGTTCCCCGTAATAGTTCCAACCTAGAATCGTTGTAAAGGCAAAGAGCACAAGGAAGATGGTCAAGAGGGCAGGTCCAAAGTGTGAAAAGACTGTTGAGAAGGCTGACTGAGTCAAGGCAACCCCATTTAAATCGCCACTCCAAACACCAGTTACCAAGATGGTCAAACCAGTTAGAGTACAAATGATGAGGGTATCAATAAAGGTCCCTGTCATGGAAATCAAACCTTGCTCTACTGGTTCATTTGTCTTAGCCGCAGCAGCTGCAATGGGAGCAGAACCCAGACCAGATTCGTTTGAGAAGACACCACGCGCCACACCATTTTGGATAGCCATCCGAATGCTAGCACCAGCAAATCCACCTACCGCAGCAACCGGACTAAAAGCGGATGTCAAGATTAAAGCGATTGTAGCAGGGAGTTTTCCAATATTAAAGATAATAACTGTAAGTGTTCCCAAAATATAAATGATAGCCATAAAAGGAACAACAGTAGTTGAAACCTTAGAAATAGACTTGAGCCCGCCAAAAACAGCAATTGCTACAAAGATAGACAACACGAGAGCCGTGATAGCTGGCGAAATAGTCGTTGTATTTTGGATAGATTCTGTAATCGAGTTGACTTGGGTGAAGGTTCCGATTCCCAACAAAGCTACTAGAACACCTGCCAGGGCAAAGAAGATGGCAAGTGGTCGCCACTTTTCTCCCATCCCTAGAAGGATATAGTGCATGGGACCTCCTGCAACAGCACCGTTATCGTCTTTAGTTCTGTATTTAATAGCTAATAAACCTTCCGCATACTTGGTTGCCATTCCAAAGAAAGCAGCCATCCACATCCAAAAGAGGGCCCCTGGGCCACCGACCTTGATAGCCGTCGCCACCCCGATAATATTTCCCGTACCAACTGTCGCTGCTAGGGCTGTACACAAGGCCGCAAAACTGGATACATCCCCATGCCCCTTATCCTTGATAAAAATAAGCTGGAAGGCCTTGGGCAGACGCAAAACCTGCAAGAGTCCTAGCCGGGCAGTTAGGTAAATCCCTGTTCCGACCAATAAAATCAAGAGTGGAGGCCCCCAAGCAAAAGCATCAATTGATTTAAGCAATTCTAACATTTTCTTCTCCTATCTTTTCAACCCCAAAAGAAAGAGCACATGCAAGATACATGTACTCTGGAATGCTTAGATAAATGCTAAAAAGCGGTCTATCCTAGCTCTGTCCTTTTACCTGAGAGTTTGAGCAGTTACCTGCCTTGCCCCTTCGGTGCCTTTACGGTCTCTCCAGAGTTCCGTCCATTTACAGTCATGGAAAATCAAACGATTTCCCACTTCTATTAAACTTCATTCGGTGTTGGTATTTAATTGATTCTTATTTTACAAAAAATGTTGGCTTTTGTCAATGTTTTAATTAGTAAAAATTAGTTCAGCAGTTTTTACTTTATAAAGTCCGAAATACTGCTATCCTTTAAAAGTGACAATGGTTGCACCACTGCCTCCAGCATTTTGCGGGGCATAGCCGAAACTCTTGACATGTTTGTTTCTTTGCAAGTATTTGGTGACACCTTCACGGATGACACCTGTTCCGATACCATGGATGATATCAACTTGAGCCATATTGTTAAGCAAGGCTTGGTCGATGAAAGCATCTAGCTCATTCATAGCTTCTTCATAGCGTTTACCTCGAAGGTCCAGTCTGGCTTGTGGACCACGACCAGAAGTTCGTTTCACGACATTGACTTGTTTCTTCTTGACCTGTTTTTCTTGCTGAGCTTGAACGAGGTCAAATTCTTTTTCTTCCAAGGTCATCTTGATTAAACCGACTTGGGCTTCCCAGCGTCCGTCCTTGAGTTGACTGGTCAAGGTACCACACTGTCCATAACTGAGAACAACGATATCATCTCCCACCTTTGGAGCACGTTTTTTCTTGGCCTTTTGAAGAACCTTATTTTTAGACAAATCTACTTTTTCAGGAGCCAATTTTTTCAACTTGGCCTTGGCTTCAATGATTTCATGGGGTTTAAGTTGCGATTTACTGTGGAGATTTTTGAGAATCTGGTCACTTTCACTGAGGGCCATGTCTACAATCTCAGCAGCCTGTTCACGCGCCTTATTAAGCTCGGTTTCCTTTTCACGATTGAGTTCGTTGTAAAGTTTTTTGAGAACACGATTCATCTTGAGATTTTCTTGCTCCACCTCACGAATATTATCCAAACGTTTACGGCTTTCCAGCGTCTGCTCTTCCAGTTGCTCAATAATCCGATTGACATCATTGTCCTGATCGACCTGCTGGCTGGCATCCCCTACGATAACTTCAGATAGACCTAGACGTTTAGCAATTTCAAAGGCATTACTTCGGCCAGGCACACCCTGCATAAAGCGATAGGTCGGGCGAAGAGTTGCAGTATCAAACTCCATGCTGGCGTTTTGCACAAAGGCTGTCTCAATACCGTAGGCCTTGAGTTCTGGATAGTGGGTGGTCGCCATGGTCTTGACTTGACGCAGGCGAAGGTCCTCCAGAATAGCCATGGCAAGGGCGGCTCCCTCTTGAGGATCTGTACCAGCCCCCAACTCATCCAAAAGTAAGAGTGAATGCTGGTTGACCTTGCCAAGAATATCCACGATATTGGTCATGTGGCTAGAGAAGGTCGACAAGCTCTGCTCAATAGACTGCTCATCGCCAATATCAGCAAAGATTTCTTCAAAAATACCCACACGACTTCCCTTGTCTGCTAAAATCGGCAAACCAGACTGGGCCATAACCTGCGTCAAGCCCAGGGTTTTGAGCATGATGGTCTTCCCACCTGTATTGGGACCTGTAATGACAATAGCTGTTAAATCTTGACCAAAATGGACATCATTTGCGACGGCATTTTTGACCAAAGGATGGCAGACATGAAGCAGTTGAATCTCTTGATTTTCTGACAGCTTAGGAACGACTGCTTGCCTTTCTTGGATGAAGCGGACCTTGGCACGAATAAAGTCCAGATGGCCGATAATCCAAGCATCATTAGCAATCTCAGCCGCATGAGGGCGGACACGCTCCGAGATTTCTTGGAGAATGCGAAGCATTTCATAACGCTCATCTGCTCGCAAACTGGCAATTTCTTCGCTCAGTTTGACCACCTCACGGGGTTCGATATAGACGGTATTTCCACTAGCAGAAATATCATGAACGACACCTGCAATCTTATTGCGGTAGGTATTTTTGACTGGTAAAACCTGACGGCCATTTCTACTGGCAACGATCCCTTCCGTCAACATCTGTGCTTTTTGCTTGAGCAGGTCTTGTAAAACATCGCGTACCTGACTCTCGCTATCATGGATTTTTCGACGGATGCGCGCTAGTTCTTCACTGGCAAAATTTTCAATGAAACCTGCATCATTAAAGGCTTGGAGATTTCCTTGTAATTGCGGAAAATCATGTAATTTCTCAAACCAAAGAGCTAATTCTTCCAAGCTGACATTTTCCAGATTGGCATAAAAACTTTGCAGTTCTCGGCTAGCAAGAAGCACACGCTTCAAGAGTAGGAACTCCTCGATATTGAGGTCTGCCCCCATCTCCAACCGCTTGCAGAGTCCTGAGATTTCCTTAGTTGCGAGAATGGTAAAATGCGGTTGCTCAACAAAAAGAGCCTGCATTTCCTTCATCTCAGCAAAAGCCTGTTTGATTTTATCTGCTTTAGCAGTTGGAGCCAGCTGTCTTAGTTGCTCCAAGCCCTGCTCTGTCAACAAATGGGGTTCAAACAAGGCCTTGACCTTATTGAACTCTAATGTTTCTAATATTTTCTTGTTCATCTTTATTTCCTTGTCTTTGAATGTCTAGGTGTGATAGCTTTTTACATTCTGATAGATTCGAGTCAATCTGTAAACAAAGGGCTAGGAAAATTCCTGCCCTTTTTATCCGATTAAATTTGTCACCCAGATTTGTTTGAGCCAACTAGTTGTTACTGGTATGCTCTGGATGACGTGTTTTGCGACGATACTCTTTTCAAGAGGATTTTGTATAGCTGCCATGGGGATGGTCGCTAGTATTGTCAAGACCATTTGTAAGACAAATAAGGTCACCAACATGGACAAGATGCCTGCTGAAACTTGGAACAACTTACCACCCAGTTTTTTACTAGGAATCAAGTGTAAGAGGAGACCAAGCAAACGACCGATGCTATAGACAATCCCAAATACAAGCAAGTAGCCAATACCTGCGTAAAAGACCTTATCCAACTGAAAAAGTTGATCCGATGGGAAGAAGAAAGTTCCCTGACCTTCCTGCGGATTTGCATAAGGGAGCAATAAATGGAACTGCTCTCCAAGACCCTTATAAAACTGGCCAGCCATAAAAGCCGATGCCATAGCTGAAATCAGGTAATAAACCTGTAAGAGCAGACCTCGCCGATAGCCGATATAAAATCCCCAAGCCAAGACCAATAGAAGAAGGAGTGAAATCATAAGGAATCCTCAATCTTGCTCTGTTCTTGCTTGCAAGTCACAAGCTTGTGGCGGAGCTCTTCTAATTCTTGCTCCTTATCATCAAATTCAATCTCACGACTGAGCTGAGTTGACAAACAGTTAACTGCCAACAAAAGGGCGATGGTTTCATCATCTGCACTAGGCATTTGTTCTTTAATTGCTTGATATTTTTCTGTCGCAACCTTAGCGATTTCCTCCATAAAGAGATTGTCATGTTCGCTTGTCAAAGTTAATGATTTTTTCCCGAATGTAAATTTGAATCGATTTAGATTTGCCATAAAATTCACCTCACGATATTATACCAAAATTCGCTAACTTTGTCAGTTTTTACAAATTTGCCTGCTTTTATGGTACAATAGAAACTATGGCAAGTATCACACTCACACCAAGCGAAAAGGAGATTCAGGCTTTTCTTGAACACTACCAAACCAGTCTGGCTCCCAGTAAAAATCCCTATATCCGCTACTTTTTGCGACTACCTCAAGCAACAGTTTCTATCTATACTTCTGGAAAGGTCTTGCTTCAGGGTGAAGGGGCTGAGAAATACGCTAGTTTCTTTGGCTATCAGGTTCTAGAGAAAACCAGCGGACAAAATCTTCCTTTGATTGGGACAGATGAGGTGGGAAATGGTTCCTACTTTGGTGGGCTTGCAGTTGTGGCTTCCTTTGTCACACCTGACCAGCATGACTTCTTGCGAAAACTCGGTGTGGGGGATTCCAAGAATCTGACCGACCAAAAAATCCGTCAGATTGCCCCTATCCTCAAGGAAAAAATTCAGCACCAAGCACTGCTTCTCTCACCCAGCAAGTACAACGAGGTTATCGGAGACCGCTACAACGCTGTTTCTGTTAAGGTTGCCCTCCATAATCAGGCTATCTACCTCCTTCTTCAAAAAGGTGTTCAGCCTGAGAAAATTGTGATTGATGCCTTTACCAGTGCTAAAAATTATGACAAGTACTTGGCACAAGAGGCCAATCGTTTCAGCAATCCTATCAGCTTAGAAGAAAAGGCTGAAGGCAAATACTTGGCTGTCGCAGTTTCTTCCATCATTGCGCGTGATTTCTTTCTGGAAAATCTTGAAAATCTGGGACGAGAACTAGGCTATCAACTTCCAAGCGGAGCTGGAACGGCTTCTGATAAGTTGGCTAGCCAGATTTTACAAGCCTATGGTATGCAGGGACTTAACTTCTGCGCCAAACTGCACTTTAAAAATACTGAAAAAGCGAAAAAACGCTTAGAAAGGTAAGTTATGAATTCATTTAAAAATTTCCTAAAAGAGTGGGGATTATTCCTCCTGATTCTGTCATTACTAGCTTTGAGCCGTATCTTTTTTTGGAGTAATGTCCGCGTAGAAGGACATTCCATGGATCCAACTCTAGCGGATGGCGAAATCCTCTTTGTTGTCAAACACCTCCCTATTGACCGTTTTGATATCGTGGTGGCCCATGAGGAAGATGGCAATAAGGACATTGTCAAACGCGTGATCGGAATGCCTGGCGATACTATCCGTTACGAAAACGATAAACTTTACATCAATGACAAAGAAACAGATGAACCTTATCTAGCTGACTACATCAAACGTTTCAAGGATGATAAACTTCAAAGCACATACTCAGGCAAGGGATTTGAGGGAAATAAAGGCACTTTCTTTAGAAGTATTGCTGAAAAAGCCCAAGCCTTCACAGTTGATGTCAACTACAATACCAACTTTAGCTTTACTGTCCCAGAAGGAGAGTACCTTCTCCTCGGAGATGACCGCTTGGTTTCGAGTGACAGCCGCCACGTAGGTACCTTCAAAGCAAAAGATATCACAGGAGAAGCTAAATTCCGCTTCTGGCCAATCACCCGTATCGGAACATTTTAAGAAACCTAAGAGGCCGAGAATCAAGAATCTCAGCCTCTTCTTCTATCGTGAGAAGATGGTTATTCACTACCCAACTCTCACCTATTCATGCAAAGGAATTTTATGGAAGTTTATTTTTCAGGAACCATTGAACGGATTATTTTTGAAAATCCCAGCAATTTTTATCGCATCCTCCTCCTAGAAATCGACGATACGGACGCAGAAGATTTTGATGATTTTGAAATCATTGTCACGGGCACTATGGCTGACGTGATTGAGGGAGAAGACTATACTTTTTGGGGACAAATTGTCCAGCACTCCAAGTACGGGGAACAACTTCAAATCAGCCGATATGAACGAGCAAAACCAACTAGCAAGGGGCTGGTCAAATACTTTTCAAGTAGCCATTTCAAGGGGATTGGTCTCAAGACAGCTCAGAAAATTGTGGATACCTATGGCGACAATACCATTGACGAGATTTTGCAACACCCAGAAAAGCTAGAAGGCATCGCAGGACTCTCTGCCAAAAATCGCGAGGCGTTCGTCTCCACTCTTCGTCTCAACTACGGAACGGAGATGGTCTTGGCCAAACTAGCCAACTATGGTATTCCCAACAAACTAGCCTTTCAGATTCAAGACTTCTACAAGGAAGAAACTCTTGATGTGGTTGAAAATTATCCCTACCAGCTGGTTGAGGATATCAAGGGTTTGGGCTTTACTATTGCTGACCAATTAGCCGAGGAACTAGGCATCGAAAGTCAGGCTCCTGAGCGCTTCCGTGCCGGTCTAGTTCACAGTCTTTTTCAGGCTTGTATGGAAACAGGGGACACCTATGTTGAAGCACGGGATTTGCTGGAACAAACCCTTACTCTCCTTGAGTCTTCCCGCCCCGTGGAACTGGATCCCAGCCAAATAGCCCAAGAACTCTCCCACCTGATTGAAGAAGATAAGGTTCAGCAGATTGATACCAAAATCTTTGATAATAGCCTCTTTTTCGCTGAGGAAGGCATCCGTAGTCACTTGGTTCGTATCCTTGAAAAAGGAAGACAAAAGAGCCAAGATTTGGAAACCATTCAAAAACATATCACTACTGTCGAGGAAGAACTGGGTATTAAGTATGATAGCATTCAAAAACAAGCTATCTGTGATGCTATCCAGAATAAGGTCTTTATCCTGACAGGTGGCCCTGGTACTGGGAAGACAACTGTTATCAATGGGATTATCGCTGTTTATGCCCTTTTAGAAGGACTTGATCTCAAGAAAAAAAGCAACCTGCCCATTCTTCTGGCTGCTCCAACTGGACGAGCAGCTCGGCGCATGAATGAATTGACAGGTTTACCTAGCGCTACCATACACCGCCACTTGGGAATGACAGGGGACGATGATACCAGTCATCTGGAAGATTATCTGGATGCCGACTTTATCATCGTGGATGAATTTTCTATGGTGGATACTTGGCTGGCCAATCAACTCTTCTCCAACATCTCTTCTAACAGTAAGATCCTCATCGTGGGTGACAGCGACCAGCTACCGTCTGTCAGCCCTGGACAAGTTCTAGCGGACCTGCTTCATATTCCCTTGATTCCTCAGACTCGCTTGGAAAAAATTTATCGACAAAGCGAAGAATCAACCATCGTCACCCTAGCTAGTCAGATTCGACAGGGTATCTTGCCAGCTGATTTCACTCAGAAAAAAGCAGACCGTTCCTACTTTGAAATTGCTAGTGGCCATATTCCTGCTACGATTGAGAAAATATTAGGTGCTGCCCTCAGGAGTGGTATCCCTGCCCGTGATATCCAAGTTCTGGCTCCTATGTACCGAGGGACGGCAGGGATTGATGCTATCAACCAGCTCATGCAAGACCTGCTCAATCCACCACAAAAAGACCAACTCAGTTTTGAAGCTCCCCAGTGCCACTATCGTAAGGGAGACAAGGTCATTCATTTGGTCAACGATGCTGAAATCAATGTCTTTAATGGGGATCTAGGAGCTATCACAGACCTGATTCCGAGTAAATATACCGAGTCAAAGCAAGACGAGATTGTCATTGATTTTGATGGCAATGAGGTCTCTTACCCGCGTAACGAATGGTACAAGATTCGCTTGGCCTATGCCATGAGTATCCATAAGTCCCAGGGAAGTGAGTTCCCTGTTGTCATCCTACCTATCACCAGTGCTAGTAGGCGTATGCTGGAGCGGAATCTCATCTATACAGCCATTACACGCGCCAAAAGCAAACTCATCTTACTAGGCGAATTACAGGCTTTCGACTATGCTACCCAGCACATCGGAACTGCCCGAAAAACCTATCTGATTGAACGATTCAGCGATTTAATTGAAAATGTTGAAGAAAAGCAACCAGCTATCTCCGAAACTGCCACATCAAGTGACTCTGATCAATCCTACATCCTAACCGAAGAAAACTGGGATAGCATCCCAGCCATGATTGGGATTACAGACGCAGATCTCAAAGAGATTTTTGGAAAATAGTGCACAAGAAAACCCACCAATTCAGGTGGGATTTTTGTTTATGAGGCTCTATAATATTTGTAGTGGGTAAATCCCCTATAGATATTATGGAGCCTATTTTTGTGTAGAAAAAAAGTCCCA
>NZ_JALDTZ010000011.1 GCF_023109105.1 Streptococcus mitis
ATCATCATAAGTTAATTTCATAATAAAAACACCCCAAAAGTTAGATTTTTTCTGTCTAACTTTTGGGGTGCAGTTCAGAAGAACCTTGGTAATATGCGTTTTGTTATGTAGAAACTTCTTCAGTTTCTTCTGAAATGGAGTGGTTATCCAGTCTATGTTATTGAAAATACTCCAAAACTTCTAAGGGTTTGTGGGCCATATAATCAGGCTGATAGTTTAGTAGATCTGCCTTATCTCCAAATCCCCAAGTGATGGCCAATTTCTGAATGCCTGTTTCTTGGGCCCCCAGCATATCGAACTTGGTATCTCCGATGATGATGGCTTGTTCTGGTGCTAGTTGATGTGTCTGCAAGGCTTGGAGAATGACATCGGCCTTATGAGGTGTTTCAGGGCTGGAACCATAAATACCATCAAAGAAATGATAGATTCCCAAGTTTTTAGTCATGTCTTGAGCGGTTGGAGTATTTTTTGTCGTGGTGATATAGAGAGGATATCTGCTTGATAACTCCTTAAGCAAATCTACAATCTGAGGAAAGAGTTGAGCTTCATAGATTCCTTTTTCCTTATAGTAAGAACGGTATATCTGCACAGCCTCAGAAATTTGGTCTTTGGGTAGGCAGGTCGCAAAACTACTTTCAAGAGGTGGTCCCATAAAACCACGAATGGTTTTGGCATCAGGGCTAGGCACTCCTAGCTCCTTAAAGGTATGGGTAAAGGCATTGTGAATCCCGATAGAACTGTCAACGAGGGTCCCATCCAGATCGAAAAAGATAGCTGTGATAGAGGTCATGATTTCTCCTATTTGATAAGTTTATTCTCCGAAAATTTCTTTTTGGAGGCGACGACCAGTAGGGGTGGCAGCGAGTCCACCTTCAGCTGTTTCACGAAAGGCAGTTGGCATGCTTGAACCCACTTGGTACATGGCATCGATAACTTCATCCACAGGGATTTTAGATTCGATACCTGCCAAGGCCATGTCTGCTGCGATGAAAGCAAAGCTGGCTCCCATGGCATTGCGTTTGACACAGGGAACTTCGACCAAACCTGCAACAGGGTCACAGATGAGGCCCAGCATATTTTTAATGACAAAGGCAATGGCTTGACTGGCCTGATAAGGTGTCCCACCTGCAGCCAGAGTCAAGGCGGCAGCACTCATAGCAGAGGCCGAACCAACCTCGGCCTGGCAACCACCCTCAGCGCCTGAGATAGAGGCGTTGTTTGCGATGACTAGTCCAAAGGCACCAGCAGCAAAGAGGAAATCCAGCTGCTGCTCGTGGCTGAGGTCTAATTTTTCAATAGCAGCAGTGAGAACGGAAGGGAGGCAGCCAGCACTTCCAGCGGTCGGAGTAGCGCAGACCAAGCCCATTTTGGCATTGTGCTCATTGACTGCGATGGCATTTCGGGCAGCAGAGAGAATCGTGTAATCTGACAGAGTTTTTCCATTTTTGATGTAGTGATCCAATTTGGAAGCATCTCCACCTGTCAGGCCACTACGAGATTTATTTTCATTGAGGCCGAGTTGAACAGAGGCTTTCATGACTTCTAGATTACGTTCCATGAGAAGGAGGACTTCGTCACGTTCGCGACCGGTCAATTCAAACTCTGTTGTAATCATGAGTTCTGCGACATTTCCTTGAAAGTCCAGTTCTGCTTGCTCGACCAATTCTTTGATAGAATAAAACATGCTTCCTCCTATTTAAAGAAATTGACATTGTGGAGATGAGGAATTTTTCGAATTTCTTCGATGGCCTCATCACAGTTGCGACTGTCAACTTCGATAATCATAATAGCTTTTTCACCAGCTTTTTCACGAGTGACATTCATCTGGGCGATATTGATATCATAGCGAGAAAGTGCCTCTGTAACAAGGGCAATCATACCTGGAATATCTTGATGAACGATGATGATAGTTGGTGTATTCATATTGAGAGAGACGGCAAAGCTATTAAGTTCGGTGACCTGAATATTTCCTCCACCGATAGAAATACCAGTCACGCTGATAGTCTTGTGGGCATTTTTGACGGTAATTTTAGTGGTGTTGGGGTGAGGGGCATTGCTGTCTTTCTGAATGGTCCAGACAATCTTAATACCACGCTTGTGGGCAATCTCCAGACTATTTGGTATTTCAGAATCATCTGTATCCATGCCCAAAATACCTGCAACAAGGGCTAGGTCTGTCCCGTGACCACGATAGGTCTTGGCAAATGAGTTAAAAAGTTGAAATTCGACTTCTGTCGGAGTATCATCAAAAATGGAAGAGACAATCTTCCCAATACGAACAGCACCAGCGGTATGGCTACTAGATGGGCCAATCATAACTGGTCCGATGATATCAAAGACAGATTGAAAACGAAGTGATTTCATCAGTTTCCCCTTATAAAAATTCTTATCTCTATTATATCAAAGAATGAGGCTCTTGGCTTTAATTGCGGATGAAAACCTTTTTAATGCCATAAACAGTATAAAAATAGTATCCTTTATGACAAAAATGGCTTATTTAGGGAAATAAAAAATACTTTTGTAATATTTCTACATAAAAGTGTCAAGAAACGGTAATATTTAAAGGGTATGATAGAACTATAGAAAGAAGGAGAACTTTTAGATATGAAATCAACAACTAAAAAGATTAAAACAACTCTTGCAGGAGTAGCTGCCTTGTTTGCAGTATTTGCTCCATCATTTGTATCTGCTCAAGAATCATCAACTTACACAGTTAAAGAAGGTGATACACTTTCAGAAATCGCTGAGACTCACAACACAACTGTTGAGAAATTGGCAGAAAACAACCATATTGACAACATTCATTTGATTTATGTTGGTCAAGAGTTGGTTATCGATGGCCCTGTAGCGCCAGCTGCAACACCAGCGCCAGCTACTTATGCAGCACCAGCCGCTCAAGATGAAACTGTTTCAGTTCCAGTAGCAGAAACTACAGAGGTAGCAGAAGAAGCAGCTCCAGTGGTAAGCGCACCTGCAGTAGAAGAAACAGTTGCTACAGCAGAAGTTTCAGCACCAGCTGCAACTGTAAGCGGATCTGAAGCAGAAGCTAAAGAATGGATCGCTCAAAAAGAATCAGGCGGTAGCTACACAGCTACAAACGGACGTTACATCGGACGTTACCAATTGACAGATTCATACTTGAACGGTGACTACTCAGCAGAAAACCAAGAACGTGTAGCAGATGCCTACGTTGCAGGACGTTACGGTTCATGGACTGCCGCTAAAAACTTCTGGCTTAACAACGGCTGGTATTAAGAAATAGAAAAAGAGCCTTTGATGGCTCTTTCAGAATGTAGACAAACGTCATTTTTGGCGTTTGTCTTTTTTGCTTTTCAAAAATATTTTGTCTCATCATCTGATATTCCAACCAAAAACCGGATTTAGAACAAAATAAAAAGGGATATTCTCTATCCATTTAACTAATTTTTTAATATTTAAACACGCTAAAGTAAGCCCAACTTTATCCTCCATTTTGGACTTTCCTTTCTCTCTAGTGTATCTCAAATTATGGTACTCCTTAGCCGTCCCAAAGAGTCGTTCAATTGTTTCTTTGCGCTTCTTATAGAGTTCCTTCATTTCTCTTTGGTGACGGATTTCCTCACAAAATTCAAGAGCATCTTTCCAGACATGTCTCGTTACTACTTTTTGAAAATTCTTGCTTTGGGTACAAACGGATAATAAAGGACAGGCAACGCATACTTTGGGATTACTCTTATACTCACGGTAACCTTCTCGAGTGGTCGTGCGATAGTTTAATACTTGATTCTCTGGAGAGACATAAGAGTCATTACTTACATCATAAACAAAATGACTAGGTCTTAAGTTTCCCTTTACTCCCTTTGGACGAGTATAAGGGAAGACAGGGATGATGTTACGGTCTAATAAATAATGGGCAATAGCTGGGGTCTTGTAGCCTGCATCCGCAATAATGTAGCGTGGGGAGAAAGGTTCTAACTTTGAGAAAAGAGCAGGGAAAGCCTGACTATCATGAACATTTCCCGCTTCAACCGTATAAGCTAAGGCCCAACCATGCTTATCGCAAGCAACTTGGGCAGAATAGGCAAATACTTCCTTGTGTTCTCCCTTGTGAAACCAACCACACTCGGGATCTGTCGTTGAAATTTTCTTTTCTTTAGCCTCACTTTCTTTTGCGGGCTTTAAGGACTTTTTTGCGTGTTTTTTCCTATCTAAATCAATCTCAACTTCCAATTGTTCACTCATAAATTTAGCTTGTTGGTCTACCATTTCCTTACGATACTTGTGACTATTAGCCGCCGCTTTGATATGGGTACCATCCACAAATATTTCAGAAGGATCAATTAAGCCAGCATACAAAGCTTGGCTGAGAACTTGGGAAAAAATCTCAGAAATGAGTTCTTTATCTTGAAAAAGACGGCTGTAATTCTTCCCATAGGTAGTAAAATGAGGGACCTTATCATCTAAAGTTAGTCCAAGAAACCAACGATAGGCCACATTTACTTCAATATCTTTCATGGTTTGGCGCATGGAACGAATGCCATAAAAACATTTAATCAAAGGAATTTTGACTAGCATGACGGGATCAAGACTAGGACGACCCTTATCTGGACTATAGGTATCTTTTACTAAATCATAGATAAAGTCAAAATCAACTTTTGAATCAACTTGTCGAAGAAAGTGATCTTTTGGGACCAATTCGTCTATTGTATAGAAACCATATTGCTTACGATTATAATCAGGTTTTTCTTTGTGAAACATAGGGATTACCTCACAACTCTTCTTACCTCTATTATACGACTTTACACAAAGAAAAGCCCTTAGAAACTGGAGTTCTAAGGACTTTGTCTTCAATCTGAGAGCCGTGTGGCTCTTTTTGTGTGCTTTTGGTCGATAAAAGACAATTAAATTAGTAATAGCCGATCGCTTACTGCTGACCGAATGATGTAATTCCGCCACCTAAATTAGCAAGATTGTCACTGTTTGTGTTGGAGACTTCAGCATTGTTACTATTGGTATTAGTCTCTGCTTGAGATTCTGAAGTATTAGCAGTTTGATTTTGTGTACTTACCCCATCATTTCCACTATTACCAGCACTATCAGATGAATATTGTTCGCTTGCAGGTGCTTGTGAGCTATATTTGTTCCCATTTGACTCAGTATAGGTTGGAGTGTAGTTGTCTCCTTGTGAAGAATAGCTTTCTCTTCCCTCCTCGCTACTAGTCGTTTCAGTCTGGTTAGACTTTTCTTCTTTTTTGGTCAAGGTTTCAACTTGCTTTTGGAATTTAGAAATCAGTTCTTGAATTGGTTTTATTTTTTCATCAATAGTGGATTGTTCGCTTGTAGAATTGACACTTTTAATGATTTCTAGTATTTTTTGTAAGGAAGTGATGGCTGTTTCAAGTGTTTGTTTATCTTCAAACTGACTATCGGATTCCTTTATATCCATTTTTAAAGCTTTTTCGCTATAATGATTGGTGATTTTATCAGCAGTAGCAGCAAGAAAGTCTGCTAATGTTTGCTTGCCTTCGTCAGTGGTTGGTTTTAATTCTTGAATTTTTTTCCAATCCTCTATAATCGTTTCAGAATCGATATTAAAATCTTTGATGGCTTTTTTTACTTGTTCGATATCTTGTTCATTTTTTTGCCGTTTGAAGAAAGCAATATTGCCTCTTTCTGTTAAGATGTTTTCTTGATGAATGACTAAACCTATTAAAAGTCCAAGACTTGCGACAATGATAATAGTAAAAATGGTGTTTTTTGATTTTAGAATATCTTTGTAGTTTTTCACAATCGTTCTACGTACATGGATGGTAGTATCTTTAAGGGATCATGTAAGTATTCCTCCTTATTACAGTATATCATTTTTAGTTTATTTTATAAATAAGATAATAAGCAGTAGAGGGATTACGGTATAAATTACCCTCTTTTTAAACAATTATATATGTAATTACAGAGAGGTTGCAAGATTCCTAGCCTCTTTCTTGTCTTCTCCAGACAAGCGTGTTATAATGAATACTGCTCAAGCGACCTTCAATCGTGAAGCACACACGACCTTCAATCGTGAATAAACGAATAGATGGGAGACTTACCATGAGTGATAACTCTAAAACACGTGTTGTTGTGGGGATGAGTGGTGGTGTTGATTCGTCGGTGACGGCTCTTCTTCTCAAGGAGCAGGGCTACGATGTGATCGGTATCTTCATGAAGAACTGGGATGACACAGATGAAAACGGCGTCTGTACGGCGACCGAAGATTATAAGGATGTGGCTGCGGTGGCAGACCAGATCGGCATTCCCTACTACTCTGTCAATTTTGAAAAAGAGTACTGGGACCGCGTTTTTGAGTATTTCCTAGCGGAATACCGTGCAGGGCGTACGCCAAATCCAGATGTCATGTGCAACAAGGAAATCAAGTTCAAGGCCTTTTTAGACTATGCCATGACCTTGGGGGCAGACTATGTAGCGACTGGGCACTATGCCCGTGTAGCGCGTGATGAGGATGGCACTGTTCACATGCTTCGTGGTGTGGACAATGGCAAGGATCAGACCTATTTCCTCAGCCAACTGTCGCAAGAACAACTTCAAAAAACCATGTTCCCATTAGGACATTTGGAAAAACCTGAAGTTCGCAGACTCGCAGAAGAAGCAGGCCTTGCGACAGCTAAGAAGAAAGACTCGACAGGGATTTGCTTTATCGGAGAAAAGAACTTTAAAAACTTCCTCAGCAACTACCTACCAGCTCAGCCTGGTCGCATGATGACTGTGGATGGACGTGATATGGGCGAGCATGCAGGCCTTATGTACTATACAATCGGTCAGCGTGGTGGTCTCGGTATCGGTGGCCAACATGGTGGTGACAATGCCCCTTGGTTCGTTGTCGGAAAAGACCTAAGCAAGAATATCCTCTATGTCGGCCAAGGATTCTACCATGACTCGCTCATGTCAACCAGCCTAGAGGCTAGCCAAGTTCACTTTACTCGTGATATGCCAGAAGAATTTACGCTAGAATGTACAGCCAAATTCCGCTACCGTCAGCCTGATTCTAAGGTGACAGTATATGTCAAAGGAGACAAGGCAGAGGTCATCTTTGCGGAACCACAGCGCGCCATCACACCAGGACAGGCTGTCGTCTTTTACGATGGCGATGAGTGTCTAGGTGGTGGTTTGATTGACAATGCTTATCGAGATGGACAAGTTTGTCAGTACATTTAGATTGACAAATTTTCTCAATTTGCTACAATAATAAAAGCAATAGAAATGATGGTCAAAGCTCATGGATGTTGCAGGCTTTTTTGTCCTGCACTTCTTACGAGTTTTGACTGTTTTTGTGTCGTTTTAAGGAAAGGAAAAAAGATGATTCAACAAGACTTTCGGACAAAAGTAGAAAATACGGTTTTTGGAGTTCGGGCGACAGCCTTGATTGTCCAAAATCACAAGCTTCTAGTTACCAAAGACAAGGGCAAGTATTACACTATCGGCGGTGCGATTCAAGTCAATGAAAGCACAGAAGACGCAGTAGTTCGTGAAGTGAGGGAAGAACTGGGTGTCCGAGCTCAAGCTGGACAGCTAGCTTTCGTAGTTGAAAATCGTTTTGAACAGGACGGTGTTTCCTATCACAACGTTGAGTTTCATTATCTGGTGGACTTGCTTGAAGATGCTCCATTGACCATGCAGGAAGACGAAAAAACGCAGCCCTGTGAATGGATTGACTTGGATCAGCTCCAGAATATCCAGCTAGTTCCAGCCTTTTTAAAAACAGCCTTACCAACTTGGGACGGCCAACTAAGACACATTCATCTTGAGGAATAGGAGAGAAACATGACTTATCATTTTACTGAAGAATACGATATTATTGTAATTGGTGCGGGACACGCTGGGGTTGAGGCTTCTTTGGCTGCCAGCCGTATGGGTTGTAAGGTCTTGCTTGCGACCATCAACATTGAAATGCTGGCTTTCATGCCATGTAATCCCTCTATCGGTGGTTCTGCCAAGGGGATTGTCGTGCGTGAAGTCGATGCCCTCGGTGGCGAGATGGCCAAAACAATTGACAAGACTTACATCCAGATGAAGATGCTCAACACAGGGAAGGGGCCAGCTGTCCGTGCCCTTCGTGCGCAAGCTGACAAAGAGCTTTACTCTAAGGAAATGCGCAAGACAGTTGAAAATCAAGAGAATTTGACCCTTCGTCAAACCATGATTGATGAGATTTTGGTGGAAGATGGCAAGGTTGTCGGTGTTCGTACAGCGACCCATCAAGAGTATGCTGCTAAGGCTGTTATCGTGACCACAGGGACTGCTCTCCGTGGGGAAATCATCATCGGAGACCTCAAGTACTCATCAGGGCCAAACCACAGTCTAGCTTCGATTAACCTTGCTGATAACCTTAAGGAATTAGGCCTCGAAATTGGTCGTTTCAAGACAGGGACACCTCCACGTGTTAAGGCTTCTTCTATCAACTACGATGTGACAGAGATTCAGCCAGGGGACGAAGCGCCAAATCACTTCTCATACACTTCGCGTGATGAGGACTATGTCAAGGATCAGGTGCCATGTTGGTTGACCTATACCAACGGTACCAGTCATGAGATTATCCAAAACAACCTCCACCGTGCGCCTATGTTTACAGGTGTGGTCAAGGGAGTGGGACCTCGTTATTGTCCGTCGATTGAGGATAAGATTGTGCGCTTTGCGGATAAGGAACGCCACCAACTCTTCCTTGAACCAGAAGGACGAAATACAGAGGAAGTCTATGTTCAAGGCTTGTCAACCAGTCTGCCTGAGGATGTCCAGCGTGAGTTGGTTCATTCTATCAAAGGTTTGGAAAATGCAGAGATGATGCGAACTGGTTATGCTATCGAGTATGACATGGTCTTGCCGCACCAGTTGCGTGCGACTCTGGAAACCAAGAAGATTTCAGGACTTTTCACTGCTGGTCAGACAAACGGTACATCTGGTTACGAAGAAGCTGCTGGCCAAGGAATTATCGCGGGTATCAATGCGGCTCTGAAAGTCCAAGGCAAGCCTGAGTTGATTTTGAAGCGTAGTGATGGTTATATTGGGGTCATGATTGACGACTTAGTGACCAAGGGAACGATTGAGCCTTATCGCCTTTTGACCAGTCGTGCTGAATACCGCCTCATTCTCCGCCATGACAATGCTGATATGCGTTTGACTGAGATGGGACGTGAGATTGGTCTTGTGGATGATGAACGCTGGGCTCGCTTTGAAATCAAGAAAAATCAATTTGACAATGAGATGAAGCGCCTAGATAGCATCAAACTCAAGCCAGTCAAGGAAACCAATGCCAAGGTTGAGGAGATGGGCTTCAAGCCATTGACAGATGCCGTGACAGCTAAGGAATTCCTTCGCCGTCCAGAAGTTTCTTATCAAGATGTGGTGGCTTTCATCGGACCAGCTGCCGAGGACTTGGATGACAAGATTATCGAATTGATTGAAACAGAAATCAAGTACGAAGGCTATATTTCCAAAGCCATGGACCAGGTTGCCAAGATGAAACGCATGGAAGAAAAACGCATTCCAGCCAATATCGATTGGGATGACATTGACTCTATCGCAACAGAAGCCCGTCAGAAGTTCAAACTCATCAATCCAGAAACCATCGGCCAAGCCAGCCGTATTTCGGGAGTAAACCCAGCAGATATTTCTATTTTGATGGTGTATTTGGAAGGTAAAAATCGTAGTATTTCTAAAACTCTTCAAAAATCAAAATGATACGTCGTCGGCTTCGGCTCACCTAACTCAAGTTATGCTTTCGCCTAGCCTTCTAGTCTGATTTCGATTTTTATTGAGTTTTAATCTCAAAAGAAAGCATAGAGAAAAACAGCTCCGTCTTCGGAGCTGTTTTGTTGATTTTCATTGAGTATTATTCTTCATCTGGTGTGAGGATCATTGGGATAATGATCGGTTCACGTTCTGTATTTTCATAGAGGAAGGGGCGAATGGCGTTGACAATGGCACCATTGACAGATTGCACGCTGGCGTCCTTATTTTTCAGTGCGATACGAATGGCATTGAAGAGGATGCGTTGGCTTTGGCGAATCAAGTCGCCAGATTCTCTCATGTAGACAAAGCCTCGGCTGAGGATGTCTGGTCCAGATAGAATCATCTGCGATTTGAAGTCAACAGTTGCGACTGCCAGAACGACACCGTCTTCAGATAAATCACGACGGTCTTTGAGGACAGCAGCACCGATTTCACCGATACGATTTCCATCGACATAGATGTCTTGGGCGTTGAAATGACCTGCGATACGAGCTGAGTCAGCAGTAAGAGCAAGTACATCGCCATTGCTCATGATAAAGATATTGTCCTTCTCAACACCAGTATCCACTGCTAGTCCAGCGTGGACTTTTTGCATGCGGTATTCACCGTGGACAGGCATGAAGTATTTTGGCTTAATCAAGCGGAGCATAAGTTTTTGCTCTTGCTGACCACCGTGTCCAGATGTATGGATATTGTTCACTTTACCGTGAATAACTTCGACACCAGCTTCAGAAATGATGTTAATCAGCTTGTTGACGCTTGTGGTGTTTCCAGGGATCGGACTAGAAGAGAAGATGACCGTATCGCCGGGTTGAAGTTGTACCTGACGGTGGGTTCCGTTGGCGATACGAGAGAGGGCTGCCATCGGCTCACCCTGACTACCTGTACAGAGGATGAGAACCTCGCCTGCAGGGTAGTCTTTGATTTCGTTTGGCTCGATAAAGGTTCCCTTAGGAGCTTTGATGTAGCCAAGGTCGATTCCGTTGACAATGGCTTTTTCCATAGAGCGACCAAAGACCGCAATCTTGCGTCCAGTCTTAACAGCGGCTTCAGTTGCTTGCTGGAGACGGAAGATATTTGAGGCAAAGGATGCAAAAATGATACGTCCTTCGATGCCTTGGATAATCTTCATGATGGACTGGCCAACGACTTTTTCAGAGTTGGTAAAGGTTGGCACTTCTGCATTTGTTGAGTCAGACAGAAGACAAAGCACGCCTTCTTCCCCGAGCGCAGCCATACGGTGCAAGTCTGCAGGTTCTCCAACTGGAGTGAAGTCGAATTTGAAGTCACCCGTACAGACGATTTTCCCTTGAGGAGTGTGAATGACAATCCCCAAAGGTTCTGGAATAGAGTGAGTCGTTCTAAAGAAAGTTGCCTTGAGATTTTTAAAGGTTAACTCAGTGTTGTGGTTGATTTCGTAAAGTTTGGCGTTGCGCAAGAGGCCGTGTTCTTCGAGTTTCCCACGGATCAAAGCCAAGGCAAGCGGTCCAGCGTAGATAGGGACATTTGCTTGCTTGAGCAGGAAAGGAATCCCACCGATGTGGTCCTCGTGTCCGTGGGTAATCAGAACAGCCTTAACGCGGTCGATATTGTCTACGATGTAAGAGTAGTCAGGAATGACATAGTCGATACCCAGCAAGTCATCTTCTGGAAATTTAATCCCAGCATCAACGATGATAATCTCGTCTTGGTATTCAATCCCGTATGTATTTTTCCCGATTTCTCCCAGACCACCGATGGCAAAAACACCAACTTCTTCAGGTTTAAGAGTATAGGCCATATTAGAACTCCGTGATTTCGAAGGCGCCAGTTTCTTTTTCGTAATCTAGCAATTTGTCAGACAAGAGTTCGATGTACTCGATATTGTACTCTGGGCGATTTTCTTCGACAAGTTGGCGAGCAGCGATACGGCCCTCAAGTTCTGAGCTGGCATCGATGTCTAGGTAAAGCGCGCGTGTTGTTTCACGTCGTGGGCTACGTTCTTTTGTTTCTTGATAAAAAACTTTGTAAATCATATAGTTCCTTTCTATTTTACAGGTCAGTTTATTCCAAACTTTTAGCAGAGATTTGCTTGATTTCATTCCATTTTGTGTCTAGATTGACCTTGATTCGTTACAATTATTTCAATTATACCACAAAATGAAAGATTAGTAAAAGACGGAAACGAGAAAGTCATAGGGCTATTTGTTTAGTAAGCGCTTGCAATAATAAAGAAAATATGTTATTTTGATAATGGAAATGAGTTTTATCGCTGGTTACCATTTCCTATAGTTTTTAAGTCAAGGAGGTTGCCCTATGTATAACTTATTTGCTTTTGCTATCGGACTTCGCTTGGTAGCTTTTATCGTTTTTGTTGCTTGCGTTTATGGAGGGAATCTTCTGTTTACAAAACTGGAACAACGACAAAGCAAGCTCTTGTGGAAGATTACCTTTGTGACTCTCTACTCGCTTTTTCTCCTCCTCGTGACCTATGTCGTTTGGTTTGTATTTTTCTTTGGATTAAATGCTTAGATGCCCTGCTCATACTGGGGCATTTTTGTTTGGGGGTAAAGAAAATTCCCATGTGCCAGCTTTTGTAGTATAATAGTAAACAGACAAAAAGATAGGAATGTGTTATGAAAGTATTAGCTTTTGATACGTCCAGCAAGGCTCTTTCTCTCGCTATTTTAGAGGACAAGCAGGTTCTTGCCGAGACGACTATTAACATCAAGAAAAATCACAGTATTACCCTCATGCCTGCCATTGATTTTTTGATGGCGAGTTTGAATTGGACACCCAAGGATTTGGATAGAATCGTGGTGGCAGAAGGGCCAGGTAGTTATACGGGCTTGCGAATTGCGGTAGCCACTGCTAAGACGCTGGCTCATACTCTGAATATTGAGTTAGTTGGTATGTCTAGCCTCTTGGCTCTGGTGCCATACCAACAAGAAGGCTTGTTCGTTCCTTTGATGGATGCACGTCGCAATAATGTTTATGCAGGATTTTATGAAAATGCTAAACCTGTCATGCCAGAAGCGCACTTGCCCTTTGAGCGAGTGATTGAGTTAATCAAGGGTGCTAGTCAGGTTACCTTTGTAGGAGAAGTTGGCCCCTTTGTGGAGCAGATTCAAGAACACTTGCCAAGGATGAATTACAAAGAAACCTTACCAAATGCAGCCAATCTTGCTCTTTGGGCTTGGGACAAGGAAGCAGACTCTTTGCACGATTTTGTGCCGAACTACCTCAAACGTGTTGAGGCTGAAGAAAATTGGCTCAAGAACCACACCGAATCTGGCGAGTCCTACATTAAACGCCTATGATAGAAATTAAACGAATCCAACAGCAATCTGATCTGGCTCAAGCCATCTACGCTGTTATGGCGGATGTTTACCCAGTTAGTCCTTGGACGCTGGAACAAATCCAAGCAGACCTGTCCCAAGACCAGACCTGGTATGCTCTGGCGTATGATGGGGCCGAAGTGATTGGCTTTCTAGCCGTGCAGGAGAATCTTTTTGAAGCAGAAGTCCTGCAAATCGCTATCAAAGGAGCCTATCAGGGTCAGGGAATTGCGTCAGCTTTGTTTGCTCAATTGCCGACAGACAAGGAGATTTTCCTCGAAGTTAGAAAGTCAAACCAACGAGCGCAAGCATTTTACAAGAAAGAAAAGATGGCGGTCATCGCTGAGCGAAAGGGCTACTACCATGATCCAGTCGAGGACGCCATCATCATGAAGAGAGAAATAGATGAAGGATAGATATATTTTAGCATTTGAGACATCCTGTGATGAGACCAGTGTCGCCGTACTGAAAAACGACGATGAGCTCTTGTCCAATGTCATTGCTAGTCAAATTGAGAGCCACAAACGTTTCGGTGGCGTAGTGCCAGAGGTAGCCAGTCGTCACCATGTAGAGGTCATTACAGCCTGTATCGAGGAGGCGCTAGCAGAAGCAGGGATTACCGAAAATGATGTGACAGCTGTGGCGGTCACCTATGGACCGGGATTGGTCGGAGCTTTACTAGTTGGCTTGTCAGCTGCTAAGGCCTTTGCTTGGGCTCATGGGCTTCCGCTGATTCCTGTTAACCACATGGCTGGGCACCTCATGGCCGCTCAGAGTGTGGAGCCTTTGGAGTTCCCCTTGTTAGCCCTCTTGGTCAGCGGTGGACACACAGAGTTGGTTTATGTTTCTGAGGCTGGTGATTACAAGATTGTTGGAGAAACGCGTGATGATGCGGTTGGTGAGGCCTATGATAAGGTCGGCCGTGTCATGGGCTTGACCTATCCTGCAGGTCGGGAGATTGACGAGCTAGCTCATCAGGGGCAGGATATTTATGATTTTCCTCGTGCCATGATTAAGGAAGACAATCTGGAGTTTTCATTCTCAGGTTTGAAATCTGCCTTTATCAATCTTCACCACAATGCCGAACAAAAGGGGGAAAGCCTATCTACAGAGGACTTGTGTGCGTCCTTCCAAGCTGCAGTTATGGATATTCTCATGGCAAAAACCAAGAAGGCTTTGGAGAAATACCCTGTTAAAACCCTAGTCGTAGCAGGTGGCGTAGCAGCCAATAAAGGTCTCAGAGAACGCCTAGCAACCGAAATCACAAATGTCAAGGTTATCATCCCGCCCCTACGCCTCTGCGGAGACAATGCAGGAATGATTGCCTATGCCAGCGTCAGCGAGTGGAATAAAGAAAACTTTGCAAGCTTGGATCTCAATGCCAAACCAAGTCTCGCTTTTGATACCATGGAATAAAATGGAGTCTGTCTGATTACAATCAGCAGACTTTTTTCTCTTTCCTGAATGTGTTATAATAGTCCATGCTATGGCTGGAGCCTTTTCAGCCTACTTATACTCTTCGAAAATCTCTTCAAACCGCGTCAGCTTCTATCTGCAACCTCAAAACAATGTTTTGAGCAACCTGCGGCTAACTTCCTAGTTTGATCTTTGATTTTCATTGAGTATTATTAAGACAATATGAGGAGAAAGATGAAAGAAAAAGGATTTTGGGAGGGGGCGCAGGCAGCCATGCCAACGGCCCTTGGTTATGTCAGTATCGGCCTGGCCTGCGGGATTATTGGTGCGCCCTATGTGACACCTGTTGAGATGGGCTTGATGAGCCTCTTTGTTTATGCTGGGAGCGCCCAGTTTGCCATGTTGGCTCTGATTGCGGTTCAGGCTCCTGTGGCAGCTATTGCTATGACGGTCTTTTTGATTAATTTGCGTCTCTTTTTGTTGAGTTTGCATGCGTCAACCTATTTCCGTCATACCAGTCTTTGGCACAATATCGGTATGTCTAGTATCTTGACGGATGAGACTTACGGCGTTTTGATGGGCGAATTGGCCCATACAGACAAGGTCAATCCTATGTGGATGCACGGAAACAATCTCAACAGCTATGTGGCTTGGTTTGTGGGAACAGTTGTCGGAACGGCTCTGGGTGGCCTGCTACCAAATCCAGAAATCTTTGGCTTGGATTTTGCCCTGGTTGGGATGTTCATCGGAATTTTTGCTTCGCAATTCCAGATTATGCAAAGACGGATTCCTGTCCGCAATCTGCTCATTATCCTAGCAGTTGTTGCGGTGTCCTTCTTTTTGCTCTTGACAGTGGTGTCTCAGTCACTAGCTGTTCTGTTTGCGACGCTACTTGGTTGTACAATGGGGGTGGTTTTAGATGGTCAGTAAGTATCTTTTATTAGCAGTTCTTTTCTCTGGCTTGGTGACCTGGATTCCCCGTATGATTCCCTTCATCTTGGTCAAGTATAAGGGTTTGCCTGCAATCGTTGAGCGTTTTTTGAAGTTCTTGCCCGTTTCTATTATCTTTGCCTTGATTCTTTCAAGCGTAGTGACAGGCAAGGTTGGTAGCCTTCCTCAAATCAAATGGCTGGACTTCTTAGCAGTCTTTCCAACGGCTTGGGTAGCCTTTCGCTACCGTAATCTAGTCGGAACGGTTCTCTTCGGAGTAGTCTTGATTGCCGTCTTGCGCTTGGTCTTTTAAATTAGCCATAAAAAAAATTTATCACAGAGATAGATATCATATAATGGCGTAAATGCTCTTTTTCTGTTAGAATTATAAGGTATTTTATTTTGGAGGAAATGACATGAAAAAAATCGTTAAATACTCATCTCTTGCTGCCCTAGGGCTTGTTGCTGCAGGTGTGTTAGCAGCTTGCTCAGGTGGTGCTAAGAAAGAAGGAGAAGCAGCTAGCAAGAAAGAAATTATCGTTGCAACTAATGCTACACCAAAACCATTCAACTATGAAGAAAATGGCGAATTGACTGGTTACGAAATTGAAGTGGTTCGCGCTATCTTTAAAGACTCTGACAAGTATGATGTCAAGTTTGAGAAGACAGAGTGGTCAGGAGTCTTTGCAGGACTTGATGCCGACCGTTACAATATGGCTGTTGCCAACATCAGCTACACTAAAGAACGTGCTGAAAAATACCTTTATGCAGCTCCAACTGCTAAAAACCCTAACGTTCTTGTAGTGAAAAAAGATGACCCTAGCATCAAATCGCTTGATGATATCGGTGGAAAATCAACAGAAGTTGTTCAAGGGACAACTTCTGCTAAACAGCTAGAAGACTACAACAAACAACATTCAGATAATCCAACTGTCCTAAAGTATACTAAAGCAGACTTCCAACAAATCATGGGACGCTTGAGCGATGGCCAGTTTGACTACAAGATTTTTGATAAAATCGGTGTTGAAACAGTCATCAAGGACCAAGGTTTGGACAACTTGAAAGTTATCGAACTTCCAAGCGACCAGCAACCTTACGTTTACCCACTTCTTGCTAAAGGTCAAGATGAGTTGAAAACATTTGTAGATAAACGTATCCAAGAACTCTACAAAGACGGAACGCTTGAAAAGTTGTCTAAACAATTCTTCGGAGACACTTACCTACCAGCAGAAGCTGATATTAAATAATTTTGTGAAATCATCCATTCTGAATAAGGTGGATGATTTCTCAGTTTTTAAGGATATAGTTTTAAACTATATATCTGACTATCTAATAACAATTTGTGAAATCAAACAAATTGTGAGATACTAGTACGGTATTATTTTTAAGGAGAAAGAATCATGAAAATCAAAAAATGGCTTGGTGTAGCAGCCCTTGCTACAGTCGCAGGTTTGGCTCTTGCAGCTTGCGGAAACTCAGAAAAGAAAGCAGACAATGCAACAACTATCAAAATCGCAACTGTTAACCGTAGCGGTTCTGAAGAAAAACGTTGGGACAAAATCCAAGAATTGGTTAAAAAAGACGGCATTACCTTGGAATTTACAGAGTTCACAGACTACTCACAACCAAACAAGGCAACTGCTGATGGCGAAGTAGATTTGAACGCTTTCCAACACTACAACTTTTTGAACAACTGGAACAAAGAAAACGGGAAAGATCTTGTAGCGATTGCAGATACTTACATCTCTCCAATCCGCCTTTACTCAGGTTTGAATGGAAGCGACAACAAGTACACTAAAGTAGAAGACATCCCAGTAAACGGAGAAATCGCTGTACCAAACGACGCTACAAACGAAAGCCGTGCGCTTTACTTGCTTCAATCAGCTGGCTTGATTAAATTGGATGTTTCAGGAACTGCTCTTGCAACAGTTGCTAACATCAAAGAAAATCCAAAGAACTTGAAAATCACTGAATTGGACGCTAGCCAAACAGCTCGTTCATTGTCATCAGTTGACGCTGCCGTTGTAAACAATACCTTCGTTACAGAAGCAAAATTGGACTACAAGAAAGCACTCTTCAAAGAACAAGCTGATGAAAACTCAAAACAATGGTACAACATCATCGTTGCGAAAAAAGATTGGGAAACATCACCTAAGGCTGATGCTATCAAGAAAGTTGTTGCGGCTTACCACACAGATGAAGTGAAAAAAGTTATCGAAGAAACATCAGACGGTTTGGATCAACCAGTTTGGTAATAAGAAACAGGGAGGTGGGAGAGAAAATTCCACCTCTTGCTTTTGTATAGAGCATGGATTGTCAGGAAGAGTAGTTCATAGAAAGGTAGAGAGAGTATGGTTTTTCCTAGTGAACAAGAACAAATTGAAAAATTTGAAAAGGATCATGTAGCCCAACATTATTTTGAGGTTTTGCGTACCTTGATTTCTAAGAAATCGGTCTTTGCCCAGCAGGTTGGACTTAAGGAAGTCGCAACTTATCTGGGTGAGATTTTCAGACGTGTTGGCGCTGAAGTGGAGATTGATGAGAGCTATACGGCGCCCTTTGTTATGGCGCATTTCAAGAGCTCGCGTCCAGATGCTAAGACCTTGATTTTCTATAACCACTATGACACTGTGCCAGCGGATGGGGATCAGGTCTGGACAGAGGATCCCT
Source organism: Streptococcus mitis (assembly GCF_023109105.1). Taxonomy (GTDB): domain Bacteria; phylum Bacillota; class Bacilli; order Lactobacillales; family Streptococcaceae; genus Streptococcus; species Streptococcus mitis_BW. The sequence goes on from NZ_JALDTZ010000011.1 coordinate 18,096, forward strand.
TTACTCTTTCGGTGCGTGATGGTTTCATGTATGGGCGTGGGGTTGATGACGACAAGGGTCATATCACGGCTCGTTTGAGTGCTTTGAGAAAATACATGCAGCACCACGATGACCTGCCTGTCAATATCAGTTTTATCATGGAGGGAGCGGAGGAATCAGCTTCGACAGACCTGGATAAGTATCTGGAAAAACATGCGGACAAACTCCGTGGCGCAGATTTGTTGGTCTGGGAACAAGGGACCAAAAATGCCTTGGAACAGCTGGAAATTTCTGGTGGAAATAAGGGGATTGTGACCTTTGATGCCAAGGTAAAAAGTGCTGATGTCGATATCCATTCGAGTTATGGTGGGGTTGTGGAGTCAGCTCCTTGGTACCTCCTTCAAGCCTTACAGTCTCTTCGTGCCGCAGATGGCCGTATCTTGGTGGAAGGCTTATACGAAGAAGTTCAAGAGCCAAATGAACGAGAATTGGCCTTGGTGGACACCTACGCCCAACGAAATCCAGGGGAAATCAGTCAAATTTATGGTTTGGAATTGCCTCTCTTACAAGAGGACCGTGCAGCCTTTCTAAAACGTTTCTTTTTTGAACCAGCCCTTAATATCGAAGGGATTCAGTCCGGTTATCAAGGACAAGGAGTTAAAACGATTTTACCAGCAGAAGCAAGCGCTAAGCTAGAAGTTCGTTTGGTTCCTGGTCTAGAACCGCATGATGTTCTGGAAAAAATTCGGAAACAGCTAGACAAAAATGGCTTTGATAAGGTAGAATTATACTATACCTTGGGAGAAATGAGCTATCGAAGCGATATGAGCGCGCCAGCCATTCTTAATGTAATCGAGTTGGCCAAGAAATTCTATCCACAGGGCGTTTCAGTCTTGCCGACTACAGCAGGCACTGGGCCTATGCATACGGTCTTTGATGCCCTAGAGGTTCCAATGGTGGCCTTCGGTCTAGGAAATGCCAATAGTCGAGACCACGGTGGAGATGAAAACGTGCGAATTGCTGATTATTACACCCATATTGAATTAGTAGAGGAGCTGATTAGAAGTTATGAGTAGAGATATTATCAAGTTAGATCAGATCGATGTGACTTTTCACCAAAAGAAGAGAACCATCACAGCGGTCAAGGATGTGACCATTCACATCCAAGAAGGGGATATCTACGGAATCGTTGGATATTCTGGAGCAGGGAAATCAACCCTTGTGCGGGTGATTAACCTCTTGCAAAAACCATCTGCAGGAAAAATTACCATTGATGACGATGTGATTTTTGATGGCAAGGTGACCTTGACGGCCGAGCAGTTGCGTCGTAAACGTCAAGATATTGGAATGATTTTCCAGCATTTCAATCTGATGAGCCAGAAGACAGCAGAGGAGAATGTAGCCTTTGCCCTTAAACACTCTGGACTCAGCAAGGAAGAAAAGAAAGCTAAAGTAGCTAAGTTGTTGGACTTGGTTGGTTTGGCTGATCGTGCTGAAAACTATCCTTCACAACTATCTGGAGGACAAAAGCAGCGTGTGGCTATTGCGCGTGCCTTGGCAAATGATCCAAAAATCTTGATTTCAGACGAGTCAACGTCTGCCCTTGATCCTAAGACAACCAAGCAGATTTTGGCCTTGTTGCAAGATTTGAACCAAAAATTAGGCTTAACTGTTGTCTTGATTACGCATGAAATGCAGATTGTCAAAGACATTGCCAACCGTGTGGCAGTCATGCAGGATGGGCATTTGATTGAAGAGGGTAGTGTCCTTGAAATCTTCTCAGACCCTAAACAACCTTTGACCCAAGACTTTATCTCAACAGCCACAGGTATTGACGAAGCCATGGTCAAAATCGAGAAGCAAGAAATCGTGGAACATTTGTCTGAAAACAGTATCTTGGTGCAACTCAAGTATGCAGGGGCTTCAACAGACGAGCCACTTTTGAATGAATTGTACAAGCATTACCAAGTAACGGCTAATATTCTTTATGGAAATATCGAAATCCTCGATGGCACTCCTGTTGGAGAATTGGTTGTGGTCTTGTCAGGTGAAAAAGCAGCGTTGGCAGGTGCCCAAGAAGCCATTCGTCAAGCAGGCGTACAACTAAAAGTATTGAAGGGAGGACAGTAAGATGGAATCATTGATTCAAACCTATTTACCAAATGTCTATAAAATGGGCTGGGCTGGTCAGGCAGGCTGGGGAACAGCCATCTATCTAACCCTTTATATGACAGTTCTTTCCTTCATTATCGGAGGATTCTTGGGGCTTGTTGCAGGTCTTTTCCTTGTCTTGACAGCGCCAGGTGGTGTTTTAGAGAATAAGGTTGTTTTCTGGATTTTAGACAAGATTACCTCTATCTTCCGTGCGGTTCCTTTTATCATTCTCTTGGCAGTTTTGTCACCCTTTTCACACCTAATCGTAGGGACAAGTATCGGACCAAACGCGGCTATCGTACCGTTATCTTTTGCAGTATTTGCCTTCTTTGCCCGTCAGGTGCAGGTTGTCTTGGCTGAACTGGATGGCGGTGTCATTGAGGCGGCTCAAGCGAGCGGAGCGACATTCTGGGATATCGTGGGTGTCTACCTATCAGAAGGTCTTCCAGATTTGATTCGTGTGACGACTGTGACCTTGATTTCCCTTGTTGGGGAAACAGCTATGGCCGGTGCGGTTGGAGCTGGTGGTATCGGTAACGTGGCCATCGCTTATGGATTTAACCGCTACAATCACGATGTGACCATCTTGGCAACCATCATTATCATTTTGATTATCTTTACAATCCAATTCTTGGGAGATTTCTTGACCAAGAAATTGAGCCATAAATAAAAAGAGCCGTGTGGCTCTTTTTATTTATCAGATTTTCTGCGCAAATTTTTTACTTAAGACTTGTCCAATCAAGGCACCAACTAGGGCTCCGATGACAATACTTGCGATAAAAAGAAGGATAGTTCCAGGATTTGGTGCAACCATGATACGATCGATATATTCTTGGGATTTTCCTCTTGCTAGGAGAGTAGCCATATAGGTTTTGGGCGCAATCCACATAAGTAAGATTGGACCAGTTGAGCTAAAGGCAAAAATAACGAAAGAAAGGAAGTTCTTAGTTTGGTCCTTGTATTTTCCTAAATGAGCTACTCCATCTGCTAGGAGGCCACAGATAATTCCAGGAAGGAAGGCACCGGCACCGTGTTTAGTTCCCAAGAAAAAGAGAGCCATGACAAGGCCGATAGTGGTAATGGCTCCAAAGCGCGGAACTTTTGCGACTAGGATCATATAGACGCTACCGCCGACAAGGGCAGTAAAGGCAGGCGCATAAAACATATTTCCAGTTTGGTCAAGGAGATTGCCCAAAAGGACACCAATCCCCATGCAGAGGAAGTAAAGAACTGCAAAAAGCAGTGTAGTTAAGATAGATTTTTTCATGAATTGTCTCCTGATAATTTTCTCATAATTCTCATTGTACCACGGTTTGGTGGGATTGTAAATGGATAGTCTATGTGTTTGAAAACGCTTGAAATATGCTATAATAGTTTCAGAGTTATTTTTAGGAGGATATCATGGGGAGATTTTTAGACTTTGTCTTTAATCGTTTCTTTTTAGGGATGATTGCGACAGCCTTCTTTTGGCTATTAACTTTAGCAGGAGGGATTATCCTTGGTCTAGCGCCAGCTAGTGCCACCTTGATGAGTTTATATGCAGAACATGGTTATAGCTTTCGGGAATACAGTTTGAAGGAGGCTTGGTCTCTATATAAGCAAAATTTCGTCTCAAGCAACCTGATTTTCTATAGCTTTTTAGGAGTGGATTTAGTTTTGGTCTATGGCTTGTATCTCTTGGTGCAATTGCCTCATCAGACTATTGTTCATTTGATTGCGACCTTTTTGAATGTCCTAGTAGTTGCCCTGATCTTTTTGGCCTATACAGTATCTTTGAAACTACAAGTTTATTTTGACTTGTCTTATCGAAACAGTATCAAACTATCCTTGATTGGTATCTTTATGAGCCTAGCAGCTGTAGCCAAGGTTCTCCTTGGGACTGTGCTACTTGTGGCAATTGGTTATTATATGCCTGCTCTTCTCTTCTTTGTAGGAATTGGGATGTGGCATTTCTTTATCAGTGATATGTTGGAACCGGTCTATGAAAGCATCCATGAAAAATTGGCGACAAAATAGAATGAAGCAGTTTTGGCTACATACGCTTCTGCGAACCTACAGTTCAGTTATGATCATTATTATTGCGAGTTTTGCAATCTTACTTTCTTACGCTGACTGGGATTCACGGGAAAAGGAAGCTCAAAGAGTAGCCCAGCGTGTAACTACTCGAACAGTCGAAGAGGTGGAATATTATTATCGCGAGTCAGCCCAGCTAGCGCAAGATTTAGTAGCCAATCAAGATCGTATACAAGGTGTTTATAAGTACTTTAGCCTGTCAACTTCTGAGTATTTTTATTGGCTGTTGGAGCATCAAGTAGCTTCGTCAACTTCTATTTCTCTGTATGAAAATATCGATGATCTGTATGTTCAGAATGACTATATAACGGGTGTTGCAATCGTCTTGCAGGACTTTAAAGAAGTTTATGTTTCGAGCAGAAATGAGAGAGGTGGTCATACGATACTTGCGGAAGACTTTAAACCAGAGGCCAATAGTTTTGGAGTGCCTATTTTAGATCCAGCGACGGATCAATCGATAGGTGTTGTTTATATCTCCTTGGATCCAGAAATCTTATACCATGCTGTGGACAATACCCGAGGTCATATCCCGATGGCTGTGACTGTGACATCGCCTTTTGATACGGAGATTTTTCATATTGGTGAGAGGGTCAATAGGGAGCATGAGAACTGGTTTGTTGGTGTGACCTCTCATGGCTATCAGGTTCAGGTGGCAGTTCCCAAAAACTTTGTTTTACAAGGAACAGTGACTAGCTCTTCTTTGATTGTGGGCTTGAGCCTTCTTTTTATTGTTATTCTTTATCTGACTTTGAGGCAGACCTTTGCTAATTACCAAAAGCAGGTAGTGGATTTGGTGGATTCCATCCAAGCTATTGCTCAAGGGGAAGAAGGTCTTCGCATTGATACGCTTGAAAAGGATCAGGAATTGCTCCTAATCGCGGAGACGACCAATGATATGTTGGATCGATTGGAAAAGAACATCCATGATATTTACCAGTTAGAGCTTAGTCAAAAAGATGCCAATATGCGGGCCTTGCAGGCGCAAATCAATCCTCATTTTATGTATAATACGCTTGAGTTCTTGCGTATGTATGCAGTCATGCAAAGTCAAGATGAGTTGGCAGATATCATTTATGAGTTCAGTAGTCTCTTGCGTAACAATATTTCCGACGAAAGAGAAACTCTTCTCAAACAGGAATTAGAATTTTGCCGTAAATATAGCTATCTCTGCATGGTTCGCTATCCCAAGTCCATTGCCTATGGTTTCAAGATAGACCCAGAACTAGAGAAGATGAAGATTCCCAAATTTACCTTGCAACCGCTGGTAGAAAATTATTTCGCTCATGGTGTTGACCACAGACGGACAGATAATGTGATTAGCATTAAAGCTCTTAAACGAGATGGTTTTGTAGAAATTTTGGTGGTCGATAATGGCCGTGGAATATCGGTTGAAAAACTGGCAAGTATTCGAGAAAAATTAAGGCAGAGACATTTTGAACACCAAGCCAGCTACAGTGATCAAAAGCAGTCTATCGGGATTGTCAATGTCCATGAGCGTTTTGTGCTCTATTTTGGGGATCGCTATGCTATTACTATAGATTCTGCAGAGCAAGTAGGTGTTCAGTATCGTATTACAATTCAAGATGAGTAGAGAGGGAGAAAATGTATAAAGTATTATTAGTAGATGATGAGTACATGGTGACAGAAGGTCTGAAACGTTTGATTCCCTTTGATAAGTGGGATATGGAGGTCGTCGCAACAGCCAGTCATGCCGATGAAGCCCTAGAATATGTTCAGGAAAATCCTGTCGATGTGGTCATTTCCGATGTCAATATGCCCGACAAAACAGGACTTGACATGATTCGGGAAATGAAAGAGATCTTACCAGATGCTGCCTATATCCTGCTCTCAGGTTATCAGGAGTTTGATTATGTAAAAAGAGCAATGAACCTTAGTGTGGTGGACTATTTGGTCAAGCCTGTTGATAAGGTAGAGTTGGGAAATCTGCTGGAGAAGATTGCAGGTCAGCTTGGCGAGAGAGGAAAGAAAAGTCAGACCCTCAGTCAAGATTTAGATGAGGCTGGATTTGTTAGTTATCTAGGAGGTAAGGAGAATTGGTGGATAGGCCTATCCAAGGAAAAACAAGGCTCTTTCACCATTCCCTACTATGTATTGGGTCAAGACTGGCAGATTTTCATTTCTGATCAACCCCTAGATGGTTTAGTCGTTACTCCCTTTGAAGCCCCTTATCAAGAATACTTTGAACGCTGGAAGCTGAATGCTGAGAAGGCCCTCTTTTACGGTTCTGTAAATTTAAAACAGTCTGAGAGTCTCTTTGCCTATTACGAACCGATTTATAGGGTTATCATTCAGGGGGATCTCAATCAAATCGTAGAAGAGTTGAACCTATTGGAGAAGGTAGTTCTTGAAAATACACCTCGTGTTTCGATTACCAAGCAGCTTTTTATCCAGTTTGTCATGGATGTTTTTCACTTGTTTGAACACCTAAAAGCTGATGATATGACGGATATCGTCAAAACTATTCATGCTATTCAATCCTTTGATGAATTGGTTCCTTATATTAAGGAAACTCTGACCCGCTTTTTTGGGCAATATCGCATGAATGAAAATGTGGTCAGTGTACTGGAAGTTATTGGGCGTGATTATCAGAAAGAACTTTCGCTCAAGGATATTAGTAAGGATCTCTTTATCAATCCTGTCTATCTAGGTCAGTTGATTAAGCGAGAAACCAATTCGACCTTCGCAGAATTACTAAACAAACAACGTATTAAGGCTGCCCAGCAACTCTTACTTTCAACCAGTGACAGTATCGAAGATATTTGTTATGCTGTTGGTTACAGTAACGTGGGATATTTCTATAAAGTGTTCCGAAAATTGTGCGGAAAATCGCCAAAAGCCTACCGAAAACAGGTAGAAACTATACTATAAAATTTGTATTCCTTTACAAAAGGTGCTATAATATCAATAATAATATCAGGAGGTTCTATCATGAAAAAGAAACCGATTTATCTATGGGTCTTGCTAATCTTATCTGCTCTTATTTCAGCTACGTCTCTGTTTGGAATTTTGAGTCCCTTGCCTAGCAAAGAAGCCTTTCGTACGAGTCACCCACAAGCTGGGGGTGTCAATGCTCAGCAATTAGAAGATACCATTAATTATAGCTATAAAGTGGCAGAAGCATCTCATTCTATTTTTAATGTTGCTTTGGTTGTGCTATCTGCTATTTTAGTGGTAGTAGCGATTGTCTTCCTTGTTCGTAAAAATTTGCAATATGCAAATTATACTTATGTTGGCTATGTTTTGTTAGCCATTATTGGTTCAATTTATAGCTATGTGACTTTACAAGACGCTGTGCAGTTAGTTCACGATGAGACCATGCGTTTAGGGATAAGTGTTATTTCACAAGCTGTTAGCATTTTCTATATCGTCATCAATGTTCTTTTCCTAGCCCTTGTATTCTATAAGATGTGGCGTCAACAAAAAGCCTTGGCTGAAGAAGAGGAAACAGAAGAAGTTGCTTAAGTATTGACAAAAAAGAGCTATCAAGTTACAATCTTGGTAGTTCTTTTTCGATTAAAAATAAAATCATGGAGGAAAATATGAAGACAATTTCTTTAGTTTATATTAGTTTGAGTGGCAATACTGAGAGTTTTGTGACGCGCTTGAAAGACTATCTCTTGTCCCAGCACGAGGGAATAGAGGTTCAAAAGATTCATATCAAGGATTTGGTTAAGGAAGACCAAGACTTTTATGAGATGGACCATCCTTATGTCGCTTTTTTGCCGACTTATCTCGAAGGCGGGAATGGCGTGGATAACGGAGATGTTGAGATTTTGACAACACCAGTAGGAGATTTTATCGCCTATGGTGACAATGCTAGTAAGTGTTTTGGTGTGGTTGGTTCAGGAAATCGTAACTTTAATAACCAATACTGTCTGACAGCCAAGCAATACAGTCAACGCTTTGGTTTTCCTGTATTGGCTGACTTTGAAATGCGAGGCATGCTGGGAGATATCAAACGTGTCGCAGCGATTATTGCAGATTTGTATGAGTTGGAAAGAGAGAATTAAAGCCAATATAAGAGGCGGTTGGCGTTTTTCAACTGCTTTTTGAGTATAAACAGTCTTTGAGAACGTAAAAAAGCATAAGTTCAGGTCTTCAAAACCTTGTTCTTATGCTTTTTATCATAGAAATATTTGCTGAATTTTCTCTTGAAATGAAACCTTATCTTCATCTCGCGCTTTGTTAGTTATCCTGCTTTTCCGATTGCGAGTGCGTAGATAAAGAAGATGGCGAAGCCAAAGAGGAAAATCAATCCTGCAATGGCAAGGTGTTTGAGCCAAGAAGGAAGATTTTTGTTTTCACGCGTTACCAAGGCGTAGTTCAAAAGAGCGAAGAATGGTGTTGTCAGGAAAGAACCAATCATAGCAAAGCGGAGCATGGTTGAAACCTGACCAGCGAAGAACTTGATAATGATGATACCGATGATAGCAGTGATGGTCATCCAGATGTTCAAAGATTTACGATTGTCTTCTTTTTGACGGATTAGCAGTCGTAGAGATTCCTGATTGACACGAGAGTAACCATCGATAACGGTGATAACTGTTCCAAAGATACAGAGGAAGGCAATAAAGGTAATCAAGTAACGGGACCATTCGCCAAGAACAGAGGCATACATGCCCACGAATTGAGAGATGTATTTGGCTGAAGCGGCTTCAACTGCCTGTCCTGTAGGATACTGAATGAGTGCTCCCAGTGCTACAAAGAACACAGCTAGGATAGCTGTTCCAATATAACCAACGTTAAAGTCGAATAGGGCGTCCTCGGTGTTAAAGTTGACGGTCTTTTTCTTTTCAGCAGACCAAAGTGAGTTGATGGCTGAAATTTCAATAGGAGCAGGCATCCATCCTAGGAGAGAGACGATGAAGGGTAGAGCTGCCATTTGCCAAGGTGTTTTCTCGACAAAATTAGAACTGTATTCTGGGTGTTTGACCGCCGCGATGATAACTGCAAGAACAGTTGCAATGGTCAAAGCGGACATAATCCATTTTGCCATGCCGTCTAAGAGTTTGTAGCCTCCAAAGAGCAACATAGCCCAAATGATTGCAACGAGAATGAGGGACCATTGAGTGATGCTAAGACCGATCATTGGGAAGGCGCTGGCGATGATAGCTGAGCACAGAATGGCGACACCAGCTGTGTTGACCAGAGCCGAAAAGACATTAAGGATAAAGAAAATCCAGAGATAGAGTTTTCCTTTTTCGGCATAACCTTCAACCAAAGTCTTTCCAGTATCAGCTGTGTATTCAGCACCAAAACGGAAAAATGGATATTTAAAGACATTGGCTAAGATGACCAAGAGGAGTAGCGACCACCCATAAGAACCACCAGCTTGAGTGGAAGATACAATGTGAGAACCGCCAACAGCGGCAGAAGCCATTAGGATTCCAGGTCCCATTGCTTTTAGCTTGCTTGCCCAGGTTGATTGATTTAACGAAATAGCTTGCGACATGATAGATACTCCTTTTTGAATTTTCAGAATAATCTGGATATGTAATCTATATTCTACAAAAAACTTTGGGAAAATGCAAGAATATTTTGAAAAAAGATAGAAAATTTACAGATAATATCTGAAAACAACTGCTGTGATAGCAAGGCGCAGCAGGGGTGAAGAAAAACCGAGAAGTTTCTTTCTCGGATTTGCTTATTATGAGGTTCTTACTTTCTATGCTCCAAGAGTTGATTGATATGGTCGACTTTTTTTGATGCTCTTTTATAGAGAATAGTCCAAATGATGAGGTAGACAATCGCAAACTCAAGGATGAGCTGGAGATAGAAGGTCCAGTGGAAGGGGAACCAACCTGCTAAAGTTGCTAGTGGAACAAAGCCTACTAGCATGAGGAAAAAATGAGTAAGAGTGGCACGAAGCAAACTCCAGTCACGGTTGAATAATCGTTTCCCAAAGTTGAAGAGAATACCGATGGCTGCCCAAATAAGTGTGCAGTAGAGCAAGACCAGGGCACCGTGAACCTGATGTTGAGCCATCACTTGGCCGATAAGAGAGTAGGGATTTAGCGGTTCGTAGGTACTTGGTGCATAAATGAGTGAAAAGATGATAGATAGGATGAGGCCGATAAGAACACCGGTAGCTGCATCGTGAAAGATTTGTTTTTTCATAGTTCTAATTTCTCCTTGATGGTTTTTAGGTAACGGCGTGAAGAGTAGGTGAAGCTTTCATTTTTTAGAAAGATTTCTACCAGACCGTTGGGGGTGAGCTTGAGATGAGAGATGGAGTTGCTATTGATGATTTCTGATTGGGAAATTTGGATAAAATTGGTTGGCAGAATTTCAAGGACCTGATAGAGTCGCAAATCAATACTGTAGGTCTGATTCGCCGTTTCTGCTAGGACCTTGCGATTCTCGATATAGAAGCGCTGAATCTTGCCAATCTCAACGAGATAGACCTGATTATCGATTTTCCCTTTGATTTTTTCTCTTTGGTCCAGATTTTCTGCAAATTCGATGACTTTCTGAATTTTTTTGGTTTCTTGAGGTGCTTGAACAATCAGCTTTTCTTCCTCGTAAGTCTCGCTAATCTGTAGTTCTACTTTCATAAACGTCTCTCCTTGTTTTTCGTACAAAATTGTGATCACTTCTTGTACACCTTTATTAAACACTATTTTATAGCCTCTGGCAAGGGCCTTTGTCTATGTGGAGGGATTTGTCTCCTATGTGGCGCTTGCTTTTCTGTCTCATCTGAAATATGGTATAATAGCACTAATCAATTTCTAGGAAAATAGATACGGAAAGGGGCTGAAAGATGTCTCATATTATTGAATTGCCAGAAGTCTTGGCCAATCAGATTGCAGCAGGAGAAGTTATCGAACGTCCTGCTAGCGTTGTCAAAGAATTAGTTGAAAATGCTATCGATGCTGGCTCAAACCAGATTATCGTTGGGATTGAAGAAGCTGGTCTTAAGAAAATCCAAATAACAGATAATGGTCACGGGATTGCCCACGATGAAGTAGAATTGGCTCTCCGTCGTCATGCGACCAGTAAGATTAAGAATCAAGCGGATCTTTTTCGGATTCGGACTCTCGGCTTTCGTGGTGAAGCCCTGCCCTCTATCGCATCTGTTAGTGTTTTGACTTTGTTGACAGCGGTGGACGGTGCCAGTCACGGGACCAAGCTAGTGGCTCGTGGGGGAGAAGTTGAGGAAATCATTCCAGCGACCAGTCCTGTGGGGACTAAGGTTTGTGTGGAGGATCTCTTTTTCAATACACCGGCTCGTCTCAAGTATATGAAGAGCCAGCAGGCAGAGTTGTCTCATATCATTGATATTGTCAATCGTCTGGGGCTAGCCCATCCTGAGATTTCTTTTAGCCTGATTAGTGATGGCAAGGAAATGACACGAACAGCTGGTACGGGTCAACTGCGTCAAGCCATTGCTGGAATTTATGGTTTAGCCAGTGCTAAAAAAATGGTTGAGATTGAGAATGCTGACCTAGACTTTGAAATTTCAGGCTTTGTCTCATTGCCGGAATTGACACGGGCTAACCGCAATTATATCAGCCTCTTCATCAATGGCCGTTATATCAAAAACTTCCTGCTCAATCGTGCCATTTTAGATGGATACGGTAGCAAGCTTATGGTGGGGCGTTTTCCACTGGCTGTGATTCATATCCAGATTGACCCTTACTTAGCAGATGTCAATGTGCATCCAACCAAGCAAGAGGTGAGGATTTCTAAGGAAAAAGAACTGATGACCTTAGTCTCAGAAGCTATTTCTAATAGTCTCAAGGAACAAACCTTGATACCAGATGCCTTGGAAAATCTTGCCAAATCGACTGTGCGCAATCGTGAAAAGGTAGAGCAGACTATTCTCCCGCTCAAAGAAAATACTCTCTATTATGAGCAAACAGAGTTGACAAGACCTGGTCAAGCTGAGGTGGCTGATTATCAGGTAGAATTAACTGATAAAGGACAGGATTTGAATCTGTTTGCTAAGGAAACCTTGGACCAGATGACCAAGCCAGCTAAACTGCATTTTGCAGAGAGAAAGCCTGCTAGCTATGACCAACTGGACCATCCAGAGTTAGATCTAGCTAGTTTGGATAAGGCTTATGATAAGCTGGAGCGGGAAGAATCTTCAAGCTTTCCAGAGTTGGAATTTTTCGGTCAGATGCATGGAACCTATCTCTTTGCCCAAGGTCGAGATGGGCTCTACATCATAGATCAGCACGCGGCTCAGGAACGGGTTAAGTATGAGGAGTATCGTGAGAGCATTGGCAATGTTGATCAGAGCCAGCAGCAACTCCTAGTGCCTTATATTTTTGAATTTCCAGCGGATGATGCCCTTCGTCTCAAGGAAAGAATGGCACTTTTGGAGGAAGTGGGCGTCTTTCTGGCAGAGTACGGGGAAAATCAATTCATCTTACGCGAACATCCGATTTGGATGGCAGAGGAGGAAATCGAATCAGGCATCTATGAGATGTGTGATATGCTACTCTTGACCAAGGAAGTTTCTATTAAGAAATACCGAGCTGAATTAGCTATCATGATGTCCTGCAAGCGGTCTATCAAGGCTAACCACCGTATCGATGACCACTCGGCTAGACAGCTACTATACCAACTCTCCCAATGTGACAACCCCTACAACTGTCCACACGGACGTCCTGTTTTGGTGCACTTTACCAAGTCAGACATGGAAAAGATGTTTCGACGTATTCAGGAAAATCACACCAGTCTCCGTGAGTTGGGGAAATATTAAACTAAAAGGAAAACTATGTACGAATATTTAAAAGGTATCATTACCAAAATTACTGCTAAATATATTGTCCTTGAGGCCAACGGGATCGGCTATATCCTGCATGTAGCTAATCCTTATGCCTATTCAGGACAAGTCAACCAAGAAGCGCAAATCTATGTGCATCAGGTTGTTCGTGAGGACGCTCATCTGCTTTATGGATTTCGCTCAGAAGATGAGAAAAAGCTCTTTCTCAGTTTGATTTCGGTCTCTGGGATTGGTCCTGTATCGGCTCTTGCTATTATCGCTGTCGATGACAATGCTGGCTTGGTTCAAGCCATCGAAACCAAAAACATCACCTACTTGACCAAGTTCCCTAAAATCGGTAAGAAAACAGCCCAACAGATGGTGTTAGACTTAGAAGGGAAAGTGGTTGTGGCTGGAGACGACCTCCCTGCTAAGGCTGCAGCTCCATCTAGCAGTGACAACCAAGAACTGGAAGAAGCTATGGAGGCCATGCTGGCACTGGGCTACAAGGCAACCGAGCTCAAGAAAATCAAGAAATTCTTTGAAGGAACGACAGATACAGCTGAGAACTATATCAAGTCGGCCCTTAAGATGTTGGTCAAATAGGAGCAGAGCATGACAAAACGTTGTTCGTGGGTAAAGATGACCAATCCGAGCTACATTGCCTATCATGATGAGGAGTGGGGCCAGCCCCTCCATGATGACAAAGCATTATTTGAGTTATTGTGTATGGAAACCTATCAGGCAGGTCTGTCTTGGGAGACAGTGCTTAACAAACGCCAAGCTTTCCGAGAAGCCTTTCATGGCTATCAAATTCAAGCGGTCGCAGAGATGACCGACTCCGAATTGGAAGCCTTATTAGACAATTCAGCCATCATCCGAAATAGAGCTAAGATTTTTGCTACACGCGCTAATGCCCAATCCTTTCTACGTTTACAGGCAGAATATGGCTCTTTTGATGCCTATCTTTGGTCTTTTGTTGAGGGGAAAACTGTCGTTAACGATGTTCCCGATTACCGCCAAGCCCCAGCTAAAACACCCTTGTCTGAGAAATTAGCCAAAAATCTCAAAAAACGAGGTTTCAAATTTACGGGACCAGTCGCTGTTTTGTCATTTCTACAAGCTGCAGGGTTGGTTGATGATCACGAGAATGATTGTGAGTGGAAGGATCTTAAATGATGGCTAACAAATATAAGAGAGTCCTTGTTTTTGGGATTCTCTATACAGTTCTCTTTGTATTTGATGGTGATAAATTGCTGGCTTCTGTGATGCCATCTGCCATTGCGAATTATCTAAAATATCTAGTCTATGCAGTATTAGCTCTATATGTTTCTTTCTTGTGCAAGGATAGATTGATCCAACAATGGAATGAGATTAGAAAGACTAAAAGAAAATTCTTCTTTGGCGTTTTAAAAGGCTGGCTCTTTTTCATTCTGATGACTGCTATCTTTGAATTTGTATCAGAGATGTTGAAGCAGTTTTTGGGGCTAGTCGGACAAGGTTTAAACCAGTCGAATCTTCAAAGCAACTTTCAAGAACAACCTCTACTGATAGCAGTTTTCGCCTGCATCATTGGACCTTTGGTGGAAGAACTCTTATTCCGTCAAATACTATTGAGAAATTTGAGAAAAAGTCTGCCAAGCTGGTTGAGTATCTTTATAGTCGGACTTGCTTTTGCCCTGATCCATATGCACAGTTTGGATTTATCCGAGTGGATCAATGCAATTTATTACTTGGGTGGTGGCCTTGCCTTTTCTATCATCTATGTGAAAGAAAAAGAAAATATCTACTATCCCTTGGTCGTCCATATGATAATGAACAGCCTCTCCTTTATCAGTTTAGCTATCAGTAGTATGTGATGAAAATGCCAGTAATGATAATGATAAAAAGCTGAGAAATTCATCTCAGCTTTCTTTGTTATAGTCAAAGCGAATGACTTGCTCCGTTGCGTCTACATACGCGTGGACTCCAAAAGGAACAATCGATCTTGGTGTAGCATGGCCAACGTTTAGATTATAGACAATCGGGATATTGTTGTCAATGATATCCAATAGTGCCTCTTTATAGTCGTTATAGAAAGTTTCATCCATAGGTTTTCCAACCAAGAGTCCACTGATGACCTCGAATATACCAGTGTCCTTTAAAGTCCGCAACATCTTTTTGAAGTATTCCGGCTCAGACTTTTCTTCGCTTGTTTCTAGCAAGAGGATTTTTCCTTCCCAGTCTAACAAGTCAGGGAAAAGTTTGTATTTTTGGCAGAGCTCCGTGCTATCTGCATATCGAGAGTTGTCAAAGATATCGTAGAGGGATTCGAGGCAACCGCCGAGGATTTCCCCCTCGAACTGGGCGGTTCCTTGTAACAACTCAAAACCAGTATTTGCATGACTGACCCGAGCTGTTCCTAGGACCTTAGGGCTAAAGTCAGTTCGTTCCTCGAACCAAAGGTCGCTAGGGCGGATTTCTGAGATTCTCCCAGTCTTGATCAGTTTTTTAAAGTAGTGGAGGCTATAGGATAACATTTCTTTATCCAACTCACAAATGTCTGCCAGAAAGGATTGGCCATAAAAAGTCTTGATTCCTGGTTTATGCAACATGAGATGGTTCATGGTTGTATCCGAGAAGCCAAGAAAAATTTTTTGTTTGATAACCTTTTGTAGTTGGTCATTTTCAAAAAGATAAGGTAGTAAGCGATAGGTATCGTCTCCACCAATGGCGCATAGGATCATGTCGATGCTATCATCAGAAAAGGCATGAATCAAATCCTCTGCACGCGCTTCAGGATGGTCCTTGATAAAGTCTAATCCATTTAGCGAATGGGGCAAAAAGATAGGATTGATTCCCAGGTTTTTGAGACGTTGGACACCCAAGTCCACTTCGTGTTTGACAAAGTCCTCTCCGATAATGCCACTAGATAAACTAACAATACCAATAGAAGAAATCATATCTTATCCTCCTAGAAATAGATTGAGTCTATTCTATCACAAAAGATAAGAGAAAGATATGTGGGATGTCAGAAGAATACTTTATACTCTTCGAAAATCTCTTCAAACCACGTCAACGTCGCCTTGCCGTACTCAAGTACAGCCTGCGGCTAGTTTCCTAGTTTGCTCTTTGATTTTCATTGAGTATTAAAATCAAAAAAGTAAGTGAAAAAGCAACCGCACCTGCAGTTGCTTTTATCATTCTTCTTAATAGCGTGTTGGTCCTGCACTTGCGCTACGGATGTTCAAGCGTTTCTTGAGATAGAAGCGAAGGGCTAGGAGGGCTGCTCCGATAATAGCAAGTGGCAATGGAGCAAGTACTGGGTTAAGGCTAGCTGGTAGGAAGCTTGTTGCAAAGAAGACAAGCAACCAAAGGAACATAGAAGCTAGGATAACTAGTACAGATTTCCAGAAAGGTGGACGTTGACTGCGGTCCATATCTGGTCCATAATATTGGTAAACAAAGTAGTACATCAAGTAGAAGGCAAATCCACCAACAAGTCCAACTAGCAGGAGAGTGACAAATCCATAGCCGAAAGCCTGATCTGCAGCAAAGAAAGTTGTGAGGGCGCTGACGAGGGCAAAGAGACTAGTGATGAAAAGAGCTGAGTCCATAATCATGAGTTTTGGATCATCATTTTCTTTTGGATGCTCTTTTTCATATTGCTCCTTGACAGTGAAACTATGAGCCCAATGAGTTGGTGCACCATAGAGGGAACGAGCAGTTGTACCCTTGGCTTGCTCCTCAAGGATTTGGGGAATGACTTCCTCAAAAATAGTCTTGATTTCAGCGTCTGTTTTCCCATCTTTGATGAATTGTTGGGTAGCGATGTGGATAAACTCTTGGTTTTTCTTAGTTAATTTTTGTAGATCAATCTGAGACATAGGAACTCCTCTTAGAACCATTTTTTATGGATGAGATAGAGAGTGAGCGAGACACTCATAGCAAAGGCGATAAAGACGATTAACCAGAAGGCATTTGGCTCCCCATTTAGGGGGATTTCATTATCCTTAAAGTTCATCCCGTAGGCAGAAAAGACCATGGTTGGGATGGACATGACGATGGTCACAAGTGCCAAGGTTTTCATAATGTTGTTCTGGTTGTTGGAAATGATAGAGGCGAAGGTCTCTGTCATAGAATGCAAGACGTTTCCATAAATGTCTGCCATCTCGATGGCCTGTTGGGTTTCAATCAGGGTATCTTCAAGCAGGTCCTCGTCCTCAAGGTATTTCTTGATATTGCTGGTTGAGCTGGTCAATTTCTTAATCACGCGCTCATTTGTTTTGAGGGAGGCCTTGAAATAGACGATGGTTTTTTCTAATTCCATGAGTTCAATCAATTCTTCATTACGAGTTGATTGATGTAGTTGACTTTCGATTTGTTCACTCTTACGGTCAATCGAACGAAGGGCTGTTAGGTAAAGCTCTGCATTGCGATAAAGAATCTGGAAGATAAAACGCGAGCGCATGAAGGTATAGAAATTACGCAAACGACGGTTGATAAAGACATCGAGGACTGGTAATGGTTCCAAACACGTAGTGATAATGGTTTCCTCAGTGATGATAATACCCAGCGGGATGGTGACGTAGTAGGTGCGGTTATTTCTTTCCTCTGTGACCGGAACGTCTACGATAATCAGGGTGTACTCGTCTTCAATGGTAATACGAGACATTTCTTCCGCATCGAGCGGTGCTCGAAGGTCGGCAATATCAATATCGAAGGCATTAGCGATTTCGAGTGATTCGTTTTGAGTCGGATTGACGAGATTGATCCAAGTACCCGGTTCAAGCGTATCGATCTCTTTAAATTCAGTTGTTGTAGAGAGAAAAACTTGTTTCATATCCCTTATCCTTTCTCATTTTTCAGATTTTTTCACACCGTACTATTATACTACAAATTAAGTCTTTTGGGTAATAGAATCTCACTTTTTTTGGTATAATGGTAAGCAATAATGGACTAGAAAGAACAAAAATGCAAGATAAAATTGTCATTCATGGGGCGCGTGCCCATAATTTAAAAAATATTGATGTGGAGATTCCGCGAGACAAGTTGGTTGTTGTGACCGGTTTGTCAGGTTCAGGGAAATCCAGTCTGGCCTTTGATACCCTCTATGCGGAGGGGCAACGTCGCTATGTGGAGAGTTTGTCAGCCTATGCTCGTCAGTTCTTGGGGAATATGGAGAAGCCTGATGTAGATGCTATTGATGGTCTCAGCCCAGCTATTTCTATCGACCAGAAAACGACTAGTAAAAACCCTCGCTCGACGGTGGGAACAACGACTGAAATCAATGACTATCTGCGTCTCCTCTACGCACGTGTGGGGACGCCTTACTGTATCAACGGGCATGGAGCTATCAAGGCCTCTTCAGTGGAGCAAATCGTGGATAAGGTTTTAGAATTGCCTGAACGCCAGCGCTTGCAGATCTTGGCCCCTGTCATCCGCAAGAAAAAAGGCCAACATAAGAGTGTTATCGAGAAGGTTCAGAAAGATGGGTATGTCCGTGTCCGTGTGGATGGGGAAGTCTATGATGTGACCGAAGTGCCAGAGTTATCTAAGAGCAAGCAACACAATATTGATGTCGTGGTTGATCGTATTGTTATCAAGGAGGGCATTCGTAGTCGTCTCTTTGATTCTATTGAGGCTGCCCTTCGTATCGCAGAAGGCTATGTCATTATCGACACCATGGACGATTCTGAGTTGCTCTTCTCTGAGCATTATGCCTGTCCAGTTTGTGGCTTTACTGTTCCAGAGTTAGAGCCGCGTCTCTTCTCCTTCAATGCTCCTTTTGGTTCTTGTAGTGAGTGTGATGGCTTGGGCATCAAGCTGGAGGTGGATACTGATTTGGTAGTGCCAGATGCCAGCAAAACCTTACGTGAGGGAGCCTTGGCTCCGTGGAATCCTATCTCATCCAACTACTATCCAAACATGCTAGAGCAGGCTATGACAGCCTTTGGAGTGGATATGGATAAGCCTTTTGAGGACTTGTCAGAAGAAGATAAGAACTTGATTCTCTACGGCTCAGATGGTAAGGAATTCCATTTCCACTATGAGAATGAATTTGGTGGCGTGCGCGATATCGATATTCCTTTTGAGGGAGTTGTTAATAATATCAAACGTCGCTACCATGAAACTAATAGTGACTACACTCGCACCCAGATGCGCCTTTACATGAATGAGCTGACCTGCGGAACCTGTCATGGTTACCGTCTCAATGACCAGGCCTTGTCTGTCCGTGTTGGTGGTGCGCAAGGACCACATATCGGAGAAATTTCAGACCTGTCTATCGCAGACCACTTGGAATTAGTCAGTCAGTTGACTCTTTCTGAAAATGAAGCCATCATTGCTCGGCCCATTCTCAAGGAAATCAAGGACCGTTTGACTTTCCTTAATAACGTGGGTCTTAACTATCTGACCCTGTCACGTTCGGCAGGAACTCTTTCAGGTGGGGAAAGTCAGCGTATTCGCTTGGCGACCCAGATTGGTTCTAACCTATCAGGTGTTCTTTATATTCTAGACGAGCCGTCAATCGGTCTTCACCAGAGGGATAATGACCGTCTGATTGCCAGTCTCAAAAAGATGCGTGACTTGGGCAATACTCTTATCGTGGTGGAACATGACGAAGATACCATGCGTGAGGCTGATTATCTGATTGACGTTGGTCCTGGTGCGGGTGTTTTTGGTGGGGAGATTGTTGCGGCAGGTACGCCCAAACAGGTAGCTCGTAACAGTAAGTCTATCACAGGCCAGTACTTGTCAGGCAAACGTGCCATTCCAGTACCAGAAGAACGCCGTGTTGGTAATGGTCGTTTTATCGAGGTGACGGGAGCGCGTGAGAACAACCTGCAAAATGTCACAGCTCGCTTCCCACTAGGAAAATTCATCGCAGTGACAGGGGTGTCGGGCTCAGGGAAATCGACCCTAATCAATAGCATTCTCAAAAAAGCTATTGCCCAGAAGCTCAACCGCAATTCAGACAAACCTGGTAAGTTTAAAACGATTACAGGGATTGAGCATGTAGACCGCTTGATTGATATTGATCAGAGCCCTATCGGACGAACGCCGAGGTCTAACCCTGCTACCTATACGGGAGTTTTTGACGATATACGTGACCTCTTTGCCCAGACAAATGAGGCTAAGATTCGTGGTTACAAAAAGGGACGTTTCAGTTTCAATGTCAAGGGTGGTCGTTGTGAAGCCTGCTCAGGTGACGGGATTATCAAGATTGAGATGCACTTCTTGCCAGATGTTTACGTGGCTTGTGAAGTCTGCCACGGGACTCGCTACAATAGTGAAACCCTAGAAGTTCATTACAAGGAAAAGAATATCTCGCAGGTCTTGGACATGACTGTCAATGATGCGGTGGAATTTTTCCAACACATTCCGAAAATTCAACGCAAACTTCAGACCATCAAGGATGTAGGGCTAGGCTATGTGACGCTAGGTCAACCAGCTACCACTCTTTCTGGGGGAGAAGCCCAGCGTATGAAGCTGGCTAGCGAACTCCACAAACGCTCGACAGGCAAGTCATTCTATATTCTGGATGAACCGACGACAGGACTCCATACAGAGGATATCGCTCGCTTGCTCAAGGTTTTAGCTCGCTTTGTTGACGATGGCAATACAGTCCTTGTTATCGAGCACAATTTAGACGTTATCAAGACAGCAGACCATATTATTGACTTGGGACCTGAGGGCGGTGTCGGTGGTGGAACCATCATCGCAACAGGAACTCCAGAAGAAGTAGCGGCCAATGAAGCCAGCTACACAGGACAGTATTTGAAAGGAAAGTTACATCATGAATAAACGTGTACAAGCATTTCTAGCTAAAATGCAAGAAAAAGAACTAGATGGCATCATCATCAATAACCTTAAAAACGTCTATTACCTTACTGGTTTTTGGGGCTCAAACGGAACAGTCTTTATCAGCCGTGACCGTCAGGTCTTGGTGACAGACTCTCGCTATATCATTGCAGCTAAGCAAGAAACCAGTGGCTTTGAGATTGTGGCAGACCGTGATGAATTGGCTGTCATTGCAGGAATTGTCAAGGACATGGGCTTGTCTCGTATCGGTTTTGAAGATGAGATTTCAGTGTCTTATTATCACCGTATGCAGACGGCATTTGCAGGTTTAGACTTGCTTCCACAAACTCAGTTTGTTGAAGGCCTTCGAATGATTAAAGATGAGGCGGAGATTGCAGCAATTCGCAAGGCTTGTTCTATTTCAGACCAAGCTTTCCGCGATGCCCTTGACTTTATCAAGCCAGGAAAGACTGAAATTGAGATTGCTAACTTCCTTGACTTCCGTATGCGTGAGTTGGGAGCATCTGGCTTGTCTTTTGACACTATCCTAGCTAGCGGTATCAATTCTTCTAAACCCCATGCCCATCCTATGCATAAACCAGTTGAGCTAGGAGAAGCCATTACTATGGACTTCGGTTGCCTTTATGACCACTATGTCAGTGATATGACACGGACTATCTATCTAGGGCATGTTAGCGACGAGCAGGCAGAGATTTACAATACGGTTCTAAAAGCTAACCAAGCCTTGATTGATCAGGCTAAGGCAGGATTAGGTTTCCGTGATTTTGACAAAATTCCTCGCGATATTATCATCGAGGCAGGCTATGGCGACTACTTTACCCACGGTATTGGACACGGTATTGGACTGGATATCCATGAGGAACCCTACTTTAGCCAGACTTCTACAGAAACTATTCAGGCAGGTATGGCATTGACAGATGAGCCAGGTATCTATATCGAAGGCAAATATGGGGTTCGTATCGAGGATGATATCTTGATTACAGAAACAGGTTGTGAATTGTTGACCCTAGCTCCAAAAGAGTTGATAGTCATTTAGTTATTTGTCAAGAAAAAAGTACGAAAATGGCGAAAAAAGTTAAAAAAATTTAAAAATAGGTCGCAAGTCGGATGTTTTTTATGGTATAATAGACTAAACTGATAGTAACATGTAGCGAAAGGGGTAGGTACATGATTAAAATTTATACAGTCTCAAGTTGTACTAGCTGTAAAAAAGCAAAAACCTGGCTCAATGCCCACCAGTTAAGTTATAAAGAACAAAACCTTGGTAAAGAAGGAATTACGAGAGAAGAATTACTGGATATTCTAACCAAAACAGATAACGGAATAGCCAGCATCGTTTCGTCTAAAAATCGCTATGCCAAAGCCCTTGGAGTGGATATTGAAGATTTGAGTGTCAACGAAGTCCTCAATCTGATTATGGAAACACCGAGAATTTTAAAGAGCCCAATCCTTGTAGATGAAAAACGCCTGCAAGTTGGCTATAAGGAAGATGATATTCGTGCCTTCCTACCACGCTCTGTCCGTAATGTAGAAAATGCAGAAGCACGTTTGCGTGCAGCTCTATAAACATCAAGGCTGGGAGCAACTCCCAGTCTTATTTTAATTTAAAAAAAAAGAAAGAAGAAAGAAATGAAAAAAATAGTTCTTGTTAGTCTAGCTTTCCTTTTTGTCCTAGTTGGTTGCGGACAGAAAAAAGAAACTGGAACAGCTACAAAAACAGAAAAGGATACGCTTCAGTCGGCATTGCCAGTTATTGAGAATGCTGAGAAGAATACAGTTGTGACCAAGACTTTGGTCTTGCCCAAGTCAGATGATGGTAGCCAGCAAACCCAAACCATTACATACAAGGACAAGACTTTTTTGAGCTTAACGATTCAACAAAAACGTCCAGTTTCTGATGAGTTGAAGACTTATATCGACCAACATGGAGTGGAAGAAACTCAAAAAGCTCTTCTCGAGGCAGAGGAGAAGGATGAGGCTATTATAGAAGCTCGTAAATTAGCAGGATTTAAGCTTGAAACCAAACTATTGAGCGCAACCGAACTTCAAACAACGACTAGTTTTGATTTTCAAGTTTTGGATGTCAAGAAGGCTTCTCAGTTAGAATATTTGAAGAACATTGGTTTAGAAAATCTCTTGAAAAATGAACCAAGCAAATATATTTCAGACAGATTGGCAAATGGTGCGACAGAACAATAGAAAATCCAAATAAATAGACTGCCTGATTTGTAGAAGGTAAGGAATTATGCTATAATGGTACTATTCTAAGGAAAGAGGGTGTTAGAATGGGATTTACTGAAGAAACAGTACGTTTTAAATTGGACGATTCCAATAAAAAAGAAATTAGCGAAACTTTGACTGATGTCTATGCTTCTTTGAACGATAAGGGCTACAACCCAATTAACCAAATCGTAGGTTACGTATTGAGTGGAGACCCTGCCTACGTTCCTCGTTATAATAATGCACGAAATCAAATCCGTAAGTATGAGCGTGATGAAATCGTTGAAGAATTGGTCCGCTACTACCTCAAAGGACAAGGAGTCGATCTATAACCTATGAGAATTATGGGATTGGACGTCGGTTCAAAAACGGTAGGGGTGGCCATTAGCGATCCGCTTGGTTTTACAGCTCAAGGACTTGAAATCATCCAAATCAATGAGGAGCAAGGCCAATTTGGTTTTGACCGCGTTAAGGAGTTGGTTGATACTTACAAGGTGGAACGATTTGTAGTGGGCTTGCCTAAAAACATGAACAATACAAGCGGACCGCGCGTGGAAGCTAGTCAAGCCTACGGAGCAAAGCTAGAAGAGCTTTTTGGTTTACCAGTAGACTATCAAGATGAACGCTTGACAACAGTTGCCGCAGAGCGCATGTTGATTGAACAAGCAGATATTAGTCGCAATAAGCGCAAGAAAGTTATTGATAAGTTAGCAGCTCAGCTGATTTTACAAAATTATTTAGATAGAAAATTTTAATACAAAGGAGAGGCTATGTCACACGATCATAACCACGACCACGAAGAACGTGAATTAATTACACTAGTAGATGAGCAAGGAAATGAAACCTTGTTTGAAATCCTTTTGACCATTGACGGAAAAGAAGAATTTGGTAAAAACTATGTTCTTCTAGTACCAGTTAACGCAGAAGAAGACGAAGACGGACAAGTTGAAATCCAAGCTTACTCATTCATCGAAAACGAAGATGGAACAGAAGGTGAATTGCAACCAATCCCAGAAGACTCAGAAGACGAATGGAACATGATTGAAGAAGTCTTCAACAGCTTTATGGAGGAGTAAACACGTCCAGTGGACGTGTTTAGCCCTGCGCTAGAAATTAGAAACGCAGGCACATCCAGTGGATGTTTTTAGCCCACGTTAACTTCATAGTAGCTAGTTATTAGCTAACCAAGTGAGAGGTCGGGACGAAAATCCTGGCCTCGTTTTTGTTAGTTATGAGACTTTATTGAGGCAGTTGATTGAACCTGTAATTAAGGAGATGTATATGTTTGAAGTAGAAGAATGGCTCCATAGTCGGATTGGTTTGAATTTTCGATCAGGTTTGGGCCGAATGCAACAAGCGGTGGATTTGTTGGGGAATCCCGGGAAGTCTTATCCTATTATCCATGTAACCGGGACTAATGGGAAAGGATCTACTATTGCTTTTATGAGGGAGTTATTTATGGGGCATGGCAAAAAAGTTGCGACCTTTACTTCCCCTCATATCGTCTCTATCAATGATCGAATCTGCATTAATGGACAACCTATAGCTGATGCAGACTTCATCCGTTTGGCTAATCAGGTCAAGGAGATGGAGAAAACGCTTCTGCAAACCCATGATCAGTTGTCCTTTTTTGAATTGCTGACCTTGATTGCTTTTCTTTATTTTAGAGAGCAAGCGGTGGATTTGCTTTTACTAGAAGTGGGAATTGGTGGTTTACTAGACACGACCAATGTGGTAACTGGAGAGATTGCTGTCATCACTTCCATCGGACTTGATCATCAGGAGACTCTGGGTGACAGTATAGCAGCAATTGCAGAGCAGAAAGCTGGTATTTTTAAGGCTGGTAAAAAGGCAGTACTTGCGAAGTTGCCTTCAGAAGCTAGGCTTGTTTGTCAGAAAAAAGCAGAATCTTTAGCTGTTGACCTTTATCAGGCAGGTCAGGATTTTTCAATGCTGAATGGGGATTTTTCAAGCTCTTTGGCTAACCTTTCACAGTTGAAAATAGGCTTGGAAGGAGCTTATCAGCAGGAAAATGCGGCCTTGGCGCTACAAACGTTTCTTCTCTTTATGAGAGAAGGAAAGGAAGCTGTTGATGAACAGGTTGTAAGACAGGCTTTGGAGAAGACCCATTGGGCTGGGCGTTTGGAGCGTATTCGTCCTCAAATTTACTTGGACGGTGCTCATAACCTCCCTGCCTTGACTCGCTTGGTTGAATTTACTAAAGAAAAAGAGCAGGAAGGATATCGTCCTCAAATCCTATTTGGAGCCTTGAAAAGGAAGGATTATCAAGGGATGTTGGCTTATCTGACTGAAAAATTGCCTCAGGTGGAACTCAAGGTGACCGGATTTGACTATCAAGGTTCTTTGGATGAGACAGATATAACAGGTTACGATATAGTTCCTTCCTATCGCGAATTTATCAGTGGTTTTGAAGAAAGAGCTGACGCGCAGGATTTGCTGTTCGTTACAGGTTCTCTCTACTTTATCTCAGAAGTACGGGGCTATCTACTGGGGCATGAGCAGATAAATTGATCTCCTTTTTTGAACTTGTTATACTAGGGGAACTACCAGTTAGAAGAAAATTCTCTAAATTGGTAGCAGAAAGGAAATTCATCATGAAATTAAAAACATTCACACTTTCTCTTGCTTCTCTAGCAAGTCTTAGTCTCTTAGTAGCTTGTTCACAAAGAGCTCAACAGGTTCAACAACCATCAGCTCAACCGCAAACTCAACAAACTCAGCAATCACAACCTGTTGCTTCATCGTCTACAGAAAATACAAACCAGCCAGCAACAAGTTCTTCACAAAATGCGCCTGAGGCTCAACCAACCAATATTGATGGAACTTATACCGGTCAGGACGAAGGAGACCGCATCACTTTAGTGGTAACTGGAACAACTGGTACATGGACACAGGTAGAAACTGACGGAGATCAAGAAATCAAACAGGTTAGCTTCGACGCCACTAATCAACGCATGATTATTGGGGATGATGTCAAGATTTATGCAATCAATGGAAATCAGATGATTATTGACGATATGGATAGAGAAGCATCTGATCGCATCGTTTTATCAAAATAGATTAGAAGGAGACTGGTTTTTTCGGTCTCTTTTATGATTACTCAGAAAAATGATTATAAATACTTGCCTTCTAGCTAATACCTGCGTTATACTAGTATCAATTACCTGTTTTTAGCATTCAAAATATCAAGGAGGGGATATGAAATATAGGAAATTTCAATTATTGATGTCCAAGTATGGCTTTAGCCTTTCGATTATGCTACTAGAACTTTCTCTTGTTTTTGGTCTCTTTCTTTATTTAGGGCGCATGGCTCCTATTCTATGGGTAATTGTCTTGATCTTTATGAGTATGGCGACTATTGTCGCAATTGTTAATCGCTCCATGGCGCCTGAAAGCAAAGTAATGTGGTTAGTGGTGACTTTTGTTCCTGTTATTGGTCCTTTGCTCTATCTGATGTTTGGTGAAAGGCGATTGTCCAAAAAAGAAATCAAGCAGTTGGACAAACTTGGTTCCATGCATTTTCGGGAGGACAACAGTAAAGCTCTCCGCCAGAAATTGAAGGAAGATGATAAGGCGGCTTACGGAGTTATCAAATCGTTGTTGAGTATGGATAACAATGCCGATGTCTATGATCGAACAGATTCACAATTTTTTCCTTCAGGTGAAAGCATGTGGCAACATATGCTGGAAGACCTCAAGAAAGCTGAAAAGTTTATCTTTCTAGAATATTATATTGTCGAAGAAGGTCTGATGTGGAATAGTATACTAGATATACTAGAGCAAAAGGCAGCTCAGGGTATCGAGGTCAAGATGCTCTATGATGATATCGGCTGTATGGCGACTTTACCTGGAGATTATACCATTCAGCTTCGTAGTCGAGGAATTGAAGCCCATAAGTTTAACAAGGTGATTCCTCGTTTGACGGTAGCTTACAATAATCGAGACCATCGTAAAATCCTTGTCATAGATGGTCAGGTAGCTTATACAGGAGGGATTAACTTAGCCGATGAATACATCAACCATGTGGAACGTTTTGGCTATTGGAAGGATAGTGGGATTCGCTTAGATGGCCCTGGTGTCAAGGCTCTCACCCGTCTCTTTTTGATGACTTGGTACATTAATCGTGGGGAAATCAGCGATTTTGACCAGTATCACTTGGAAAATCAGCCTTGTTCTGGCCAAGGGCTCTGCATTCCTTACGGTAGTGGACCCAAGCCCATCTTCCGTACTCAGGTAGGGAAAAAAGTTTATCAAAGTTTGATTAATCAGGCTACTGATTCAGTCTATATCACAACCCCCTATTTGATTATTGACTATGATTTAACTGAGAGTATTAAAAATGCAGCCATGAGAGGTGTTGATGTCCGCATCGTGACTCCTTTCATTCCGGATAAAAAATTAATCCAGCTCATAACAAGAGGGGCCTATCCGGATTTGTTGTCAGCAGGAGTAAGGATTTTTGAGTATAGTCCAGGCTTTATCCACAGTAAACAAATCCTAGTGGATAAGGACTTTGCTGCAGTTGGAACAATTAATTTAGATTATAGAAGTTTGCTTCATCACTATGAAGATGCAGTTTTGCTATATAAAACGGCATCAATCACAGAGATTCAAAAAGATTTTGAGGAGATTTTTTCAGTATCTCAAGAAATTTTCCCTCATACGATAAAAAATAGCTGGTATCAAAAATTGATTAAGGAAATTGCCCAGTTATTTGCCCCAATCTTATAAGAAATCTAGGACTTAGGACACAACCCAGTCCTATTTTTCTTGCCTTTTACGAATAGAAAGATAGAGGGGGAATGATGCTGACTCAGAAAGAATTGGATTATATCATGTCATTTAAACAGACGCATTTACACCGATTTCGGGAAATTGAAACCTTTGTGAAACTATGCAAAAAATCACTCAAACAGCCATCGCAAGCTGACAATTTTAGGTTTTTTTGATATACTAAGACAGATAAATTGAATAGGAGAAACGACATGGCTGTATATGGCAGAATCGAAGAAGTATCCGAAACGATACAGAGTAATGACATTGAAAATAGATTGGATAGGAACCTTGAATCTCATGTAGAAAAAGAAGAACAGGTAGCTTTCCCGTTTTTCAGACTCATCATTGGAAGTACGATTGCAACGTTTTTTTCTGTGGTGATACCTTTACTTTTAGATATGGTAAGTCCCTCTCAGGCGCAGGATTTGTATATAGGGTGGGCTTGGCATCAGGGAGGACAGCTCTACAGTAGCTATTATGCTAGTCACGGTCTTATTTATTACTTGCTACTTTACATCACCCAAGGAGGCATTCTTTTTGCCTTGGTAGAATGGCTAGCCCTCTTAGGAGGAGGTTATTTCCTCTTTTCTTCAACTGACTATCTGACGGGACAAAGGGAGCAAGCCAAGCAACTCTTAACCATATTTTATATTTTGGTATCCGGTCTCGGTTTTGGAGGAGGATATGCTACGATTTTAGCTTTGCCATTTCTGTTTGCAGGATTTTCGTTCATAGCAGCTTATCTATCAAATCCTAACCATGACAAGGGATTTCTACGTCTGGGGATTTTCTTGGCCCTATCATTTTTCATAGAGCCTCTTACAAGTCTTTTCTTTATTGCAGTAGTAACGATTGGTTTATTTGTCTTTAATGTTGGGCATGGCCGCCTTGCTCATGGAGTTTATCAGTTTTTTGCAGCAGCACTTGGCTTTTCTCTCATCTTTTACCCAGTAGGATATTATGTTCTTGCTTCAGGTGGTTTTGGAGAGGCTCTAGGGAGTCTTTTATATCCGATTGATTCCCTTCAGGTCTTGAATCCTCAACTAATGGATAATGTTGTATTCTATGGTTTGTTGACCTTTGGTTTAGGAGCTCTCTTCCTTGTTTTTCTAGGATTGTTCCAATCAAAGGCATCAAGATTATATGTTATTTCAGTACCAGCTAGTTTTACTTTCTTATTTGTATTAGCCTTGTTGCTTTTTTCTCAAGAACCTCTTCACGGTTCGCGTTTGATTCTAATCCTTCCATTTTTACTCCTTCTTTTGATGACCAGTATTCGTGGGAAACATTCAGCTAGAGGAGCTCGTCGTCGGAGAAGAGAGGAAGTTCCTACTCTATGGAAAAAATTCATGAAAGGGAATCTCTACTTACCGATCCTAGTGGTGGTTTATCTGATTGCAATTCCTTTTGTAGCTCGTTTTGTCTTGCATCCAGCTTCTTATAGAGAACAACATCAAGTGGTAGATAGAGTCAAACAAGAGACGAGTGATGGTGACCAAATCTATATTTGGGATTCACATGTTCAAATGTATAAAGAAAGCCAGCGTTTGGCTGGATCCATGTTCCCATCGCCTCTTCTTTACACGAGTACAGAAGAGAATAAAACTAGTTTACTCAATGACTTGAAAGAAAACCAACCTAAGGTGATTGTGGTGAACGATAAGGTAGCAGTCTGGTCTGAAGTGGAGACACTCTTAAAAGAAAATTACCAACCAGTAAAGACTGATTACTCAGAGTTTAAAGTCTATAAAATTAAATAACTAAATCAATATCTTGTGTATTTTTAAAAATTTTAGGATTTTTAACACAAGATATTGATTTTTCTTTTTAGAGTGGTATAATACTTTTTAGAAAGAACATTTTAGAAAAGAGCATGCATATGATTGCACTAGAAGAAAAAATTACAATTTTGCCAACTCTCTTCGTTGAAAAACGAGATGGGAGACGTGTTGTATTTGATGTGGACAAGATTGACAAGGCTCTCCACAAGGCGGCTGACAAGGTTATGGATGTGACACCCCTGGTCGAAAAACGCCTCAATGCTCTGACCGAGCGAATTGTCACAGAAATTCATAGTCGCTTTCCACAGGGGGTTAAGATTTACGAAATTCAAAATATCGTAGAACATGAACTCCTTGAAGCCAAAGAATATGCGCTAGCTGAGGAGTATATTACTTATCGGACACAAAGGGATTTTGAGCGTTCAAAAGCGACAGATATCAACTTTAGCATCCATAAACTTCTCAACAAAGACCAGGCCGTTGTCAATGAAAATGCTAATAAAGACAGCGATGTCTTTAATACCCAGCGTGATTTGACAGCGGGCATCGTTGGAAAATCAATCGGACTGCAAATGCTTCCTAAGCATGTAGCCAATGCCCACCAAAAGGGGGATATCCACTATCACGATTTGGACTACAGTCCCTATACACCTATGACCAACTGCTGTTTGATTGATTTCAAGGGGATGTTGGAGAATGGTTTTAAGATTGGAAATGCGGAGGTGGAGAGTCCTAAGTCTATCCAGACTGCGACAGCTCAGATTTCCCAAATCATTGCCAACGTTGCTTCTAGCCAGTATGGGGGCTGTTCAGCTGACCGTATCGATGAAGTCTTGGCGCCTTATGCAGAGAAGAATTATCAAAAACACCTTAAGGATGCGGAAGAGTGGGTCTTACCTGACAAACGGGAAGATTACGCTTGGAAGAAAACCCAAAAAGACATCTATGATGCCATGCAATCTCTCGAGTATGAAATTAATACTCTCTTCACTTCAAATGGACAAACCCCCTTTACTTCACTAGGTTTTGGTCTAGGGACAAGTCGTTTTGAACGAGAAATTCAAAAAGCTATCTTGACCATCCGAATCAAGGGACTTGGTTCAGAACACCGCACAGCTATCTTCCCTAAACTTATCTTTACGCTTAAAAGAGGCCTTAACTTGGAAGAAGGGACTCCCAACTACGACATCAAACAGTTGGCCCTCGAGTGTGCAACCAAGCGGATGTATCCAGATGTCTTGTCCTATGATAAGATTATCGAGTTGACTGGTTCTTTCAAGGTTCCTATGGGCTGCCGTTCGTTCCTCCAAGGATGGAAAGACGAGAATGGTGTAGAAGTTAATTCAGGTCGGATGAATCTAGGTGTTGTGACGGTCAATCTTCCTCGCATTGCCCTCGAGTCTGAGGGTAACATGACCAAGTTCTGGGAAATCTTCAATGAGCGTATGAATATCGCAGAAGATGCTCTGGTTTACCGTGTCGAACGTACTAAAGAAGCGACACCAGCCAATGCTCCTATCCTCTATCAGTACGGTGCTTTTGGCCATCGTCTAGGTAAAGAAGAAAGTGTTGACCAGCTCTTTAAGAATCGTCGTGCAACCGTTTCGTTGGGTTACATCGGTTTGTACGAGGTAGCGACAGTCTTCTTTGGAAATAGCTGGGAACACAATCCAGAAGCCAAGGAATTCACGCTGGATATCATTCGTGATATGAAACGCCGGGTGGAAGAGTGGTCAGATCAATATGGCTATCATTTCTCTATCTACTCAACACCGTCTGAAAGTTTGACAGATCGTTTCTGCCGACTAGACACAGAGAAGTTTGGCTCTATTCCTGATATCACAGACAAGGAATACTACACCAATTCTTTCCACTACGATGTTCGTAAAAATCCAACCCCGTTTGAAAAATTGGACTTTGAGAAAGTCTATCCAGAAGCGGGTGCGTCAGGTGGTTTCATTCATTATTGTGAGTACCCAGTCCTTCAGCAAAATCCAAAGGCCCTGGAAGCTGTCTGGGACTATGCCTATGACCGTGTCGGCTATCTAGGAACCAATACTCCGATTGACCGTTGCTACAAGTGTGATTTTGAAGGGGATTTTGAACCAACTGAGAGAGGGTTTGCTTGTCCAAACTGTGGCAATAGTGACCCTAAAACAGTAGACGTGGTCAAACGTACGTGTGGTTATCTAGGCAATCCTCAAGCGAGACCGATGGTCAACGGCCGTCACAAGGAAATCGCTGCGCGTGTCAAACACATGAATGGCTCAACGATTAAAATAGCTGGCCATCAAGTAACAAATTAGAAAGAAATGAAATGGGAAAATATCAATTAGATGATAAAGGGCGCGCACAAGTGACCCGTTATCACGAGAAACACTCTAAAGGTGGAGCTGGTAAGAAAGAACGCTTGCTCAACCTCAGAGAACAATTTTTAAACAAGAATAAGAAAAAATAAAAGTGAGAGTCAACTCTCGCTTTTCTCTTAGTGGGAGGTAAGGATGGAACTACGCAGACCAAGATTAGCAGATAAGAAGGCTGTTATAGATATGATGGAGGAATTTGAAAAATATCAGTCGCCTCACGACGGTGGTTTCTGGGATACAGAGAATTTTTCCTATGAAGACTGGTTGGAAACAAATATGCAAAAAGAGATGGGAATTAACTTGCCTGAAAATCGTGTTCCTTCTATTCAATTTGTATCATTTGATGATGTAGGTCGTGCTCTAGGATTTTTGAATCTGCGATTGAGACTGAATGAGGGACTGCTGAATTATGCAGGGAATATAGGCTATTCTATCCGACCGTCTGAAAGAGGCAAAGGTTATGCTAAAGAAACTCTCCGACAAGGTTTACAACTGGCTAAGGCAAAGAACATTAAGAAAGCTCTTGTGACCTGTAGCGTGAATAATCCTGCTAGCAGAGCAGTCATTTTAGCAAATGGTGGGCTCCTTGAGGATGTTCGTGATGGTGTAGAGCGTTATTGGATAGAGGTAGCGAATGAATAATCCAAAACCACAAGAATGGAAAAGCGAGGAACTCAGTCAAGGGCGTATCATTGACTACAAGGCTTTTAACTTTGTGGATGGAGAAGGTGTGCGGAATTCCCTCTATGTATCAGGCTGCATGTTTCACTGTGAGGGGTGCTATAATGTAGCTACCTGGTCCTTCAATGCTGGCATTCCCTATACAGCAGAATTAGAAGAACAGATCATGGCAGACCTTGCCCAGCCCTATGTTCAAGGATTGACCTTGCTGGGAGGGGAACCTTTTCTCAATACTGGCATTCTTTTGCCACTCGTGAAGCGTATTCGGAAAGAATTGCCAGATAAGGATATCTGGTCCTGGACGGGCTATACATGGGAAGAAATGATGTTGGAAACTCCAGATAAACTGGAACTATTGTCGTTAATTGACATCCTTGTCGATGGACGGTATGACCGAACTAAGAGAAATCTCATGCTCCAGTTTCGAGGTTCGTCCAATCAACGCATCATCGATGTGCAAAAATCACTCAAAAGTGGGCAAGTAGTGATTTGGGACAAGCTCAATGATGGAAAAGAAAGCTATGAACAGGTGAAGAGAGAGTGAAGAAAAAAGACTTAATAGAAGAACTGGTCTCAGAAATAAAAGCAGGAAAAGTCAAGACACTGGGAATATACGGTCATGGTGCTTCAGGTAAATCGACCTTTGCAGAGGAATTGTACCAAGCTTTAGATTCTACTACAGTAAATTTGCTAGAAACAGATCCTTATATCACCTCTGGACGCCATCTGGTAGTACCAAAGGACGCGCCGAATCAAAAGGTGACAGCCTGTCTTCCAGTGGCGCATGAACTGGCGAGTTTGCAGCGAGATATTCTGGCCTTACAGGCGGGTATGGATATCTTAACAATTGAAGAACCTTGGAAGGCTAGTGAGGTCTTGTCTGGAGCAAAACCAATTCTGATTGTCGAAGGGATGTCTGTTGGCTTTTTACCCAAAGAACTCTTTGACAAAACTATCTGTTTCTACACGGATGAGGACACCGAATTAAAGTGGCGCCTAGCTCGAGATACGACTGTGAGAAATCGTGATGCATCCTTTATATTGGCTAGTCATCAGATGAGACGGGAGCAGTATCTGCAATACTATAAAGAAACTGAGTCTAAGGCGGATATCTTAGTGGACCAATCAGAAGGCAAACTTGAGCTCAAGAGAACTCAATTTATATAGAAGAAAATCCCTAATTCTAGAAAGAAAAAATAGGAAAACATTTTCATGTTAAAAATTTTAAAAAACAGCAACAAATCCCTTGCAATCGCAGGGGCTTTGTGTTATTCTATTATGGTGCTGTAAATTACAGCCTTAGCTTTGATGCAAGAGGTTGCGACACGCTCGGTTGCATTGCCACGCAACACCGCGTCGGTTTTCTTGTGGAGCTAGCCTATTATCTTAAATAGACGAAAAGGAGAAAAAGATGGCAAACAAAAAAATCCGTATCCGTTTGAAAGCTTACGAACACCGTACGCTTGACACAGCGGCTGCAAAAATCGTAGAATCAGCTACTCGTACAGGTGCACAAGTTGCGGGTCCAATCCCACTTCCAACTGAACGTAGCCTCTACACAATCATTCGTGCGACTCACAAATACAAAGACTCTCGCGAACAATTTGAAATGCGTACACACAAACGTTTGATCGATATCGTTAACCCAACTCAAAAAACAGTTGATGCTTTGATGAAATTGGATCTTCCAAGTGGTGTAAACGTAGAAATCAAACTTTAATCTAAAATATAAAAGAGCAAAAGCTGGTGTTTCAATTGAATTGAACACGGGCTAAACTCGGTGTGAAAAAGATAAACTTCCTAGTGTCTGCAAGACACTGCGTCAGTTTCCTATTTTCACTTAGAGTTTGACGCCCTTTGTATCTTAGACTTGAGCATAAAAAACGCTCGTTAAAAACTTTTTGAATAAAAATATAGAAAAGGAACTATTTTCTCATGACAAAAGGAATCTTAGGGAAAAAAGTGGGAATGACTCAAATCTTCACTGAAGCTGGCGAATTGATCCCTGTAACAGTTATTGAAGCAACTCCAAACGTTGTTCTTCAAGTTAAAACTGTTGAAACAGACGGATACAACGCTATCCAAGTTGGTTTTGATGACAAACGCGAAGTATTGAGCAACAAACCTGCTAAAGGACATGTAGCGAAAGCTAACACGGCTCCTAAGCGCTTCATTCGTGAATTCAAAAACGTTGAAGGCTTGGAAGTTGGTGCTGAAATCACAGTTGAAACATTCGCAGCTGGAGACGTTGTTGACGTAACTGGTACTTCTAAAGGTAAAGGTTTCCAAGGTGTTATCAAGCGCCACGGACAATCACGTGGACCAATGGCTCACGGTTCTCGTTACCACCGTCGTCCAGGTTCTATGGGACCTGTTGCACCTAACCGCGTATTCAAAGGTAAAAACCTTGCAGGACGTATGGGTGGTGACCGCGTAACAATTCAAAACCTTGAAGTTGTACAAGTTATTCCAGAAAAGAACGTTATCCTTATCAAAGGTAACGTACCAGGTGCTAAGAAATCTCTTATCACTATCAAGTCAGCAGTTAAAGCTGGTAAATAATAAGGAAAGGGGAATACAGTCAAAATGGCAAATGTAACATTATTCGACCAAACTGGTAAACAAGCGGGCGAAGTTGTTCTTAACGATGCAATCTTTGGTATCGAACCAAACCAATCTGTTGTGTTTGATGTGATCATCAGCCAACGTGCTAGCCTTCGTCAAGGAACTCACGCAGTTAAAAACCGCTCAGCTGTTTCAGGTGGCGGACGCAAACCATGGCGTCAAAAAGGAACTGGACGTGCTCGTCAAGGTTCTATCCGCTCTCCACAATGGCGTGGTGGTGGAATCGTCTTCGGACCAACTCCACGTAGCTATGCGTACAAACTTCCTCAAAAAGTTCGTCGCCTTGCGCTTAAATCTGTTTACTCAGAAAAAGTTGCTGAAAATAAATTTGTAGCCGTTGATTCTCTTGAATTTACAGCTCCAAAAACTGCTGAATTTGCAAAAGTTCTTGCAGCTTTGAGCATCGATTCTAAAGTCCTTGTTATTCTTGAAGAAGGAAACGAATTCGCAGCTCTCTCAGCTCGTAACCTTCCAAACGTGAAAGTTGCGACTGCTACAACTGCAAGTGTTCTTGACATCGCAAATAGTGACAAACTTCTTGTTACTCAAGCAGCTATCTCTAAAATCGAGGAGGTTCTTGCATAATGAATTTGTATGATGTTATCAAAAAACCTGTAATCACTGAAAGCTCAATGGCTCAACTTGAAGCAGGAAAATATGTATTTGAAGTTGACACTCGTGCACACAAACTTTTGATCAAGCAAGCTGTTGAAGCTGCTTTCGAAGGTGTTAAAGTTGCTAATGTTAACACAATCAACGTAAAACCAAAAGCTAAACGTGTTGGACGTTACACTGGTTTTACTAACAAAACTAAAAAAGCTATCATCACACTTACAGCTGATTCTAAAGCAATCGAGTTGTTTGCTGCTGAAGCTGAATAATCTAAGGAGGAAATATCGTGGGAATTCGTGTTTATAAACCAACAACAAACGGTCGCCGTAATATGACTTCTTTGGATTTCGCTGAAATCACAACAAGCACTCCTGAAAAATCATTGCTTGTTGCATTGAAGAGCAAGGCTGGTCGTAACAACAACGGTCGTATCACAGTTCGTCACCAAGGTGGTGGACACAAACGTTTCTACCGTTTGGTTGACTTCAAACGTAACAAAGACAATGTTGAAGCAGTTGTTAAAACAATCGAGTACGATCCAAACCGTTCTGCAAACATCGCTCTTATACACTACACTGACGGTGTGAAAGCATACATCATCGCTCCAAAAGGTCTTGAAGTAGGTCAACGTATCGTTTCAGGTCCAGAAGCAGATATCAAAGTCGGAAACGCTCTTCCACTTGCTAACATCCCAGTTGGTACTTTGATCCACAACATCGAGTTGAAACCTGGTCGTGGTGGTGAATTGGTACGTGCTGCTGGTGCATCTGCTCAAGTATTGGGTTCTGAAGGTAAATACGTTCTTGTTCGTCTTCAATCAGGTGAAGTTCGTATGATTCTTGGAACTTGCCGTGCTACAGTTGGTGTTGTCGGAAACGAACAACACGGACTTGTAAACCTTGGTAAAGCAGGACGTAGCCGTTGGAAAGGTATCCGCCCAACAGTTCGTGGTTCTGTAATGAACCCTAACGATCACCCACACGGTGGTGGTGAAGGTAAAGCACCAGTTGGTCGTAAAGCACCATCTACTCCATGGGGCAAACCTGCTCTTGGTCTTAAAACTCGTAACAAGAAAGCGAAATCTGACAAACTTATCGTTCGTCGTCGCAACGAGAAATAATATTAAACTAGTCGCTTAAGCAACTAGTAAATCCGCCAGCTCGGTAGCGCTCCATAGGAGCGCAAGCCGCTGTGGTACAACATTTAAAGGAGAAAATATAAAAATGGGACGCAGTCTTAAAAAAGGACCTTTCGTCGATGAGCATTTGATGAAAAAAGTTGAAGCTCAAGCTAACGACGAAAAGAAAAAAGTTATTAAAACTTGGTCACGTCGTTCAACGATCTTCCCAAGTTTCATTGGTTACACTATTGCAGTTTATGACGGACGTAAACACGTACCTGTTTACATCCAAGAAGACATGGTAGGTCACAAACTTGGTGAATTTGCACCAACTCGTACTTACAAAGGTCACGCTGCAGACGACAAGAAAACACGTAGAAAATAAGGAGAACATAAATGGCAGAAATTACTTCAGCTAAAGCAATGGCTCGTACAGTACGTGTTTCACCTCGTAAATCACGTCTTGTTCTTGATAACATCCGTGGTAAAAGCGTAGCCGATGCAATCGCAATCTTGACATTCACTCCAAACAAAGCTGCTGAAATCATCTTGAAAGTTTTGAACTCAGCTGTAGCTAACGCTGAAAACAACTTTGGTTTGGATAAAGCTAACTTGGTAGTATCTGAAGCATTCGCAAATGAAGGACCAACTATGAAACGTTTCCGTCCACGTGCGAAAGGTTCAGCTTCACCAATCAACAAACGTACAGCTCACATCACTGTAGCTGTTGCAGAAAAATAAGGAGGTAAAATCGTGGGTCAAAAAGTACATCCAATTGGTATGCGTGTCGGCATCATCCGTGATTGGGATGCCAAATGGTATGCTGAAAAAGAATACGCGGATTACCTTCATGAAGATCTTGCAATCCGTAAATTCGTTCAAAAAGAACTTGCTGACGCAGCTGTTTCAACTATTGAAATTGAACGCGCAGTAAACAAAGTTAACGTTTCACTTCACACTGCTAAACCAGGTATGGTTATCGGTAAAGGTGGTGCTAACGTTGATGCACTTCGTGCTAAACTTAACAAATTGACTGGAAAACAAGTACACATCAACATCATCGAAATCAAACAACCTGATTTGGATGCTCACCTTGTTGGTGAAGGAATTGCTCGTCAATTGGAGCAACGTGTTGCTTTCCGTCGTGCACAAAAACAAGCAATCCAACGTGCAATGCGTGCTGGAGCTAAAGGAATCAAAACTCAAGTATCAGGTCGTTTGAACGGTGCAGATATCGCCCGTGCTGAAGGATACTCTGAAGGAACTGTTCCACTTCACACACTTCGTGCAGATATCGATTATGCTTGGGAAGAAGCAGACACTACATACGGTAAACTTGGTGTTAAAGTATGGATCTACCGTGGTGAAGTTCTTCCAGCTCGTAAAAACACTAAAGGAGGTAAATAACCAATGTTAGTACCTAAACGTGTTAAACACCGTCGTGAATTCCGTGGTAAAATGCGCGGTGAAGCTAAAGGTGGAAAAGAAGTAGCATTCGGTGAATACGGTCTTCAAGCTACAACTAGCCACTGGATCACTAACCGCCAAATCGAGGCTGCTCGTATCGCCATGACTCGTTACATGAAACGTGGTGGTAAAGTTTGGATTAAAATCTTCCCACACAAATCATACACAGCAAAAGCTATCGGGGTTCGTATGGGATCTGGTAAAGGGGCACCTGAAGGTTGGGTAGCACCAGTTAAACGTGGTAAAGTAATGTTTGAAGTTGCTGGTGTATCTGAAGAGATCGCTCGCGAAGCGCTTCGTCTTGCAAGCCACAAGTTGCCAGTTAAATGTAAATTCGTAAAACGTGAAGCAGAATAAGGAGAAGGCATGAAACTTAATGAAGTAAAAGAATTTGTTAAAGAACTTCGTGGTCTTTCTCAAGAAGAACTCGCGAAGCGCGAAAACGAATTGAAAAAAGAATTGTTCGAACTTCGTTTCCAAGCTGCTACTGGTCAATTAGAACAAACAGCTCGCTTGAAAGAAGTTAAAAAACAAATCGCTCGTATTAAAACAGTTCAATCTGAAGCGAAATAATAGACTAGGGAAGGAGAAATTTCAATGGAACGCAATAATCGTAAAGTTCTTGTTGGACGTGTTGTATCTGACAAAATGGACAAGACAATCACAGTTGTAGTTGAAACAAAACGTAACCACCCAGTCTATGGTAAACGTATTAACTACTCTAAAAAATACAAAGCACATGATGAAAACAATGTTGCCAAAGAAGGCGATATCGTACGTATCATGGAAACTCGCCCGCTTTCAGCTACAAAACGTTTCCGTCTTGTAGAAGTTGTTGAAGAAGCGGTCATCATCTAATCAAACCTGAAAGGAGAAAACTGAAATGATTCAAACAGAAACTCGTTTGAAAGTCGCAGACAACAGCGGTGCTCGCGAAATCTTGACTATCAAAGTTCTTGGTGGTTCAGGACGTAAATTTGCAAACATCGGTGATGTTATTGTGGCATCTGTAAAACAAGCTACTCCTGGTGGTGCGGTTAAAAAAGGTGACGTTGTTAAAGCAGTTATCGTTCGTACTAAATCAGGTGCTCGTCGTGCTGATGGTTCATACATCAAATTTGACGAAAACGCAGCAGTTATCATCCGTGACGACAAAACTCCTCGCGGAACACGTATCTTTGGCCCAGTTGCACGTGAATTGCGTGAAGGTGGCTTCATGAAGATCGTGTCACTTGCTCCAGAAGTACTTTAATCAATAAAAACAAACACAGTCCCCTGGCTTAGCCAGGGTGCCCATTGGGCGTAAGAATAAAAGGAGAAAAAAATGTTTGTAAAAAAAGGCGACAAAGTTCGCGTAATCGCTGGTAAAGATAAGGGAACAGAAGCTGTTGTCCTTACTGCCCTTCCAAAAGTAAACAAAGTTATCGTTGAAGGTGTTAACATCGTTAAGAAACACCAACGTCCAACTAACGAGCTTCCTCAAGGTGGTATCATCGAGAAAGAAGCAGCCATCCACGTATCAAACGTTCAAGTATTGGACAAAAATGGTGTAGCTGGTCGTGTTGGTTACAAATTTGTAGACGGTAAAAAAGTTCGCTACAACAAAAAATCAGGCGAAGTGCTTGATTAATCACGAAGGAAAGGAGAAGTATAATGGCAAATCGTTTAAAAGAAAAATATCTTAATGAAGTAGTTCCTGCTTTGACAGAACAATTCAACTACTCATCAGTGATGGCTGTGCCTAAAGTAGATAAGATCGTTTTGAACATGGGTGTTGGTGAAGCTGTATCAAACGCTAAAAGCCTTGAAAAAGCTGCTGAAGAATTGGCACTTATCTCAGGTCAAAAACCACTTATCACTAAAGCTAAAAAATCAATCGCCGGCTTCCGTCTTCGTGAAGGTGTTGCGATCGGTGCAAAAGTTACCCTTCGTGGTGAACGTATGTACGAATTCTTGGATAAATTGGTGTCAGTTTCACTCCCACGTGTACGTGACTTCCACGGTGTTCCAACAAAATCATTTGACGGGCGCGGAAACTACACACTTGGTGTGAAAGAACAATTGATCTTCCCAGAAATCAACTTCGATGACGTTGACAAAACTCGTGGTCTTGACATCGTTATCGTAACAACTGCTAACACTGACGAAGAGTCACGTGCATTGCTTACAGGCCTTGGAATGCCTTTTGCAAAATAATATAGGAGGTAAATCTAATGGCTAAAAAATCAATGATTGCTAAGAACAAACGTCCAGCGAAGTTCTCTACTCAAGCTTATACTCGTTGTGAAAAATGTGGTCGTCCACATTCAGTTTACCGCAAATTTAAACTTTGCCGTGTTTGCTTCCGTGAATTAGCTTACAAAGGACAAATCCCAGGCGTTACTAAAGCATCTTGGTAATTCTAGCTTTCAATTCCGTTGTGATTCGTCGTTATCTGCTTTTGCCTAACTCAAGTTATGCCTGCAAGCAGATGCCTAGACTCACTTAGGAATTGAAACCTAGAAACATATTCTGAGCCTAGCTCAATCATTAACTAGCAAGTGCAACTTGCAAACTACTAGTAAGAGGAGAAAAACAAAATGGTTATGACTGACCCAATCGCAGACTTCCTAACTCGTATTCGTAACGCTAACCAAGCTAAACACGAAGTACTTGAAGTACCTGCATCAAACATTAAAAAAGGGATTGCTGAAATCCTTAAACGCGAAGGTTTTGTAAAAAACGTTGAAATCATCGAAGATGACAAACAAGGCATCATCCGTGTATTCCTTAAATACGGACCAAACGGTGAAAAAGTTATCACTAATTTGAAACGTGTTTCTAAACCAGGACTTCGTGTCTACAAAAAACGTGAAGACCTTCCAAAAGTTCTTAACGGACTTGGAATTGCTATCCTTTCAACTTCTGAAGGTTTGCTTACTGATAAAGAAGCACGCCAAAAGAATGTTGGTGGAGAAGTTATCGCTTACGTTTGGTAAAATCAAGATACAAAGCTCGTAAAGAACAAAGCAAAATTAGGAAGTTGGAGAAGTTTGTTTACAAACAAGCCAACTTATCTATTTTGCACAGTTCTTAGAGCGTGTTCAGTTCAGCTCTTGAACTAAATAAGTATCTGAACCCCGTGAAAACTGGCCGTTCTGGCCTGACAATTTAACAGGAGAAAATAAACATGTCACGTATTGGTAATAAAGTTATCGTGTTGCCTGCTGGTGTTGAACTCACTAACAATGACAACATCGTAACTGTAAAAGGACCTAAAGGAGAACTTACTCGTGAGTTCTCAAAAGATATTGAAATCCGTGTGGAAGGGACTGAAGTAACTCTTCACCGTCCAAACGATTCAAAAGAAATGAAAACTATCCACGGAACTACTCGTGCCCTTTTGAACAACATGGTTGTTGGTGTATCAGAAGGATTCAAGAAAGAACTTGAAATGCGCGGGGTTGGTTACCGTGCACAACTTCAAGGATCTAAACTTGTTTTGGCTGTTGGTAAATCTCATCCAGACGAAGTTGAAGCTCCAGAAGGAATTACTTTTGAACTTCCAAACCCAACAACAATCGTTGTTAGCGGAATTTCAAAAGAAGTAGTTGGTCAAACAGCTGCTTACGTACGTAGCCTTCGTTCACCAGAACCATATAAAGGTAAAGGTATCCGTTACGTTGGTGAATTCGTTCGCCGTAAAGAAGGTAAAACAGGTAAATAATGTTGAGTGGTTGATTCTCAATCACCAACCTATTTTCCAACTTTGTGCATAGCACACGATTTAAAACTAAAGAGGTGAAAACTGTGATTTCAAAACCAGATAAAAACAAACTCCGCCAAAAACGCCACCGTCGCGTTCGCGGAAAACTCTCTGGAACTGCTGATCGCCCACGTTTGAACGTATTCCGTTCTAATACAGGCATCTACGCTCAAGTGATTGATGACGTAGCGGGTGTAACGCTCGCAAGTGCTTCAACTCTTGACAAAGAAGTTTCAAAAGGAACTAAAACTGAACAAGCCGTTGCTGTCGGTAAACTCGTTGCAGAACGTGCAAACGCTAAAGGTATTTCAGAAGTGGTGTTCGACCGCGGTGGATATCTATATCACGGACGTGTGAAAGCTTTGGCTGATGCAGCTCGTGAAAACGGATTGAAATTCTAATAGGAGGACACTAGAAAATGGCATTTAAAGACAATGCAGTTGAATTAGAAGAACGCGTAGTTGCTGTCAACCGTGTTACAAAAGTTGTTAAAGGTGGACGTCGTCTTCGTTTCGCAGCTCTTGTTGTTGTTGGTGACCACAACGGTCGCGTAGGATTTGGTACTGGTAAAGCTCAAGAAGTTCCAGAAGCAATCCGTAAAGCAGTAGATGATGCTAAGAAAAACTTGATCGAAGTTCCTATGGTTGGAACAACAATCCCACACGAAGTTCTTTCAGAATTCGGTGGAGCTAAAGTATTGTTGAAACCTGCTGTAGAAGGTTCTGGAGTTGCCGCTGGTGGTGCAGTTCGTGCCGTTGTGGAATTGGCAGGTGTGGCAGATATTACATCTAAATCACTTGGTTCTAACACTCCAATCAACATTGTTCGTGCAACTGTTGAAGGTTTGAAACAATTGAAACGCGCTGAAGAAGTTGCTGCCCTTCGTGGTATTTCAGTTTCTGATTTGGCATAAGAAAGGGGATAAAATGGCTCAAATTAAAATTACTTTGACTAAGTCTCCAATCGGACGCATTCCATCACAACGTAAAACTGTTGTAGCACTTGGACTTGGCAAATTGAACAGCTCTGTTATTAAAGAAGATAACGCTGCTATCCGTGGTATGATCACTGCAGTATCTCACTTAGTAACAGTTGAAGAAGTAAACTAATGAATTTTTAGGGGATGTGCACTATACCATCCCCTAAAACTAGATATAGTCATCTATGATGACGTCGTATAGGCGAGTTGATGGGGGAGACAACCTTTTCTCCCTTATCGGCGCTAGCATTTTACAAAAGAGGAGAAAATAAAAATGAAACTTCATGAATTGAAACCTGCAGAAGGTTCTCGTAAAGTACGTAACCGCGTTGGTCGTGGTACTTCATCAGGTAACGGTAAAACATCTGGTCGTGGTCAAAAAGGTCAAAAAGCTCGTAGCGGTGGCGGAGTTCGCCTTGGTTTTGAAGGTGGACAAACTCCATTGTTCCGTCGTCTTCCAAAACGTGGATTCACTA
Source organism: Streptococcus mitis (assembly GCF_023109105.1). Taxonomy (GTDB): domain Bacteria; phylum Bacillota; class Bacilli; order Lactobacillales; family Streptococcaceae; genus Streptococcus; species Streptococcus mitis_BW. The sequence continues at coordinate 61,708 of NZ_JALDTZ010000011.1, forward strand.
ACATCAACGCTAAAGAATACGCAATTGTGAACCTTGACCAATTGAACGTCTTTGAAGATGGTGCTGAAGTTACTCCAGTTGTTCTTATCGAAACAGGAATTGTTAAAGCTGAAAAATCAGGTGTTAAAATTCTTGGTAACGGTGAGTTGACTAAGAAATTGACTGTGAAAGCAGCTAAATTCTCTAAATCAGCTGAAGAAGCTATCACTGCTAAAGGTGGTTCAGTAGAAGTCATCTAAGAGAGGTGACCTATGTTTTTTAAATTATTAAGAGAAGCTCTTAAAGTCAAGCAGGTTCGATCAAAAATTTTATTCACAATTTTTATCGTTTTGGTTTTTCGTATTGGAACTAGCATTACAGTTCCTGGTGTGAATGCCAATAGCTTGAATGCTTTAAGTGGATTATCCTTCTTAAATATGTTGAGCTTGGTGTCAGGGAATGCCATGAAAAACTTCTCAGTTTTTGCTCTTGGTGTTAGCCCCTACATTACGGCCTCTATCGTTGTCCAACTCTTACAAATGGATATTTTACCCAAATTTGTAGAGTGGGGTAAACAAGGGGAAGTAGGTCGAAGAAAATTAAATCAAGCTACTCGTTATATTGCTCTTGTTTTAGCCTTTGTGCAATCTATCGGGATTACAGCTGGTTTTAATACTTTGGCTGGAGCTCAATTGTTGAAAACAGCTCTTACTCCACAAGTCTTTATCATGATTGGTATCATCTTAACAGCTGGTAGCATGATTGTTACGTGGTTAGGAGAGCAAATTACAGATAAGGGATACGGAAATGGTGTTTCTATGATTATCTTTGCGGGGATTGTTGCCTCAATTCCAGAGATGATTCAGGGCATCTATGTGGACTACTTTGTGAACGTTCCAAGTGACCGTATCAACTCATCTATTATTTTTGTAATCATTTTGATTATTACTGTATTGTTGATCATTTACTTTACAACTTATGTTCAACAAGCAGAATATAAAATTCCAATCCAATATACTAAGGTTGCACAAGGTGCTCCATCTAGCTCTTACCTTCCTTTGAAGGTAAACCCTGCTGGAGTTATCCCTGTCATCTTCGCAAGTTCGATTACTGCAGCGCCAGCAGCTATTCTTCAGTTTTTGAGTGCTACAGGTCATGATTGGGCTTGGGTAAGAACGGCACAAGAGATGCTGGCAACAACTTCACCAACTGGTATTGCCATGTATGCTTTGCTGATTATTCTCTTTACATTCTTCTATACGTTTGTACAGATTAATCCTGAAAAAGCAGCAGAGAACCTACAAAAGAGCGGTGCCTATATCCACGGAGTTCGTCCTGGTAAAGGTACAGAAGAATATATGTCTAAACTTCTTCGTCGTCTTGCAACTGTTGGTTCCCTATTCCTTGGTGTGATTTCTATTTTACCGATTGTAGCAAAAGATGTTTTCGGACTTTCAGAAGCAGTTGCTTTTGGAGGAACCAGTCTTTTGATCATTATCTCTACAGGTATTGAAGGTATCAAACAATTGGAAGGTTACCTATTGAAACGTAAGTATGTTGGTTTCATGGATAGAACAGAATAAAAGTATTTACGGAATCTGTAAATACTGAGGGAGTGGAGGTTTAACTCTAACATTAGTGAGAGTTTGGTCTCCCCTCTTCTATTTTGTTTTTAAATAGGGGTGAAAAGACTTTTTGCTTCTATTTAAAAATAAAATAAGGAGATCAGATCATGAATCTTTTGATTATGGGCTTACCTGGTGCAGGTAAGGGAACTCAAGCAGCAAAAATCGTAGAACAATTCCATGTTGCACATATCTCAACAGGTGATATGTTCCGCGCTGCAATGGCAAATCAAACTGAAATGGGTGTTCTTGCTAAGTCATACATTGACAAGGGTGAATTGGTTCCTGACGAAGTTACAAATGGAATCGTAAAAGAACGTCTTTCACAAGATGATATTAAAGAAACAGGATTCTTGTTGGATGGTTACCCACGTACAATCGAACAAGCTTATGCCTTGGATAAAACATTGGCTGAACTTGGCATTGAACTAGAAGGTGTTATCAATATTGAAGTGAATCCAGATAGCCTCTTGGAACGTTTGAGTGGCCGTATCATCCACCGCGTAACTGGAGAAACTTTCCACAAGGTCTTTAACCCACCAGTTGACTATAAAGAAGAAGATTACTACCAACGTGAAGATGATAAGCCTGAGACAGTAAAACGTCGCTTGGACGTTAATATTGCTCAAGGAGAACCAATCATTGCTCACTACCGTGCCAAAGGTTTGGTTCATGACATCGAAGGTAATCAAGATATCAATGATGTCTTCTCAGATATCGAAAAAGTATTGACAAATTTGAAATAAAGCGTTTTTCACACTTGCAAAAATCCGCTACAAATGTTATACTGAGATAGTCTGACTTATAATTGTTGTCTCTGTGTCTAGAGGCATCGAATCGAAATTTATGGAGGTGCTTTTGCGTGGCAAAAGACGATGTGATTGAAGTTGAAGGCAAAGTAGTTGATACAATGCCGAATGCAATGTTTACGGTTGAACTTGAAAATGGACATCAGATTTTAGCAACAGTTTCTGGTAAAATTCGTAAAAACTATATTCGTATTTTAGCGGGAGATCGTGTTACTGTCGAAATGAGTCCATATGACTTGACACGTGGACGTATCACTTACCGCTTTAAATAATCGAAAAACTTGGAGGGATAAGAAATGAAAGTAAGACCATCGGTCAAACCAATTTGCGAATACTGTAAAGTTATTCGTCGTAATGGTCGTGTTATGGTAATTTGCCCAGCAAATCCAAAACACAAACAACGTCAAGGATAAGATAGAAAGGAGAAAACATGGCTCGTATTGCTGGAGTTGACATTCCAAATGACAAACGCGTAGTAATCTCATTGACTTATGTTTATGGTATCGGACTTGCAACATCTAAGAAAATTTTGGCTGCTGCTGGAATCTCAGAAGATGTTCGTGTACGTGATCTTACATCAGATCAAGAAGATGCTATCCGTCGTGAAGTGGATGCAATCAAAGTTGAAGGTGACCTTCGTCGTGAAGTAAACTTGAACATCAAACGTTTGATGGAAATCGGTTCATACCGTGGTATCCGTCACCGTCGTGGACTTCCTGTCCGTGGACAAAACACTAAAAACAACGCTCGCACTCGTAAAGGTAAAGCTGTTGCGATCGCTGGTAAGAAAAAATAATATAGGAGGTAAAAGTCTTGGCTAAACCAACACGTAAACGTCGTGTGAAAAAGAATATCGAATCTGGTATTGCTCATATTCACGCTACATTTAATAACACTATTGTTATGATTACTGATGTGCATGGTAATGCAATTGCTTGGTCATCAGCTGGTGCTCTTGGTTTCAAAGGTTCTCGTAAATCTACACCATTCGCTGCTCAAATGGCTTCTGAAGCTGCTGCTAAATCTGCACAAGAACACGGTCTTAAATCAGTTGAAGTTACTGTAAAAGGTCCAGGTTCTGGTCGTGAGTCAGCTATTCGTGCGCTTGCTGCCGCTGGTCTTGAAGTAACAGCAATTCGTGATGTGACTCCAGTGCCACACAATGGTGCTCGTCCTCCAAAACGTCGCCGTGTATAATCATCGCATTACACTGCTTTTCGTTTAAGAGGGAGTAACTAAATGATCGAGTTTGAAAAACCAAATATAACAAAAATTGATGAAAATAAAGATTATGGCAAGTTTGTAATCGAACCACTTGAACGTGGCTACGGTACAACTCTTGGTAACTCTCTTCGTCGTGTACTTCTAGCTTCTCTACCAGGAGCAGCTGTGACATCTATCAACATTGATGGTGTGTTACATGAGTTTGACACAGTTCCAGGTGTTCGTGAAGACGTGATGCAAATCATTCTGAACATTAAAGGAATTGCAGTGAAATCGTACGTTGAAGACGAAAAAATCATCGAACTAGATGTTGAAGGTCCTGCTGAAGTAACAGCTGGTGACATTTTGACAGATAGCGATATTGAAATTGTAAATCCAGATCATTATCTCTTTACAATCGGTGAAGGTTCTTCTCTAAAAGCGACTATGACTGTTAACAGTGGTCGTGGATATGTACCTGCTGATGAAAATAAAAAAGATAATGCACCAGTTGGAACACTTGCTGTAGATTCTATTTATACACCAGTTACAAAAGTCAACTATCAAGTGGAACCTGCTCGTGTAGGTAGCAATGATGGATTTGACAAATTAACCCTTGAAATCTTAACTAATGGAACAATTATTCCAGAAGATGCTTTAGGGCTTTCAGCACGTATTTTGACAGAACATCTTGATTTGTTTACAAATCTTACTGAGATTGCTAAGTCAACTGAAGTGATGAAAGAAGCTGACACTGAATCTGACGACCGTATTTTGGATCGTACGATTGAGGAACTGGACTTGTCTGTGCGTTCATACAACTGTTTGAAACGTGCCGGTATCAATACTGTGCATGATTTGACAGAAAAATCTGAAGCAGAGATGATGAAAGTACGAAATCTTGGACGCAAGAGTTTGGAAGAAGTGAAACTCAAACTCATCGATTTGGGTCTTGGATTAAAAGATAAATAAAGGAGGAATACATGGCTTACCGTAAACTAGGACGCACTAGCTCACAACGTAAAGCAATGCTTCGCGATTTGACAACTGACCTTTTGATCAACGAATCAATCGTGACAACTGAAGCTCGTGCTAAAGAAATCCGTAAAACTGTTGAAAAAATGATTACTCTAGGTAAACGTGGTGATTTGCATGCACGTCGTCAAGCAGCTGCTTTCGTACGTAATGAAATCGCATCTGAAAACTATGATGAAGCAACTGACAAGTACACTTCTACTACAGCACTTCAAAAATTGTTCTCAGAAATCGCACCTCGTTATGCTGAACGTAACGGTGGATACACTCGTATCCTTAAAACTGAACCACGTCGTGGTGATGCAGCGCCAATGGCGATCATCGAATTAGTATAAAATCATCAATTTTGTTGAGTGTTATGATGATGGAGTCTTGTGCTCTTAGTCTAGCTCTGGTCTACCGCTAGGATTTCGGTCCTAGCGGGAACACTCATCATAAGTTGGGATAGTAGACGCTTGTTTACGAAATTGTTTTTTGCTTAAGAACAACTTCGTAAGCAGGCGTTTTTGAGTATTTTAGTTAGAATTATGCGGCTCTTTGTCAACTGTAGTGGGTTGAAGAAAAGCTAAGATCGAGAAAGGACAAATTTCGTCCTTTCTTTTTTGATA
>NZ_JALDTZ010000012.1 GCF_023109105.1 Streptococcus mitis
TAATTCCACCATAAAAATCCGTTTTAGACTAACTTCCACTTTGGTTAGACAAGTGGAAGTTACTTTGAGAAGTTACCTTATACGATATTAGCTTACTATCATCAAGAAACCGCTTTATTTTTTTAGCTTTTTATGGTATGATAGACAAAATATCTAGGGGAAAACAAATGACCAACGAATTTTTACATTTTGAAAAAATCAGCCGCCAAACTTGGCAATCTTTACATCGAAAGACAACCCCTCCTTTGACTGAAGAGGAATTAGAATCAATCAAGAGTTTTAATGACCAGATTAGCTTGCAGGATGTTACCGATGTCTATCTTCCCTTAGCCCATCTCATCCAAATTTACAAGCGTACCAAGGATGATTTGGCCTTTTCAAAAGGAATTTTCCTTCAACGTGAAAGCAAATCCCAGCCTTTTATCATTGGGGTTTCTGGGAGTGTTGCCGTTGGAAAATCCACAACTAGTCGCCTGCTTCAAATCCTACTGTCCCGTACGCTTACAGATGCTACGGTTGAGTTAGTAACAACTGATGGTTTTCTCTATCCCAACCAGACCTTGATTGAGCAAGGGATTTTAAATCGTAAGGGATTTCCTGAAAGCTATGATATGGAAGCTCTTCTCAACTTCTTGGACCGCATCAAAAACGGACAAGATGTTGATATTCCTGTCTATTCTCATGAAGTCTACGACATCGTACCTGAAGCAAAACAACGAGTAAAAGCAGCTGACTTTGTGATTGTCGAAGGAATCAATGTCTTTCAAAATCCACAAAACGAGCGTCTCTATATTACTGACTTCTTTGACTTTTCTATCTATGTTGATGCTGCAGTTGATGACATTGAGAGTTGGTATCTCGACCGTTTCTTGAAAATGCTGAGCCTAGCCCAAAACGACCCTGATAGCTACTATTATCGATTTACTCAGATGCCGATTGGGGAAGTGGAGTCCTTTGCCCATCAGGTCTGGACCGGTATTAATCTCACAAATTTACAAAATTATATTGAACCGACTAGAAATCGTGCAGAAGTGATTCTTCATAAAACAAAGGACCATGAAATAGATGAAATTTACTTAAAAAAATAATTTTCCCTTGTCAAAACGTAAGTTTTCAGATATAATGGTATAGTTAGTAAATATGGAGGTAAGAACATTGGCAAACATTAAATCAGCTATCAAACGCGCTGAATTGAACGTTAAACAAAACGAAAAGAACTCAGCTCAAAAATCAGCTATGCGTACTGCTATCAAAGCTTTCGAAGCAAACCCATCTGAAGAACTTTTCCGTGCTGCTAGCTCAGCTATCGATAAAGCAGAAACTAAAGGTTTGATTCACAAAAACAAAGCAAGCCGCGACAAAGCTCGTCTTTCAGCTAAACTTGCTAAATAAGAAACAGTCTATAGAGGCTGTTTTTTTGTCCCAAAATAGGAGAAGTCAGAAAATGAAAATCGCAATTATCGGATATTCTGGGGCTGGTAAATCAACTCTAGCTGAAAACTTGTCTCGCTACTACTCCATTCCCAAACTTCATATGGACACTCTTCAATTTCAGCCAGGCTGGGTAGACAGTGACCGCGATTGGATGTTAAAAGAGATGAGAGACTTTCTCACCGAACATTCCGATTGGGTGATTGATGGTAATTATTCTTGGTGTTATTACGAGGAAAGAATGCAGGAAGCTGACCAAATCATCTTTCTTAATTTTTCCCCATTGACCTGTCTCTTTCGAGCCTTTAAACGTTACCTCACATACCGAGGCAAGGTCAGAGAAAGCATGGCAGCTGGTTGTCAAGAACAATTTAATTGGGAATTTATTCGTTGGATTCTTCGGGATGGACGAACAAAAAATGCTAAGGAAAGATACCAATACTTAAACAATACTTACCCAGAAAAGATGCACATTCTCCATTCTCAAACTGAGATTGACTATTTCTTGCAATCTCTTAAAAATAGACGATAGAGTAACATTTCATTAAGATCAGCATGGGCTGAATGACTAAAAAGATTCTGGGACAAAAGTCTAACCTTAAATATAAAAAGCGAACAAAACAAGTTATCTGACACTCAGAATTCTGCTTTGTTCGCTTTTTTATCTAATCTATCGATTTTTAAAATTTATAATAAAGAATTTCTAAAATCAAAATCTTTTTGTCCCAGACTCTTTTATTTCCTTTTATTCTGCAATTAAAGTCTCTAGACCAACCTTCATCATATCAGTGAAGGTGTTTTGACGTTCTTCTGCTGTAGTGTCCTCATCTGGATTGACCAAGCTATCCGAAATGGTCATGATGGCAAGGGAATCAACATGGTGTTGAGCAGCTAGATAGTATAGAGCTGCCGCTTCCATCTCAACGGCTTTCACACCCCACTTGCCAAGCTCGATATTCTTTTCAAAGTAGTTTGAATAAAAGACATCAGAAGACAATACATTGCCGACGTGAGTAGTCATACCAAGGTCTTTGGCAATATGGTAAGCCTTATCTAACAAATCAAAGCTAGCGATTTGTGGAAAATCGTACTGTGGCCAGTCATTACGGACGATGTTTGAGTTGGTTGCAGCTGCCTGCGCCAAAACCAATTCACGGACGTGAACATCTTCATTCAAAGAACCAGCAGTTCCCACACGGATCAATTTTTTCACACCGTAGTCAACAATCAACTCACGCGCATAAATCGAAATCGATGGCATTCCCATCCCAGTTCCCATGACAGATACACGGTGGCCCTTGTAAGTACCTGTGTAACCAAACATGTTACGCACTTCGTTAAAACAAACAGCATCTTCAAGAAAATTCTCAGCAATAAATTTCGCACGAAGAGGATCCCCAGGAAGAAGAATTTTATCAGCAATTTCACCCTGCTTAGCAGCAATATGGATAGACATAATTTATGATACAAAGAGCGACCAGAAAACAACTGAAAATTAGGAATCTGACGAGAAATCCTGATTTCTAGGTCAGATTATCTATTTTCCGAGTTTTCCGCTCGTGTTCAAATCAGAACACACGCTCTACCTTTCTTTATTTTATATTTGATATTTAGAAAGATACCAAACCCGTCAAAAAGCGAAGGGAAAATAGGAGTTGGACGTAGTGAGCGACGCTCGCTAGATCAACTATCTTTTTCTCACTGCTTTTAGGGTGGGTTCAATTCCTTTCTTTCTTAATTTTGATTTAGAGGAGAGGCGCCCGTATTCAGTTCTGCGAATACGGTTAATCCATCCTTTCTTTTTTATTTAGTTTGTTAATGAATCCAAAAATTCGTACAATTTTGCATTCATTTCTAGATAATCGTAAGCACGAATGGCTTCAGGTTTTTCGACAAATGGCAATTGTTTACTTTGCTCTTCCAAAGCAACTTCACCATCTGCAGCAATCAAGAGATTCACAGCTTCTGAATCAAATTCCAAGTGGGCTTGGAAGGCATAGTGTTTGGGAGAAAACCGGACAATCTGGCGTGGACAACCTTGACTGGTCGCAAGGACAATGGCATCCTCCGTCAATCCCGGCATATCACCATGCCAGTGACCTGAATCAAAGTTTGCACCAAATAAGCTGACATGCGGATCTGCCAATCCTTCAGACGTCAAGGTCACAGGATACACCCCAATTTCCCGCTCTGGACTATGCTCATACTCCGCGCCATAAGCAACTGACAGGAGCTGCGCTCCCAGACAGACACCAACGATGTAGCGATCCGCCTTCATCGCTTTTTGGATCAGTTTAATCTCAGCTTGTAGATCATAGTAAGGAAAGTTTGCGCGATCCTCATCTGGTGATTGTGGTCCTCCCATGACAATCAAAAAATCGATCTCATCCACTGTCTCAGGTAGAACTTCTCGCTCGTAGACCTTGGTCATGGTCACCTGATGACCACGCTCCTGCGCCCACTTTAGATAAGCACCCGGTACTTCAAATGTTTCGTGCAAGACAAAATGCACCTTCATCGTTTATTCTCCCATCTATTTTGAATCACATAAGATACACCAGCAGCTAGTGCCAGCGGTAGAATCAAAGCCCAGCTCTGTCCTGTAAAACCAAGACTTAGGATAATGGCAGTCAAGGGAGCTTGTAAGATTGTCCCTAAAAAGACCGTCGCTCCAAGCAACATACCTAGACCAGGATCTAGATGAATGCCAACTGCAGAAACAATCATGGTTACCAAATAACCAGATCCAATTCCCAAAGCAAATGACGGTGTCAAGGTCCCTCCGTAAGCCCCATTTCGTAAAAGGAGATAGACCAGGAACCCTTTTACGGTCAAGGTCAAGGCTAGACTAGAAAATGGCTGGCCTGATAAGAGGGCTTGGGCTAGTACCTGTCCATTTCCCATAAAAATCGGGTATAAGGTCACGATGCCAGCAAGCACCATAAAGGCTACAGGCAGAGTCCAAAGAATGGTCCAATCCTTCCGCCGTTTGAGACTAGCACGATTGGCTAGAAAACGAAAAGCCAGTGCCAAGGGAGTAAGCAATAGAGCCACTATTACAGCCTGGATAAAACTACTGGTTGACCAATGAACTGGCGACATGTGATATATAGCACCATGTCCAACAATTGGCTGGGCAACCCAAGTCGCCAAATAAGTACTGGACAAGACCAGTAAGATATTTTTCCAGTGATAGGCCACCCCTAATGTCTCAAAGACAAACAAGCTACTGGCAAAGGGAACCTGATAGACAGCAGCCAAGCCGGCTCCAGCTCCACAAGCAATCAAAACTCTTCGTTCTTTGATCGTCAAGGACAAGACTTTCCCCAAACGACTAGCTAGAAGAGCCCCAACCTCACGTGGAGCTCCTTCTTTTCCGACCGAAGCGCCAGCTCCAACAATCGCAACCTGCATAGTTGCATGAAGGAGGTGGGCTAGGGGCGCTGGATCTCTATCTCCAACCAGGTCGATTTGCCTGCGAATAGAGAGAATTTTATAACGCTCTTGTAGAATATACCAGAAATCTGCTGCCAAAATCCCTGTCACACATAAGACAAGAAATCTACGAAGCCCTCCAGCTTCTTGAAATTGCTGGAGCAGATCAGATCGCTCTTGGCCAAAAGCCAACATCTGCACGCCTTCTAGCAGATAATGACAGGCAAGTCCGACTAGACCCGTACCTACTCCCAAAGCGAGAGTCGCTAAAAGCAGACGCCATCCGTAGGGTAGGCTTTGGAGTCGTACTTTCATCATCTTATAATTCAGCAAGAATCGCTTTCAGCAATCCTTTGAAGTCGCCTTTGACGCGTTCAGTTACTTCTACAACTTCTTCGTGGTTGAGTTCTTCTTGGAAACCTGCAGCATGGTTAGTGATACATGAAATTCCTAGAACTTTCATGCCTGAGTGGGCTGCCACAATAACTTCAGGAACAGTAGACATACCAACTGCATCTGCTCCCAATGTCTTATAGGCACGAATTTCTGCTGGGGTTTCATAAGTCGGACCTGTTACACCAATATAGACACCTTCATCAAGCTTGATACCAAGTTTCTTAGCCACTTCATGGGCAGTAGCACGATATTCTGGAGTGTAGGCTTTAGACATATCTGGGAAACGTGGACCAAAATCATCCAAGTTTTCACCCATCAATGGGTTTTGCCCCGTCATATTGATATGGTCTGAGATAGCCATCAAGGTACCAGGCCCAAATCCAATACCTCCAGCTGCATTGGTTACAATGACACCTTCGCATCCAAGAACTTTCATCACACGTACTGGGAAAGTCACGACTTCAAGAGGATTTCCTTCATAGAAATGGAAACGACCTTGAAGAACCAAGACTTTACGTCCAGCAAGATCACCATAAACCAATTTACCAGCATGTCCGACTACTGTGGATTGACCCCAGTTTGGAATGTCAGAGTAGTCTACTACGACTGCATTTTCGATTTCTTCAGCCAATTCTCCAAGACCTGAACCAAGGATCAAACCGAACTCAGGAGCTTCGATTCCTTTGCCCTTCAAAAATGCTGCTGTTTCATTGATTTTATTTAATAATGTCATTAGGTATCTCCTTCTTTATGTTTTAAAAATTGACCAATTTTGTCAAAGGTATTAGCGTTACGAATGGTAATATTGCGATAGAAAGGCATCTTAAGCAAGTGCTTGTGATAAGCTGTTTTAGAGTAGCTAGCTTCTGACAATTTACCCCAGAAGATCCCTAATTTCCCAAAATGAAGCACTTCATCGACCAGTTCCAAACTGTTCACTTTCTCGATGGCTTGATCCACATCCAAGCCCTCAGTGTAAAAGAGCACATCCTTTCGAGCCATCTCATGATTCCACCAATCAGGAAGATTTCTAAGCTCCTTTTCATAGTCTTCGTGAGACAACAAGGAAAAACTCTGGATAAATGGATAACGTCTTTCAAAGAAAGCCTGTAATTTCTCTATTAATTTAGTTCTAGGCACAATGCTATTAAAGAAAATATTGCCACTATTGATGTAGGTTTCTACATTTTCTAATTCCAACTCCGTCAATTCTTGACGCAGCTGAGCCATGACCACCTTGTTCTTTCCACCGACATTAATTCCTCTAACAAGTAGAGCGTAGCAAATCATCTTAAACTAATTTATCTAAGAAACTTTCACCAATCATGGCAGTTTCAACGCCAAAGTTATCCGCAATTGTTGCTGAGATGTCGGCGAAGTGTCCAACTGGAATTAATCCATTGCCTTTAAAGGATGGACTGTATGCCAAAAGTGGAATATATTCACGAGTATGGTCAGTACCAGCATAGGTTGGGTCATTTCCGTGGTCAGCAGTAATCAAAAGAAGATCGTCTTCTCTCATTGCTGCCATAATTTCTGGCAAGCGCTCATCAAACTCATGCAAACAATCACGATAGCCGTGTGGATCACGACGGTGTCCATATAAAGCATCAAAGTCTACCAAGTTTGTGAAGGAGAACCCTTTTTCAAATTCAGGAAGTCCCATAGTCTTCAATAGTGTATCAATTCCATGACTATTTGACTTATTGTGACCCATATCGTGGTTGATACCAGCACCGTTGAAGATATCGTTGATCTTACCAACTGCATAGGTGTCGATACCAGCTTCATTCAATTTGTCCAATACAGTTGGAGCAAATGGAGATACAGCCAAGTCACGACGGTTAGCCGTACGAGTGAAGTTTCCAGGCTCACCAACATAAGGACGAGCAATAATACGCCCTAGAAGAGCTGGACGCTCTAAAGTAATCGAACGAGCGTATTCACAGATACGGTAGAGTTCATCTAAAGGAATGATATCTTCGTGAGCTGCGATTTGAAGAACTGGGTCAGCTGAAGTATAGATAATCAACTCGCCAGTTTCCATTTGACGTGGTCCAAAATCATCGATAACAGCTGTTCCTGAGTATGGTTTGTTGGCCTCACGAATAACCTTGCGTCCTGAGAATTCTTCAATTTTAGTCAAGATTTCTTCTGGGAATCCATTCCAAAAAGTATCGAAAGGCTCCGTAATGTTGAGGCCCATGATTTCCCAGTGTCCAGTCATGGTATCCTTACCAAGAGATACTTCTTCCAATTTCGTTGCATATCCAGTTGGATTGCTTTCTGCTGGTACAGTCTTAAGAGGAGTTTCACGAGGAATATTTCCTAGACCGATTTTAGCCATGTTTGGCACATTCAAACCAACTGTTTTAGAAATGTGTCCCAGTGTGTCAGAAGCTCCATCTGGAACCCCAGCATTGACAAAGTTATTAGCATCTGGTGCTGCACCGATTCCTACAGAATCTAGTACTACCAAGTGAATACGATTAAATTTTGACATAGTCTGTCTCCTTATTGCTTTGATTAGTTTGCTTTTGTTGAAGTTAAAATCTGAACGCCCTGTTGTCCAGCTACGATGACCTTATCCACCATTTGGTTAAATAAGCCGTGTTCTACAACGCCAACGACATGGTCCAATTCTTGCCCGAAGGCAATTGGATCTTCAATGACATCCAAGGCAAGGTCAATGATAAAGTTCTGCATATCTGTCACAAAACGTTGACCGTCTTTTTCACGGAAACTTGGTTTGTAGCCAGATCGCTCGAAACGACGAAAGACTTGCTCAGCACCATACTGAACTACCTCTACAGGTAATTTAAAAGCACCTAGTTTGTCGACCAGCTTGCTTTCATCCACCACCCAAATGTATTCTTTTGAAGGCGTTGCCACAACCTTCTCCATCAAAAGGGCACCACCACCGCCTTTGATTCCATTAAACTGACTATCCACTTCATCAGCACCATCAACGGTTAGGTCTACAAAGTCCACTTGGTCAATTGACTTAAGAGGAATATTGAGTCCTTCTGCCTGCTTGCTGGTTACACTAGAAGTCGTAACAGCCGTAATCTGTAGGCCCTCTTCCTTGATACGACGGCCTATCTCTTCAACGAAATAGTAGGCAGTAGAACCCGTTCCCAGTCCGACAACCATCCCATCCTTGACAAATTCAGCAGCCTTGATACCTGCCATTTTCTTCAGATTTTCCACTCAAACACCTCCATTAAAGAGCTACTTCTATTATACCATGTAAAGGCTTAATATTCATCTGAAAATTTGAAACCGATATCTATTCTAGAAGAAATTTTACTAGGTTGATTTTTTATCATAAAGATGGTTAAATAGTTAAGTACAGAAAAGGAGACATAAGATGAACCCATTAGATTTGTTTAATCAAGTAAAAGAATTAATCGAAACAAAAGATTTCGAAGCTGCAAAAACATTTGTTGCAGAAAATCAAGAACAACTTGGAGAATACTTCTCTCAAGCTCAGCAGTTGATTTCTGGTTCTGAAGGTCTAGATGGCCTCGTTGGAAAGATTAAAGGTTTTTTCTAAAAGATATAAAGGCGCCTGAAACCATCAGGTGCCTTTATGAGATATTTTTTTCATTATTTTAGTCAGACAACTGCTGATTTCCGTCGGCAAGACCACATAATGTTCTTGAGCTAGTTCTTGGGCTATGGCTGAATGAAGATGGGTCGCTACTGCCACACGCTCGTAGAGACTGGCTTGTTTAAACTGGCCTGCAAATCCTGCAATCATTCCAGCCAGAGTATCTCCCATACCACCAGTCGACTGATAAGGGCCACCAACCTGTAACTGGTAATAATCAGACTGGCCAACTTTCCAAATACGAGTAGCTGGACCTTTCTCTACCAAAATTATTCCTTGAGGGAAAGACGTCAGGGCACTAGCTGTTGCATCCTCGTTTTGCTTTTCAATAGCAATACCAGACAGCTTTTCCCATTCTTTTTGGTGGGGAGTTAGGATAAGCTGGTTAGACGGAAATGACAACTTTGTCCTAGCAAGAATAGTCAAAGCACCTCCGTCTACAATCAAGATCTGTTTCTGTCTTAAGCTAGCAAAGACTTGTTTTACTAGATTTTCTCCAAAAGCATCGTCTCGTAAACCAGGTCCCAGTAAGACAACTTCTGCCTTCTCCAACTGCTCTTTTAACAATTGCTGGTCTTGAAGAGAAAAGGCCATAGCCTCAGGTAAATGGCTGTGCAGAGCTGAAATATTTTCCCTGTCTGTTCCAACGGTCACCAAACCTGCACCGCTTTTTACAGCTGCTAAAGCAGCCATGATGATGGCACCTCCATAAGGATAAGTTCCACCCAGCAACAGCAGACGACCATAGTCACCTTTATGACTTGTACGAGAACGTTCAATAATAACTTTTTCTAGTAAAGTTTGATCAATCACTTTCATCGTTTTTTCCTCAACTATCCTTTACCTGATTGTTTTAAGACAATCCGAGACACTTTTTTAGTCCACTCTTCCAA
The DNA here is from genome assembly GCF_023109105.1 of Streptococcus mitis. Taxonomy (GTDB): domain Bacteria; phylum Bacillota; class Bacilli; order Lactobacillales; family Streptococcaceae; genus Streptococcus; species Streptococcus mitis_BW. Next base: position 9,769 of record NZ_JALDTZ010000012.1, read on the forward strand.
ACCTTCTCCATCATGGTCAAGATAATACACCCTATCTAGTAATCGACTTGGAATAATATTTTCAAATTGACTCTTATTATGAGTTGGAATAATGCAAATATACAATTCACTAAATAAATTCAACATATCCTTAATTTTTGCAACATGATAGCCATCAAAAATATAGCCAGTAACTTTAATCAAATCTGTATAGATAAAATGAAAACTTACTCCAGGAATAAACTTGTCTTGTAATTCTTTCTCTGAAGGAGCTCGACCTAATAAACGCTCCATCGCTAATCGATAACCAGAACTTGTATTTGACCACCCTAACATTACATAGTCAAAATAATCTATCGGATCGGATGCAGCATTTCGACTATCCAAAACCAACTCCTCAGCAGCTCGACCAAAGGCTTTCACAGCAGATAAGAGCAGACCAGTTTTAAGAATAGAAATCGCTGCATCTATAGTCGCAGTATGACTACAGTAGTCTGAAGTCACTAACCTCTTATGTAAATCATAAGTCGAGGCTACTCTTTTATCTGTAGGGGTAAATGGTGGCAGAAAAGTATGCTGACAGAGGTAATCTAAAATTTCTTTTTTTAAACAAGAATCAGTACACTCGATACTTGTTTGACGTTTATGAAGTTTTTCGTAAGCTATAAATTTAGCAATTTTTTCTAATTCCCACTTTTGAATATTGGGATAATCAATTAGTGCTAAGTGATATATTCCATCCCATTGCAAACTATATTCTCCATTATCAATTTTTAAAATCATCTGATCACCTCACTTTATTATACAACAAAAAGGAGGCGCTTACCTCCTTTTATCTATTTTCCCTTAAATTCCGCAAAGGTCTGTAAGATTTTAGCTGCCACTGCTGGAGAAGGTTCTCCTTTTAGCTCAAACGTTTCATCTGCATATGGAGTAAGGCCAGCAAAATCTCCTATCTGGACTGAATAGAGAGATGTTTTAAACAGTTCAATATCATTTTGGTCATTTCCAAAAGCAATGAAGTTCTCTCCACACAATTTTTCAACAGTTGACGCCTTATGAGTATCCCAGGGATTGACATAAAGGCACTTTTCATGGGCATGATAGGACAGATGAACCTGCCCCAGTCTTTCTAACTGTCCAAGCAGGTCATCAAGCAAATCCTCATGGTCTCCCATATAAACGACTACCTTAATCGGAGTACCCAAATCCTCGAGTTTCTGATGACGAGCTACCTTTAGGGGATCCACACTAGAGATAAATGGAATCTTCTCCACGATCTGACCACTATAGTCAAAGCAATCATCTGCAAAGAAAGGGAGATTGTAGGTCTGGCAATAATCTACTAGCGCCTGATAAACTCTAGTATCGAGATTTCTTTCATAGATAGCTTTCCCCAGATAATAGGCTACGCCACCATTCAAACCTATAACCAAACGCTGACTGAGTACAGGACCCAACAAGCCCAAACAATCCCGATAAGAGCGAGCTGAGGTAAAGACAACCTCATGCCCATAATCTTCAGCCTTTAAAAGAACCTGCTTAATCTCTTCATCTATGGTCATATAGTCAAAAGACAGCGTCCCATCCAGATCAAATACGAATTTCATCTTCCTAGTCCTTGTTCAATGTCCGCAGCGCTGCCTGATAGGTTTGTTCCATCAGCATGGTAATGGTCATAGGACCGACACCTCCTGGTACTGGCGTGATATGACTGGCAAGTGGGGCAACTGCCTCATAATCAACATCCCCACAGAGCTTGCCATTTTCATCGCGGTTCATCCCGACATCAATAACAACCGCACCAGGTTTCACAAAATCAGCAGTCACAAACTTGGCGCGGCCGATTGCTACTACGAGAATATCTGCTTTAGCAGCCACCTTGGCAAGATGATGGGTGCGTGAGTGAGTCAAGGTTACTGTCGCATTTTTAGCCAAAAGAAGCTGGGCCATGGGTTTTCCGACGATATTGGAACGACCGATGACGACCGCATTTTTACCTTCCAAGTCAATCCCATATTCATGAAACATTTCCATAATTCCTGCAGGTGTAGAAGGAATCATGACTGGGTGACCAGACCAAAGACGCCCCATATTTAACGGATGAAAACCATCTACATCCTTCTCAGGATCAATGGCCAATAAAACTGCCTCTTCATCGATATGTTTTGGTAATGGTAACTGGACCAAAATCCCATGCCAAGCTGGATCTTGATTGTATGTGGCAATCAAATCCAACAATTCCGCTTGAGTAATTGTTTCTGGAACTCGCACAACTTCACTACGGAAACCAGCCGCAAGGGCTGAACGTTCCTTGTTGCGAACATAGACTTGGCTGGCAGGGTTGTCCCCAACCAAAATCACGACCAAACCAGGTACTAAACCTGTTTCTTCCTTTAATCTTGCAGTCTTTTCAGCCAGCTGTCCTTGTAACTTAGCTGCTAGAGCCTTCCCATCAATAATCTGTGTCATATCACTTCTCTTTTCTTTCAAACTATCTTTCATTATACCAAAAACTACTTGTCACCTCTAACACTTCTTTCCTAGTCTATCCTATAGTTTCAAACTATAAGAAAAAGCTCTGATCGAGCTTTTCACTAATCTTTTCTTGGAAGTTTAAAGTTGGCTATAAATACTCCACAAAGCTAACTTATAAAACCTTACTCAAAAACTCCTTGGTCCGTTGTTCTTGGGTTTGTTCAAAAATCTGTTCTGGTGTTCCGTCTTCAACAACCACACCGTCTGCCATAAAGATGACACGGTCTGCCACTTCACGGGCAAATCCCATTTCATGTGTTACGATAACCATGGTCATTCCTGACTTAGCTAGGTCTTGCATAACAGCCAGCACCTCCCCTACCATTTCAGGGTCCAGGGCTGAAGTCGGCTCGTCAAAGAGCAACACATCAGGTTCCATAGCCAAACCACGCGCAATGGCAATACGCTGTTGCTGTCCACCTGACAAACTCTGTGGATAAGCAATTGCCTTATCTGGTAAACCAACTTTTTCCAAAAGTTCCTGAGCTCTCTTCTCAGCAACTGCCTTACTTTCACCTTTGGTCTTGATAGGTGACAAGGTGATATTTTCCATCACAGTCATATTAGGAAAGAGGTTAAATTGTTGGAAAACCATACCCATCTTCTCACGCATGGCAAAGAGGTCATTCTTCTTGTCCGTAATATCGACTCCCTCAAAGATAACCTTCCCTTTAGTTGCTTCTTCTAGCAAATTCATAGAGCGAAGCAAGGTAGATTTCCCACTTCCTGAAGGACCTATGATAACAACAACCTCTCCTCTTTTAATCTCGAGGTTGATGCCCTTCAATACTTCATTCTTTCCAAAGGATTTATGTAAATTTTCAATTTTTATCAAGGTTTCTGTCATTATTTCTTATCTCCTTGTCCCATACGTTTTTCAAAAGCTTTCAAGGCTACTGTCAAAATAGAGGTCATAATCAAGTAATAAAAGGCTGCAAATAAAAGTGGTGTTAAAGGTAGATAGGTCGTTGTAGAAACTGTTGTAGCCCCATTCCACAACTCCATGACACCAATAGCTGATAAGAGGGAGCTATCCTTGATAATAGTGATAAATTCGTTTCCCAATGCTGGCAAGATATTTTTAATTGCTTGTGGCAAAATCACATAGCGCATAGCATTTTTAGGACGAATCCCTAAAGAATAAGCCGCCTCTAACTGACCTTTTGGAACCGCATTAATCCCAGCCCGAACAGTCTCAGAAACATAAGCACCACTGTTCATAGAGATAATCAAAATCCCTGGAATCAGACGAGACAGATCAACTCCCAAAATCCCAACCTGAATAGTCGGAGCATTGATATGCATAAGAGCAAAGGCAATCATAATCTGAACCATCATCGGCGTCCCACGGAAAATCCAAACGTACAAGTTGGCGAGCCAAACAAGCGGTTTAAACTTTGAACGTTGCCCAAAAGCCAAGACAACACCCAAAATAGTCCCCAAAAAGACAACACAGATAGAAATGAGAACCGTAACAACAGCTCCATAGTTAAAATAAGGTAAATACTTAGGTAAAAAAGAAAAATTCATAGTCACACTACTTTCTAAAATAGAATACTGTATGATTATAACATGATTTGAATTAAAATTCAAATCCTTTATCTAATTTATTCAAAAAAACTTTCAACTAGTAGAATTAGCGAGAAATCTTAGTTTTTTCTAGTCAAGTTGACCTCCTTTATGGTAAAATAGTAACGATAAGAAATGAAGGAGAATCAAAATGGAATCACATTTGGTTAGAATCATCAACCGCCTTGAAGCAATGGCAAAAGACGGCGGAAATTTAAAACGTAATTTTGAACGCGAAGGAGTTGTTGTTGCAGAAGTTGCATACAGCCACGACGAAGAAAACGGATCAATCTTTACCCTTCGTGATGTCGAAGCTCGCGAAACTTATACGTTTGACAGCATTGACTTGATTGCAATGGAGATTTACGAACTCCTTTACTAATATAACACAAGCTGGGATTAAACCCTGCATGTCTAACCAAAATCCTTTTTGTCTCACAAATAGGATTTTTTTAGTCCAAATCTACAAAGATTTTCATTGTAACAACTTATACTCTTCGAAAATCAAATTCAAACCACGTCAGCTTCGCCTTGCGTACTCAAGTACAGCCTGCGGCTAGTTTCCTAGTTTGCTCTTTGATTTTCATTGAGTATTATCATATCTACAATCTTTTTACTTGCTTTACACCCCAATCCTGTTATAATGAGAGTATAGAAATTTGACTATTTTTGACCTTTATACAGGTCAGGCTAAAGAAAGAAATGAGGTAGATGTATGCTTTGTCAAAACTGTAAAATCAATGACTCAACAATTCATCTTTATACCAATCTCAATGGAAAACAAAAGCAAATTGACCTCTGTCAAAACTGCTACAAGATTATCAAAACTGATCCTAACAATAGCCTCTTTAAAGGTATGACGGATCTGAACAATCGTGACTTTGATCCTTTTGGTGATTTCTTCAATGACCTAAACAATTTTAGACCTTCTAACAACACTCCTCCGACTCCCCCAACCCAATCAGGTGGAGGTTACGGTGGAAATGGCGGTTATGGTTCGCAAAATCGTGGGCCTGCTCAAACTCCGCCACCTAGCCAAGAAAAAGGGCTGCTAGAAGAATTTGGTATCAACGTAACTGAGATTGCACGTCGTGGAGATATTGACCCTGTTATTGGGCGCGACGATGAGATTGTCCGTGTCATCGAGATTCTCAATCGCAGAACCAAGAATAATCCTGTCCTTATAGGTGAACCTGGTGTCGGAAAAACGGCCGTTGTCGAAGGCCTAGCTCAGAAGATCGTCGATGGAGATGTTCCACATAAACTCCAAGGAAAACAAGTCATCCGTCTGGATGTGGTTAGCTTGGTTCAAGGAACGGGTATCCGAGGACAATTTGAAGAACGCATGCAAAAACTCATGGAAGAAATTCGCAAACGTGAGGACATCATTCTCTTTATCGACGAAATCCATGAAATTGTCGGTGCAGGTTCTGCAGGCGATGGCAATATGGATGCTGGAAATATCCTCAAGCCAGCCCTTGCTCGTGGAGAACTGCAGTTGGTCGGTGCTACTACCCTCAATGAATACCGTATTATTGAAAAGGATGCTGCCCTAGAGCGTCGTATGCAGCCTGTTAAAGTCGATGAACCAACGGTAGACGAAACAATCACTATCCTCAAAGGGATTCAAAAGAAATACGAAGACTATCACCACGTTCACTATACCGATGCTGCAATTGAAGCAGCTGCAACTCTTTCCAACCGCTACATCCAAGATCGCTTCTTACCTGACAAGGCCATTGACCTCCTGGATGAAGCTGGCTCTAAGATGAACCTGACCTTGAATTTTGTGGATCCTAAAGTGATTGATCAGCGCTTGATTGAGGCTGAAAATCTCAAATCTCAAGCTACACGAGAAGAAGATTTTGAGAAGGCGGCCTATTTCCGCGATCAGATTGCCAAGTATAAGGAAATGCAAAAGAAAAAGGTCACAGACCAGGATACTCCTATCATCAGTGAAAAAACCATTGAGCACATTATCGAGCAGAAAACAAACATCCCTGTTGGTGACTTAAAAGAGAAAGAACAATCTCAACTCATCCATCTAGCCGAAGATCTCAAGTCTCATGTTATTGGCCAAGATGATGCAGTCGATAAGATTAGCAAGGCTATTCGCCGTAATCGTGTTGGACTTGGTACGCCTAACCGTCCAATTGGAAGCTTCCTCTTTGTCGGACCAACTGGTGTCGGTAAGACAGAACTTTCCAAACAACTAGCCATTGAACTTTTTGGTTCTGCTGACAGCATGATTCGCTTTGACATGAGCGAATACATGGAAAAACACAGCGTGGCTAAGTTGGTTGGTGCCCCTCCAGGTTATGTTGGCTACGATGAGGCTGGGCAGTTAACGGAAAAAGTTCGTCGCAACCCATACTCTCTTATTCTCTTAGATGAAGTGGAGAAAGCCCATCCTGATGTTATACATATGTTCCTTCAAGTCTTGGACGATGGTCGTTTGACAGACGGACAAGGACGGACTGTTAGCTTCAAGGACGCCATCATCATCATGACCTCAAATGCTGGGACTGGAAAATCCGAAGCCAGCGTTGGATTTGGTGCTGCTAGAGAAGGACGAACCAACTCTGTTCTTGGTGAACTCGGTAACTTCTTTAGCCCAGAGTTTATGAACCGCTTTGATGGTATTATCGAATTTAAGGCTCTCAGCAAGGACAACCTCCTTCAGATTGTCGAGCTCATGCTAGCAGATGTTAACAAACGCCTTTCTAGCAACAACATTCATTTAGATGTAACGGATAAGGTCAAGGAAAAATTGGTTGACCTCGGTTATGATCCAAAAATGGGCGCACGCCCACTTCGTCGAACTATTCAAGATTATATTGAGGACGCAATCACTGACTACTACCTTGAAAATCCAAGCGAAAAAGACCTCAAGGCAGTTATGACCAGTAAGGGCAAGATTCAAATCAAGTCTGCCAAGAAAGCTGAAGTAAAAACTTCTGAAAAAGAAGTATAAATCCTATAGAAAAGGAGTAGAAAATGAAATTTTTCTGCTCCTTTTTACTAAAATAACTATAAGTTCTTGACAGCTCGGTCTTTGTCCATTAAGATAATAATAAAGATAATAGATAATGAGGAAAATACAATGGCAAACCCAACTTTCGGAGAAAAAAAAGAGAATACAAGCTATGTTGCTCGTTATGGTGTATATGCTGTTATCCCTGACGCTGAACAAAAACAAATTGTTCTTGTTCAAGCACCAAATGGCGCTTGGTTCTTACCAGGTGGTGAAATTGAAGCAGGTGAAAATCATCAAGAAGCCCTAAAACGTGAATTGATTGAAGAGCTTGGCTTCACAGCTGAAATTGGTGTCTATTACGGACAAGCTGACGAATATTTCTACTCTCGTCACCGTGATACCTACTACTACAATCCTGCATACCTCTATGAAGCGACTTCCTTCAAAGAAGTACAAAAACCACTAGAAGACTTTAATCATATTGCTTGGTTCCCTATTGACGAGGCTATTGAAAACCTCAAACGTGGTAGTCATAAATGGGCCATCCAATCTTGGAAAAAACAACATAAGATTGACTAAATCAAGCTACTTTATTCAAAAAGTGCTATAATAGAATTAGAAAATCGGAGGAAATGTTATGAAGCTTATCAATACGACAAACTCACACTCGCAACTTGTAAAAAGCCAGCTAGAAAGTACTGATGCAACCCTTGTTGAGGTCTATTCTGCGGGGAATACCGATGTTATTTTTACCCAAGCTCCGCTTCACTATGAAATCCTCATCTCAAACAAACACCGTGCTATTCGCGAAACTGAAATTGAATCCATCCAAGAATTTTTCTTGAAACGTAAAATTGATAAGGACTCTATTGATGAGGCTAATATCAAAACCCTCTATTCAGAAAAATTAATTGAAATTTCGATTCCAACCAAGTAAAGAAGTTAAGTAATACTCAATAAAAATCAGAGAGCAAACTAGGAAGCTAGTCGCAGGTTATTCAAAGCACTGCTTTGAGGTTGCAGATAGAACTGACGAAGGCAGTCACATATAATCCAAGGTGAAGCTGACGTGGTTTGAAGAGATTTTTGATGAGTATCACTATAAAAAAGATTTGGTTCTGCTTCTCACAGAACCAAATCTTTTTTATTATGTTAGAAACGAATCGTCTCACGAGTTTTTTCGTATGAAGTAACAAAACGGTTGGTTACACCTGGTTCTGCAACTTCCAAAGCTTGCGAAATCTTATCAAATGAAGCATGGTAATCAAATTCTTTTTCAAAAATTTCTAATGATTCATTAAAGGCTTCTTGAATTCGTTCATCAAATGAGCGGTAACGGTTCGAATACTGTAGCAATTGTTCTGTCAATGTTGCATATTGAACAATATTATAGGTTTCTTCTTCAAGTGCTTCCATATCATTTGTTGTAATTTCAAGCATACGGTTCACAGCTTCGATATTGACCCGAGCTTCTTCTAGTTCAGCCATCAAATCTTCAGTATGGTTACTTGCTGTAAAGAATAACTGTAAGAAATTCTGAGGAATACCTGGAAGATTGCGTTTTTCCATATATCTCTTAATCGTATGAAGACGATTTACATAAACATTTGCCTTCTGGCGAGCATTGATATCATCTTTTTCAATCTGAGCAAGACGTTGACTAACCTCAACTTGTTCATCTTCAATTTCCTTCAAAGTCGCTTGTAAGTCTTCCAAACGTTCTTCAAGGAATGAATAGGGCTCCAACTGTTCCTCTTGTTCAGAAGTTAATTCCAGTACAGATTCTTCCAAAGACTCTAGCTCAGCTTGTAATCGATGAACATGACTAACATCCGTTTCAGATAGTAGGTAATTGTTACTCAATCGTTGAATATCTTCCACTAACACAGCATTACTATCTTTCATGTGTTTCAAATATGTAGGAAGGGTCACAACTAAGCCTTCTACTACTTTTTGAGCGGCGATTTCTCGAGTAAAGATATCATAGAGTGCATTGATTTCTTCTTGAACTTGAGTATTTTCATACTCAGCATTATCCAACTCTAATTGTGCAATATTTTCATGGTTTTTCTTCAAAGCTTCATAAAGCAACTGGAAGCGAGATTCAATATCCGTTTCAGCAAAATGATAATTAGCATCTAAAAGCTTACGGTAGCCATCTTCTAAATCTTCCAGCTGATCAGGTAGGTCTTTAGATAATGTTGCTACAATTGCTGGGATACGGTCAACAATATGCGTTAAAGCCAAGATATGATTTTCAGCATTATCCAAAATCACGGCTGCTTCTACTGGATCTCCAGACGAGTTTAAAGTTACAAACTGAGAAAACTCTGATTGGATATTTTCCAATTGTTTTTCGATTTCAGACAAACCTTGGCCATATTCTTCAGAATGATCAGCAACTCGGTGTTGTAACTCTTCAAACAAGTCCAAGGTATGAAGAACACGTCCACTATTTTTAGATTCTTGTTTCTCCAAATCTGCCAAGGCATTGCGAATTGCCGCAATATCTTCTTCAATCAAGGTAATTTGACTTTCGATTTGATCAATTTGATTACTGGCCTTGAAAAAACGGAATGAGTTATTGTAGCCTTCTGCCTCGAAAAGATTATTTTCGATATCGGCAAAAGAATTAAGAGATAGATCAACCCATTTTTGATTCCATTCACGGAAAGTCACTTGACTTTGTCCAATCAAGTGCATATTTTTTACAGCTTCAACTTCATCATTAACTGGAAGATTGTACAGTTCTTCTTTTTTCTCTTCTAAAATTGCTAGTTTACTTTCATTGCGTTTTCGTACATAGATTGCGATAGCATAGGCAATGACCAATAAAACTGCAACTGCAATTATTAAATAAATTACTAGTCTAGCAGACATATTAAACTCCTTTTTTACTTGAAACAATCGTAATGATTATATCATATTTTTTAGACCAAGGGAACTACTTCTCCCGATTTTTTAGACATCCAGTGTACTATAGACGGCATTTTCTTCGATAAACTCTCGACGAGGCTCTACTCGATCCCCCATCAACATATCAAAGATTTTATCTGCTTCTGCAGCATCATCTACAGAAACTCTAGCCATCAAACGATGTTCGGGATCCATGGTTGTTTCCCATAACTGATGATCGTCCATTTCACCTAGCCCCTTATAACGCTGAATGGTCGGTTTGGTACGACCTTCACTATAACGGGCCAAAGCTTCTTGGAGTTTAATTTCTTGATCTGCACCTGGCTGGATATATTCTTTAATCTCGCTTCCAACCTTGACACCATAGATTGGTGGTTGGGCAATATAAACATAACCAGCTTCTAGGATTGGTTTCATATAACGATAAATCAAGGTTAAAAGAAGGGTACGGATGTGGGCTCCATCGACATCGGCATCTGTCATCAGAACGAGTTTTTGGTAACGGGCTTTTGAAACATCAAATTCTGCTCCAAATCCTGTTCCCATGGCTGTGAAAAGACTACGAATTTCTTCGTTAGCAAGAATTTTATCCATACTTGCCTTTTCAACGTTCAAGATTTTACCACGAATCGGAAGAATAGCCTGAAATTCACGGTTACGACCAGATTTGGCTGATCCACCAGCTGAGTCTCCTTCGACGATAAAGAGTTCTGTTTCAGCTGGATTGTTAGAAGAACAGTCTGCTAGTTTACCTGGAAGGTTGGAAATTTCCAAACCAGATTTTTTACGAGTGACTTCACGCGCACGCTTGGCAGCCACACGAGCCTTAGCAGCCAAAATCCCTTTTTCCACGATACGTTTAGCAATCTGTGGATTTTCCATGAGAAAATCAGAGAAGGCATCACTGAAGAGGCGATTGGTAATCTTGACCACTTCACTATTTCCCAATTTGGTCTTAGTTTGTCCTTCAAACTGCGGATTTGGGTGTTTAACTGAGATAACTGCAGTTAATCCTTCGCGGACATCTTCCCCTGTTAAATTGTCTTCATTGTCTTTCAGTAACTTATTCTTACGAGCATAATCGTTGATAACACGTGTCAAGGCTGTACGGAACCCTTGTTCATGCGTTCCACCTTCATGGGTATGAATATTATTAGCGAAACTCATGACATTTTCATGGTAACCCGTTGTATACTGCATGGCTACTTCAACTGTGATATCATCCATCTCACCATCTGTGTAGATTGGTGTGTCAAAGATCACATCCTTGTTCTCATTGATATATTCAACGTAACTAGCAATCCCACCTTCGTAATGGTAATGCTTGGTTTGTTCCAAACCGTCACGCTTATCAGTGATGGAGATTTGAAGACCACGATTTAGAAAGGCCAACTCTTGAATCCGTTTATTTAATTTATCGAAATCAAAGGTTGTTGTTTCTGTGAAGATTTCTGGGTCTGGTGTGAAGTGAACTGTTGTTCCCGTTTTATCTGTATCGCCAACCACCTCAAGATCCGCAACAACATGACCACGACGGTATTCTTGGTAATGAATTTTACCGTTTTTGTGGACATGAACGTCTAATTGAGTGGAAAGGGCGTTAACAACTGAGGATCCCACTCCGTGAAGACCACCTGAAACCTTGTATCCGCCACCGCCAAACTTTCCTCCAGCGTGAAGGACTGTAAAGACAGTCTCAACGGCAGGTCGACCTGTTTTTTCCTGAATATCGACTGGGATACCACGCCCATCATCGACAACAGTAATCGAATCATCTGGCTCAATAAAGACTTGAATATGGCTGGCAAATCCTGCCAATGCCTCATCAATTGAGTTATCAACAATTTCCCAGACTAGATGGTGAAGACCTTCTTTTGAAGTTGACCCGATATACATCCCTGGACGCATACGAACAGCCTCTAAGCCCTCTAAAACTTGAATTTGACTGGCATCATAATCTTGTGCCTGCAGATTTTTGATTTCTTCTGTCATCTTTTTCCTTTTTCTTACATGTCTAATACTTGTCTTAAATTCACGATACTGGTAAACAAGTGGGTAGCTAGTCCTGCAGCTTGCCCGGCTTCGATATCAATCGGCCGATCACCAATGACAAGGCCAGAGCTAATTTGATACTTTTCTCTTAAATAAATCATGGACTCAGGATCTGGTTTTCTCTTAAAGCCTGAGTTAGAAGTAACCACTTCTGTAAAATAAGCTGCTATAGAGGTTTTTTCTAAAATTTCCAAGACTTGATCATTTCGATGAGAGACCAAAAAATGACGTCCTCCTTGATTTGAAATGTCTTCCAATAAGTCAGAAACTCCATCAAATAAAATCGGGTGTTCAAGCTCTCTGGCTTCATTTTCCTTGTACTTTTCTAAAAAATGCTCTAAGTTGGGAGCGAATGTCTCAATCGCAAAATCAGTAGAAACCTTTAAAGCTTGATAGACACTGTCATGGTCTTGTGTGATACCATACAGTGCCAATGTTTCAACAAAGGCAGCTGTTGAAGTTTCATAATTATCTAGTAAAGTTCCACCTAAATCCCAGATATAATCGTGATATTTCATAGCTTTCATTATACCATTTTTTCCTTAAAAAAGCGATGATTTCCCTGAGTTTTCCACATAAAAAAACGAGAGGTTGACTCCCGTTTTACTGATTTTTACCAAAGACATCTCGATAGAGCATTCCTGTTCGTAAACTCTCTGCGTCTCCTCCTAATTGCTCCACTAATTCGTAGGCAAAGGCAAGGGCTGTTGAAGGGCCTCGACTGGTTGTCAAATGACCATCTACCACTACTGTTTCCTTGATGTATTGACCATCAAGGATTTGCTCTTGAACACCATCATAGCAAGTGTACTGCTTGTTTTTCAATAGCCCTGCTTGATTGAGGGCGATTGGTGCCGCACAAATGGCTGCCAGTTTCTTCCCTTCTTGCCCGAAGCTTTGCAATTCTTGCATCAAGGCCTGGTTGTCACGTAAATGTGCAGAACCAGGCATTCCTCCAGGAAGGACTATCATATCATAGTCTGACAAATCTCCATCAAAGACACGATCTGCTCTTACTTGGATTGCATGCGAACCCGTCACTTGCTCTTCAAAACCAACCATATCACAAGTGATATTGGCACGGCGCAAGACGTCTACAACTGTCAAAGCTTCAATTTCTTCAAATCCCTGAGCTAACATAACTGCTACTTTAACCATGATTTTCTCCTTATTTGATTCGTTTTAATACAACTTTTTTTCGCTTAAATGGAACTTTTCCACTCTTTTCTTCAGCTAAATTGGTCTGGTAACTCATCGATAAAAGTAATCCAACACCAATCAAGTTACTGATAATCGCCGACCCACCTTGTGAAATGAAAGGCAATGGAATCCCCGTCAAGGGAAGCAAGCCAGTAACGGCACCGATATTCTCAAAGATATGGAAGAGCAACATCATAATCAAACCTGTGGAAATATAAGTATAGAACTGGTTATTTGATTTAAGTGTAATCTTCAACATACGGTAAATCAGCATGAGATAAAGTGCAATAACAAGAACAGAGCCAATGAAGCCAAAATCTTCTGCAATGACCGTGAAAATCATATCAGACTCTCTAACTGGAATAAGCAAATTAGAAGCATTAAATCCTTGACCAAATAAGCCACCGCTTCCAATAGCAATCTGCCCTTGAGCCTGCTGGTAAGTAGTTGTTTGAGCAAAGTCAAATGGGTTGAGCCAAGCCAAAATACGATTGATTTGGTAGGTCGGCATTCCCAGTTGATGGAGAAAAGCCCGGCCGTCCTTGCTGATAAAAATAGCTAAGAAACCAGCAACTCCTGTTACAGCAGTCACAAATACTGGGATAATAATTTTCCAAGAAACCCCCGATAATAAAACGATTCCTGAGAAAATAGCCACAAAAACCAAGGCCGTCCCCAAGTCACTTTGAAGTGCCAAAAGAAGTAAGACTGGAATGGTAAAGAGAATCATCCAGAAAATCAACAAAAAGTCCAGCGGAACCGTTCGACGCCATTCCTTATGTTTTTTTGTAAACTGGACAATGACACGGGCTAGCATGAGGATGTAGGATATCTTCATAAACTCTGACGGTTGAAACAAGGTGATTCCATTTACTGAAATCCAGTTTTTAGCACCTGTAGATGCGACTAAGCTTGGATTATAAAAGACGATAGGTAAAACCATGAGTCCCAAGCCTAAAATATAAAGAAAGGGGGTCACCTTCCAAAGAAACTCTGTATTGAAGAGCATGACGACAAAACCAATCACAAGCCCCAAGGCAATCCAGGCGACCTGCTGCCCTAAAATGGGCAGAATATTGTTTGGATAATCATGACTAACGGCTATATAAATAGCCACCACGCCGATAACCAGTAGAAAAAATACTGGCAAGAGCAAACTATAATCGACTCTAGAGTCGAGAGAACGTTTCATATATACTAACCTTATACTTTCATACTATACTACTTATCAAAGTTCATTTAAAAATGTATCAATAACTTCATTAACTTCAGACTGAGAGAGGGTTTTAACAGTCGCCTCTTTTGCTAGAGATGCCACTATTTGTTTGCCATATCTCTTTCCGACAATTCTCCTATCCAAAATAAGAGTTAAGGAACGTTGGTGTTCGCGTCTCATACTTCTTCCCAAAGCCTGTTTTAAACGAATAATGGCCATTGGCAACTGATAATCATAAAAGGCATTTTTTCCTTCTTGATTCAGTTCCTGATTAATCTTTTTCGTCAAGGGCTCTTGGGGATTTTGGAAAGGAAGTCTTGGTACAACTTGAATCACAAAAGGATGACTTGAAAAATCAACTCCCTCCCAGAAACTTGCTGCACCAAGCAGGATTTGTTGTTCACCTTTTTCAAAGCGTTTCTTAAGCTGATGAACATCCCCATTTTTATACTGGGCCAAGTGGCTAACTGGAAGTAAATCCGATACTGCTAGAAGCATGTCTTTAGCAGTAAAGAGAACTAAAATCGGTTGCTGGAAAGCTTGAACTTCCATCAGCAAATTAGCTACCTCTTTGGCGTAAACTTCTAAGGAAGTTTCTGTTACCAGAGGGAAATCTTTAACCAAGACCACTTCTTGCTCCTGTTTTCCCCTAGCTTCAATCTTGACAAATTTGGCTTCAGGATAGCCTAGAAGGTCTGCAAAAGAAACTCTCTGACTAATCTCAAGAGTAGCCGACACTCCCAAGACTTGACACGAATTAGGTACTAAAGAAGATAAAAGAATACGGCCTGATTTCGTAGAAGAAATCTGAATTTTCTTTTGACTCGTTTCAGTTGCTTCAAGCCAGTAATCTCGTTCAGTTGTAAAATAGCGAACCAGCTCTTCAAAGCCTTCTACTTCTAATTCTGAAAAATACTGATGGAGATTGGCAAGAGAATCTAAGATATTTTTCTTAGATTTCCCAGACTGGAATTGTTCTATTAAGTAGAGACACTCAAATCGAATACTTTCTAGTATTCGTTGCTGGATCTTATTTTGCTCGTCCAGTAAAGCCTTATCAAGCAAATCGATAATGGACTGGATATCGTAGGTCTCTTGAAGCAGATTTTCTAAAGCTAACAAAATCTTTTGAACTTCATCAACAATCAGTAAACGATCGCTGACAAATTCAGGATTATCTTCCAGTCTGGTTACAAGATAGGCATGATTGGTCACTAAAAGCTTGCAGGTTTGTGCCCTTTCTTGACTACGTTTCCAGAAATCTTCCGTCATAAATAAGCTTCGAGATGATAAATTCCCGTCATGACGAAGGTCTGCTAGAAAATGTTGGTAACGGTAAAGTTGCCCAATTTCATCCAAATCTCCTGTCCCTGTCTCAGTCAGCCAGACCAAGAGTTGCATTTTAAAGCGTCTAAATAAGCGATTTTCATCATTTTCCTGCAAGGAACGATAAAAGGCATCCAACTTCAAATAATTGTGTGGCCCCTTTAAACTATGAATATCTATATGGAACACTTCCTTGAGATGTTTACCTTCTTCTTCCATGATTTGATTTTGAAGAATCTTTGTCGGAACACTAAGAACAATTTGACGCTCTTTGGATTGAGATAAAGCGGGTAAGAGATAGCCGTAGGTTTTTCCAATTCCTGTCGGCGCTTGAATTAATGAGACAGGCTCATCTTTCAATAGCAAGCCGACTTCTTTAGCAAAACTTTCTTGTTCCTCCCTCACTTCAAGGTTCAATAGAGAAATATTTTTCGGAAAATCTTGAGATAGTTTTCGTGGCTCCAGGGAAGCTTCATTTTTCTTGAAATACAGTCCTTGAACATGGACCAAGTCTGGAGAACTCAGGATAGATCGGCTGCGATAAATTTCTTCAATAACCAAGTAGGATTCATATAGGAGGGCATCAGCCATTTCCAACAAGCGTTCCAAGAGACCTTTAGGAAGCTGGGCCATCTTTTCCCGTAAAAAAAGAAGTAATTCTGCTGTAGCTTGGGCATCTGAAAGGGCTGTGTGAGCGTGTTTAAGAGGAATTCCTAATTCTCGGCACAATATCGGCAAGCTATATTTTTCCAGTTCAGGGAAAAAGACCTGGGCCAATTCGACCGTATCAACACGAGGATTTCTTAGCTCATAGCCTTCAAAAAATAAATTTTCCGCCAAGAGATTGGCATCAAACTGAACATTATGGGCTACAAAAATCCCATCCTCCACCAAGTCAAAGATTTTTCTAGCAACTTGCGAAAAATCAGGTGCTTGCGCCAGACGTTGATCTGTCAATCCTGTCAGTTCTTTGATATGAGCATCCAAAGGTTCGTATGGATTGACATCCGTCGTATAGTGATCGACGATTTTTCCGTCCTCAATCACAACAATTCCCACTTGGATAATTTTAGCCTTACTACCTGTGCTAGTTGCCTCTAAATCAACCACAACATAGCGATTACCAATCGTTTTCATTATAAAAAATTATACCAAAAAAAGGGCCATTTGGCACCTGCAAACATGGGATAATTTTCAAACTCAAGAAGGTCACTTTTCTTAAAAACACCGTCAAACAGAGCAGCCTAGCCTGCTGATTTTTTGAAAATAGTGAAGAAATACGAAAAATTGAGAGAAGAAATGTTTACATCTTCCTTCTCTCAACTATCTATTTACTTTATTTAACCATATCAGGATCGTAGTCATAGAAACCTGTATCAAGGAAACGGTTTTTAGGGTGAAGTTTACGAACTTCTTCATCCAACAAGAAGGCTTGGTCATGGCTAAAGTTGCCCTCTTGAATCAAGCTACGCGCTTGAATAAAGAGTTTTGCAATCTCAACAAAGTTCTGACCTGGAGTGTAGAGCCCTTCTAGTTTCCAGTGAGTAAAACCATGCTCTACCAATTCTGTTAATTTGGTCATCAAATCAAGGTCATTGTTGGCAAAGATGTGAGTACCATGATTGTCTTCAAAAATGGAATAGTGGCTCTCTGGGTCACTTGGTTCAGCCAAGAACAAATCACGCTGACGTGTTTTTTCGTCATCAATTTGAGTGAAATTATAGTAGTTTTGCAAGAGCGGACGCTTAGAATGGTGAATAACACTAGCTCCATAAACCAACACTTCAGCAGGAATTTCCAAAATCTCTGGCATTTTGAAGAGTTCAGCCGATGGAATTTCACGCGCCAAAACAGCCTCAGATGCGCCAGCCTTCTGTCCCCAGAAGTTAATCTGACGACTGCTAGTTACCATGGTTGAAGCATCGTAGATGGTCTTAAATGAATAACCATCGCGGTTGACTACGTAAAAGACACCTGCATCCCCAATCGTAATGTAGTCTGTCTTGATTTCTTCCAAAAAGTCTAAGAAAGGCTTGATACGGTCCATCATATCTTGGTGCATGAGGGCGTTAACCGCAACAATCAATTCCTTATCCGCATCATGAACCAGCTTAGCGATTTCACGCAATTGGTCATAACTAAAGGTCGTTGGCAGACGAAGGCCAAAATCTTTCTCACCAACATAGATACGGTCTACGCCAGCTTCGAGCAGTTGTTTAACTTGTTCAATACTTTCAGCAGTTGCTGTAATGATAATCTTTTCCATAAGAAAAATTATACCACATTTCTCAAAAATCAGCTATGAATACTAGGAGTTTTCTAAAAAGTCAAAGTCATTTTTTAAAGTTCGCAATCAAAAAGTGAACAGTAACTAGCACCGTTCACTCTCTTTTTTATGCATGTATTTTTTCAACTAGATGGCCGTCATTCATAACATAAACTCGGTCAACCTTCTCAAGAAGGCGTGTATCATGTGTAATCATAACAACTCCTCTACCTTGTGCGTGGGCAATGGCAGCCAACATCTCCGTTACTTGGTAAGCACGCTCGGTATCCAGACTTGCTGTCGGCTCATCTGCAAGCACGATACTTGGATTGTTGTAAAGTGCTCTAGCAATCGCCGCACGTTGACGTTCTCCACCTGATAAAGCCTTGGGATACTGATCTTGTACTTTTTCCAAATCCAACAAGTCAAGTAACTCTTTTCGATCACTTTTACTATTTTTTTCCTTATCCAGTTTGTCAATCAAATCCAGCTGTTCCTTGACCGTAAGAAAAGGAATTAAGTTTGAAGCTTGTAGAATAAAGCCAAACTCTCTAAAACGGAGGTCTGTTTTCTCCTTCTCCGTCAAACTGCCTGTTTCTTTCCCCTTTACCAAAATCTTTCCACTCGATGCTTCCTGAAGTTGTCCAAGAGTTGTTAGAAAAGTCGTTTTTCCAGAACCTGAAGGCCCAACGATAGCCACGAACTCTCCCTCATTTAGCTGAAAATCCGTCTCATGCAGAGCTACGACTTTCATCTTTCCTTCCCCGTACGTTTTTGTCACTTGAGTCATTTCAATCAATGCTGTCATACTATTCTCCTTATCATTCTGCAATAGCAGTAATCGGGTCCACCTTTAGCAAGCGTGGAAGTGAAATGACACCACCTAGCAGGGCCATCAAGCAAATCACCAAGCAAATCACCAAGCTTAGGATAGAATAGGCTAACCAACTTGGGTAGAAAAAGAAGGTAGCTGGTAAGACTAAAATCACTCCACCAATAGCCAGCAAAGCTAAAGCAATTCCCATACCGGCTAGGAGGAAGATTTGACAGAAAAGAGACCATACAATAGTTTTAATCTGTATTCCCTGAGCCCGCATTATTCCATAAAGTCCTAGTTTTTGGATGGTAATGATATAGACAAATATACCCACAATCAAGCCTGTGATGATAATCATAGCAAGAATCATCCCTGAAAATACATTAACCTGAGGTGTGTAACCAGGAATTTTCGAAATCATTTTTGGAATGGAAATCTGTTTCAGTCCATCACCAGCCACTTCTATATCATTTTTCAATACCAAGGCAGAGATCGATTTATTAGATTTTAAAGTTCCTTGTAATGTCCAATAAGTTGTCAGACTCGTAAAGACAACAGGCTCAGTAAAAAATTTATTTCCTTGAGCTAGGCCTACAATCTTGTAACCTGTCTCACTTCCATTCAGCTGAATGGCATCACCTAGCTTGATTCCATAGTTCTCAAAGGACTGATCCACGACAACCTCATCATCCCCCTCAGGATAGCGTCCCTCCGTCAAACTCGGAGAGATGAAGGCGTCCCACTCTTGAGCAAAGATGGAAACATTGACCTTTTCACTATCATTGATTAGATTGGTCACAGCGAACATATACCCCAGTGGAGCAGCCTCTTTAGAACTCTTCTCCTTGTAGTCCTTTTCAGGAATTAAAGATGCCGTCAAATTATCATTTGCGTAGTCAGATAAAACCACACCCGTCGCTTGCCAGTTATCAATAGCGGATCGGTTGTTACGTACAAGACCAAGAGCTAAACTGGTCATAAAAAAGACCATGAAAGCGATAAGAAAAATGGTAGTTAAAATCAAACTATATCGAAGTTTGTTTCGTAATATTTCTTTGATAGCAAGATACATGCTTATCTCCTTTAACTTTTCCAAGAGGCATCAATTAGACACCTCACTACTATAAAAATAGGAGACAGAAAATCTGTCTCTATATTCAAAACAAATCTCACTAATAAAATTAAAGAAAATAAGGAAACAAATTTTCGTAAAAATGAATCATTTGATAGCCCTATTTTCTTAAAAATATAATCAATTATGAATATTAATAAGTATTTAGTATCTATTCATCCTATCATTTTCACATTATGGTGTCAAGAAAAGTGATTTTGAAAAGGGACTTTATTCTTTTTGTAACCTTTCTGTAATAATTCTCTGCTGAAAAAATGATAAAATGGTTATGTACTGTTAAGGAGAGAATAATGCCCGTAAGAAAATTACAATCCTATGAGGTGGACTATCAAGAAGAATTAAACCATCAGGTTCCTCGTTATCAAGATTATACACCTGAAGCCCAATCTGATGCCAATCTCAAGGAAATCCTATTTTTTGTTAATATCGCTGTTTTTTGTATCTGTATTGCTATCTTTAGTTTTATCTTTTTAGCATTAAAATTATCAACTGCTCTTGCCTTTGCCGCAGCAATCGGCTCCAGTTTACTTGTCTTAAAAGTTCAACGATCTATTATCAAACGAAAACGTAGAAGATAAATCCAAAATATCGCCCCAGCTGGAGCGATATTTTTATTTTTTCTTTTTAGATGGTGTCTGAATGGCAATCTTCACTTCAAAGATTGTTCCTTTTGGTTTATTATCTTTAACAGTAATGCTTCCTTTTAAGGCATCTACAATTTGCTTGGCTAGGGATAATCCTAAACCAAAACCACCTTTTTGACGGGTTCTAGCCTTGTCCACTCGATAAAAGCGGTCAAAAATTTTCTTCTTATCTTCTGTCGAAATACCGACACCGTTATCAGAAACAAGTAAATACAGATTGCGATCAGTCGCTGAAATCACAAAATCAATTTCACCATCCTCTTCAGTATATTTGATAGCATTATCAAATAGGATGGTCATCAGTTGTTTCAATAGAAGATGATCTGTGACAATCGTTCGATGGATGCGATTTTCAAAACGGAAGACACGGTCATTTTCCGAAGCAATCATCTCATAATTTGTGAAAGTTGTATTAAAAAAGCTAGTTGGAACTTCAGCAAGTTCCGGCTTAATCCCATCATCTCTCCGAGCTAAATTCAACAAGTTTGTCGTCAAAAACCGCATATTTCGGACTTCTTCCAAACTAGACGCAATACTTTCACTCACATCCATAATGGTAGCTTCTGGCTTACGGAAAAGGGTCTCTAAACGATTTTGCAAAACAGCAAGTGGAGTTCGTAACTCATGACTAGCATTTTCCACAAAGGACTGTTGCTTCTGCATGCTCTCAAGCAGAGGACGAACACTAACCCTAGCTAGATAGAGACTGGCAAGTAAAGACAAAATCCAGAAACTAGCCATCACAACCACAATCAATTGCTCATGCTTTTGACTGGCCTGCTCCAACTGACTAGTATTAATCAAGACAGCCGCATACTTGATATTGGTTGAAACTGAACTAATATTCGTTTCCATCAAAATCATGCGATAGATTTCTTCTTGTCCATAGCTATTAAAAACTTGAATCTGGTAGATATGGCCTAGTTCTTTCTTTTCTAACTTAATCTTATCCAAACCCAAGAATCGATTTCCAGAAAGGAGCTGAGTAAAATTCTTATCAAAAAGAATAACCTCCGTATTGGAGCTGACATTGGGCTTTACCTCAGTCTTGCTGGTATCTTTAGCAGCATTCTCTAAATCTTTAATCTCTTCTGTTGCCCTATTTACTGCCAGCTGAATAACTGCCTGAGGATTATTACTCAATCCATGGAGCGTATCATCCACCGAAGTATAGAGACTCGAATGCATGACTTGTAAAATAATCAGGGTCATGGTAGAGAAAATCAGAGTGAAGACACCAAAGTTGCGAATAAAGTAGCTAAAGTCATCCGCATACCATGTTTTTTTTAGTTTACTGAACATCTTTTAAAATATACCCAACACTGCGCAAGGTTTGCAAATTCTCTGCAAAAGTGGTCCCTTTTAATTTCTTACGGACTTTTGAAACATAGACTTCGACAACCGAAATCGTTGTATCACTATCAAATCCCCAAAGACGATCAAAAATCTGTGTCTTAGGCAAAATCACATTTTGATTTTGAAGGAAATAGACTAATAAATCGAACTCTTTCCCCAGCAATTCGACAGGAGTATCTTCAACCTTAACGGTATTTGTTGACAAATTAACTACAATATTTCCATAAGTCAAGGTGTTTTCATTAAACTTACCTGAACGTTTTAGCAGGGCTTGAATCCGCATTTTGAGTTCTTCTAAGTAGAAAGGTTTTGTCAGATAATCATCCGCTCCCAGTTCAAATCCATGTCCCTTGTCATCCAAGCTTTCCTTGGCAGTCATAATCAGAACTGGAGTCGTAATTCCCTTTTCACGCAATTCTTTCAAGACTTGAAAACCATTTTTTTCTGGCAACATCAAATCGAGCAAAATCAAGTCATAGACGCCACTCTCAGCTTCGTAGAGACCTTCTTCCCCATCAAATACCTGCATGACATCCGCAAAATCGTCTAAAAAGTCAAATACTGAATTTGACAGGCCTAGGTCATCCTCAACCAATAAGATTTTTATCATGAGAAACTCCTCCTTAATTAAAACCATTATACCAAATTTGCCTTAAAAAAAACTCAACTCCCTCTTACTTTAAGAGAGAAAGTTGAGTTTTTATTATTTTACGAATGTTTAAGCTTTCCCATATTGAAGAACGACTGCTTCCACTGCAGATTTTTCACGGTTAATCAAGTCAACACGCGCTGCAATGTCCTTGATTCCCATGCCGATATTACGGCTAAGAGCAAGGTCAGAAAGTTGTGGTTCAAAGAACTCCTTGTATTCCGCCAAGCGTTGTTCTGTCTTAAATACATGGGCAGGAAGGATAACAAAACTATCAAAGCTCATATCTCCTCCAAGAGCTGCCTTAATCCAAACCCAGTTTTCACGCGCCCAAGACCAAGCTGTTTCCTGAGTTGCTTGATGAGATAGGAAATGATTATACCAAGCTGACAAGTCTTGTGGTTTGACAACAAATTTGTCCTTCCAAGAAGCAATCAAGGTTTGGATATTGTCCGCATCTTTACTATAGGCAAGAGCACCTGCCAACTGACGTTTAAAGACAGCATCTGTTGCGTGAGTATAAATATCAAGATAAAGTGCTAGCAAGTCTTTAGTCTCATGATGTTTCATCTCATTGATAAGGACTTGGGAACGGATTGCTGCTGGAAGTCCTGCAAGATTCTCCTTGTGAGCTGCGAAGATTTGGCTAGCTTCTTGGCTAGCTTCTGCATCATTTGAGCGAATCATCATAGAAATGGTCAACTGACGAACCAATTCATCCTCATCTGATTCTCCGTCTTTAGCTTCAAAACCAAGACGGTTATAGTTATGACGAGCCAATTTAGCAACCAGACCGTTAAAGGCTTTCTCAGCTTCTGTACCTTCATCGATAAAGCGCTCAAGGGCAGAAATTACTTGAGAAACAGCTGAAACGACAAGATAAGATTCTTCCTTAGCAAGTTTATCAAGGACTGGGAGCAAGTCTGCATAAGAAATGTGACCCGCTTCAGCAAGCAGACGACGTTCTTGAACGATCTGTAGTTTACTTGTGTTATCAAGCTCAACTAGGTCAGCAAGAACAGCATCTAACAAGTCTCCTTGATAGTCTGTAATGTAGTGGGCTGTATTTTCTGTGTTGAGACGAAGTGCTGTTTTGTTTTCTGCAAGAAGAGCTGCGTAGCCAGGGATTTCGATACTTTCAGTTTCAAGTGTATCTGGCAAGCCTTTCCAGTTGCTGTTGAGTGGCACCACCCAGAGACGGTTCTTGTCTTCGTGCTCACCGATGAAGAATTGTTTTTGTGAAATCTTCAAGACATCATTTTCAACTTTGACAGTAAGAACTGGGTAACCAGGTTGTTCTAACCAAGAATCCATGAAGGCTGCCACATCACGTCCTGATGCTTGACCAAGGGCATCCCAAAGGTCACGACCAATGGTGTTGCTGTATTGGTGTTTTTCAAAGTAAGCGTGCAAACCTTTGGCAAAATCTGCATCACCTAGCCAACGACGAAGCATGTGCATGAGGCGGCTTCCTTTGGCATAGACGATAGCACCGTCAAAGAGCGTATTGATTTCATCTGGGTGTTTGACTTCGACGTGAACAGACTGTACGCCATCCGTCGCGTCACGTTTCAAGGCAGACGGAACACCTCCTGTTTGGAAATCTTCAAAGATATTCCAGCTTGGCTCGATGGCATCCACACAAACGTATTCCATCATATTGGCAAAACTTTCATTGAGCCAAAGGTCATCCCACCATTTCATAGTCACGAGGTTACCGAACCATTGGTGAGCCAATTCATGTGCCACAACAAGGGCAACTTGTTGACGACTAGCAAATGTTGAGTTCTCATCCACAACCAAGTAAACTTCACGGTAAGTCACTAGCCCCCAGTTTTCCATAGCACCTGCTGAGAAGTCAGGAAGGGCGATATGAAGAGATTGAGGGATTGGGTACTTAACTCCGTAGTAATCTTCGTAAAACTCAATTGAGCGAACAGCGATGTCCAATGAGAAATCAAGGTTAGAAAGTGGGTGAGCTTTGGTTGAGTAGACACCTACAAGGGTACCGTTTTTAGTTTTTGCGGTCACACCTTGCAAATCACCAGCAACAAAGGCTAACAAGTAAGAAGACATACGAGGTGTTGTTTCAAATTTCCAGATACCTGTTTCCTTGCGGTTTTCAACATCGATTTCTGGCATGTTAGACAAGGCCAATTCACCTTCTGCTTGGTCAAAACGTAGAGAGAGGTCAAAAGTTGCTTTAGCTTCTGGCTCATCCACACATGGGAAGGCTTCACGGGCAAAGTGGCTCTCAAACTGTGTAGACAAGACTTCCTTCTTGACTCCATCAACAGTGTAATAAGAAGGGTAAATCCCTGTCATGTTATCTGTAATTTTTCCTGAGAAAGCGATAACCACTTCAACTTGACCTGCTTCTGCAAGTTCGATATGAAGGGCTTCGTTTTCGTTTTCAACTGTGAATGGGCGAGCTTGACCTGCAACCTCAACTGAAGTAATTTCCAAGTCTTTTTGGTGAAGGGAAATACGTTCACTTCTTGCTTGACCAGTGATGGTCACCTTCCCGGAAAAGGTCTTGGTCTCACGACTCAAGTCTAAAAATAAATCATAATGTTCAGGAACAAATGTTTCAATATAATGTTCTACTGCTTTCATCATATTCTCCTATTCTAAATTTCTGAGCTTTTGCTCTAGTTCAAACATACCTATTTTATCATATTTTAAGTCAGAAAAAAGTTTTGGACGGCGATTTCCAAAACTTTCTTCCTTCTAGTAGTCTACAGAGGGTAGACCTTGCGAAATTCTTCCAAAACAACCTTGCTGTCAGGGGTAAAAGTCAACCCCGCTTCCTCCAGCCACTCAGCGAAACAGTCCTCATGAACCTGACGCCAATAAGCTAGGGATTTGTCACCTTCACCTTCCTTGAAGGCATGATCAGCTGACACTTGATGAAAAGGCTGAACGGAAACCTTTGTAATTTCGACAATGCAGACAGCCTGATCTTGGCTGTCTAAAATGATGTCAAAGGTGCCTTCTCGTGGAAGAGGTTCGTTATCAACTGCATAAAGGTCGTAGGCTGACGCTGTTGCTGTCTTTTCGCCTTTTAAAACCAAATCTGCCAAGAAATCGGCTTCCACTCCAAAAGCCCAGGCATCTATCTCATCTCCGATAGAAGGATTGATTTGCTTGTATTTATTCCACATTTCTTGAGGTGTCATGGTTGCTCCTTTGTAATTTTTTACTTACTTCTTTTACACGTTTGAGGTGGTCTGGATGGTCAATCTCTACATTAAAAATATCTGGAATAGAACTGTAGTGGATAATGCACTTGAAACCCATCTGATTCATTTTTTGTATGAAAGAATCATTCAGATAGCCTGCCACTGCAAAGTCAATCTTTTTCGCCCTTGCTTTTTCCTGCATTTGTCTTAGCATATCTAACATTATTGGACTTTCCATATCATGCCATTGACTGTTTCTCACAGTCGCAAAAACAAAAGAAGTCAAATCATTCATTCCAACCATAATCTTTGAAATACCCGTTTCCAGTATCCTGTCCAAGTCAAAATACGCTGACGGTAATTCAATCATCGTGCCGATTTTCCCAGTAAAACCATGCTGACGTAATACTGTAATAACTTGCTTTAACTGCTCAGCATCATTGACAAAAGGAAAAATAACAGACAGATTGGGATTATTTTGATAAACATCTGTAACGACATTTGCCTCAGCCTGAAATTCATCTGGACACGCTAATAAATGCCTGATTCCTCTGTATCCAAATAAGGGGTGGCGTTCATCAAAATACTCTTTAGTCCCGTCTAGACTATTTGCTTCTGCATTTGTTAGTTCTGAAAAGCGATACCAGACTTCTTCATCTGAGTACAAATGACAAATAGTGTCTAGATAATCTTTCACAAATCGCTGACAACTTGGTAATAGTATGTTTTGGTTTAGTTCTCTCAACAAGTATTCCCCACGAATCAAGCCGACGTGGTGCAATAAATGGGGATAAACTTTTTCAACAATTTTTTCGCCACTAAGAGCTAGTTGGTTTTGCATGTCCATTCACCTCGTCTTAAAAGATACAATATCAGATATCATTATACGACACTTTCCTCTAGTTCAAAAGCTTCATAGGGTTCAACTATCTCATATCCTAAAAATTCTGCTATTTTTTTGGAAGCCTCGTTATGAGCATCCCAAAGAGGAAACATATCTCTCTTTAAACTCTCTAGAATCATTGCAGCACCAAGCTTTTTAGCAAATCCATTCCCTTGTTCATTTGGTCTAGTTGCAACTTCCACTTCAACTGCTCCTTGGTAAACTAACCCTGAGGAAATCCCAGCAATCAGTTCTTTATTTTTAAGAATCACAAAACCAAATCCACCTTTTAAATCAAAATCCTGATAGTGCTCAAAATCTCCCTGTAAATCTTGTGACCATTCTTCCTCAGAAAAGCAGTCATAAATATGATTATCAATAGGCACAATATTGTAACCTTCCTCTAACTGACTAACTAGATTATTTAGAAATTCAACTTGAAAATTTGCCTTATCTTTAAAAGAATAGCGAGTAAAAGAAATTAGCCCCACTTTCCTATGCAAAAAATCTTGCCAATTGGTATTTTCTGAAATAATAATCTTATAATCTAAACCATATTTCCTAACAAAATCTTCCCAAAATCTGGAATTCACCTCCCCTGCTAAGTATAAAAAATTCCCAACATCATAAAAGCTTGTTGTCCTATCACTGTTTCGGTAGACAGTTCCGATTTGAGATTTAAGACCATAGAGAACCATATTTTTCTTCCATGTTTTAAATAGTTCCATTATTCACCTTCTTCACATTCCAATTTCTATAGCTTGTCAGTTCTAATTCTGGAAATCCTAGTAACTCTGCCTTAACCTTCAAGACTAATGGCGATGCGTTTTCTTCTGTGATTTCTTGAATATCCTTCCAAATATATCCATGAGAGTCATTCGCACCATCAGAAACAGCTTCAGAAATCGTAACTTGAGGTTCCTCCTCGTTTATCTCAATATCATAAAAGGCCATAATATGATGTACGGCGAAGTTTTGCCCATTTTCTTGAACTAGCACATCATAGATTCTAGGGTTTGAATAATCTCTAAGCGTATACCCCGTCTCTTCCATAACTTCCCTCTTGAGAGTTTCTGTCAACCCCTCACCTAGTTTCTGACTACCACCAGGTAAATCATAACGATTTTGATAAGGGCCTCTCGTTTTTTCAATGCAGAGAAGTCTACCATCTTGAAGACAGACTCCGTATACACCAAAATGATGTTTGATTTCCATCCACCCCCTCCTACTTCAAACTCCAGCCACCATCTATTGTCAATATTTGTCCTTGCATGGCAGATGCCTTTCCACTGGCTAAGAAGAGACTGACTTCTGCCACTTCCTCTGGCTCAATCCAGCGCTTGATTGGCGTTTCGCTAGCCACCCAGTCAGCCAATCCACCTGGCTCAAAGTCCGCAGCAGTCATAGCTGTCTTGACTGCTCCTGGAGCGATACCAAAGACCTGAATCCCAGCTTCAGCATAGTCTAGAGCCAATTGCTTGGTAAAGCCAGCCAAGGCGTGCTTAGACGAGGTATAGGCGTGACCACCACCGCCTGCCAGGCTTGAAGCAATGGAGCACATATTGATAATGATTCCTTTTTTATTCTCCAGCATTTGTGTCAAATAATGTCGAGCCAACTCCACTGGAGTCACATAGTTGATTTCAAAAATCTCTTGAATTTCCTGGGCAGATTGTTCTAGTAAAGGTTTGTAATCATCCAAAACTCCAGCCGTATTGCAGAGAACATCCACCTGAGGGCACCAGTCAAAAATTGGTTCCAAGTCAAGCGTTAAATCACGTTGTAAAAAGTGGAAATCACCGTCTAAGACTGGATTTTCTCCTTGATCTACACCATAAACCTGATAACCTTTTTCTAAAAATAGACGAGCCTGGGCAAGACCGATACCTGAGCTAACGCCTGTAATCAGTACACGTTTAGTCATGGACTTCCACCCAATCTGTCGCTAAGACATCACAAGGAGTTGGGCTCCACATAGAAAAACCTTCCCCTTCACCTGATACGTTGATGAGGAAATAGGGTGTCACTTCAAGGGCGACGCCATTTTGTTCAATGGTATCAAAGAGCTGGACATAGTTTTCAGCTCCACTCCAACCAGTACGCACATATTTCTTTTTTGCCTTTAGTCCAGGCAAGATTTCTTCAAATGTCATGATTTTCTCCTTTGTTATCTATAACCCTTAATTTCATTATAACAAAAAACCGCTTTCCAACGGCTTTTTGACTATGATTTCTGAATTGCAAATTCCCCTTACGGCAAATCATTCCCTGCAGCGAGGTAAATCTCATACCATTCTTTTCGAGTCAGGTTGATACGACTTGCTTGACTTGCCTCTACTAAATGCTTCGGATTGGTGGTCCCTACCACTGCCTGCATCTTGGCTGGGTAGCGTAACACCCAAGCGATAGCAATAGCTGATGAGCTCACACCGTATTTTAAGGCTAGTCGATTTAGGACTTGGTTTAGTTGTTGGAACTTCTCATTGCCAACAAAATTACCCTTAAAGTAGCCAAACTGCAAAACTGACCAGGCTTGAATAACCATGTCGTTCAATTTACAGTATTCGAAGACGCTTCCATCACGGACAGCCGCCTTGTTCCCTTCCATATTGACATGAAATCCTGCTTCAAAGCCAGGTGTGAAAGCTGCACTTAGTTGTAATTGATTGATAGTTAGAGGCTGTTTGACTTCTTTCTTCAGCAACTCCATCATCATAGGATTTTGGTTGGACACACCAAAATCTCGAACTTTGCCTGATGTGTGGAGAATGTCAAATGCTTCTGCTACTTGGTCAGCTTCCATCAAAGCATCTGGACGGTGAAGAAGCAAGCTATCTAGATGATCAATCTTCAATCTTTGCAAAATTCCGTCTACTGATTTTATAATATAGTCCTTAGAAAAATCAAAATAAGTAAATTCTTCTATTCGAATGCCACATTTGGACTGAATCCACATCTTTTCTCTTAAATCTGGACGATTTTTTAGGACAAGACCTAACAGTTCTTCACAACGACCACGACCGTAAATATCCGCCAAGTCAAAGGCATTGATTTCAACGGACAGGGCTGTTTCAACCAGCTCCTCAACCTCTTTGACCGACTTATCACTGATGCGCATCATACCGAGCACAATTTCTGACAGTTCTTTTTTCTCTTGACCAAATCTAATGTATTTCATAGCAACTTCCTCCGTCTTCATTCATTATAAAGGAGAATGACACTTTTATCAACTGACACCTTACAAAAGAAAAGAACCAGTTCAAACTGGTCCTTTTAAATATTACCCAATCACACTTCCATTTGGTACAGCTGGATCCACTGTGAGAAGGGTTAATTTGCCATCATGCTCAGCTGAGAGAATCATTCCTTGGCTGACATATTTTTTCATCATCTTACGTGGTTTGAGATTGGCAACGATTTGAACTTTCTTGCCGACCAATTCTTGTTCATTTGGATAGTATTTGGCAATTCCAGAGAGGATTTGACGATCTTCACCATCGCCAGCATCTAGGCGGAATTGAAGCAACTTATCAGAACCTTCTACTTTAGAAACTTCTTTGACTTCTGCGACACGAATTTCAACCTTATCGAAGTCTTCAAACTTGATTTCTTCCTTGTTTAGTTTGAGTTCGACTTCATCTGGATTCCATTCTTTCTCGACAGCTGGCTTGTTGCCTTCCATTTGTTCCTTGATATAGGCGATTTCTTCTTCCATATCCAGACGTGGGAAGATTGGTGTTCCTTTGGCAACTACCGTTACACCTGCAGGGAAACCAGCTAAACTCAAGTTCTCAAGGCTAGCAACTTCTGCTAGACCAAGTTGAGTCAAGACTGCACGACTGGTTTCGATCATAAATGGTTCAATCAAATGCGCTACGACACGAAGGCTAGCTGCCAAGTGGCTCATAACACTTGCCAATTGGTCACGGAGAGCTTCATCCTTAGCCAAGACCCATGGTGCTGTCTCATCAATGTATTTGTTAGTACGAGAGATCAGTGTCCAGACTGCTTCAAGTGAACGTGGGTAGTCAACTGCTTCCATATATGTGTGGTAGTCAGCGATTGATTGTTCTGCAACGTCAGCAAGAGCATTATCAAACTCTGTCACACCCTCTACATAGGCAGGGATTTGCCCATCAAAGTACTTGTTAATCATAGAAACCGTACGGTTAAGAAGGTTTCCAAGGTCATTTGCTAATTCATAGTTGATACGGCCTACATAGTCTTCTGGAGTGAAGGTTCCGTCTGAACCAACCGGAAGGCTACGCATGAGGTAGTAACGAAGTGGATCTAGTCCATAACGCTCTACCAACATTTCAGGGTAAACCACATTTCCTTTTGACTTAGACATCTTACCGTCTTTCATGACAAACCAACCGTGAGCAATCAAACGATCTGGCAATTTAATATCCAACATCATAAGAAGGATTGGCCAGTAGATTGAGTGGAAACGAAGGATGTCTTTCCCTACCATATGGAAGACCGTTCCATTCCAGAACTTATCAAAGTTACCATGTTCATCTTGACCGTAACCAAGAGCTGTCGCATAGTTAAGAAGGGCATCAATCCAAACATAGACAACGTGTTTCGGATTTGATGGAACTGGTACACCCCAAGTAAAGGTTGTACGAGAAACTGCCAAGTCTTCCAAACCAGGCTCAATGAAGTTACGCAACATTTCATTGAGACGACCATCAGGAGTGATAAAATCAGGATGTGATTTGAAAAATTCGACCAAACGGTCTTGGTATTTGCTGAGGCGAAGGAAGTATGATTCTTCAGATACCCATTCAACCTCGTGACCTGATGGAGCAATACCCCCAGTCACATTTCCAGCTTCGTCACGGAAAACTTCTGCAAGCTGGCTTTCTGTAAAGAACTCCTCATCTGAGACTGAATACCAACCAGAGTATTCACCCAAATAGATATCATCTTGAGCAAGCAAGCGCTCAAATACTTGAGCCACTACTTTTTCATGGTAATCATCCGTTGTACGGATAAATTTATCGTATGAGATATCGAGTAATTGCCAGAGTTCTTTAACTCCAACTGCCATTCCATCAACATAGGCTTGTGGTGTAATGCCAGCTTCTTCTGCTTTTTGTTGAATCTTTTGACCATGCTCATCAAGACCTGTCAAATAAAAGACATCGTAGCCCATCAGGCGTTTGTAACGTGCTAGGACATCACATGCGATAGTTGTGTAGGCAGAACCGATATGAAGTTTACCAGATGGATAGTAAATCGGCGTTGTAATATAAAAATTCTTTTCAGACATAATTTTTCCTTTCCAGGCAAATGAAACCTGTTTTTCTAACACTTCATTATATCACATTTTTAAGGATTTTCGATAGGGAAATCTATACAAAAACAAGATAGACAAGTGTCCACCTTGTTGATCTTATTCATAACGAAGGGCTTCAATTGGATCAAGTTTCGATGCCTTGTTGGCTGGCAAGACTCCAAAAATCATACCGATGCCAGCTGAGACAGCTAAGCTAAAGAGAGCGATTGGAATGGATACGCCAACTTCGATTCCTGCAATCATATTTTGAAGAAGAACTCCTGCAAGCATTGTCACTCCTGCAGCCAGCACAAGACCGATGAACCCTCCTAACAAGGTTAAAATCATTGATTCAATCAAAAATTGAACCAGAATATTAGCTCGTGTAGCTCCTAGTGCTTTTCGTAGACCAATCTCACGGGTACGCTCTGTCACCGAAACCAGCATAATGTTCATAACACCGGTACCACCAACAAAGAGGGAAATCCCAGCAATAGCACTGATGACAGTTGTTACAAAGCCAAACATTTGTTGTACTTCTTGGAAGGCGGCAGAAGCATCTCCTACCTGATACTCCCCTTGTTGGAGACCTGCAATCTCTGTCATTCTTCTAGCCAATTCTGGTCCTAAAGTCTGAGTTAAGGTCGTATCGTTAACACGAAAAACGATATTAGAAATTTCGTCGGTGTTAAAATTGGCCGCAAGAGAAATATTGGTCGTGATTGGTAGTCCTCCAATCCCAAAGGTTTTTGCAGCCTTAGCTTCCTTACTAGCATAAACACCAATAACACGATAACTGATTTCATTTACTTCAACAAGCTGATTGAGTGCTTCCTGTGCAGAACCAAAAAGACTATTAGCAAGTTCTTCATCTAAAATGATAACACTAGCGAAATCCTTATAATCTTGTGGTTTTAAACTACGGCCTGCGACGATTACATTTTCGACTGCATCCATATAAGTGATATTTCCACCTGTCAAGCTGGCACGTTCAACCTTTTTATCCTTATAAGTCAAGGTCACATTGGCTGAGTTAGTCACATAGTAACTATCCACTCCCTTGAGTTTAGCCGCCTCCCTAACCCAAGATTCTTGCGGTTTTGGTAGTTCCACAGGAATTTCCTCTTCTTTCCCAGAAACTGTTAAAGCAGATTGCTTCTGGGTAAAGGAACCGTCCTTACTCTTGGTAGGTGAGAAAAAGACATGGATATCTTTCTGGGACTTGGTCATGTTTTTATTGACTTGGCGCGACAGGGAGTCTCCCAAGGCCATGATGACGACAACGGATGATACGCCGATAATGATACCAATCATGGTTAAGAAAGAACGCATCTTGTGAGCCATAATGGATGAAAAGGCAAATTTCAGATTCTGCATCTTAGTTTTCCTCCTTTTCTAACTGCGCACTATCAGATGAAATAACTCCATCTCGAATGACAATTTGGCGTTGGGCATAAGCAGCGATCTCAGGCTCATGCGTTACCATGATAATAGTTTTTCCTTCTTTATTTAGTTCAACTAATAATTGCATGATTTGATTCCCTGTTTTGGTATCCAAGGCTCCTGTCGGTTCGTCTGCTAAGATAATAGAAGGATTGTTTACCAAGGCACGCGCAATAGCCACACGTTGCTTCTGACCACCTGACAACTCCGAAGGTAAGTGATGACTACGCTCAGTCAACTCAACCTTTTCCAGATACTCTTCTGCTAATTTGCGACGTTTTGAAGCACCAACTCCTGCATAAATCAGAGGAAGTTCCACATTTTGGAGGGCATTCATTTTAGACAAGAGAAAGAATTGTTGAAAGACGAAGCCGATTTCCTGATTTCGAACCTTGGCTAATTGTTTTTCACCCAGACCGGCTACTTCTTTGCCATCTAGAAAATACTGACCACTTGTAGGAGTATCCAACATCCCAATGGTGTTCATGAGGGTTGACTTACCTGAACCAGATGGTCCCATGATGGCAACAAATTCACCCTCATTCACTTCTAGGTTGATATTTTTGAGAACCTGCAGTTCTTGGTCACCATTCCGGTAACTTCTGCAGATATTTTTTAGACTAATTAGTTGCTTCATCAGCCTTCACCTCTTTTCCTTCCTCTAGAGAAGACGTTGGGTTACTGATGACCTTGACTCCATTTGTCAGACCTGAAGTGATTTCTTGGTTGTCTGCATCAGCATTCCCCAAACCAACTTCCACTTTCTTGGCCTTTTTCTGCTCGTCAAGTACCCAGACATAGTTCTTATCATTTTCAGTCACAACACTTGTTAAAGGAACTAGAATAGCTTTACTCTTATTCTTAACCTCAACACTTACTGAAAATCCTTGTTTCAAATCACCGATTTCACTTGTAACATCGATGGTATATGGATATTTAGAACCAGAGTTACCGCCTGCTGCTGCAGCTACGCTTGCTGCTTCGCCATTGTTTTTAGGGTAGTCAGAAATATAGCTAAGCTTACCTGTCCAGCTCTTATCTTGATAAACTTTAGAAGTAAAGGTCACTTCTTGACCTACAGATAAGTTGGCAAGGTTATATTCAGATAGTTCACCCTTAACTTGCAAGTTTTCATTGCTAACGACATGAACTACCACCTGGCTAGCTCCAGTTGGAGATTTAGAAACATTACGGTTGACTTCGACCACAGTTCCTTCTAGAGTGCTGAGAACCGTCATTGCATCCAACTGACTTTGAGCCTTACTTAATTGTGCTGCTGCATCTGCACGAGCATCACGAGCATCACCTAGTTGTGCATCAATAGATGAAACTGAATTTCCTGAGACTGGAGCTGGAGTTTGGGCTGCTGCACTTTCTCCTCCTGCTGACGCTGGTAACTGTGGAGCCGGAGCTGAAGCGGCTTCATTTCGTGCTTGATTGAGTTCGTTGATATGACGGTCTGCCTTCGCGACTGCTCGGCTCGCTGAATCATAGGCCGCCTGGGCTTCTGAACTACTGTACTTGACTAAAGCCTGCCCTTCGCTGACCTTATCACCCACAGAAACAAGGATTTCATCTAAATCTCCCTTACTAGCATCAAAATAAACATATTGTTCATTTTTTGCTGTTACTGTCCCTGACAATAAAACAGAGGATACCACGCTTCCTTCCTTGGCAACAACAAGATGAGTAGGTTCATCTTTTACAGCGGTTTGAGATGGTTGTCTAAAGAGTAAAATCCCTCCAGCACCCAATACAACTACACTTGCAGCACCTATTGCTGCATACAATTGCCACTTTTTAGCTTTACCATTCTTTTTCATAATGAAACTCCTTTTTGATTTAAAGTCCTTAACAATATTATACAAAAATTACCAAATATAAACAATAACAGTTTAGAACGAAATAATGACATTTCAGGACTCAATTATTGTTCGGAATTTTTGTTTAGTTATTGTACTAGATATATAATACGCTTTATTTTTCCTTTTTGCAAGCCTTTTCTTTAATTTTTTTGAACGTAGCAGATTTTTGCAATCAGATAAAAAAAAAGATAGAATATGACTATCAAAAAATGACACTCTACTATTTCAAAGAGTATAAAGGAGTTTTCAATGAGAGAATACGATATCATTGCTATCGGTGGAGGTAGCGGAGGAATTGCTACCATGAACCGTGCTGGTGAACACGGAGCTAAAGCGGCCGTTATTGAGGAAAAGAAATTAGGTGGAACCTGTGTCAACGTCGGTTGTGTTCCTAAAAAAATCATGTGGTACGGAGCGCAAATCGCTGAAACTTTCCATCAATTTGGAGAAGACTACGGCTTTAAGACTACTGATCTTAACTTTGACTTTGCAACACTACGTCGCAATCGTGAAGCCTACATCGATCTCGCTCGTTCTTCTTATGATGGCAGTTTTAAACGCAACGGTGTAGATTTGATTGAAGGTCATGCTGAATTTGTAGATTCTCATACTGTTAGCGTAAATGGTGAACTGATTCGTGCTAAACATATTGTGATTGCGACTGGTGCCCATCCAAGTATCCCAAATATTCCTGGTGCTGAGCTAGGTGGCTCTTCTGATGATGTATTTGCTTGGGAAGAATTGCCAGAGTCAGTTGCTATTCTAGGCGCTGGTTATATCGCTGTGGAATTGGCTGGCGTACTCCACACCTTTGGTGTCAAGACAGACCTCTTTGTTCGCCGCGATCGTCCTTTACGTGGTTTTGATTCTTACATCGTTGAAGGTTTGGTAAAGGAAATGGAAAGAACAAACTTGCCACTTCATACTCACAAAGTCCCTGCCAAGTTAGAAAAAACTACTGATGGCATTACCATTCATTTCGAAGATGGTACTAGTCACACAGCTAGCCAAGTTATCTGGGCTACAGGCCGCCGTCCAAATGTTAAGAGCTTGCAACTTGAAAAAGCTGGAGTAACTCTGAACGAACGTGGCTTTATCCAAGTGGATGAATACCAAAATACTGTTGTTGAGGGAATCTATGCTCTAGGTGATGTAACTGGTGAAAAAGAACTGACTCCAGTTGCTATCAAGGCTGGGCGTACCCTATCTGAACGTCTCTTTAACGGAAAAACAACTGCAAAAATGGACTACTCAACTATTCCAACTGTTGTCTTTTCACACCCTGCTATCGGAACGGTTGGTTTGACAGAAGAGCAAGCTATTAAAGAATACGGTCAAGACCAAATCAAGGTTTACAAATCAAGCTTTACGTCTATGTACTCTGCTTGCACTTGCAACCGTCAAGAAACTCGTTTCAAATTGATAACAGCTGGTTCAGAAGAAAAAGTTGTCGGACTTCATGGAATTGGCTACGGCGTTGATGAAATGATTCAAGGATTTGCTGTTGCTATCAAAATGGGAGCAACCAAAGCAGACTTTGATGCAACTGTGGCAATTCACCCAACTGCATCTGAAGAATTTGTAACTATGCGTTAATCGAAACAAAAGAAGCTGATACAAATGTGTCGGCTTCTTTTTTGATGATTTACAATCGATGAAAACAACTTACCCAGTAAGCAAAATCGGCCGTTACAGTTTTTTGTTACCTTGTTTTAAAAAATGGTTGACAATAATTACTCTACGAGTATAATAGTTACTATACATCAGAAAAGAGGTTAACTATTTTGAAAAAAGCTCACGTTTATGCTATCCCTGCTATTGGGGCTGCTCTCATTGCTGTTTTGGCACAAATCAGTCTTCCAATTGGACCTGTTCCCTTCACTCTGCAGAACTTTGCAATCGGCTTGATTGCTACTGTCTTTAGACCTAGAGAGGCTGTACTTTCTGTTGGACTCTATCTTCTTCTAGGTGCTATCGGTCTTCCTGTCTTTGCAGGAGGTGGAGCTGGATTTCATGCTTTGATTGGTCCTACTGCAGGCTATCTTTGGTTTTATCTTGTTTATTCTGGACTTACCTCTTCTCTAACTAGCAGTGATAGTGGTTTTGTCAGAATTTTTCTAGCAAATCTCTTGGGAGATACACTTGTTTTTGTCGGTGGGATCATTGGATTGCATTTCCTAGCTGGAATGGCATTTGAAAAAGCTCTTATTGTGGGGGTATTTCCCTTTATCATCCCAGATTTTGGTAAAATTATTGCTATTAGTTTTATTAGCCGTCCATTACTTCAACGCCTTAAAAATCAGGCTTACTTTGCTAACTAAAAAAGGATATCGAGTTGTCATAACTCAATATCCTTTTCTTTCATTTTGAAAACTTAGTTTCCTTTAAAGGCATCCACCATTGTTTGAAATTCTTCATTGGAGAGAGTAATCCCTTTGCCCATTTTAGTATGATCTGGACTCCAAGCACGAATATCAAACTTTGCAGGGGCACCATTAAAGCTCACACGGTTGATTTCCTTGGTCCAACCTTTTTCGTTTTCAGAAAGAGTCAACAAGTGCTCTTCGATTTCAAATTTAAATTCTGCCATTTTCTTCTCCTTTTTTAGCTTTCATTTGATTATTCGTAAAATCTTGTAGATTTTAGGAAAATTTTATATAATATGGTATAAAAGAAGGGAGGCCAATATGAGACATAAATTCCAGCAAGTTATAGATAAAATACATGACTTTTTAAATGGACATGAAGAACCAGACCATACTGAAAGCAACTCCCTTACAGCCACTATTGAAGAGGCTATCCAGAAACAAACTGCTGTTCACCTTATCTTGTCTGAGGCAAGCTTTACAGGTGACATCATCAAATACGATCAGCAACGCCAGCAAATTATCGTGAAAAATTTTGCCAAAAATATGACCCGTATTATCCGCATAAGCGATATTCAACGCCTGCGATTTGTCCCTTCAACTGTCCAAACAGCCCAAAAAAATAGATTTAAGAAAGAGTGAGATGTCTTGCTTCATCCCACTCTTTTTTCTTAGCGAACTTGTTCAAAATGCAAATGAACGGCGATATGATCTCCATAACCACTTCTTTCCAAGTCACGTTGTAAACGATAGGAAATGTAGTGCTCTGCAATGGTAATGTAACCTGCGCCCAATAAACGATGTTCAACTAAAGACTGAATCATGCTAATGGTAGCACGTTCCACCTTGGCTTCTTCCAAATCCAAAACCACTTTCTTAGTGACTTGTGCAAGGTTTTGACGCAAATCATCTGTCAATACATAGACAGTCTGGGCCGCCTTTAAGATAGCTTGGTAAATCTTATCTGGATTAAATTCAGCAATTTCACCATCACGTTTGATTACTTGCATTGGTTTCTCCTTTAATCTTTATTTTCCTTGATTTCTGCCAGCATTTTTTCTTCTTCTGCTGTCAGTTGATAATGTTTTAACAAATCCGGTCTGCGCTCGTAGGTTTTCTTTAAACTCTCATACAGACGCCACTGACGAATCTTTTCATGGTGACCACTCATCAGAACATCTGGGACGACCATTCCTCGATAGTCGTAAGGACGGGTATACTGAGGATATTCGAGAAGTCCTGATGAAAAACTATCATCTTGGTGGCTAGACTCCTTGCCAATCACCTCTGGAATCAAGCGAACCGTAGCATCAATCATGGTCATTGCTGCCAGTTCTCCACCAGTCAAGACATAGTCTCCTAGGGAAATCTCATCTGTTACCAAGGTCTTAATACGCTCATCATAACCCTCGTAGTGCCCGCAGATAAAGATAAGTTCTTCCTCTTGAGCCAAATCCTCAGCATAGGCCTGATCAAACTGCTTTCCAGCTGGATCGAGGAGAATGACGCGCGGATTTTTCTTTTCAATAGCGTCAAAGGCATCGAAAATAGGTTGCGCCCGGAGCAACATCCCCTGTCCGCCTCCGTATGGCTCGTCGTCTACATGGCGAGCCTTTTCAGCATGTTCTCGAAAATTATGATACTGGATATCCAAGAGCCCTTTTTCTCGAGCCTTTCCGACGATTGAGTGCTCCAGTGGAGAGAACATCTCTGGAAAGAGGGTTAATATATCAATCTTCATCGTCTAATCCTTCTAAGATTTCCACATCGACCCGTTTATTTGGAATATCCACATTGAGAATCACTGGTGGGATATAAGGCAGTAACAAATCACGTTTGCCTTTTCTCTTGACTACCCAGACATCGTTGGCACCTGGTTGCAGGATTTCCTTGATGGTTCCAATCAAGTTATCCCCCTCATAGACCTCCAAACCGATAATCTCGTGATAGTAAAATTCACCATCGTCTAGGTCATTCAAATCTTCCTCAGCTACCTTGAGACTGTATCCCTTGAATTTTTCAATCGCATTGATATGGTACATATCTTTGAATTTAATAATGTCAAAATTCTTCTGTTTACGGTGACTAGCGATAGTCACTGTTTGGACAAACTGATCTTTTTCATCAAACAAAGACAGCTCAGCGCCTTTTTTAAAGCGTTCTTCTGCAAAATCCGTCACAGACAAGACTCGCATCTCACCCTGCAACCCTTGCGTATTGACGATTTTCCCAACATTAAAGTAGTTCATCTTGTCTCCTGTATCTATTTCTATCCTTTATTTTATCACGTTCTATGGATTTTCACAAGTTGGAGGAAGATACATAGAGGGGCCCTATAGTCCCAAAAGTGCTAATAATTTTCTCTTTAATGTTAATTTATATTTAAAAGATGAGATATTTACATTCCCGTTATACATATTGCTATAAAATGTATATTCCCCAATTTCACCCTGACTTGTTTTCCATTTCATTCTTAAACTAGGCATATTCTCTGGTAAATTTGTATGAATCAATAAGCATGTATAATTCTTTAAATTTTTAATTGTATGCAGTTTATTATTAACAATCAAACAATTGCTTTTTGAATCATAGTTTAAAGAATAAAATTCTACTATTTCAATATCAACTTCTTTGGGATAAAAAATCAAATGATTAAAAGGTTTGCTACTTACATTATGTGTAAATTCATGAATATAGTGAAACTTTATATGTAAAGATTCAAACTCGAATGGTTTAATTTCCTTGATTTCAATATTATTGATATAAACCTTATTCTGGAAAGTTATCTTTATAATCACAGCAATAAATGTCGCAATTTGTAAAATTCGTAATAGCCAATCAATACACATTGACCAATCTATGTTAAAAACACAATCAATATTCATTCTTCTTTCAGTTTCCTTTCAGAAATCCTTCCAAATCTCGTTCATGTTGGTACTTAATGGCTGCAGTTTTATCTTTCTCAAAGATAGTTTTAGTAAGGTCAATATGATTAATAGCTGCGATTGCGACGGTGTAGTGAATGATATCAGCCAGTTCTTTGGCAAGTTCCTCGTTCGAGTCCTGAACCCCCTCTTTTCGACCAGAGCGCCCATTCAAAACTTCGGCTACTTCTCCGACTTCCTCCACTAGCTTGATAAAAAGACCTTCCTCAGTCCTAGACTGCCGGTAATGTTCGAGTAAGTAGTCTTGTAATTGTCTAAACGTTAAATCTTTCATCCTCTATTCCTCACAAAAAAGCGAGACATTCGTCCCGCCCTTCTTATTTTTCGTCAATAACGATTCTTACTTTTTTGTCTTCAGTTGGGACAGAGTAGACAATCGTTCTTATCGCAGAAATAGTGCGACCCTTACGACCGATTACACGACCCACATCGCTTTGATCAAGATCCAAGTGATATTCCAAAAATTCTGGTGTATCTTCAATCTTGATAGTTAAGGCATCTGGTTGTGAAATCAAGGGTTTCACAATCGCAATAATGAGATTTTCAATCGTATCCATCTGTCAACCTACTTTAAACTTATTTTGAGAATTTAGAATCGTGGAATTTTTTCAATACGCCTTCTTTTGAAAGGATGTTACGTACTGTATCTGAAGGTTGAGCTCCATCAGCCAACCATGCAAGAACGCGGTCTTCTTTCAAAGTTACTTGGTTTTCAGCAACAAGTGGGTTGTAAGTTCCAACTGTTTCGATGAAACGTCCGTCACGTGGTGAACGTGAATCTGCTACGTTAATACGGTAGAAAGGTTTTTTCTTAGAACCCATACGAGTCAAACGGATTTTTACTGCCATTTTTAATATCTCTTTTCTTTTATTTTTTAGTTCAGTGAAATAGCTGAGCTATTTAGCACATGTTCTATTATAGCAGATTTCTAACAGGTGTCAAGAAAAAAACTTGACAGACTTTAAAATTTTTAAATTTTTTAGAAATTTGTTAGACTAATAGGGATAAATTAGAAAGAGAAACTTTATGAGTACTACTATTGAGAAAATTTACAAAGACCATCAAGTCAAACCTTTCATCTCTCCTGAACGTGATTTAGATGCCTAAATCCTAAATCCAAAGCCTGTTCCCAAGTGAAATATCAAAGATTTTAAGAACGATATCTACTAATTAATTTATAAAATATGAATTAATAGATTCTAAATAGGGGAATAATTTAATTCTGAAAAATTAACATCTACACCTACAAAGCTTATTCTGACAGACTTTATAACAGTCTAAGAAAAAAGTAGAGATTCATACAGTATCTAGATTTTCCAAATATTCTTTATCATCAAATATTATTAACGAAACTATCCAAATCAAATCCAATGCATTGCTTCAAAGAATTCTTTAGTTGTTTGACTAGCGAGGTCTTTAATTAAAAAATTTTTTCAAATAATTACCACATTGACACATAAAATTCTTGCTTTCTAAATTTAAGTGTGATATATTTATAACATAACATTTAAATGTTATATATTTATAACACAAAAAAGGAGTCTATCATGAAAAAAAGTCAAAAAATGCGTGGCCTCATTGCAATGATTGCCGTAGCTCTCATTATTGATTTTATTGTTTTATTTGGTTCTAATCTTAGTTGGGGACCCAAGTTAGTTATTACTGGTATTTCAGTGTCAGGCCAAATTATAGCTATTTGGAGCTGGCTACATATGAAACTATGGTCTCATAAAAGTCAGAAAGGTAAGGGAAAGATTATTTTTGACTTGTCTGCTAAGCTTTACACGATACTTTTGTTTGCAGCAAGTATTTTTTATACATTAGGAATTTGGGTTGCGACCCCAAGCTTAAGTTC
Organism: Streptococcus mitis; assembly: GCF_023109105.1. Lineage (GTDB taxonomy): Bacteria > Bacillota > Bacilli > Lactobacillales > Streptococcaceae > Streptococcus > Streptococcus mitis_BW. The sequence goes on from NZ_JALDTZ010000012.1 coordinate 52,230, forward strand.
TGGTATTAAAGAATGGATTTTGGGAATTGGCCTCATTATTGAAGTGATTTTATTTGCTTTTTTCTGTTTGAAAAATGTCAAGGAAACTCCGGACGAACGCTTTTATGCTAATTTAGCCAAGGCAGCTAGCTTGATGTTTGTTTTTATACTAGGCGCACTGATGATCCTAGCAGTTATCATTGGGTATATGGGGTCTCTCACTCTTTACATGGGACAGATATTTTTTAGCATAGCTGCCTTGATTTGCATCTTTGCGGTTGTCTATCTTATCTTGGAACGGAGAGGATAAGTATGGCCAAAGAAAGCAATATTATTACTAATCTCAAATCTGTTCGTGAGTCCACAGGCATGACCCAGCAAGAGTTAGCCGACCTCATCGGCATGCGACGCGAGACAATTCTTCACTTGGAAAATAACCGTTACAATCCTTCGCTGGAAATGGCTCTTAAAATTGCTCAAGTTTTTAATCTGAAAGTAGAAGATCTCTTTGAACTCAGACAGAATGAGGAAGCATAATTCTTTTCGAGACCTAGTATTAAATTCATTGATTAATTAGGAATTGAAGCCAAAAGAAAGAATCATTTGAAATGTGCTCTTTTAAAATATAGTAATTCTTTCGAATTAACGTTTACTAATTGTGATGCTTTAAAAACTTTCTTAAAATCTGGTTTCCTAAATACTTTGAATACACTTATGGTATTGATGCCCCTAAACATCTAAAAACTCTGGTAGAAAAAGGTTATGCTCTTATTGAAACTGCATTTGACTCACTTAACCATCTAAATGCTACTATGAAAAAGAATATCCTGAAAAGAAAGGGAATTACAGGTCTTTCTAAAATGAAGGATACAGATCTGGACCAACCCCTTCATGACAACTTGACGGAGGAAGAATTAGCAAGTCACTTTACCATTCGTGGCTACAAATTGACTCCAAAAGGAGAGCATATACTGAGACAGTACCAGGAAATTATCGACCGTTATCCAAATAAAAATCTCTAAGCAAGCGACTTTTTGGTTGACTTTCTCTAAAATTGTATTGTCACTAATATTTGAAATCCCCTTCCTTTTAGGGTACAATGGTAGAAATGAATTTTTGAGAGGAATAGAATGAAAAAACTAGCAACCCTTCTTTTACTGTCCACTGTGGCCCTAGCCGGATGTAGCAGTATCCAACGTAGTCTGCGTGGTGATGATTACGTGGATTCTAAGATTGCTGCTGAGGAAAGTTCAAAAACGACTGCCCAAGCAGAAAAAGATTTGAAAGACGCCTTAACTAATGAAAATGCTAACTTCCCTCAACTTTCTAAGGAAGTTGCTGAGAACGAGGCTGAAGCTATCCTCCACACCAGCCAAGGGGATATCCGCATCAAGCTCTTTCCAAAGTTAGCTCCACTTGCGGTTGAAAACTTCCTTACTCACGCTAAGGAAGGCTACTACAATGGGGTTACTTTCCATCGTGTGATTGACGGATTTATGGTACAAACCGGAGATCCAAAAGGGGATGGTACAGGTGGTGAATCTATCTGGCACGATAAAGATAAAACCAAGGACAAGGGGACAGGTTTTAAAAATGAAATCTCTCCATACCTTTATAATATCCGTGGTTCTCTATCCATGGCTAATACTGGTCAACCAAGCTCAAATGGTAGCCAATTCTTCATCAACCAAAGTACAACAGACTATTCTGCTAAACTGCCTACAAGCAAGTATCCAAAGAAAATCATCGAAGCATATAAAGAAGGGGGAAATCCTAGCCTTGATGGCAAACACCCAGTCTTTGGTCAAGTGATTGATGGTATGGATGTTGTAGATAAGATTGCTAAAGCCGAAAAAGATGAAAAAGACAAGCCAACTACTGCTATTACTATCGATAGCATCGAAGTGGTGAAAGACTACGATTTTAAATCTTAAAAACCAAAAAATACAGTATCCACATTCGGTACTGTATTTCTTTTACTCTCATTCTTATACTCAATGAAAATCAAAGAGCAAACTAGGAAGCTAGCCGCAGGCTGCTAAAAACACAGTTTTGAGGTTTTAGATAAGACTGACGAAGTCAGTTACCTATACCTACGGTAAGGCGACGCTGACGTGGTTTGAAGAGATTTTCGAAGAGTATTAAAAATCCAAAAAATACAGTATCCACATTCGATACTGTATTTCTTTTACTCTCATTCTTAAGTTAAATTATTAAAATCCCAGATTTGGTCCATCCAGCCTTCATAAAAGTCTGGTTCGTGGCAAACCATAAGGATAGATCCTTTATATTCTTTCAGAGCTCGTTTGAGCTCGTCCTTAGCATCCACATCCAAGTGGTTGGTAGGTTCGTCTAGAACAAGGACATTGTTCTCACGGTTCATCAAGAGACAGAAACGAACCTTGGCTTGTTCTCCACCTGACAGAACTTGAATCTGACTTTCAATATGCTTGGTGGTCAAACCACAACGAGCAAGGGCTGCACGAACTTCTGCTTGATTAAGGGCTGGAAAGGCATTCCAGACTGCTTCTAAAGGTGTCTGACGATTGCCTCCTTCTACTTCCTGCTCAAAGTAACCGAGTTCTAGGTAGTCACCGCGTTCCACTTCCCCAGCGATTGGAGGGATAATTCCCAAGAGACTCTTCAAGAGAGTTGTTTTCCCAATACCATTTGCTCCGATAATGGCAACCTTTTGATTGCGTTCAAAGGTAAGATTTAAAGGCTTTGTAAGTGGACGATCATAACCTATCTGCAAGTCCTTGGCTTGGAAGATAAAGCGCCCTGGTGTACGAGCTGGTTTGAAATCAAAGGATGGTTTTGGTTTCTCACTTTGCAACTCGATAATATCCATCTTATCCAATTTCTTCTGACGAGACATGGCCATATTTCGTGTTGCAACACGCGCTTTGTTTCGAGCCACAAAATCCTTGAGGTCGGCAATCTCTTTTTGCTGGCGTTCGTAGGCAGCCTCCAACTGAGATTTCTTCATTGCATAAACTTCTTGGAACTGGTAATAGTCACCAGAATAACGCGTCAGCTGTTGATTTTCCACATGATAAACAATATTGATAACGTCGTTCAGAAATGGAATATCGTGCGAAATAAGGACAAAGGCATTCTCATAATTCTGCAGATAACGCTTGAGCCATTCAATATGCTCAGCATCCAAGTAGTTGGTCGGCTCGTCCAAGAGCAAGATATCTGGCTTTTCAAGGAGAAGCTTGGCCAAAAGCACCTTGGTTCTTTGCCCACCTGACAAAGAAGTTACATCTGTATCCATACCAAAGTCCATAACACCAAGGGCACGCGCTACTTCATCAATCTTAGCATCCAAGGTATAGAAATCACGACTCTCCAGACGGTCTTGAAGTTCGCCAACTTCTTCCATGAGAGCATCAACATCCGCTCCGTCTTCAGCCATTTCCATATAAAGGTCATTGATACGGGATTCAGCTTTAAAAAGCTCATCAAAGGCTGTACGGAGAACATCACGCACCGACTGCCCTTCAGCAAGTACTGAGTGCTGATCCAAGTAACCAGCAGTAACATATTTAGACCACTCAACCTTCCCTTCATCTGGCAACATCTTACCAGTCACAATACTCATAAAGGTTGATTTCCCTTCACCATTGGCACCGACCAGACCGATATGTTCTCCCTTGAGAAGACGGAAGGACACATCTTCAAAAATTGCACGGTCACCAAAACCGTGACTCAGATTTTTAACTTCTAAAATACTCATTTTAATTCCTTATCTTGTTTTTATGTAATCGTTTATAAAGTAGCCAAGCCAGATAGCCACCCAAGGTATTGGTCCACAAATCATCAATCTCAAATACCCGATTGAAATCAAAGAAAAAGTCTAAAACTAGCTGTGTGCACTCGATTCCAAGACTCACTAGAAAGCTAAAAAGAAGAACCTTTTTTGTTTTCTGCAAGTTTGGAAGGAGATAAAGGAGTTGGAAAATCAGAGGAAAAAGCAAGAAGACATTGAGGATATTTTGTAAAAAAATCCAACATAATTGTCCAATGTCACTCACTTCACCCAGTTTCCAGAGAGAATTGAAAGGAGTCAAAAGAAAAACCAGGCGTCCAAGATGCTGAATACCTGGAGTTTCCACTCCCACAGGAGATTGTTCTTGAGGAGTAAAGCAAAAATAGACAATGCAACTGCTATAGAAAATGACTCCCCAGACCAAAACATGATTATAAGTTTTCTTCATCATTAAGGATTGACTGCTGCGACTGCTTTCTGGCGGTCACGTTTCATTGTGTTAGAGCGCAATTGTCCACAAGCCGCATCAATATCTGTACCGTGCTCTTGACGAACCACACAGTTGACACCTTTTTTCTTAAGCGTATCATAGAAAGCCATCACGCGCTCTTTGGGGCTACGGCTATATTGGTCATGCTCGCTAACTGGGTTATAAGGAATCAAGTTAACATAAGACAATTTCTTGATATTCTTGAGCAATTCAGCCAATTCCAAGGCTTGTTCTACACCGTCATTGACTTCATTGAGCATGATATACTCAAAGGTCACACGACGGTTGGTTGTCTCAATGTAGTACTCAATAGCCGCAAAGAGTTTTTCAATCGGAAAGGCACGGTTAATCTTCATGATGCTTGAGCGCAATTCATTGTTAGGTGCGTGAAGGGAAACGGCAAGATTGACCTGTACACCTTCATTAGCAAAGTCACGAATTTTATGGGCCAAACCTGAGGTTGAAACCGTGATGTGACGAGCACCGATAGCCATTCCCTTGTCATCATTAATAGTACGGACGAAATTCAAGACATTATTGTAGTTATCAAATGGCTCACCTATTCCCATGACAACGATATGGCTGACGCGTTCATCCTGACCACGCTCATCAAAGTATTTTTGAACCAGCATGATTTGCGCTACAATTTCACCGTTATTGAGGTCCCGTTGCTTCTTAATCAAACCAGAGGCACAGAAGGTACAACCGATATTACAGCCGACCTGAGTCGTCACACAGACTGACAAACCGTAGTGCTGACGCATCAGTACAGTCTCAATCAACATACCATCAGGCAGCTCAAAGAGATATTTGACCGTACCATCGGCAGACTCTTGCACGATACGCTGTTTCAAGGGATTGACCACAAACTGGTCATTGAGCTTAGCAATCAAATCCTTAGAAAGGTTGGTCATTTCTTCAAATGACTGGACACGTTTACGGTAGAGCCATTCCCAGATTTGATCTGCACGGAATTTCTTTTCTCCCTGCTCCAATACCCATTCCTGCATGGTTTGACGTGTTAAACTATAAATTGACGGTTTCATTTCTTCTCCTTATTCTCTACTCACTTCTGACGAATGACAAAATGACGTTGCCCCTTGTCCTCTTTCTGAGAATGTTGGTCCTTCTGACGACGTCTATTTTTCTTATCTGCATTCGGTTTTCGTTTGGTTTGAGTCGTTTTCTTTCCTTTTCTAGAAGTCTGGTCTTCTTCCTTCTTACGCATTTTCTTGTCAAATGATGCTCGCTTAGGGGCTTCATTTTCTAGGACAAAATAGGCACAACCATAACTACAATACTCTAAAAGGTAGTCTTGTAAACGACTGATTTTTTCAAGTTTTTCTTCTGTTCGGTCATCCTTATAAAAACCTCGTAGGCGAAGCTGTTCGTTGCTCCAGTCCCCCACGATATAATCAAACTTGGTTAAGACTTCTGAAAAACGCTGATTAAAAGCCGTCACATCGAAGGCATCCTTGATATTTTCCACCAAGGAAAAAGCTAGCCCTTCCGTTTCGACCTTGTCCCCGTGTAAATGGAACTCAGGACCAGGAAACTTGTTATAATTGTATAATTCAGGTGCAATTTCTTTTCTCATAGATATCCTTTTTCCACGATTACTTAATACTTTATTCTACCATAATTTCTAGCACTTAGCACGTTTCTCATAAAAATGAAAAAAGTCTGACGATTTTGTCAGACCAAAATTATATAACCTAAAAAAGAGAAGAACAATTCTTCCCTCCATATACCGTTATTTAGCAGCTGCGTACAATTCATCTACTTTGTTCCAGTTGATGACTGAGAAGAAAGCTTTGATGTAGTCAGGACGCACGTTGCGGTATTTCACGTAGTAAGCATGTTCCCAAACGTCCAAGCCCAAGATTGGTTTTTTACCTTCTGAGATTGGTGTGTCTTGGTTTGCTGTTGAAGTCACTTCAAGTTTCCCTTCTTTGTTGACAACCAACCATGCCCATCCAGAACCGAAACGAGTTGTTGCTGCCGCAGTGAAGGCTGCTTGGAATTCTTCAAATGAACCAAATGTTGCATCGATTGCTGCTGCAAGTTCTGCTGATGGAGCTGTTTTTTCAGGAGTCATCAATTCCCAGAAAAGAGCGTGGTTCAAGTGTCCACCACCATTGTTGATAAGTGCTTGACGGATATCAGCTGGGATAGAGTCTACATCAGCAAGCAAGGCTTCAAGGTCTTCACCAATTTCAGGGTGTTTTTCAAGAGCTGCATTTGCATTGTTGACATAAGTTTGATGGTGTTTGTCATGGTGCAAGTGCATTGTTTCCGAATCGATGTATGGTTCCAAAGCGTCATATGCATATGGAAGATCTGGTAAGATAATAGCCATCTGTAATACCTCTTTTTCTTTCTATATGAAAATGATAACGCAAACATTCACTTTTTTCAAGTTTTTTGCTTATAGATAGGGAAATCACTGAATATTTTCTAATAATGCTTTTCGAAAATCTCTTCAAAGCACGTCAGCTTCACCTTGGATTATATATGTGACTGACTTCGTCAGTTCTATCTGCAACCTCAAAACTGTGTTTTGAGCTGACTTCGTCAGTCTTATCTACAACCTCAAAGCACTGCTTTGAGCAACCTGCGGCTAGCTTCCTAGTTTGCTTTTTGATTTTCATTGAGTATAAAACAAGCAAATCACTAAGAAACCCACGACAAGATAATCCTGACGCGGGTTGTAGTTTCAAAAATAGTATCAATCTACCTGACTAGCAATCTGTAAGAGCGCCTTTTCAAAAAGGAAACCTTTTTCATAAAGACCTGTCTTAATCTGATAGTCTGTCTCAATCAAATAGGAAAGAGCTTGCTTCAAAAAACTCAAGGGAAGTCCTCGTGAATCTCTCAGCGCAAACTTAATCTGATAGGGATTAGGGGTGCGTCCCAAATAACTGCCTAAACTACTTGCAATCTGAGATTCTGTTTGCCCAGACTCCAACAAAATTTTTACCTGAGTAAAAGTCCGAAATTGTCCCAGCATGACTGCAATCAGTTTGATTTCATCTTCCCCTTGCAAGGTCAAGTCTCTAACCAAGTCACGCGCCTGGTCCATCTTTTTAGTCAGAATAAACTGAGTTAAATCAAAAATATTGTCCTGTAAGGTCTTGGGAATTGCGTTAACAATATCCTCTTCCTCGATAACAGAGTCTTCCTTATAGGTCTGTAAAAAGAGGAGATTTTTCTGGATTTCGCTAAATTGAAAACCAGATTTGATAAGGAGATTTTCAAAAGCATGATTGGCAAACTGCAAACCTTGTTTCTGACTCCACTTTTGAAAATACTGGCGCAGTTCTTGTTCTTTGACTTCTACTGCATCAAAGACCTTGGCATCACGCTTAAGTAATTTGACCAACCGTCTTTTGCTATCCAGCTTTCCTTCTGCAAAGATTAACAACTTGGTTGTTGGTGAAGGATTGTCAAGGTATTCCTCAAATGACTTGAGCTCATCATCTGTCAAAAAGCGCTTTTTAGCAGTCGTGATATCGACAAAATGATCTAATATCACGATTTTCTCATCCGCAAAGAAAGGAAGGCTGACCAGCTCCAGTTCCACATCCTTATAAACTACTTCTTTCATATCAAAGTAGGCAAAATTGAGGTCGGCAGAATCATAACCAATCTGTTTCAACACTTGACTCTTCATAACTTCAAACTGACCCTGGTCTGTCCCTGTAAATAGGCTCAGACTCGGTAAATTTGATAAAGTCAACTTCTGACTTTCTTCAATGGCTAGCATCTTCTCACCTTTCTTCTGATTTTTTAATGAATTTAATCGATATAGCGTAATTTCCCACGAAAATCTTCTAGGCTCTCATACCCTTTTTCTGCCATGATTGCCTTCAGTTCATTGGTAATGCGGTCAAAAGCACCAACTCCTTCTTTATGAAGGGTAGTCCCTACCTGCACCATACTCGCTCCACAGAGAATATGTTCAAAGGCATCACGACCAGTCAAAACGCCACCTGTTCCAATAATTTGGATTTGAGGATCTAGGCGTTGATAAAAGGCATGGACATTAGCGAGAGCTGTTGGTTTGATGTACTCTCCACCAATACCGCCGAAACCATTTTTAGGACGAATAACGACAGACTCGTCTTCTATATAAAGACCATTTCCGATAGAGTTGACACAGTTGACGAACTTGAGTGGGTATTTGTTAAAGATTGCTGCTGCCTGGTCGAAGTGAACAATATCAAAGTAAGGTGGGAGCTTGATTCCTAGAGGTTTAGTGAAATATTCAAAGACTTCTGACAAGATACGGTCTGTAGTTTCAAAGTCATAGGCAATCTGAGGCTTACCTGGAACATTTGGGCATGAAAGATTCAGTTCTGTCAGACCGTGAAAATCACTTTCTTGAACCTTTTTCAAGATGGTATGAGTTTCTTCTGGAGACATTCCGACTAAAGATAGAAAGAAAGTACGGTTAGGTTCTTTTTCTTGCAATTCCAATAGATAGTTCAAGTAATATTCTAAACCATTATTTGGCAGACCCATAGAGTTAATAGAACCAAGTGGAACATCTTGATAGCGTGGTTCAGGGTTCCCCTGACGAAATTCCAAGGTTGCCGTCTTAGTGACAAAGGTTCCCGCTGCTGAGTTTTTTACACCTTCTAATTCCTCAATTGTCATACAGGCAACACCTGCCGCATTCATCAAGCAATTGTCAAACTCAAAACCAGCAATTTGTGTTTTTGTTGATACCATGATTCTGATCCTCCGGATTCCTTTTATTGCTAATATTATACCATATTTTCAGATTTTCTCTTTAAGAAAGTCATTTATAAGAAAAACGTTCGTTTTTTATCTACTTTCAAACAAAAAACTAAATTGAAAGAATTTTTAGAAAATTTATGTTTTTTTCTTTACAGTAAAAAAAAATTCTGCTATAATGACTCATGTAATAAAATATGACAACAAAAGGAGAACGATATGACATCTGCTAAAGAATATATCCAAAGCGTGTTTGAAACTGTAAAAGCTCGTAACGGGCACGAGGCTGAGTTCCTCCAAGCTGTTGAAGAATTTTTCAACACTTTAGAACCTGTATTTGAAAAACACCCTGAGTATATCGAAGAAAATATCTTGGCACGTATTACTGAACCAGAGCGCGTGATTTCTTTCCGTGTTCCTTGGGTTGACCGTGATGGAAAAGTTCAAGTAAACCGCGGTTACCGTGTTCAATTCAACTCAGCTGTTGGACCATATAAAGGTGGACTTCGTTTCCATCCAACTGTGAACCAAGGGATTTTGAAATTCCTCGGATTTGAACAAATCTTTAAAAACGTCTTGACTGGACTTCCTATCGGTGGAGGTAAAGGTGGATCAGACTTCGATCCTAAAGGTAAAACAGATGCTGAAGTGATGCGCTTCTGCCAAAGCTTCATGACTGAATTGCAAAAACACATCGGACCATCACTTGACGTACCTGCTGGTGATATCGGTGTTGGTGGACGTGAGATCGGTTACCTTTACGGACAATACAAACGCCTTAACCAATTTGATGCTGGTGTCTTGACTGGTAAACCTCTTGGATTTGGTGGTAGCTTGATTCGTCCAGAAGCAACTGGTTACGGTTTGGTTTACTACACTGAAGAAATGCTTAAAGCAAATGGCAACAGCTTTGCTGGTAAGAAAGTCGTTATTTCAGGTTCTGGTAACGTTGCACAATACGCTCTTCAAAAAGCGACTGAACTTGGTGCAACTGTTATCTCTGTATCTGACTCAAATGGTTATGTCATCGATGAAAATGGTATCGACTTCGATCTTTTGGTTGATGTTAAAGAGAAACGTCGCGCTCGTTTGACTGAGTATGCAGCTGAGAAAGCAACTGCTACTTATCATGAAGGTTCTGTCTGGACTTACGCTGGTAACTATGATATCGCTCTTCCATGTGCGACTCAAAACGAAATCAACGGTGAAGCAGCTAAACGCTTGGTTGCTCAAGGCGTGATCTGTGTATCTGAAGGTGCCAACATGCCAAGCGACCTTGATGCCATTAAAGTTTACAAAGAAAATGGTATCTTCTACGGACCTGCCAAAGCTGCCAACGCTGGTGGTGTAGCTGTATCAGCCCTTGAAATGAGCCAAAACAGCCTTCGTCTATCATGGACTCGTGAAGAAGTTGACGGACGTCTTAAAGACATTATGACAAACATCTTCAACACAGCTAAAACAACTTCAGAAACATATGGTCTTGATAAAGACTACCTAGCAGGAGCTAACATTGCTGCCTTTGAAAATGTAGCAAATGCTATGATTGCACAAGGAATTGTTTAAGATTTATTTGCTCAATCCTCAATCGCTTTGATTGGGGATTTTTGTTGGCTTAAAAAAAGCTCACTATTTAAAATAGTAAGCTTAAAATCAAGATTTATTCTACTTCTACTAATGCAAAAGACAGACATTCAACTATTTCATTTACTGCCTCATCTATATCTAGGTCCTCATTATCATTCAATATCATTGGAAAAACATAAGAAAGAGTCAAGGCTAAAATATAGCGAACGATCCTTTCGTTCGACCAATTTCTGATGAGTCCCTTTTCTTTAAACTGATTCAGAACTGGACTAATTGGCCTAATAATAGAATGAACAATAACATTTCCTAACTGGTTGGAAATAGTATTATCAATAAAAGAACGACTCAAGAGAATTTTAACCTGCATTTGATTCTCTTGAATGAAAAAGAGCCTATCTCTAACAATACTTTTTAAAAAGAAGGGAAAAGTTTCTTGATCTACTGTGAATTTTTTTTCTGAAAAATCCGCAATTACTTCTGGAATAACCTGTTCTAGAAAAGTAGATAAAATGGCTTCTAAGATACCTTCCTTGGTTTTAAAGTAACTAAAAACAGTTCCTTCTGAAACTCCAGCTTCCTTAGCAATAAGTCTGGCTGTTGTATTTTCAAAACCAATTTCTGAAAATAACTTTAGACTTGATAATAATACTTGACGTTGTTTTAAACTCAAATTGCTATTTTCTAATGTCTGGGCATACTTTTGTGCTAAACTTTCCATTCCTAGCACCTCCCTGCTACCCTCTTACTTTTACAACTTTCTTACCTCGAGTATGTCCCAATTTTAGACTACGATATGCTTCTCTAACTGACTTTAGAGAAAAGTCATACACTTGATCAATTTTCAGCAGAACCTTCCCGTCTGAGACCATTTCAGATAAAGTGATAAAATCATCGTATGTGGAATGTCTCGGACCAGTAAACTGAGCTCCTCTAATCATAACATAGGGTGAAGGCACTAATGTCCCAATAGCTGTCCCTTTCAAACCTAAACTAAAAGCCAATCTAACATAATCAGATCCATAACAATCCAAAAATTTTGTAATAGGCGTTGGACTAGCTGATAGAAGAGCCTTCTTGATATTCTCTTCATAACTTACTGGTATGGCACCTAAAGACTTCAGATAATCTGAATTTTTCTTACTTGCAATTCCGATAACCGTTGCACCCTTAGCAACCGCATACTGTACTGCAATACTTCCAATACTTCCCGCCGCTGCTGAAATCACTACAACATCTTTAGAATTTAACTCAATTTTTCTAAAAGCCCCACCCACAGTTAGAGCAGCTACTCCCATAGTAGCTGCGTGAGTCATGTCGATCATCTCTGGTTTCAATACAATTTCTGATTCATTGACACAAATTTCTGTTGCTAAAGCTCCCCTCTTAGTTCCCAAACCAGGATCGCTAATCATTGTTCCAAACACCTTATCTCCTACTGAAAACCTAGTTACTTCATTTCCAACTTCTGTAATAACTCCAGAAAAATCTCTCCCCACACCTCTTGGAAATAAAGATGATTTAGATTCAAACCAACGACTTGGTTTCCTTAATTTCGTTATAAAAGATAGAAATCGAAGGGGTTTCGCTCCCTCAAAAGTTTTATAATCAATAGGATTTAAACCAACTGCATAAACTTCTACCCTAACTTGATTCACTTCTAAAGAATCAGATTTAATATTCACCAAATCTAATACTTCTTCATCACCAAAACGACTATATTGTATTGCTTGAACAACCATTTTATGAACTCCTTTACCCATCTACTAATTGAGTGAGCACTCAATCATTATTCTTGATTATATGCTTATTCTCCATAGATGTCAACTATACTGTTGCCAAAACTTCTAACTAAGTGAGCTGTTCATGATAAAAATAGATCTATTTTTATCATGAAAGATTATCAAACTATAACTCAAAGAAATCCGATTACTTATAAGGCTCTTTGTCAACTGTAGTGGGTTGAAAAAAGCTAACATCTGGAGAGGACGATCGTCGTTCTCTCCATTTTTATAT
>NZ_JALDTZ010000013.1 GCF_023109105.1 Streptococcus mitis
TTACCTCTATTATACGACTTTACACAAAGAAAAGCCCTTAGAAACTTGTGTTCTAAGGACTTTGTCTTCAATCTGAAGCCCTATTAAAGGCTTTTTTCTTTATATCCACCCTGAGGGAATCGAACCCCCATCTCAAGAACCGGAATCTTACGTGATATCCATTACACTAAGGGTGGAAACTTGTTTTATTATAACAGAAATTTGCTCTAATAACAAGTTTTTTTCTGGTCAGATGGCCCGTCTTAGTGGGAAGCATCCCCATTCCAGATAGAGTTTTTCACGATAACATAATCAACGTGTTTAAGGTCAGCAACCTGACGTCCACCTGCATAAGAAATAGCACTTTGAAGATCTTGTTCCATCTCAGTTAAAGTGTCTTGCAAATGGCCTTTGGCAGGAAGCAAGATGCGTTTGCCCTCCACATTTTTGTAAGCACCTTTTTGATATTGTGAAGCTGAACCGTAGTATTCTTTGAAGTGTTCACCATCAACTTCAATCGTTTTCCCTGGACTTTCAATGTGTCCTGCAAAGAGGGAACCAATCATGACCATGCTGGCACCGAAGCGGATAGACTTAGCAATGTCACCGTGTGTACGAATTCCTCCATCAGCGATAATCGGTTTACGTGCAGCCTTAGCACACCAGCGTAGAGCAGCTAACTGCCAACCACCTGTACCAAAACCAGTCTTGACCTTGGTGATACAAACCTTACCAGGACCGATTCCAACCTTAGTAGCATCCGCACCAGCATTTTCCAATTCACGCACAGCTTCTGGTGTTCCCACATTTCCAGCAATGACAAAAGTATCTGGCAATTCTTTCTTGATGTGTTGAATCATAGAAATCACGCTATCCGCATGACCATGGGCAATGTCAATCGTGATGTATTCTGGAGCATCAGCCTTGAGCTGGCTAACGAAATCATACTCATAGTCCTTAACACCGACAGAGATAGAAGCAATGAGCCCTTGATCGTGCATGCGCTTAATAAAGGGAATGCGTCCCGCCTCATCAAAACGGTGCATAATGTAGAAGTAACCCCCTTTAGCTAGTTGCTCTGCGACATTTTCATCCAAAATCGTCTGCATATTAGCTGGTACAACAGGTAGTTTAAAGGTGTGATTTCCTAGAGTGACACTTGTATCCGCTTCTGCACGGCTTTTAATGACACATTTGTTTGGAATCAATTGGATATCTTCGTAATCAAAAATTGGAAATTCATTTAACATATCGATGTCTCGTTTCTTTTGTAATGACCTACCTATGCTTGCGCATCACTACGCCTTTTCCGACGTTTCCTTAATTTATTATAAACCAAAGTACAGGTTTTGTCAAATTATTTTATATTTTAAAATATAATGTTCGGATTTTCTTATATAAACAACAAAAAAGAGGAGAGATTATTTTCTCCCCACTTCTTCTACATTCTAATAATACTCACCCTGACGGTAGTCCCATGAGTTAAAGGTGTCTGACAGATGCATCATGATTTTATCAATGTCAAGTCCTTTACGGATCACAACTGGTGCTGGTGAGATTGAGCGTGCTCCTCCTTGTTCTGGAATAAGCTTGCCGTCTTTATCGACCATAGACACCATCACACCTTGCTCGTAGCGAGTTTCAATCGTTTTGTCTGGCTGGATTGAAGCAACATAGTCGTCAGCTTCGATAACAAGGTCCACTGCTCCTTCGATACGTTGACCGATTCCTTCAACCTTACCTCGGTTTCCTTTACCAGATGGGTTTGCAGATGAAGCGTAGACCATCTTACCTTCTTCCCAAAGTTTAGCAGCTAACTGTTCACCAGCTTTCCCAAATTTGATAACAAAGCAGCTAGTTCCACGAACGTCAGTCATCAGTTCTTCACGACCATCACCGTAAGCTTTCAATTTCTCAAAAGCTTCTGGTTTCCAAGGAAGGATACAGCCAAGAAGAATATCTTCATCCCAATGTTTTTGGTAAAAGTCTTCAATTTCTGGGTTGAGTTGTGCTAAAGCGCGGAGCTCATCCATGCTACCGCAAAGAACAACCCCCGGTTTGTTACGGTTACGCTCTTTGGCTGCGAACTTACGTTCAAGTCCTGCCTTATCGCTGGTCATGATGATGTAGCCGACTTTTGTAGGGCAAACGATACATCCGCCCTCACCTTTTAAAATGTCATAGCCTTCTTGTGAAAGTGTTCCGTTCCATTGAATGTGTTTTGTCATAATTCTATTTCCTTTTCTATTTTTCTTCTAATCCTGCCAGTAGGCTGGTCGTTGTTTTTCATAAGCAGCAATCAAATCTTCATACTGCAAAGTAATACCGATATCATCCAATCCATTTAGGAGCTTGTGTTTCCACTCGCTATCAATTTCGAAAGTGAATTCTCCAACTGGTGAGATAATTTTTTGTTGTTCCAAGTCCACAGTTACCTGATCACTTGGGTGGAGCTGAGCTAATTTTTCTATAACTTCCCTAGGTTGAACAATGGGCAACATACCATTATTGAGTTCATTATTGTAATGAATATCTCCAAAAGATCCTGCAATAACGACCTTAAAGCCGTGATCTGCTAGAGCCCAAGCTGCGTGCTCTCTCGAAGAGCCAGCCCCAAAGTTATCCCCTGTGATGAGAATACTAGCTTTTCGATATTCAGGTCGGTTAAAGACAAAGTCTGGGTCCTCAGTATACTTGTCATCCAAATAACGCCAAGCATACATGAGGTACTTACCAAAGCCTTTTTTATCAATTAACTTGAGAAACTGCTTGGGAAGGATTTGGTCAGTGTCGATGTTGTCATTCATAAGTGGAACGGTTGTTCCCCTATAAACTGTAAATTTCTCCATATCCTCTCCTTACTGGGCTTCTTGCATTTGTCGAACATCTACGAAGCGCCCTGCGATAGCTGCCGCAGCTGCCATGGCTGGACTGCAGAGATGAGTCTTAGCACCAAAGCCTTGTCGATCTTCAAAGTTACGGTTGCTAGTTGAGGCACAATGAACACCATCTGGTACTTTATCAGGATTCATTCCTAGACACATAGAACACCCTGGATCTCTCCATTCGAAGCCAGCATCTAGGAATACCTTGTCCAAGCCCAACTTCTCAGCAGCTCGTTTGACAGGACGAGAGCCAGGAACTACGATAGCCGTTAAGTTGGGAGCGATTTTCTTTCCTTTGACAAATCGAGCAGCCAGTTGTAAATCGCTGAGACGAGCATTGGTACAAGATCCGATAAAAACATAACCTAGTTCAATATCCGCTGGCTTTTGACCAGGCTCCAAGTTCATGTAATTATAAGCTCGCTCATCATTCATATCCTTAATTTCTGGGAAGCTACTGTCAAAGTCAACCCCCATAGCAGGATTAGTTCCCCAAGTCACCATGGGAGCCAAGTCTGAGACATCCATCTGGATAACCTTATCATAGACAGCATCCTCGTCACTGACTAGGGTCTTCCAGTCAGAAACCGCCTCCTCGAAAGCTTCTGGAACACATTCCCGTCCCTTGAGATAGTCATAAGTCGTCTGATCTGGATTCATGATGCCCATCTTAGAACCAAACTCGATGGACATATTGCAGATAGTCATTCGCTCTTCCATGGTCAAAGCATCAATCGCTTCCCCACGATATTCCACCACATAGCCAACACCACAGGCGACACCATACTTGGCAATCAAGGTGAGTATGTAATCCTTAGAATAGACTCCCTTTTGAGGTACACCTTTGAATTCAACTAACATTTTCTTGGGTTTGACCTGCCAGAGTGTCTGGGTCGCAAAGACATGCTCAACCTCACTAGTTCCAATCCCAAAGGCGATGGCTCCGAAAGCTCCGTGAGTAGCCGTATGACTGTCTCCACAGACGATGAACTTTCCTGGTTGGGTTCGTCCTGTTTCTGGACCAACCATATGAACAATTCCTTGCTTTTCAGAACCGTGGGCTGCGTGTTCAATTCCAAACTCCTTAACATTTTCAGCTAGTTTATCAATTTGCGCCTTGGAAATCACATCTCGAATATCATAGATATTGACCGTCGGGACATTGTGGTCAAAGGTTCCAAATGTCAAGTCTGGTCGTCTCAATCTGCGACCTGCATCTCGTAATCCTTGAAAAGCCTGAGGACTGGTCACCTCGTGGATGTAGTGCTGATCCACATACATGAGTTGGGGCTGCCCTTCTTCTCCTGTGATGACATGACGGTCCCATAATTTATCAAAAATCGATTTTCCTACCATCCATTACCTCCAAATAACATATAAGACTACTAGTGTGGTCACCATCCCAAGAAACCAAACTGTTTTAAAGTACCATTTTCTAGTCTTGTGGTGAAAAATGATTCCTGCAAACCAAGCTCCAAAACCACCACAAGTAAAGGCTAAAATGAGTAAGATTTTCTCTGGGATGCGCCAAGTTCTTCTCCTTGCCTTGGATTTGTCAATGCCATAAATCAAGAAAACCATGACATTCCAAATCAAGAGAACTAGAGTAATTTTTTCGTCTAACTTCATAACCTTGCAATAATGGCTTCTGTCATTTCCTTGGTCGAAGCCTGTCCTCCTATATCTCTCGTTAAAATTCCAGCTACCAAACTTGCCTCAACAGCACGCTCGATACGCTCTGCATCCTCATAACGTCCAAAGCTGTCTCTCAGCATCATGGCTACTGATAAAATCATGGAGATAGGATTAGCAATTCCTTGACCTGCAATATCAGGAGCTGAACCGTGAATGGGCTCATAGAGACTTGGTCCGTTTTCAGAATGACTGGCTGATGGCATAACCCCGAGTGTACCTGATAGAACGCTTGATTCATCAGATAAGATATCGCCGAAAAGATTCTCCGTCACGATGACATCAAACTTAGCAGGATTAGTAATCATAAGCATGGAAGCTGAGTCGACTAGCTGGTGTTCCAAGGTCACATCTTGGAAATCCTTTGCGACCTTCTCAGCTACTTTCCGCCAGAGTTTTGATGTTGCCAACACGTTTTGCTTATCAATACTGGTAAGGATTTTTCTCCGACTTCTTGCGATTTCAAAGGCTTTGCGAATAATCCGCTCCACTTCCTCATAGCTATAGTCGTTGATATCACGCGCTTTTCTTTCTTCAAGAATATGATCCCCAAAATAAATCCCACCTGTCAACTCCCGTACCACAACAAAGTCTACACCAGCAATTCGTTCCGGTTTGAGTGGTGACAAATGCTTGAGACTGTCAAAGATTTTTACAGGGCGAATATTGGCATAGAGATTGAGTTCCTTACGGAGAGCTAGCAAGCCTTGTTCAGGGCGAACCGCTGCTCCATCATACTGAGGACTACCGATAGCCGCTAGGAGAATGGCATCTGTTTCTCTACATGCTTTGAGGGTTTCACTAGGTAAAGGATGGCCTGCTGCATCAATTCCTGCACCTCCAAAAGGTCGTTTGTCTATTTCATAGTCAAAGCCTGTTTTTTCAGCTAGAGCTTCCAAAACTTCTAAACCAGCCTCCATGATTTCTGGGCCGATTCCATCCCCTGCCAGAACTACTATTTTCTTTGTCATAGCTTTCTCCTTTACACACTAGGCATATCACGATAGGAAACACTGCGTCCCATCTCACAAGCATTCTCTTTTTGAACAAAGGTATTAGCATTGATGTAGGCAATAGCAGATGCTTTCAGTACATCGAAATCAAGCCCTGCTGCATTAAAGATGGTTTCTGTATCTCTGTTTTCAACAGTGACCAAAACCCGAGCTTGGGCATCAATTCCATCTGTCACAGCGTCAATAGTATAGGACACCAAGCGGACGGATTGGTTAAAGAACTTATCGATAGCGTTAAAGATTGCTTCAACAGAACCTTGCCCTGACGCATTGAAATCAACTTTCTCACCATCCATATTGGCTAGGCTAACGAGTGCTTCAATGTCATTATCTGCATGAGTTTGAAGTTGTAAATCATCAAAGTGGAAGCCTTCTGGATTTTCAACCATGGTTCCAGCTACCAGAGCACGAATATCTGCATCTGTGATTTCTTGTTTCTTGTCGGCCAATGCCTTGAACTTAGCAAAGAGTGGTTTGATATCCTCTTCTGTAAAGTCTAAGGCCAGTTCTCTTAGTTTTTCAACAAAGGCATGGCGACCTGACAATTTTCCAAGTGGGAGGCTGTTACTCTTGACACCGACCAATTCAGGGGTGATAATCTCATAAGTAAGAGGATTTTTAAGGACTCCGTCTTGGTGAATACCAGATTCATGAGAAAAGGCATTGCCACCAACAACGGCCTTGTTTTTAGGAACTGGGATACCTGAGAAGCGAGAAACCATTTCTGACGTATTGATGGTTTCATTTAAAACAATACTAGTTTCTGCTTGATAGTAATCTTGACGAATATTGAGGGCCACTGCAATTTCTTCCAAAGCAGCATTACCAGCTCGCTCCCCGATACCATTGATGGTTCCTTCGACTCGTCCTGCCCCATTCTTGACAGCAACAAGGCTATTAGCCACTGCCATTCCGAGGTCATCATGACAGTGAGGCGAATAGATAATCTGACGTTCCGTTTTGACATTCTCAATCAAGTATTTGAAGATAGCTCCATATTCCTCTGGTGTGGTAAATCCTACCGTATCAGGGATATTGATATAAGTCGCACCTGCATCAACCGCTGTTTGAACGACTTGTAAGAGGAAATCCAACTCTGTTCTGGTCGCATCCTCAGGAGAGAATTCGACAACCTCAAACTTGGAACGTGCATAAGAGACATGCTCCTTAATAGCTTCTAGAATCTCTTCCTTGCTCTTATTGAGCTTATACTTGCGGTGAATGGGACTAGTAGCGATAAAGACGTGAACCTGTGGATATTTGGCATCCTTGAGGGCTTCGTAACAAGCATCAATATCAGACTTGACAGAGCGGGCCAAACCAGTCACTGCCGTTTTCTTCAAGGTCTTAGCAATCTCCTGAACTGCCGTAAATGAGTCTGGACTAGCCGCTGGAAAACCAGCTTCGATGGCTGAAATGCCCCATTTCTCCAGCTGTCTTGCAATGGCAATTTTTTCCTTGATTGAAAAGTTAACACCCGGCGTCTGTTCTCCATCCCGAAGGCTGGTATCTAGAAATTCAACTGTTCTCATAAGATTTCCCCTTTTCCAAATGTGGTTTTAAAAAAACATCTCGCTCAGAAACCCAAGCGAGATGTTGATTCACTCCCGCTTGGTAAGCCAAACAGGACTAATGCTTTTTGCACTAGCCCGAGTACCTCAACAACAAAGCAAATTGATTAAACTTAGCTGTTTTCATGTTTGACTTTCTCCTTCGTTTGATATCTTGTTTAGTATTTTAGCATAGGCAAAAGTGCTTGTCAAGAAAAAATCCAATATTTTCTGAAAATTTCTTCAGTAGAGAATATTTTGCTAATTGAAAGTTCTTGAAAACCATTGAAATGTTTCATTTTTTAGTGGTTAAGTTCCAACTTTTTTCTATAAATTCCAATACTTCTTTATCTGATAAAGTATCATCAAGCGCCACACTAATCCAGTAACGTTTATTCATATGAAAAGCTGGATAAATGCCCTTTTTTGAAAGTAAATCGGCTACTTTGTCATGTTTGAGGTTGACTGCTTCCACTAGCTCTTCTCTGCCCTTTTCCAGCTTATCCCAAGAAATTTTCATCAAGACGGCATACCACTTTTTATTGCCTTCATGTCTTAACACTGCCGTATCAGGCGATTTCTCCCACAGATACTCCAGCTCATTACCATACTTTTCCTGAACTTGAGTCATGATTCGCTTAGTCTGAGGGCAGATAAAATCCTGTACCTCAAAACAAGCCTTCCGAATCTGGTAGAGAATCTCCAGACAAGCCTCACGGACACTTGCAACAAAACTTCCTGTCATACTTTCCATATGAACTTGAGGATAGAGGTCACCAGTCTCCTGGTCAAAGACTTGAAAACTCACATTATCAGTAGTGATGGACACAGTCATGACAAAGTCATCCTGCAAAATTTGGCAACTATAGGTCCACACTCCACCATTTTCTACAAAACCATAATCATGAGCCTTTTCTTGATTAAACTGATAGGATTTAAAAATTTCAAACATAAGTGAAAACTGCTACCCAAAGCTAGCAGTTCCTTTCTATTTTTTAAAAGACAACCTTGGTTCCATGTAATTGTGTCACGCCTAGCTGATTGATAAAGGTTTGACGGTTGTCAAGGTCAATCCCCCCACCTGGTAGAATTTCAATTTTACCTTTAGCGTGCTCCAAAATTCTGTGATAGTGAGCAAAACGTTTTTCTAAGGAGTCGCCAGACACACCAGCACGAGTTAAGATACGAGTAACACCAGCTTGACTGAGCCAGTCAATAGCTTCCAGTTGATCTTCATCACTTAATTCATCAAAGGCCATATGGAAGACAATTTCCATTCCTTTTGATGCAGCTATCAGCTTCTCAAGATTAGCTTTATCCAACTTCTTATCAGCAGTTAAAGCACCAAAAACGACCCCTTGACTTCCAGCCTGAGCAGTCAACCGAATGTCTTCTAGCATGATAGCAATTTCTAGGTCATTATAGACAAAGTCGCCACCACGTGGACGAATCATGGTCATAATGGTCGTATCGTAGTTGGTTGCCAATTCAACCGCTGCCTTAGTCACTCCATAGCTGGGTGTTGTCCCACCAACTGCAAGATTATCACAGAGTTCGATTCGACGAGATCCAGCCTGCATCGCTTTTTCAAGCAAGGTCACATTTTCAGCACAAAATTCGTAAATCATTTGATTCTCCTTGAAGATTACTTTAAACTTATTATATCATATTGTTGTGAATATGCTTTCAATTTTATCAAGGCAAATAACTACTATTTTAACTATTCTTTGTCTGGAATGACCTTGAAGAGATAATAGGTGATAAAGATGGTCAAGGCTCCTAGACCGATTTTGACTGGTAAAAGAGGTGCAAAATAAATGGAAATTCCCATCAAGATGTAGATAGATACGATGATTTTTTTCTTACGTTCACGCGCAATGGACTTGGTCTCACGAAAATCAGCCACATATGCTTGATAGAGTTTGGTATGATAAAGCCAATCTTCGAAGCGCTTGGAACTTCTTGAGAAACAAGCAATAGACAACAAAAGAAAAGGCGTTGTCGGCAATAAGGGCAAAACAACCCCAATAATAGCCAAGGCCAGTGATAAGAAACCAATAATTAGATAGATAAGACGCATAACTTCTCCTAGTTAATACTCTTCGAAAATCTCTTCAAACCGCGTCAACGTCACCCTTACCGTAGGTATGGTTCCTGACTTCGTCAGTCTCTTCTGCAACCTCAAAGCAGTGCTTTGAGCAACCTGCGGTTAGTTTCCTAGTTTGCTCTTTGATTTTCATTGAGTATAAAATAATCTTCTTCTAGTTTCGCATACAATGGTGAATTTTGTCAAGTTCCAACCAAAAAGAGCCTGAAATTCACTTTCAGGACTCTCCTCTTATTTAATCTTTTCTTCTTCGTAGTCACCATTACTACATACAACCTGCTTGCCACCACCACGGACTTTTTTCTCCATGAGGAAATTGCCACATTTTGGACAGTCACGACCAACAGGCTTATCCCAAGAGGTAAATTCACATTCTGGATAGCGATTGCAACCATAGAAGAGACGGTTACGCTTGGTTTTACGCTCAATGATTTGTCCCTGATGACAACTTGGACACTCAACACCGATTTCTTTCACGATTGCTTGGGTATGACGGCAATCTGGGAAATTGCTACAAGCATAGAACTTACCAAAACGACCAAGTTTAATGACCATTGGACTGCCACACACTTCACAATCAAATCCAGCTGGTTCATCCTTAATCTGGATTTTCTCCATTTCTTCTTCAGCCTTGGCCACTTCTTTGGAGAATGGTTTGTAAAAGGCATCAATGACACGTTGCCACTGCTCTTTTCCGACTTCGACATCATCCAGTTTGCCTTCCATTTCAGCTGTAAAGGTCACGTTTACGATATCTGGGAAATATTCAACGATGAGCTTATTAACAATTTCTCCCAACTCTGTCGGTTCAAAGCGTTTGGCTGCAAGGCGAACATAATAACGTTTCTGAATGGTTTCAATTGTTGGTGCGTAGGTTGACGGACGGCCAACCCCATTTTCCTCCAAGGTCTTGATCAGTGTCGCTTCAGAATAGCGAGCAGGCGGTTGAGTGAAATGTTGCTCTGGTTTGCTATTTACCTGCTTGACTACATCTCCAACAGCCATGTCCGGTAACATCTTATTCTTGTCAGAATCATTATAAATGGCAAGATAACCATCAAACTTAACCTGACTACCATTGGCAGCAAATTGAACTCCATTTTGCGACAATTTAACAGCCATAGTATCAAAGACAGCAGCTGTCATCTGGCTAGCCACAAAACGATTCCAGATAAGGGTATAGAGCTTGAGCTGGTCCTTGTCCAGATACTTAGCAATACTTTCAGGTGTATTAAAAACGCTAGACGGGCGAATAGCCTCATGGGCATCCTGAGCACCTGAAGCATTTTTAACCTTGCTACCATGCTTAGAATACTTGCTACCAAAACGATCCGTAATGAAACTTGCAGCTTCATTTTGGGCTACAGGACTGATACGGGTCGAATCAGTACGCATATAAGTAATCAAACCTTGGACACCAGAACCAATATTAATCCCTTCATAGAGCTGTTGGGCAACCATCATGGTCTTTCGAGTACGGAAATTGATTTTATTGGCAGCATCCATCTGCATAGATGAAGTAGTATAAGGTAATGGAGCATTGCGTTTGCGCTCTTTCTTATCCACCTGATCCACTGAAAAGTCTTTACTAGTCAGACGAGACAAGACTTCCTTGACCTCATCATTGCTAGTCAGTTTCAGCTTTTTGCCATCTACTCCATAGAAGGATGCCTGAAATTGCTTGGTTCCCTTTTTAAAGACACCATCAATTGTCCAGTATTCTTCAGGCTGAAAGACATTAATTTCATTCTCACGGTCAATGATTAACTTAAGCGCAATAGATTGAACGCGCCCTGCTGATAAGCCCTTCTTGACCTTCTTCCACAAAATAGGCGAAATCGAATAGCCTACCAAACGGTCTAGGACACGACGAGCCTGTTGGGCATCGACCAAGTCCATATCAATCTTACGAGGTTCTTTAAAAGCATTTTTGACCGCATCCTTGGTGATTTCATTGAAGACCACACGGTTGGCATCATTTTCATCTAAGTTGAGAATATGGGCCAAATGCCAAGAAATCGCTTCTCCTTCACGGTCCGGGTCACTCGCCAGGAAGACTTTATTAGCTTTTTTGGCTTCTTTTTTTAAGTCATTGATGAGAGGGCCCTTTCCTCGAATATTGATATATTGCGGTTCATAATTATTTTCAATATCGACAGACATACTGGATTTCTTCAAATCACGGATATGCCCGACACTGGCTAAAACCTTGTAGTTTCTGCCTAGATATTTTTCAATCGTCTTGGCCTTAGCAGGCGACTCCACGATTACTAGATTTTTTTTAACTGTTGATTTTTTCTTTTTTGTTGCCGTAGCCACAGTATCACACCTTTTCAAAGTAATAAACTTTATAAAGTGTAAACCATTTTGCCATAACTGTCAAGACTTAGCTACTATATATAGAAGAAAAGTTTGTCTAGTAAGCGGACTTTCTTCTTATACTCAATGAAAATCAAAGAGCAAACTAGGAAACTAACCGCAGGTTGCTCAAAGCACTGCTTTGAGGTTGCAGATGAGACTGACGAAGTCAGTAACCATACCTACGGCAAGGTGAAGCTGACGTGGTTTGAAGAGATTTTCGAAGAGTATTAAAATTCAAATTCTGCAAGAACATCCTGCCCACTGGTGACCAATTTTGCCCCTTCTTGAATCAAATGATGGCAACCGTCTGATAGTCCATCTAAAATACTTCCAGGAATAGCAAAAACATCGCGTCCTTCTTCCATTGCCCTCTCACAGGTAATGAGACTACCTGAGCGCATCTTAGCCTCTGCTACAATCACACCTCGACAAAGTCCAGCAATGATGCGATTACGGGCAGGAAAATGAAATTTTAGAGGTTGTTCACCAAGTCCATATTCACTAAGAATCAGATGGTCATTGCCGATGTAGTCTTGCAAACGTTTATTGGCTTTAGGATAAAACACATCCAAACCTGTTCCAATCACTGCAATGGTTTTTCCACCATTCTGAAGAGCTGCCATATGGGCTGCTGTGTCAATGCCCTTGGCTAATCCACTTACGATTACCAGTTCATTTTCCAAGCCTTGAATGACTTTTTCAACTGACTTAGCTCCCTGTTTGCTACAAGCACGACTGCCCACAACTGCTACCTTAGGAAATTTCAAGAGGTCAAGATTTCCCTTGTAAAATAAAAGCACAGGCGCATCGTATATTTCACTTAAATCCCAAGGATAACAGTCGTCTAAAATAGAGAAAGATGGAAATTTTTGAAACTCCTTCTCCAAATGCTTATCGTCTATCTGAAAATAACGTTCCATAAAAACAGCTGGATTTCTGCAACCTGATATATCTGCAATATCTCCTAACAACAGTTCTTGATCGACATTTTCACCGTATTCTAGAACGTTTAAAATCTGTTGATTGCTCAAACCTGATTTTTTCAATTTATAGATTTCATAGTTTGTGATTTTCATAAATATCTCCATTTCTTTTTCTACTCATCTATCTATTCGTAAAAAATCAAAAAAACATCCGACTATTTTAGCCAGATGTTGGAATCTTTAATTTTCGTTTTTAAGAATTTCTTCTAATTTATGATAGTCATGGACACTATCGATTTCATAGATACTATTGCCTTCTAATTCTTCAACATAGACATCCAGCTCTTTGATATTATCCTTAACCATATTGTCCCAGTAGAGATCAACAAATTCACCACTTGCATAAGCCTTGTCAATAAAGCTGACAATCTTTTCTGCAGTTGGAGCATCCCAGAAGGATACACCACTAAGGATGCGACCTGCCTTGCTATCAACAATAATGTCTTGAACTTTGTAGTCATCGCCATAGACTAAGAACCATTCATTAGTACAATCTTCACGATAGACACTAAAATAAGTCGAACGTGTCAAATCATTGCGGAACATATTTTTAAAGAGATAATTATCGGCATCAATAACATAGCTGTTAGCTAATTCTTCTTTTACAAGATAGAGAGAGTAAAAGTTATTGTAGTCAGCGTATTTATCATTGAAGACGAGGCGAACACCATATTTCTCTTTTAAATAATCGAATTGTTCTTTAAGGTAACCAACGATGATGATGATGTCGTTAATTCCTTTTTCTTTGAGAAACTCAATTTGGTATTCAATCAGGGGTTTTTGATTAACCTGAACCAAGGCTTTAGGGGTATTTTCAGTCATAGGACGCAAGCGAGTTCCCAAGCCCGCTGCTAAGATGATGGCTTTCACACGAATCTCCTTTATTCTTTAATAATAATATAAACTCCAGCAATAACGACAAGTGACGTAATAATTGTCAACATATCTAGCGGTGCACCCAAGAAAACAACTGCAAACAAGACAGTCCAAACTACATAGCTCACGTTCAATCCAGTAGCTTTAGCAGGTTGCAAGCGATTGATAGCGATATAGTAAGCCAAGTAAGAAATCATATCAAAGGCTGCAAAGACAATCATGAGACCTAGCAATTGCCCATTGGCTACTTCTGCAAATGACTGATGAGAGAAGAGCACAATTACAAGATAGGACAAGAATGAAGTCACTTGACGAATTAAGAGGGCTTCGATTTCACTCAATTCACTTTCCATAGCAAAGGAGCTAAGAACACTCTCACTTCCCCATGCAATAGCACAAACCAATGCACAAAGAATCCCAATGTAGAAGGAATTGACCTGTTCAACCTTATAGGTCTGAGCAATAATCCCTGCAATAATCAAGATGATCCCAAACACAGTATTTTTCGAAATCTTGTGCTTCAAAAAAAAGAAAGCCAATAAAACTGAAACTGCAGGGTAGATAGCAGATACCGATGAAGCTAAGGAACTTCCGATATACTTAACCGCATAAAGATTAGCCTGCATACCGATAGGACCAGCTAGTAAGGCTCCGATGATCACACTAACATTGCGAATATTTAAGAAAATTGAGAGACGAACTTTCCCTTCTTTTACTAAAAGAAAAGCTAGTAAGATAAAGATACTCAAGAAATCGTGAGCAGCTGCCACCACAAAGGGCGACAAATCTGTAAAAATTGAAAAGATATAAGCACTAATTGTTAGACCTAACCCCCAGAAAATACCTGAGAGTAGACCAAAAGAAACTCCATTTTTATTTTTCATCTGAACCTCCATAGTAAGCCAAACCATTAACAGCTCTCTGGTAACGACTCACACCATAGTCGCCAAAATCTGCACCTTGCTCTTCCTTATAGACAGTCCATAGACTCCAGATAGCATCTTGCAAAATTTTATAGATTGCAATCTTTTCACGAGAGACAGGTGTTTGATCACTCTCATAGTGAGACAAGAAGTCTTCTTCCTCTTGAGGAGTAAATTCAGACTCTAAAAAGAGGGCAGCCAAATCCCACATTGGATCGTTCATTGATGAATATTCCCAGTCAATCAGATAAAGTCGTCCTTGAGGTGATTCGATAAAGTTTTCAGGCACCAAATCGATATGACAAGATTTTCTGTCAACACCTAAGTCAGCCAGTCTCTTCTCCAAGGAGAAGACTTCTTCTCGAACTACTTCATAGTTAGCATAAGGAATTTGTTCTTCAATCAAGGATTCGTATTTCTTGATTTCTTCAAAAGGAACAAATTCTCCTCTTAATTCCTTGCCAGAAGCATGAATGGTTTGTAAAATTGGAGCAATTTTATCGAACTTGGTCTTGATTGTAGTTGAATCAAGTGTAATCGCAGATTCGATATACTCATTTACTTTGATACCAGCTTCAATATCAAAAAGATAATTTTTTACATCTAGGTCTAAATCTTTGAGTAATTCAAGATTGTACTTTTCATCTTGACGATTGATTAGTTTTTCAGTCCCTTTACCAAAAAACTTAACAATGTACTGCTTATTTGTTGTTTTGACCAAATAGTTTTGATTGGTCATTCCCCCCAGTTGTTCAACACTGAGGACTTCCTCTTCTTCACTGAGTAAGGAAGAAATTTTTTCTTTAATGATTTTCTCCACAATTAACCTCCAGCACTTATACTTCCCACTTAAACACAGTTTTGAAGGCTGTATTTAAATCGGTCGCAAAGACACGGTGAATATCTTTAATTTCTCTTACAGGTTCTTCTAGATAAAGGATATTTTTAAGACGATTGGCAAATTTCTTGACTTCCATCATTTGGATGGCATTTTCAAAATCGATGCGACCAGAACGAGAGGAACCAACCAAGAGCAAACCTTTTTCTAAGGCATCGCGTGTATTGAGATTGACTTTATATTCGCTAACACCCATCATGAGAATCGTTCCCTGAGGACGAATGTAACGAATCAAGTCATTTATAGCTGGTCCAGTACCATCACCACCACAACACTCAAAAGCATGGTCAAAGGCCAAATCTTCAGGAATATTATCAGTGATATAACATTCTTTGGCAAATGAGAAAAGTTCCAACTTTTCCCAATGACGACCAATAACCACAATCTCAGCTTCTGGTAGAGTATAGTTGATAATATTAGCAACCACAAATGCCAAACTTCCATCTCCGATAACGGCGATTCGGTCCCGCTTGCTATGAGCAAGAGTCAATAGACGATTCATGGCATGCATGCCAACACTGACGAACTCTGTAATGGCTGCAACCGTATCTTCGATAGCATCATAAGCCACTACACGGTCTTTAGGGAGAGAAACAAACTCTCTCATAAAGCCATCAAATCCACTAGACAAGAAATGGGTCCCTGTCATGTAGTTCTCATAGAATTCTTCATCACTCTGCATAGGAGGCTGATTCGGAATCATGACAACTTTTTGCCCAACCTCATAGGTTCCTGTTGGGTCAGAAATAACGGTTCCACATGACTCGTGAATCATTGCCATTGGAAGTTTTTTATTCAAAATCTTTGGATCACGTTTTCCTTGATAGTAACGCTGATCCGCATGACAGACCGCCATATAATTAGGACGTATGAGGATATGATTTTCTTGGTCAATAGCCTCTTCCTGGTATTTGACGTTGATAAACTTGGGCTTAGTCAGTTGATAAATTTGATTAATCATTTCACTAGTCTTTCTCAATCATACTTTTTGCAATCTTCAAATCTGTCACTGTTGTGATTTTTAGATTTGAGTATTCACCCTTAGCCAAGGCCACATCTTTTCCTTTGATCACAAAAATCTTACATGCATCTGTTAAGATTTCTTTCTCTTCAACAGAGAGAGAACCGTAAAGGTTCATGAAGTCCTTGCAACGGAATGTTTGAGGTGTTTGTCCTTGATAAAGGTGAGCACGATTTGGAATATCTGTAATGAATTGACCATTAGTGCTTTCAACGATAGTATCAACCGCTTCTACCACTGTGTCCACTGCGTCATGATTTTGGGCAAGTTGGATATTGTCCTGAATCATGCGAAGCGTAATGAATGGACGAACAGAGTCGTGCGTAACAACGATATCCTCTGAAGTAAGCGGACGATAAGCATCGATAGCTTCAATGATTTTCTCAATACTCGTATTACGGTCAGCACCACCTTTTGTAATGATGATACGATCCTTATGAAGAGGTAGATATTTATCTACAAGATCCTCTGCATGGGAAACCCAGTCTCCATGAACCCCAACCACAATTTTTTCAATGCTTGGTTCCAAGACAAATTTTTCAATTGTATGAATCAAAATAGGTCGATCACCTAGCTCTAAAAATTGTTTTGGCAAATTACTGATTCCCATGCGTGTGCCAGTTCCACCAGCAAGAATTCCTGCATAAATCATCTATTTTCTCCTTTGTCTTACTAAAAAACTTATTCTCTCTATTATACCACAATCTAGTCCCATCATGAAAGAAATACCGGTCCTCCCCTTCTAGAATAGGCGGATTAAGCAGTTCTATTATTCAAAGAAACTAGTCCATTTCTAGTAATGACTAGGAATTCTGTAGCAATTACAAATAAATGGCTGTGAAATGTTAGAGTCCTTCAGAATAATATATTTTCCTTAAAGAAAACTTAAAATCAAACTTTGAAACTTCAAAGTGATTACTCGACTTACTGCCCTTCATTTCTTATTAGCTAACTTTATGATATAATGAAAAACGAGGTAAATTGAATGAAAAGTATAAAATTAAATGCTCTATCTTATATGGGAATTCGTGTCTTAAATATTATTTTTCCCATCCTAACTGGAACCTATGTCGCGCGTGTCCTAGACCGAACTGACTATGGTTACTTCAACTCAGTTGACACTATTTTGTCATTTTTCTTGCCCTTTGCGACTTATGGAGTCTATAACTACGGTTTACGTGCCATCAGTAATGTCAAGGATAACAAAAAGGATCTTAATAGAACCTTCTCTAGTCTTTTTTATCTGTGTATAGCTTGTACGATTTTGACCACTGCTGTCTATATCCTAGCCTATCCTCTCTTCTTTACTGATAATCCAATTATCAAAAAAGTCTACCTTGTTATGGGAATTCAACTCATTGCCCAGATTTTTTCAATCGAATGGGTCAATGAGGCTCTGGAAAATTACAGTTTTCTTTTCTACAAGACTGCCTTCATCCGTATCCTGATGCTGGTCTCTATTTTCCTGTTTGTCAAAAATGAACATGATATTGTCGTCTACACACTCGTGATGAGTTTATCGACACTGATTAACTATCTGATTAGTTATTTTTGGATTAAAAGAGACATTAAACTTGTTAAGATTCACCTAAGTGATTTTAAACCGCTCTTTCTCCCTCTAACAGCCATGTTGGTTTTTGCCAATGCCAATATGCTCTTCACATTTTTGGACCGTCTCTTCCTCGTTAAAACAGGAATTGATGTCAACGTTAGTTACTATACTATGGCTCAACGAATTGTGACCGTTATAGCTGGGGTTGTAACAGGTGCAATTGGAGTGAGTGTGCCTCGTCTCAGTTACTATCTAGGAAAAGGCGATAAGGAAGCTTATGTCGCCCTTGTTAACAGAGGAAGTCGAATCTTTAACTTCTTTATCATTCCACTGAGTTTTGGACTCATGGTTTTAGGATCAAATGCCATCCTACTTTACGGTAGTGAAAAATATATCGGAGGTGGTATCTTAACCTCTCTCTTCGCTTTTCGTACAATTATTCTGGCACTAGATACCATTCTTGGTTCCCAAATTCTCTTTACAAATGGCTATGAAAAACGTATCACAGTCTATACAGTCTTTGCAGGATTACTCAATTTGGGCTTAAATAGTCTCCTCTTTTTCAACCATATCGTAGCTCCTGAATACTACTTACTGACAACTATGTTATCAGAGGCCTCTCTACTTGTTTTCTATATCATTTTCATTCATAGAAAACAGCTTATCCACTTGGGACATATCTTCAGCTATACTGTTCGATACTCCCTCTTTTCACTTTCTTTCGTAGGAATTTATCTCCTGATTAATTTCTTGTATCCTGTGGATATGGTCATTAATTTGCCATTTTTGATTAATACTGGTTTGATTGTCTTGCTATCAGCCATCTCTTATATTGGTCTACTTGTCTTCACCAAAGATAGCATTTTCTATGAATTTTTAAACCATGTCCTAGCCTTAAAAAATAAATTCAAAAGATCATAGGAGTGTAGAATGAAACAACTAACCATTGAAGATGCCAAACAAATTGAATTAGAAATTTTGGATTATATTGATACTCTCTGTAAGAAGCACAATATCAACTATATTATTAACTACGGTACTCTGATTGGGGCAGTTCGACATCAAGGCTTTATCCCTTGGGACGACGATATTGATCTGTCCATGCCTCGAGAAGACTACCAACGATTTATTACCATTTTTCAAAAGGAAAAAAGCAAGTATAAGCTCCTATCCTTAGAAACTGATAAAAACTACTTTAACAACTTTATCAAAGTAACCGACAGTACAACTAAAATTATTGATACTCGAAATACAAAAACCTATGATTCTGGTGTTTTTATCGATATTTTCCCTATGGATCGCTTTGATGACCCTAAGGTCATTGATATTTGTTATAAACTGGAAAGCTTCAAACTTCTGTCTTTCAGTAAACATAAAAATATTGTCTATAAAGATAACCTTTTAAAAGATTGGATACGAACAGCCTTTTGGTTGCTCCTTCGACCGGTTTCACCTCGTTATTTCGCAAATAAAATCGAGAACGAAATTCAAAAATATAGTCGTGAAAATGGGCAGTATATGGCCTTTATCCCATCTAAATTTAAGGAAAAAGAAGTCTTCCCAAGTGGTACCTTCGATAAAACAATCGATTTGGCCTTTGAGAATTTAAGCCTTCCTGCGCCTGAAAAATTTGATACTATTTTGACACAATTTTATGGAGATTATATGACCCTACCACCTGAAGAAAAACGCTTCTACAGTCATGAATTTCATGCCTACAAATTGGAGGATTAGGATGCAATATTTAGAAAAAGAAGAAATTAAAGAAATTCAACTAGCTCTGCTAGACTATATTGATGAGACTTGTAAGAAACATGATATTCCTTATTTTCTCAGTTATGGAACCATGCTTGGAGCTATCCGCCACAAAGGTATGATTCCCTGGGACGATGATATTGATATTTCCCTTTATCGTGAAGATTATGAGCGTTTACTGAAGATTATTGAGGAAGAAAATCATCCTCGTTATAAGGTTCTCTCCTACGACACTTCTTCTTGGTACTTCCATAATTTCGCATCGATTTTGGATACTTCTACTGTTATCGAAGACCATGTTAAGTACAAGCGTCATGACACCAGTCTCTTCATCGATGTCTTCCCAATTGATCGCTTTACAGACTTGAGCATTGTCGACAAGAGTTATAAGTATGTAGCCCTTCGTCAACTAGCTTATATCAAAAAATCACGTGCAGTTCACGGTGATAGCAAACTAAAAGATTTGTTAAGATTATGTAGCTGGTACGCTCTCCGATTGGTCAATCCCCGTTACTTTTACAAGAAAATTGATCAGCTAGTCAAAAAAGCTGCAACCAACACTCCTCAATATGAAGGAGGAATTGGGATTGGTAAGGAAGGTATGAAAGAAGTCTTCCCAGTTGACACCTTTAAAGAACTGATTTTAACTGAGTTTGAAGGCCGTATGTTGCCCGTTCCTAAAAAATATGACCAATTTTTAAACCAGATGTACGGGGATTATATGACACCACCATCAAAAGAAATGCAAGAATGGTATAGTCATAGTATTAAAGCTTATCGCAAAAACTGATTAATCAGTAGTTTACAAAAAAAAAATATAACAAAAAAGAGAAGATAGTCACACCTTCTCTTTTTTCTATTTAAATCGCTTCTGTGACAAAGCTACGGCTTTCCAGCACTTTAAGCATGGCATTAGCTGTATCTAAGGCTGTAAAGAGTGGCACACCATGTTCAATGGCTGAACGACGGATTTGCTCACCATCCTCGTCAGCAGTTCGTTTGGTTCCGACAGTATTGATAATCGCTTGGATTTTCCCTTTGCGAACAAAGCTTGGGATATCCTGTTCATCATCACCAATCTTACCAACAGGTTGGGCTTGCAATCCATGACTAGCAAAGAAGGCTGCTGTCCCTTCTGTCGCAAGGATACCGTAGCCAATATTTTGGAAACGACGAGCTAAGTCCAAGGCCTCTTCTTTTGCATCATCAGCGATGGTAAATACAACATTTCCAAAGGTTGGCAAGTGTAGATAAGAAGCTTCAAAGGCCTTATAGAGAGCTTTTTCCAAAGTAGTATCAGAACCCATAACTTCCCCTGTTGACTTCATTTCAGGACCGAGCAAGCTGTCTACCTTAGCTAGTTTCGTAAAGGAGAAGACAGGAGCCTTGATATGAACTCGAGTGCTTTCTGGATAAAGTCCATCGTGGTATCCAAGTTCTTCAAGTCTTTGCCCAAGAATGAGCTTGGTCGCTACTTGAGCCATAGGGATATTGGTTACCTTAGAAAGGAATGGAACCGTACGGCTGGCACGTGGATTGACCTCAATAACGTAGACTTTTTCATCCTTGATGACAAACTGGATGTTCATCATTCCAAGACAGTTAAGACCAATTGCTAGACGTTTGGTATAATCTGCGATGGTTTCCTGAACCTTTTGCGACAAGGTTTGTGGTGGATAAACGGCCATTGAGTCACCTGAGTGGACACCGGCACGTTCGATATGCTCCATGATACCAGGGATGAGGACATTTTCTCCGTCTGAAATAGCATCAACTTCACACTCTTGCCCAACGATGTAAGAGTCGACAAGAACTGGGTGGTCAGGACTAGCCTTAACAGCAGTTCGCATGTAAGAACGAAGGTCTTCTTCGTTTTCAACGATTTCCATGGCACGTCCACCCAAAACATAAGATGGACGAACGAGGACTGGGAAACCAATCTTGCGTGCTGCAAGCACTGCTTCTTCTTCATTAGTCGCTGTTTGTCCTGGTGGCTGTGGAATATCCAAGTCTTTGAGAGCTTGCTCAAAGAGGTCACGGTCTTCAGCTCGGTCTAGGTCAGCAACCTGTGTGCCAAGGATGGTCACACCTGCTTTTGCCAATGGCTCCGCAAGGTTGATAGCTGTTTGACCACCAAACTGAACAATAACGCCTTTTGGTTGCTCCAAGTCAATGACATTCATGACATCTTCAAATGTCAATGGTTCAAAGTAGAGCTTGTCAGACACAGAGAAGTCCGTAGAAACGGTCTCTGGGTTTGAGTTCATGATAATAGCTTCATAACCAGCTGCTTGAATAGCCTTAACAGAATGAACAGTTGCGTAGTCAAACTCAACCCCTTGACCGATACGGATTGGACCTGAACCTAGGACAAGTACAGATTCCTTATCAGACTTGATAGACTCATTTTCCCAACCATAGGTTGAATAGAAGTATGGTGTTTCAGAGTCAAACTCTGCCGCACAGGTATCAACCATCTTGTAGACTGGGACAATCTTGTTTTCCAAACGAAGTTGGCGAACTTGGTCTGCAGTCGTTTCCCAAAGTTCCGCAATCTTACGGTCTGAGAAACCATTGAGTTTGGCAGTTTTCAAAACTTCTAGATCTTGTGGATGGGCACCTAATTCTTGCTCAATTTCAAAGATATGCAAGAGTTTATCAAGATAGAAGATATCAATCTTAGTCAATTCAGCAATTTCTTCTGGTGTGTAACCACGGCGAATAGCTTCTGACACATAGAAGAGACGGTCATCTTGGGCTTTCACAACCTTTTCAATCAAAGCATCATCAGAAACTGCTGCAAGTTCTGGCATTTCATTGTGGTGAACGCCAATTTCAAGTGAGCGACAAGCTTTAAGAAGTGACTCTTCAATGTTACGGCCAATCGCCATGACTTCTCCAGTCGCCTTCATCTGGGTACCAAGACGGCGTTCCCCTTTTTCAAACTTGTCAAATGGGAAACGTGGAATCTTGGCAACGACGTAGTCGAGGGCTGGTTCAAACATAGCGTAGGTTGAACCTGTAACTGGATTGATAATCTCATCCAAGGTCAATCCCACAGCAATCTTAGCAGCCAATTTAGCAATCGGATAACCTGTCGCCTTAGATGCCAGGGCTGAAGAACGCGATACACGAGGATTTACTTCGATAACATAATACTTAAAGCTATGCGGATCAAGGGCTAGCTGGACGTTACATCCACCTTCAATCTTGAGGGCACGAATAATGCTCAAGCTAGCGTCACGTAGCATTTGGTTTTCATAGTCTGACATGGTTTGCGCTGGAGCAAATACAATAGAATCTCCTGTGTGAATCCCAACTGGGTCAAAGTTTTCCATGTTACAAACAACCAAAGCATTGTCAGCTGAGTCACGCATGACTTCATATTCGATTTCCTTGAAGCCAGCAATCGAACGTTCAATCAAACATTGGGTAACAGGTGACAATTTCAACCCATTTTCAGCGATTTCACGCAATTCTTCCTCGTTGGCACACATACCACCACCAGTACCACCAAGGGTAAAGGCTGGACGGACAATGACTGGGTAGCCAATAGTTGCAGCAAAGGCAACTGCTTCTTCAACCGTATTTACAATTTCTGATTCTGGAATTGGTTGGTTGAGCTCTTCCATCAATTGTTTAAAGAGGTCACGGTCCTCCGCTTGGTCGATGGCAGACAATTTAGTTCCCAGAAGTTCGACACCGAGCTCATCTAGAATGCCGTTTTTAGACAATTCCATAGCCATATTAAGCCCTGTTTGCCCACCAAGAGTTGGAAGCAAGGCATCTGGACGTTCCTTACGAAGAATACGTGTCACAAACTCAAGTGTAATCGGTTCGATGTAAACCTTGTCCGCAATCTCCTTGTCCGTCATGATAGTTGCAGGGTTTGAGTTAACCAAGACAACTTCATAACCCTCCTCTTTCAACGACAAGCAAGCCTGGGTCCCAGCGTAGTCAAACTCAGCAGCCTGACCAATAATAATCGGACCAGAACCAATCACCATAATTTTTTGAATATCAGTACGTTTAGGCATAGTTTATGATACAAAGCCTGACAAGAACAAAGTGAAAATAGGAAACTCGGTGCAGACGCCTTCAGCGTCAAAACGATGTTTATCTTTTTCACACAGTTCTTAGGGCGTGTTCACTTCCGCGAACAATGTATCTTCTCCTTTCTATTCGGCAACTCTCGGGTTGCCATTAAATAAATTCTCCGACGATTTTTTAGCGAAACGATACTTTTCGGTAAAAAATCTAGTGCAGGGAGTTTTTAGTTCGCCTAATAGCGACTAAAAGAAACGACCTGCCTTTCTATTCGTCGCCTCTCGGGGCGACATTAAATAAATTCTCCGACGAATTTTTACTCGTTCTTAGTTTGATTGTTTAAAAGCTTCCATCATCTCGATAAATTCATCAAAGAGGTAGCTAGCGTCGTGTGGACCAGGTGCTGCGTCTGGGTGGTATTGAACAGAGAAAGCAGGTTGGTATCTGTGACGCACACCTTCAACTGACTTATCATTGATTTCTTCATGGGTGATGATCAAATGCTCTGGCAAATCCTCACGGCTAACTGCATAACCATGGTTCTGGCTGGTGAAGTCTACTCGTCCTGTTGCAATTTCACGTACCGCATGGTTAAAGCCACGGTGACCAAACTTCATCTTGTAAGTCTTTGCACCGTTTGCCATTGCAAAGAGTTGGTGCCCCATACAAATACCAAAGATTGGGATTTTCCCTTGCACACCGCGAATCATGTCGAGTGCTTGTGGAACATCTTCTGGGTTACCTGGCCCATTTGACAACATCACTCCATCAGGATTAAGATGAAGAATTTCTTCAGCTGTTGTCGAATAAGGAACAACCGTCACGTTACAGTTTCGCTTAGAAAGTTCACGTAAGATTGAGTGCTTGAGACCAAAGTCCACTAGCACTACACTTAAACCAACTCCTGGAGCAGGATATGAAGTTTTAGTGGAAACCTGTTTGATATTGTCTGTCGGCAAGACTGTTGCTTGGAGCTGGTCCGTCACATGATCCATGCTGTCCCCAACATGAGTCAAGGTTGCTCGCATGGTACCATGCTTACGGATAATCTTGGTAAGGGCACGCGTATCAATCCCTGAAATACCCGGAATTTTCTTAGCTTTCAAAAATTCATCCAAGGTCATTTGATTTCGCCAGTTACTTGCTCTACGCGCTTCTTCGAAAACAACGACTCCCTTACAAGTTGGAATAATGGATTCGTAATCATCACGGTTAATTCCATAATTTCCTACCAAAGGATAAGTAAAGGTCAAGATTTGTCCATTATAAGACTGATCTGTAATAGACTCTTGATAGCCGGTCATCCCTGTATTAAAGACGATTTCGCCTGTTACATCAATATCTGCTCCGAAGGCTTTGCCTTCAAAAATTGTACCATCTTCTAATACTAGAAGTCTTTTTGTCATATTTTCACCTCTCGTGGACGCTCACTGGCGTCTTTTAACGTCTTGTGTTTTAGTTGGCGTTTCTACTCGCCAGTACGGATTCTAAGATTGCCATTCGAACAAAGACACCATTGGTCATTTGTTGGACAATCCGTGATTTTGGTGCTTCAACCAAGTGGTCTGCGATTTCTACATCACGATTGACTGGAGCTGGGTGCATGAGGATTGCTGTTTCTTTCAAACGATCATAACGTTCTTGAGTCAAGCCATGTTGGGTATGGTAGTCTTCTTTTGAAAAGACAGCTCCACTATCATGACGTTCATGTTGCACACGAAGAAACATCATAACATCCACCTGATCAATGATTTCATCAATGGTTACAAACTGTCCATAGTCTGCAAACTCTTGACTTCTCCATTCCTCAGGTCCAGCAAAATAAAGCTCAGCTCCCAAGCGTTTCAAAATCTGCATATTGGATTTGGCAACACGTGAGTGATCCAAGTCGCCTGCAATCGCAACCTTGAGACCCTTAAAATGACCAAATTCCTCATAAATGGTCATCAAATCAAGCAAGCTCTGGCTAGGGTGTTGACCCGAACCATCTCCACCATTGATGATGGAAGTCGTAATCGTGGGACTAGCAATTAACTCTCTGTAGTAGTCAACCTCTGGGTGGCGAATCACACAGACGTCAACTCCTAAAGCAGATAAAGTCAAGATGGTATCATAAAGTGTCTCACCCTTATTGACCGAGCTGGTCTTGACATCAAAGTCAAGTCTTTCCAATCCCAATTTAATCTCTGCCACTTCAAAGGACTTATGCGTCCGTGTGGAATCTTCAAAGAAAAGGTTGGAAACAATCGGGTGGTTTTCATAGGGAAGCTGAGCTCCGTTTTTAAACTCAATACCTCGCTTGATCAATTTCATCACTTGATCGACAGTGAGGTCTTCCATGGACACCACATGGTTCAATGCTAGTTGATTTTCTGACATGGCTACTCCTTTAGCTTTCTAAGCTTCTTCAGTAATCAGAACTCTGTCTTGACCATCAAGTTCTGCCATCTCTACGATGATTTCTTCAGAACGACTAGTTGGGATATTTTTTCCAACGTAATCTGGACGGATTGGCAGTTCTCTATGTCCACGATCGACTAGAACTGCTAAACTCACGCGCGCAGGACGACCATGACCGACAATATTATCAATAGCAGCGCGGATGGTACGACCTGTATAGAGCACATCATCCACCAAGATAACCTCACGGCCTGTCACATCAACAGAAATCAAAGAAGTATCTTCTCCGCTTTTAACATCATCACGGAAAGGTTTAGTGTCCAATTCCACGACAGGAACTGAAAGATTTTCTAGTTGCTCCAAACGTTCTTTGATACGGTGGGCAATAAAGACACCACGAGTTTTAATACCAGCCAAGACGATTTTATTCAAATCTTTGTTACGTTCGATAATCTCATAAGTAATACGAGTAATCGCTCGTTTGACGGTCAATTCGTCTACAACTTCTTTTGTCTTCATGACAAACCTCCAAAAAGAAAAGTCTCCTTAAACAAGGAGACTTAGAATGTATAGCTAAGCGAGCCCTACTGCAAACAGTATAGACTTCACCCTTCTACTTTATCATCGCGCTCCTTGCCTGCCTCACGGGACAGGTTTAAAGGAATATTTAGTTATCAAATAATATAGCACAAATCATGCTTAAAATCAAGCAAAAACTTTTGATGACTCATCTTATAAATTGCTAAAGTCATATAACTGTGGGTACTGGTCACACTCTGGATTTTTAGGATGACAAATGGCTCTTCCGAAATAAATCATGGCCTGATGAGCTGCTAACCACTGCTCAGGCGGCAGGATATCCATGACACGCTTTTCCACCTCAAGTGGTGTCGCTGATTTTTTGACGATATCGTGGTGTTTACAAATACGCTCCACATGAGTATCCACTGCAAAGGCTGGAATCCCAAATCCTACACTCATCACAACATTGGCTGTCTTGCGACCAACACCTGCCAGACTCTCCAATTCCTCACGTGTCTGAGGCACTTGACCATCAAAATCTTCTAATAACTGTTGCGCACACTTCTTAAGGAACTTCGCTTTATTTCGATAAAGCCCAAGACGAGAAATGTGTGAAGCAATCTCACTCTCTGTCGCAACAGACATGGCTTGTGGCGTTGGAAAGGCAGCAAAGAGACCTGGTGTGGCCTTATTTACCGCTGCATCCGTTGTCTGAGCTGACAACATGACCGCAACTAAGAGTTCAAAATGATTGGTGAAATCGAGACTTGGCTTGGCATCTGGGAAGAGAGCAATGATTTCTTCTAGCACTTTTCGCGCGCGTTTCTTTGACAAGACCATTATTCGTCTCCATCAAATAGTCCTTGTAAGCCAGCAAAAGGACTATTTTCTTCTTTCTTGACTGTTTGTTGGGCCTGGTATTCTTCCTCTGTCATGATTTGCCAGTCATTTCCAGACACAAAACCTTGACCAGCTTCTTCTTCAGCTGTCAGGACTTTGATTGGAATGTTTAGCAAGATATTATCTGAAACACTCTCAGCAAGGTCGATTTCCCCATTTTCGATAGGCAGGACCAAGTCATCGTCTAAAACTTCCTGATCTAGTTGGTTGGTTGCGCCTTCCATGAAAACCTCTGTTACTGGATAAGACTCTGCCAACTCAACTGGCTCCATACTGCGACTAGAAGCAAGAACAATGGTGTAAGATAGTTGATAATCTAAGAAATACATACGGTCTTCGTACTGTACTTTCCCAACTGCTAGAATATCTTTAACATCTAAAATTTCTTGGTTACGGTCACGTAAGTCAGCTGATATGTCTAGAGTTTGCTCAAAATGCAAACCTTCAGGCTGCTTACGGATTTCTTGAATATTTAATTTCATACTTCCTCCATAAAGATTTACTCTCTTGATTATACCATGAAAGGAGGTCAAGTAAAGTCTCTAAACTTTTAAAACATCTTAATGTATTTTTTGATATATTTATTATGACAAATATATTTTTTGTGCTATACTATAGGCATCAATACATGAGCAAAGGAGGACGCTCATATGGAAGACAAAGAACTAATCTTAGAAGCACATCAACTCATTTCCGAGTTAAATAAAGCCTACCAGACCTGTAAACAAGGTTTACCTGATGACTATCGCTTGCAACAAATTATTGACCAGCTTCTCAATCAACTTAAAAAAGCCGATAAACTAGATAACTCTATCTTAATTGATCTTGAGAAATTTTACCAACGTACCAGTCTCTTGATTGGACTTAGCACACTTAAACTGAATGAAGAAGCTCGCACTGCTTGGCGGAACTATGATAAATTCCACTACAATCAAGTTAAGCACGTTTTGACACTCTATGGACCTGTTTTTGGATTTTAGAGTTTAGAATTTTGGATTTACTATTGACAAAATATCCTTAAAGGTATAGGATAGAGGTACTAATACTCGGAGGTAAGGGAGACATGAACAACTAAGTCTATCAAATAAAAAACTTTATTTAGTAGATCTTGTTTTTGTCTCTTTTTGCATGCTCTTTTGGTACTAGATTTTCTAGTACTTTATCCTCTTTGAAAATCAAAAAACTAGAAAGCTAGCCATCTGCTCCTCTTGGATTTGATAGGGTTAGACTGACCTAGTTTGATGGGATTTTTGACTTGGATAATGGCGTTTTTAATAGTGACTTTGGGCTCTACTAGGTAAAGTAGAGCTTTTTGTTATGCACAATGGACATTCTAGAAAAGGCAAGAATATGATAAAAATCAATCATCTGACTATCACACAAAACAAAGATTTACGAGACCTTGTATCTGACTTAAGCATGACTATCCAAGACAGGGAAAAGGTTGCAATTATTGGTGAAGAAGGAAATGGAAAGTCAACCTTGCTACGAGCTTTAATGGGAGAAACATTGCCTGATTTCACTATTAAAGGAGATATCCAGTCTGACCTTCAGTCACTAGCCTACATTCCTCAAAAGTTGCCTGAGGAGCTAAAAAATAGAACTCTACACGACTACTTCTTTTTAGATCTCGCTGATTTAGACTACGGTATCCTCTATCGTTTGGCTGAGGAGTTGCATTTTGATAGCGACCGTTTTGCTAGTGAGCAAAAGATTGGTAGTCTCTCAGGTGGCGAAGCCTTGAAAATTCAGCTCATCCATGAATTAGCCAAACCCTTTGAGATTTTATTTTTAGATGAACCTTCAAATTACTTAGATCTTGAAA
Organism: Streptococcus mitis; assembly: GCF_023109105.1. Taxonomy (GTDB): domain Bacteria; phylum Bacillota; class Bacilli; order Lactobacillales; family Streptococcaceae; genus Streptococcus; species Streptococcus mitis_BW. Next base: position 29,290 of record NZ_JALDTZ010000013.1, read on the forward strand.
CAGTTGATTGGCTAAAAGGTCAGATTCGCACGATTAAGCAAACCGTTATTTTCATTTCCCATGATGAGGATTTTCTTTCTGAAACGGCTGATACTATTGTCCACTTACGATTGGTTAAACATCGGAAAGAAGCGGAAACGCTAGTAGAACATTTAGACTATGAACGCTATAGTGACCAGAGAAAGGCTAATTTTGCCAGACAAAGCCAGCAAGCAGCTAACGAGCAAAGAGCCTACGATAAAACCATGGAAAAACATCGGCGAGTCAAGCAAAATGTAGAAACTGCGCTTCGAGTTACCAAAGACAGTACTGCCGGTCGCCTATTGGCCAAAAAGATGAAAAATGTTCTCTCTCAAGAAAAACGCTACGAAAAGCTAGCTCAGTCCATGACCCAAAAACCACTTGAAGAAGAACACATTCAACTTTTCTTCTCAGAAATACAGCCATTGCCGGCTTCTAAAATCTTAATCCAACTGGAAAAAGAAAATTTGTCCATTGGAGATCGAGTTTTGGCTCAGGAACTACAACTAACTGTCCGTGGCCAAGAAAAAATCGGTATCATAGGCCCAAATGGTGTTGGAAAATCAACTCTGTTAGCCAAGTTACAGCAACTACTAAGTGCGAAAAGAGAGATTGCTCTTGGTTTTATGCTACAAGATTATCACAAGAAACTGCAATTGGATTTATCCCCAATCGCCTATCTCAGCAAAACTGGTGAAAAAGAGGAACTGCAGAAAATCCAATCTCACTTAGCCAGTCTCAATTTCAGTTATCCAGAAATGCAGCATCAAATTCGCTCCTTATCTGGCGGTCAACAGGGAAAACTCCTGCTTTTGGATTTAGTCCTGCGCAAACCAAACTTTCTTCTGCTGGATGAACCCACACGAAACTTTTCTCCCACTTCCCAACCCCAAATCAGAAAACTCTTTGCAACTTATCCAGGCGGTCTCATCACTGTTACTCATGACAGGCGTTTCTTAAAAGAGGTCTGTACGACTATCTATCGTTTAACAGAACGCGGTTTGGAGCTAGTTAATTTAGAAGATTTATAAATTTGCAACATATCAAAAATCCAGAGACGACCTCTGGATTTTTTCTACATATGTTTTAGACGTTCAATCCGTTCTGAGATAGGTGGGTGGGTATAAAAGAGTTTTTGGAACCCTCCCCCTTTCTTGGGATCATTGATATAAAGTGCACTGCTGGCATCATCTACAGGACGACTCATGGGTTTACTATTGTCTAACTTTCGTAGAGCATTGATCATCCCTTGAGGATTGCGCGTCAACTCAACACTGGAAGCATCTGCTAGGAATTCCCTCTGACGAGAAATCGCTAGTTGCACTAAGGTTGCAGCGAGAGGTGCCAGCACAATTGCAAGTAGAGAAACCACTAGCATAATGATTTCTAGACCATTTCCATCTCGGTCATCGTCACTTCGTCTGCGACCTGCACCACCCCACCACATCATGCGACCTGCCATACTAGAAAGCATGGTGATAGCACTAGCAAGGGCAACAGCAATAGTCGAAATACGGATATCGTAATTACGAATATGACTGACTTCATGTCCTATAACAGCTTCTAGCTCCTCACGATTCATGATAGCAAGGAGGCCTGACGTCGCAGCAACCGCTGCGTTTTGAGGATTAGAACCTGTCGCAAAGGCATTTAAGGCTGGATCATCAATGATGAAAACACGAGGCATAGGAATCTGAGCGACCATAGCCATATCTTCTACTACATGGTAGAGGTCTGGTGCCATTTGCTCATCCACCTCACGCGCTCCATTCATGGACATGACAATCTCTGTCGATTGAAAAATCATAGACAAGGCGTAGATAAAGCCGATAATCAGTGCGATAATCAAGCCACCAAGCCCAGACCGCATAAAGAGGTAACCAACCGCATAGCCAACAAGAGCTAAGAGTAGGAAAAATACCAGCAACAAAATCCAGGTTTTTCGTTTATTGCTTGCAATTTGATCAAACAACATCTTAGTCACCTAAACCGCTAAAATCAACCTTAGGAACTGCCTTTTCCTCTTCTGGTGTTTGAAGGAAATCTGCTGCTTTAAATCCAAACATTCCAGCGATGATATTGCTTGGGAAAGTTTCTAATTTTACATTGTAGTTGCTGACAACACTGTTATAGAGTTGACGAGAGTAAGAAATTTTATTTTCTGTGTTTGTCAACTCCTCTTGCAATTTAACAAAGTTGGCACTAGCTTTCAAATCTGGATAGCTTTCTGCAACTGCAAAAATACCTGAAACCTGACGAGTGAGGGCATCACTAGCTTTCATAGCTTCTGCTGGTGAAGTCGCTGCCGCCACTTGATTACGTAGTTCTGCCACCTTTTCAAGGGTAGAACCTTCATATTTGGCATAACCTTTTACAGTCTCAATCAAGTTTGGCAAGAGATCATTTCGACGTTTCAACTGAACATCAATCTGACTCCAAGCCTCCTTTGTTTGCATACGATTCTTAACCAAACCGTTATAGCTAACAATCACAAAAATAACAACAAGAGCCAAAACTCCAAGAATAATCCAAGTCATGATATAAGTCCTTTCTACTTTTAGATTAGTACCAGTATATCAAATTTTTTATGATTGTGGTAAAATAAGATGATACTAAAGAAGGAAATAACTATGAAACCAGAAACATTTTACAACTTGCTTGCCGAGCAGAACCTTCCACTTTCGGACCAGCAAAAAAAACAATTTGAACGCTATTTTGAGCTCTTGGTCGAGTGGAATGAAAAGATTAATTTAACAGCCATTACGGACAAGGAAGAAGTTTATCTCAAACACTTTTACGATTCGATTGCACCTATTCTGCAAGGCTTGATTCCCAATGAAACTATCAAATTGCTTGATATTGGAGCTGGGGCAGGCTTTCCTAGTCTGCCGATGAAAATTCTCTATCCTCAGTTAGATGTGACCATCATTGATTCACTCAATAAGCGCATCAACTTCCTCCAACTCTTGGCTCAAGAACTGGATTTGCACGATGTCCATTTCTACCATGGACGTGCAGAAGACTTTGCCCAAGACAAGAACTTCCGTGCTCAATATGATTTTGTAACGGCTCGTGCGGTTGCCCGCATGCAGGTTTTGTCTGAATTGACTATTCCCTACCTTAAGGTTGGCGGAAAACTATTGGCACTCAAGGCCAGCAATGCGCCTGAGGAGTTATTAGAAGCTAAGAATGCCCTCAATCTCCTCTTTAGTAAGGTCGAAGATAATCTAAGTTACGCCCTCCCAAATGGAGATCCACGTTACATCACAGTCGTAGAAAAGAAAAAAGAAACGCCCAACAAATACCCAAGAAAGGCTGGCATGCCCAACAAACGCCCGCTTTAAATTTTTTAGTAAAAAAATATTTACAAAGTTTGTAATTTCTGCTATACTATCACAAGCAAAGGTTTTTAATGTCATCCCGTGAGGTGACGAAGACGCAGAAATATTTGAAACTCTTTAAAGTCTAGATTTTAAAGAAGTCTTACTCTGAGGGCCTATTGCTGTAAAATAATGGGCTCTTTTTTGATGCCCAAAAGTGAGGTTTATATGAAACAAGAATCAACTGTTGATTTGTTACTAGACGTTGACCAACGTCCTTCGGCTGGAAAAGGAATTCTCCTTAGTTTCCAACACGTTTTCGCCATGTTTGGGGCGACCATCTTGGTACCATTGATTTTGGGAATGCCTGTATCTGTTGCCCTTTTTGCTTCAGGTGTTGGAACACTCATCTACATGATTTCAACTGGTTTTAAAGTTCCAGTTTATCTAGGTTCTTCATTTGCCTTTATCACAGCAATGTCACTTGCTATGAAAGAAATGGGTGGCGATGTATCTGCTGCCCAAACAGGGGTTATCTTGACTGGTTTGGTCTATGTCCTTGTTGCTGCAAGTGTTCGTTTTGCGGGTACAAAATGGATTGATAAACTCTTGCCACCAATCATCATCGGACCTATGATCATCGTTATCGGTCTTGGACTTGCAGGTTCAGCTGTTACCAATGCTGGTCTTGTAGCTGATGGAAATTGGAAAAATGCTCTTGTAGCAGTTGTTACTTTCTTGATTGCTGCATTTATCAACACAAAAGGAAAAGGTTTCCTACGAATCATTCCATTCCTCTTTGCCATTATCGGTGGTTACCTCTTCGCACTAACCCTTGGCTTGGTTGACTTTACACCAGTTCTTAAAGCTAACTGGTTCGAGATTCCTGGTTTCTACTTGCCATTTAGCACAGGTGGTGCCTTTAAAGAATACAATCTTTACTTTGGTCCAGAAACCATTGCTATCTTTCCAATCGCTATCGTAACAATTTCTGAACACATCGGAGACCATACTGTTTTGGGTCAAATCTGTGGCCGTCAATTCTTGAAAGAACCAGGTCTTCACCGTACTCTTCTTGGTGACGGTATCGCAACTTCTGTTTCTGCCTTCCTTGGTGGACCAGCCAATACAACTTACGGAGAAAATACAGGGGTTATCGGTATGACCCGTATCGCTTCTGTCTCAGTTATCCGTAACGCTGCCCTTATCGCAATTGCCCTTAGCTTCCTTGGTAAATTCACTGCCTTGATTTCAACTATTCCAAATGCTGTACTTGGTGGTATGTCTATCCTTCTCTATGGAGTTATCGCCAGCAATGGTTTGAAAGTCTTGATTAAAGAACGTGTTGATTTCGGTCAAATGCGTAACCTAATCATCGCAAGTGCTATGTTGGTCCTTGGACTTGGAGGAGCTATCCTTAAACTTGGTCCAGTTACCCTTTCAGGTACTGCCCTATCAGCCATGACAGGAATCATCTTGAACTTAATCTTGCCATACGAAAATAAAGACTAATACTCTTCGAAAATCAAATTCAAACCACATCAACGTTGCCTTGCCGTACTCAAGTACAGCCTGCGGCTAGTTTCCTAGTTTGCTCTTTGATTTTCATTGAGTATAAGAGTCTAAACACATCAAAAAACGAGCATTTCCAACTAGGGAAGTGCTCGCTTTCTTCTTTCTAATACTCTTCGAAAATCAAATTCAAACCACGTCAACGTCGCCTTGTCGTACTCAAGTACAGCCTACGGCTAGTTTCCTAGTTTGCTCTTTGATTTTCATTGAGTATAAAAAAGGAAAGCCCTGCGACCTTCCTTTGTCTTACTTGCGTTTCTTCTTCGCTTTTTTCATTTTGTTAGCCATGCGTTTCATGGACTGTTTCATAGCAAATTCACCGATTTTACCCTTGAGTCCACCACCAAACATCTGGCTCATATCTGGCATACCTGCTCCTCCAAGCGCTGACAAGTCAGGCATACCACCTTGTCCCATCATTCCTTCAAGGGCAGACATATCCATTCCTCCCATATTTGGCATATTTTTAGGAAGGTTGTTTGGATTGATTCCCATCTGCTTCATCATTTTGTTCATATCCCCAGACATGACACCTTGCATGAGTTGTTTAGCCTGGTTAAAGTCTTTGATGAATTTATTGACTTCGACAAATGTATTTCCAGAACCTGCAGCGATACGACGGCGACGGCTTGGATTTAACAAATCTGGATTTTCACGTTCTTCAGGTGTCATTGAAGACACAATAGCACGTTTGCGAGCAATTTGGCGCTCATCCACCTTCATATTTTGAAGGGCTGGATTATTGGCCATACCTGGAATCATCTTGAGCAAGTCTTCCATTGGCCCCATGTTTTGCACCTGATCCAACTGATCAATGAAATCATTGAAATCAAAGGTGTTTTCGCGCATCTTTTCAGCCATTTCAAAGGCTTTTTGCTCATCGTATTCTTGAGAAGCTTTCTCAATCAAGGTCAGCATATCCCCCATACCAAGGATACGGCTAGACATGCGATCTGGGTGGAAGGTTTCGATATCTGTAATCTTTTCACCTGTACCAGTGAACTTGATTGGTTTTCCAGTAATGTGACGAACAGATAGGGCAGCACCACCACGAGTATCCCCATCAATCTTGGTAAGGATGACCCCAGTCACTTCCAACTGAGCATTAAACTCACGCGCAACATTGGCTGCTTCCTGACCAATCATGGCATCAACGACGAGCAGAATTTCGTTTGGTTGAGCCAAAGCTTTGACGTCACGAAGCTCATTCATCAAAAGCTCATCAATCTGCAAACGACCCGCCGTATCAATCAAGACATAATCATTATGGTTGGCTTGGGCTTGTTCCAAACCTTGACGGACAATCTCAACAGCTGGTACTTCTGTTCCAAGTGCAAAGACAGGCACATCAATTTGTTGCCCCAAGGTTTTAAGCTGATCAATAGCCGCAGGACGGTAAATATCCGCCGCAATCATCAAAGGACGAGCATTTTCTTCCTTCTTGAGTTTGTTGGCCAATTTACCAGCAAAGGTTGTTTTACCAGCCCCCTGCAAACCGACCATCATGATAATCGTCGGAATCTTAGGTGACTTGATAATCTCAGCCGTATCAGAACCTAAAACGGCTGTCAGTTCCTCATCAACGATTTTAATAATCTGTTGCGCAGGGTTGAGGGTATCAATGACTTCATGCCCTACAGCTCGTTCACGAACCTTTTTAATGAAGTCCTTCACAACTGGTAAAGCAACGTCGGCCTCAAGCAAGGCCAAGCGAATCTCTTTAGTTGCCTCTTGGACATCAGCTTCAGAAATTTTTCCTTTTTTACGTAGATTTTTAAAAACGTTCTGCAAACGTTCTGTTAAACTTTCAAATGCCATATTTCTTCCTCTTATTCTCTATTATCAATGCTTGTTAAAATTTCTATCTGTTCCTGCAGAAAATCATCCTTGGGATAGCGTTCCAAAATCTGGTCAAAAATTTGACTACGGACAATGTAGTCCGAGTACATGTGCAATTTCATCTCATAATCTTCCAGAATCTTTTCTGTCCGTTTGATATTGTCATAGACAGCCTGACGACTGACACCAAACTCCTCGGCAATCTCAGCAAGGCTGTAATCATCAGCGTAGTAGAGCTCTATGTAGTTCATTTGCTTGTCTGTCAAAAGCGCTGCATAAAATTCAAAGAGCGCATTCATACGATTGGTTTTTTCGATTTCCATAACTTTTATTATACCAAAAATTAGCCTAATCTACCACACTAGGGAGCCAATCTAAGAAGATAGCTAGGTAAATTTGAAAAAGACATGAGACTAGCCCCAAGTAATTTCCAATTGATAGCTGGCAAAGGGATGTCCCTCTTGATTTTGTAGTTGATAGTCTAGTTCAATCTTTTGCCCATCAATTTCATAACGGCTCGTTTGGATGATAAACTCCTGCATGCCCATAGGTGTAGGGATATAGGCTAAACTATCGCTATCCTTTAGAAAGCGCATAATGGTCTTGGGATTGGAAAATCGGCTCATCACCAACTCTTGACCATGAAATTTAATAACTACTTTTTCCTTCTCCTCATTATAAAAAAGCAGGTAGCTATAATCTCCCTTTTCATGCACTTCCACGTCATAAAGCTGGTCAATCACTTCCAACTGCTCATCAAACTGAATCGTATTTCGCATCCGAATCTTCACATCAAGTCCTCTTTCTTGTCTCTTGTCCTACTATTTTACCAAAAACTCTAGCTTTTTGCTATAATGGTCATATGAACGAAAAAGTATTCCGTGACCCTGTTCACAACTACATCCATGTCAATAATCAAATCATCTACGACTTGATTAATACAAAAGAATTTCAACGCTTGCGCCGCATCAAGCAACTGGGAACTTCCAGTTATACCTTCCACGGTGGAGAACACAGTCGTTTTTCCCACTGCTTAGGAGTCTATGAGATTGCACGACGCATCACAGAGATTTTTGAAGAAAAATATCCTGAGGAATGGAATCCTGCCGAGTCTCTCTTAACCATGACTGCAGCCCTGCTTCATGACCTAGGACACGGTGCCTATTCGCATACTTTTGAAAATCTCTTTGACACAAATCATGAGGCGATTACGCAGGAAATTATCCAAAGTCCTGAGACGGAGATTCACCAAGTCCTGCTACAAGTGGCACCAGATTTTCCAGAAAAGGTAGCCAGTGTTATCGACCATACCTATCCTAACAAGCAGGTCGTGCAACTCATTTCTAGTCAGATTGATGCAGACCGCATGGACTATCTCTTGCGCGATTCCTATTTTACGGGAGCATCTTATGGGGAATTTGACCTGACTCGAATCCTCCGAGTTATTCGTCCTGTCGAAAATGGTATTGCCTTTCAGCGCAATGGCATGCACGCCATCGAAGACTACGTCCTCAGTCGCTATCAGATGTATATGCAGGTCTATTTCCATCCTGCAACACGCGCTATGGAAGTCCTCCTACAGAATCTCCTCAAACGCGCTAAGGAACTCTATCCTGAGGACAAAGATTTCTTTGCACGAACTTCTCCACATCTCCTACCTTTCTTTGAAAAAAACGTGACCTTGTCTGACTATCTGGCTCTAGATGATGGTGTGATGAATACCTACTTCCAGCTCTGGATGACCAGTCCTGACAAGATTCTTGCAGACTTGTCGCAACGTTTTGTCAACCGCAAGGTCTTTAAATCCATCACCTTTTCACAAGAGGATCAAGACCAACTCGCCAGCATGAGAAAATTGGTTGAAGACATTGGCTTTGATCCAGACTACTACACTGCCATTCATAAGAACTTTGACCTTCCTTATGATATTTATCGTCCCGAATCTGAAAATCCACGGACACAGATTGAGATTTTACAGAAAAATGGAGAGCTGGCAGAACTCTCTAGCCTGTCTCCTATCGTCCAATCCCTTGCTGGCAGTCGTCACGGAGATAATCGCTTTTATTTTCCAAAAGAAATGTTGGAACAAAATAGCATCTTTGCAAGCATTACCCAGCAATTTTTACACTTGATCGAAAACGATCATTTTAAACCAAATAAAAACTAAAAGAGGAACTATATGAGTATTAAACTAATCGCCGTCGATATCGATGGAACCCTTGTCAACAGTCAAAAGAAAATCACTCCTGAGGTCTTTGCAGCTATCCAAGATGCCAAAGAAGCTGGTGTCAAAGTCGTGATTGCAACTGGCCGTCCCATTGCAGGTGTTGCCAAACTTTTAGACGAATTAAACTTAAGAGATGAGGGGGACTATGTAGTGACCTTCAACGGTGCCCTTGTTCAAGAAACTGCTACAGGACATGAAATTATTAGTGAATCCTTGACTTATGAAGACTATCTAGATATGGAATTCCTCAGTCGCAAACTTGGTGTCCACATGCATGCTATTACCAAGGATGGCATCTACACAGCCAATCGTAATATCGGAAAATACACTGTACACGAATCAACCCTCGTCAGCATGCCTATCTTCTATCGTACACCTGAAGAAATGGCTGATAAGGAAATCGTCAAATGTATGTTTATTGATGAACCAGAGATTCTCGATGCTGCGATTGAAAAGATTCCAGATGAATTTTACGAACGCTACTCTATTAACAAATCTGCTCCTTTCTACCTCGAACTCCTTAAAAAGAATGTAGATAAGGGTTCAGCTATTACTCACTTAGCTGAAAAACTAGGATTGACCAAAGATGAAACCATGGCTATCGGGGACGAAGAAAATGACCGCGCCATGCTGGAAGTCGTTGGTAATCCAGTTGTCATGGAAAATGGAAATCCAGAAATCAAAAAAATCGCCAAATACATCACTAAAACTAACGATGAATCTGGCGTCGCCCACGCTATTCGTACATGGGTACTGTAAAAGGAAAGAATAGACGAAACCCGCTCAGCTGAGCGGGTTTTGATATCTAATTAGACACCTCAACCTTTGGGATTAAAAATTCAAAAGAGATACCAGTAACAAATATTTAAATCCGCTGTATTCATAACTCCAAAAGTTATATAAAATACAGTCATTTATAAGCAAAAATAATGTTCATCATGCGTTTATCTGCCAACAAATAAAGGAGACATGCCACCAAGGTAACCAACCAAATGGCATATACAGAAACTGTTAAAACCGTAAATTGCTCCATGATGATTAGTAGTAAATTTGCCAGATAATACCGCCCAACAACCGTTGTTAAAGCAAACAAACCTGCAAATGACAATAAAAAGGCAAGTGGTAGGGCAAGGATAAGTTCCTTCCGATATTTTCCTAAGAAGAGGACAATAATACCAGCAGACAGTGTATAAGCAAAAGCAATTGCTCCATAAACAAGTCCCCAAGATAACATTGCAAGACTAGAGAAAGCAAAATCACCATCCATTAACTCTAGGACCAGCATAGCCAAAAAAGTGAATTCACTGACTAGTAGATTAATCAACAAAGCAAGCATAAACTTCGCTTGGAGTAATTGTTTCAAATCGACAGGAATCAGTCTGAGATTTGAAATCGTTTTAGACACTTGTTCTATTCTTATCAAATCCACTAAAATCATGCTCGCAAAAGGGAGGAGAAAATAGTAGTTCAAAAAGAAGAAACCATTTTCTACATACCAGCCATTCACACTACCGTACGAATGCCCTTGATAAATCTGATGGCCAATCATAAACTCTAACAAAAAGAGCAGGATGGCTACAAAGGGAATCATATACAGAATCTTTCGCCTTCTTAGTTTAGTCAATTCTAGCATCAACATTTATTCATCCACCTTTCTTAACCAAGATTTAATGGACAAGAAAGACAAAACAAGTAAAGATAAACCTAGTACAATAATCGATAAGATAGCTGGCTGTTGAAGCACCACTCCTTCTCTGTTTCCTTCCCAGATTAAACTGTTAGCACTTGTTACTGGACTGATATTTGGACTCGTCCTTGCTAAAAAAAATGACACTAAAACATACATGACGCCGACCAAATTTCCAACTATCTCCTTGCCTCTGACTTTTATCATGACCAAAGCAACTAAAGGAAATACTCCCATGGGAATTAAGACACCACTACTCATACAAAGATAGAAGAATCTTAATAATAAAGACAAACTGACTGTTGAAGAAAAGCGAGATAGTAGTGCAAATAAGGAAACCGAAATATAGGTGAATAACATGATACACAGAGCATTGATTTCTATATACAAAATCTTAGCCCAGAATGTCTTCATCAGATTTGCTGAGGCGAGTTTTAAGTTGTTCATGATGCGATAGCGATATTCAACACCGAATGTCTGTATTGTATAGGAAACACAATACAAAGGGAGAATCAAAAAGTTTAAATAAGACAAAGAAAATTTATAGACAAAGGGAAAGGAGTCAAACAACCCTCTCGCATCATTTACATAATAACAGATGAGAGCTAGGTAGAGGGAAACAACACCATATACAACCAAATTCAGTTTTTGATGCCTTTGTTTGAGAAATTCAATCTTCACTAAATCAAGCAATTCCCTCATCTCCTGTTACCCGCTTAAAATAATCCTCTAAACTTTCATTGTTTTTGTAAGAATATTCTTTTAGAACTATTCCGTTGTCTTTTAAGGAGTTAGATACGACTGCAATGTCAAAAGTAGGTGATTCTCCCTGAAGTTCAAGTTCTATATCCGAAAGAATACTAATCTGTTCTTGCAGATTTATCCTGCAAAGCACTTCCTTAGCTTGAGGAGCATCCGAAACAATTAGGTGGATTTTCCTTTTATCTGCACCATCTATTAATTCCTTCATAGTCTTTTCAGCCATAAGGTGGGCATCATGCAGTATCCCAACTCTATCTACAAGCTTTTCAAGTTCTGAAATAATGTGGCTGGATATTAAAATCGAAATGCCATGATTGGTACTGAGTTCCTTTAGATAACGGCGCATTTCAAGGATACCAATAGGATCTAAACCATTTGTTGGTTCATCTAATATCAGAATTTTCGGCTGGTGCATAATAGCGTTAGCAATTGCTAACCTTTGCTTCATTCCCAGAGAATACTGCTTGAATAGTTTTTTATTTTCCCCATCTAATCCTACTACTTGTAACGCTTGCTCTACCTGTTTTAGCGAAATTCCTCTCAATCTTGCAAAAATAAAGAGATTTTCAGGTCCCGTTAAATTAGGATAAAAAGAAGCACTGTCCAATACCACACCGATTTGAGATAGCAAGTCCTTAGAAAATTCACCTAACAGTTTTTCAGATAGAATATTCACTTCACCACTATCCATATCTGTCAAGCCTAAAATAGCCTTGATAAAGGTTGTCTTTCCAGTACCATTTCTTCCTAGTAAGCCATAGATTTCTCCCTGTCTTAATGTAAAATCTATCCTATCTAAGACAATTTTTCCATCATAGGATTTTGATAAATTAAATGTCTGTATTACTGTATTTCTCATTTCTATTCTCCTCCTAACATTTATACACCCACATCAAGAGATATAATCCCTGTATGACTAGTGTATGAGAGAGTAATAGGTTAAAGTGAACTTACCAATCCCCCTTTAGGGCATTCGATCCGTGACACGATTCACTGTATAAATGTTATTTCACAAAAAGTTTAATAAATCAATCCGCAAGCCCAAGATCAACTCCATTAGTTGTTTCAGCTTGTTGTATAATTCTCGAGCCCAAAATATATTGTGATTGATTTACAGTTTTTTCAAAAAAAGCAACCGCTTACAAACAATCCTAAAAAGGATAATATAAAAATGATTTTACGAAAGTTTAATAAAATACTCATATTAACCACCTTTTTCTTATCTTTACACTTGTAAGTGTACTACTTTAAATATTCTTTGTCAAGAAATAAGTATTATTTTTATCATATTTTTTTTATTTTATGTTTTTTTGACTATTTCTGCGTTAGAAATTTGAAAAATAGAGATTAAAAGTATATAATTAATCGTAAATTTATTTAAAGAAGGTTTAAAGATGAGCATATTATCTGATAAACTAAAAGCTAAGAGAAAAGAAAAAGGCTTCTCACAAAAAACACTTTCCGAAGGAATTTGTGAGCAAAGCCAAATCAGCAAAATAGAACGTGGCAACTATATGCCTGCTGCTGATTTACTCTATAAACTTGCAAATCGGCTTCAAGTTCCCTTAGAATATTTTTTCGATGAACAGATTGAAATGACTTCCAATATAACACCCTTTAAGAAATTAGCAGAAAAATTACTTGAAGATCGTAATTACGAGGATTTAGAATACCTCTTAAACTTAGAAAAAGAAAAGTCTCAATATCTATCTACCGAAGATGAATTTTATCTTCTATGGATTCAAGCGATTATCCTTTTCTACTTACATGATTCCAAAGATGAAGCTATTGCTAGTCTAGAAAATACTTTACCAAAGCTTTCGTCCAGTTCATCTGTGTATCTTAAACTCCTCAATACTTTATCTAATTTCTATTTTTCTGTAGGACGTGATGCAGAATACGAAGAAAATAACTCACTTCTTATCAGTTTGTACCAAGAAAAAGATTTAAACCACCAAGAGTATTTATTTGGTTATATTCGAGTTAAACATAATTTCGCCTATTATTTACACTCTAAAGGAAAGGAGTTAGAAGCTGTCCAAGAAGCCTTAGAAACCATTGACTTTTGTAAACAAAAAGAGACTAGCTATCAGTTGGCACCTCTTTTAACTATCGTTGCGAATGCTGGAAAAGATTTTTTAAAGCACGATGAAATTCTTGAATATTATTTACAGGCTCGTGATATCTGTAAAATTTACGACCACAAGCTCTTGATGGCTAAGATTGACCATTTTTTGAAAGATAAAGATAGGTAACTTCAATCCTAAAACTTATTATTACCAATTAGCTAGAAACATAAAAGTGGAGAGAAACTAATATCGTTTTCTCCACTTTTATTAATATTCCCTCTTCCACTTGTATTCCACCAAGCTTGCTAATACAAGTAAAACTAAATTAAAGATGATAAAGAAAGTCGTAAAATCAAATAAGGCATTTTCATGATCCACTTTATTCTATATTCATTAACTTAAATCTAATTTTTGGTCAAAATTTGGTCAAGTTTTGGTCAAAAAAATAAAATATACTATCCTATTTTAAAAAACTAAATTGTGATGATTGCCTATAAATAAACACTTTGAATATTCTTTATGTTTCTTTACGCTTCTTAAAATGCCCCCTGCAGGAATCGAACCTGCAACTACTCCTTAGGAGGGAGTTGTTATATCCATTGAACTAAGGGAGCTAGATAAAAACTCTGCTGAAAAAGCAGAGTTTTTTAGTCGAATTAACGACGGATTTCTTTGATACGAGCTGCTTTACCTTGAAGAGCACGCAAGTAGTACAATTTCGCACGACGTACTTTACCGTAACGAACAACTTCGATCTTTTCAACACGTGGAGTGTGGATTGGGAAGATACGCTCAACACCTACACCGTTAGAGATTTTACGAACTGTGTAGTTTTCTGAGATGCCAGCACCTTTACGTGCGATAACAACACCTTCAAAAATCTGAATACGTTCACGGTTACCTTCGACAACTTTCGCGTGTACACGAACAGTGTCACCAGGACGGAATGATGGGATATCTGTACGAAGTTGACCTTCAGTCAAGCTTTGGATTAATGGATTCATTTTATTCTCCTATCTTTGTCAATCTTGAGGAATCCTCCTCAGCGGATAAACTGTATTTTTGTGCGTCCATTACACACAAGATACAGTTTACCAAATTTCCACAAAAAAGTAAAGAAATTTACAACAGAATTCCTAAAAAAATCGCAATCAAACCACCTAGGTAGGTCAAAGTCAGGTAAGAATAAAAGACCTTCCTATCGCTTAGCAGTCTTTGAAGTTCGTCATTCAAGGTCGAAAAAGTTGTTAAACCTCCGCAAAAGCCTGTTGCTAGAATAGCATAGACTTCCTTGGCTTCCACATGATTGTAGAATAGTCCAATTAAAAAACAACCTAAAAGATTGGCCATGAGCGTTCCGAGAGGAAATTTAGAAGCTTGATTATATCGAGAAAAGAAATAGCGCACTAAAGCTCCGCAGCCACAAGCGATTGCAAGATAGACGATTACCATTTCTTCCTCCCCAAATAATAAGCCAAAAGCAGACCTCCACCGATACTCAAAAGCAAATACATGATCAAACTAAGATAACGCCCTGTATCCAGCAGTTTTACAGCATCAAGCATTAGACTGGAAAAGGTTGTTAAACCTCCACAAAAGCCTGTCCCCAGTGCTAAAACCAAGCCTTTACTGCTTCCCTTATATACCAGATAGCCTTTTACCAGATAGACCAAGCAGAAAATTCCTATATAGTTGACAAGAAGGGTTCCCCAAGGAAATTCTGGACTAGCTGGCAACCAAGAAGAAACAAAGTAGCGGACAAGTCCGCCAAACATAGCAGCTAGAAAAATCCCTAGCGGATAAAATTGTTCTTTTTTCATTTGATATTTTGATCCTGATAATCACGCGAACGTTTGAGTATGTCCGAAAACGTTGCGACAATAGTCTCCTGATAGCGCTTGTCCTCTACACGACTCCTAACCTTCTCAAAAATAACTGCTTCTCTCTCGGTATCTAAAATCGGTTTACCCGAAGCCTTCTTGTAAGCGACAACTCCTTCAACTAAATGCATTCGTTCTTCTAGAAGTTTAACAATTTGGTCGTCAATTTGATCGATTTCTTGACGAATACTATCTAAATCCATACAGTCTCCTCCTTTATTTGAATTATTGTATCAAAAAGCCACCAAATAGGCTAGTAAAATCCCGACTTATAATAAGAAAAATGCACTGATTGATTGCATCAGCGCACGTTTATGCTTATCCTACTTTAGCAGCCAATTCTTCTGCGAATTGTTCCAAGCGTTCAATGTCTTCTTCCTCAGCAGAAAGATCAACTTTAACACACTCTGAACCTTTTTCTGCCCCTGTCGCTACAAAGACACGATCAAAGTCATCAACAGCCTTACAGAATTCATCGTAGAAGGTATCTCCTGAGCCGACCACTCCGTAGATTTTGCCATTCAAGTTGAGGTCTGCTAGGTCTTCGTAGAAGTCCATCATCTCATCTGGCAATTCTCCATCACCATAAGTATAGGTCGCAACGATAGCGATGTCTGCTTCCAAGAAGTCTGAAGCGTCAACAGTTGTACATTCATCAACATCGACATCCAATCCCAAGTCACGTAATTTATCTGCTACAATATCTGCAATTTCTTCGGTATTACCTGTCATACTGGCAAATACAATTTTTGCTAATGCCATATCGTCCTCCTCAATTTATCTTTCTCCATTATATCACATCTTTTTCATTTTAAAAATAAAAATTCTTGTGCTACAATGAAATGAGAAAGAATTGAGGTTATTTATGGAAATTTGCCATCAAATTTTAGAAAAAATCAAAGAATACGACACGATTATCATTCATCGTCATATGAAACCAGACCCTGATGCCTTGGGAAGTCAGGTGGGATTGAAAGCTTTGCTGGAACATCATTTCCCAGAAAAAATCATCAAAGCCGTTGGTTTTGATGAACCAACTCTTACTTGGATGGCTGAGATGGATCTTGTTGAAGATAGTACCTACCAAGGCGCCCTTGTTATCGTCTGTGATACGGCGAATACTGCTCGTATCGATGATAAGCGCTATAGTCAAGGTGATTTTCTCATTAAGATTGACCACCATCCAAATGATGATGTATATGGTGACCTATCTTGGGTGGACACTAGTTCAAGTAGCGCTAGTGAGATGATTACCCTATTTGCTGAAACTACCCAACTGGCCTTGTCAGATCGAGCTGCTGAGTTGCTCTTTGCAGGAATCGTTGGTGATACAGGTCGTTTCCTCTACCCTTCTACCACTGCACGGACCCTCCGTCTGGCTGCCTATCTGAGAGAGCATAACTTTGACTTTGCGGCTCTCACTCGTAAAATGGACACTATGAGCTACAAAATCGCTAAACTTCAAGGCTACATCTACGACCATCTGGAAGTTGATGAAAATGGTGCAGCGCGCGTTATCCTGAGTCAAGAAATCTTGAAACAATTCGATGTCACCGATGCTGAAACTGCAGCCATTGTCGGTGCTCCTGGACGCATTGATAGTGTCAGTCTCTGGGGAATTTTTGTGGAGCAGGCTGATGGCCACTACCGCGTTCGCTTACGCAGTAAAATTCATCCTATCAATGAAATCGCCAAGGAACATAATGGCGGAGGCCACCCTCTAGCAAGCGGTGCCAATTCCTATAGCCTGGAAGAAAACGAAATCATCTACCAAAAGTTAAAAAACTTGCTTAAAAACTGATAAAATACTTGCCAAACTTTTCAGAATCTGATAGACTAGTATGGTAACAATCTATGGCTCGCAAAGAGACCATGGCAGAAAGGAAATATTGCAAAATGAAAAAAGATATCCATCCAGAATATCGCCCAGTTGTCTTCATGGACACAACTACTGGTTACCAATTCCTTAGCGGTTCAACAAAACGCTCTAACGAAACAGTTGAGTTCGAAGGCGAAACTTACCCATTGATCCGTGTTGAAATTTCATCAGACTCACACCCATTCTACACTGGACGTCAAAAGTTCACTCAAGCAGATGGACGCGTGGATCGTTTCAACAAAAAATACGGTCTCAAATAATGATAAAAAAAGAACAGCTTCGACTGTTCTTTTTTGTTTCTTATTTTCATAAACCAACCGCTACTATTATTTCTTTATCAATCCTCAAGCTGATGCCGAGACCTGATTTAAACAAGTTTAAAAAATATCGAAAAGAAGTTTGATATTGAGAATGGTTAAGATAATGGAAACTGCGTAACCTAGGATTGTGTTCCACTTGGCATTGGTAAATTCTCCCATTAGCGACTTCTTAGATGTCAAATAAATTAGGGGGAAAATTGAGAATGGAAGAGCGATTGAAAGAAAAACCTGTGAATAGACCAATAACTGATCCAAGGTTTTTTCTTGATGTCCAAACAAGACGGCGACTATAATCACAGGGAGCAAGGCAAAAATACGTGTCCCGATACGGATAATCCACTGAGGTAATTTCAGATGCAAGAAATCTTCCATAACAATCTGACCTGTCAAGGTGCCTGTGATGGTAGAATTCTGTCCGCTTGCTAAGAGGGCCAGAGCAAATAAAGTTGACAGAGTTGAGCTAGCTATCGCTCCTGCTATTGTCGAATCCTGTAAAGCATGGTACATTTGAGAAAAGGCCGAAATTTCAGATGCATGACCAAAAAAGAGGGATGCCCCTAAAATAAGAAGCAAGGAATTGACAACAAAGGCTAAGGACAACTGAAGATTTGAATCCCAGGTCATAAAGCGCACTGCTTTTCGCACGTCCTTCTTATCTTTGTGGTTAATTTTTCTTGTTTGTGATAGGGATGAATGAAGATAGAGATTATGAGGCATGACTGTCGCTCCTACAATCCCTAAAGCTAAGGTTAATTGACTCTCATGTCCCTGCAGGGGACTTTCAAATAAAGTCGAAGTCGGTAAATAACCACTAAAGATCCCCTGAATACTTGGATTGGATAGAGCCACCAGATAGGTAAAGATAGCTAATATGGTTAAAATAAGGGTCGTAACGATAGCTTCAATCTTCTTGAACCCAAATTTCATCAACAAAAGCAAAAGAAATACATCTAAAACGGTTAGGAGGATAGCGACCATAATCGGTATTTTAAACAAAAGATTTAAGGCAATCGCTGAACCTAAAACCTCAGCCAAGTCTGTCGCCATTAAAGCTAATTCTAAAATCACCCACAGACTATAGCGAAGCCACTTGGGAGCATGATGAGCTGTTGCCTGTGCTAGGTCCATCCTAGTCACGATACCGAGCCTTCCAGCCATCTGTTGTAGTTGCATGGCAATGATGGAGGAAATCAAAATAATAAATAAGAGACTATACTTGTAGGAAGCACCACCAACCACGCTGGTGATCCAGTTTCCTGGATCCATGTAGCCAACTGCCACAAGTGCACCAGGTCCTAAGAATGCTTTTAGATTTTGCCAAAAATGATTGTTATTTGGAGTCTCAATAGATTGATTGATCTCAGAAAGAGAGACCTTTTTGTAAGAAGACATAGGAATATTCACTTTCTAATCTTGTCTTTACATATTTTCTTAATGGAGTCTTTGAAAAAATGATGAAAATAGTTTTCTATTTCCAATTCTGCCTTATTATATCACATTTTAGAGTGATTTTTGAGGGAAGAACTGACGGTTGAAGAAACTGCATTTGTATAGTAAAATGTAATTGTTCCATATGATGCTTTCTAATGATGGTTTGATCGCTTTTCATTATAGATTTTATGGGACTTTTTTCTACAACAAAATAGGCTCCATAATATCCATAGGGGATTTACCCACTACAAATATTATAGAGACAAAAAACTTTGCACTCTAGTTAGCTACGCGAGGGTTTTCAGAGTACAAAGTTTTTTCTTGCTTAAAAAGTATAAAAGATATATACTGGCTATATATAGTATAGATTGGAGATATGCCATGACTACATCACTTACTAAGCAATACAATTTTAAAATCAATGAGTCATCAATGGAAAAAGCTAGAGCTATCATTAAGGAAAAAGGAATGACTATGACTGATGCTGTTAGTCTTTTTATCGAGCAGATTGTTCTCGAACAGGATTTACCAATAAAAACCGCAGAAGATTTACATCGTGAGCGATTGATTCAAGAACTACAAGCCCAATCTGAACGCGCCTTAAGAGAATACGAATCCGGACAAGGAACTTCCCTAGACAATATGAGGCTACGATATGACTTATAAAGTGATTCTATCTACTGAAGTGAGTCAGGCAATTGACAGTATTCATGACTACATCACTACTGTTCTTTTATTATCTCAGTCTGCAAAAAATACTGTGGTTAAAATTTTAGACGGCTTAAAAAGTTTAGAAACCTTTCCTGAAGCTGGCTTTGATGCAGATGAAAAAATCGGACTAAAAATCAACAGTAAGTACCCAACAAGAGGAAAAATTATCGGGCAATATATCTTGCTTTACTTTATCGACCAAACACAAGGAACTATTTTTATTTCTCACTTATTCCACACCAAAAGTGACTATATTACCTTACTACAAAGCAAAAATAATAAAAACTCAAAATCATCATTTTAATGTCATACTTTAGATTCATAAAGAATACAGTCTTCATTTTAACTAAAAAAGCAAAAACTTTGCACTCTAGCTACACAATGGTTTCTAGAGTACAAAGTTTTTTTATTAGACAAGTCTTACCCTTCCTTATCTTGATTTTCAGTTCCTTTAACTGCTTTTTTAAATTCAGATAGCATTTTACCGATTGACTCACCTAATTCAGGCAATCGTTTTGGTCCAAAAATCAAGAGAGCTCCTAAAACGATGATAATCAATCCTGGTGCTCCGATATCACGTAAGATTCCCATTTCTCTCTCCTTTCTGCTTGCGTTTTATAATGTGTTTGCTGATAGCAATACTCAATTCATAGAGTAAGATCAAGGGAACAGTCATTGCCAAATCGCTGACAAAGTCGGCTGGTGTCAAAATGACTGCAAGTACCAATAAGATAAAATAAGCGTATCGGCGATAAGCAATCAATAATTCTGGTCCAATGAGTCCAATCGACGTCAAAAAGGCAATGATAACCGGCAATTCAAAAATCAATGCCAAGGGCAAGGTCGTTTGAAAAACAAAGGACAGGTAATTTTGGGCTGTTAACTGCGTTTCAAATAATCCTTCTCCCAATCCTAATAAAACCTGAAGTATAGCTGGTGTTACAAAGTAAAAACCAAAAGCCAGTCCAACTAGAAAACAAAGGAAACTAGCTGGAATATAGGCAAAAATCGCTCTAGCCTCTTCCTTCTTTAAACCAGGTTTGATGAAAGACCAAATATGATAAACTGTGTAAGGTAAGGTGATGGTAAAGGCCATCAGACTAGACAAACGAATGTAAATCCATAAAATATCATTAGGTCCTAAAACAATCAACTTTTGCTGAAAAGATTGGGTCACATACTGGTAAATCTGGTCTGCAAAAAGCAGAGAGACACAGAATACCAAAAAGAAACAAATAACTACAGCCAATAATCTCTTTCTAAATTCTACCAGATGTTCAACGATTGTCAATTCTTTTCTATCCATTTATTCTTCACCCTGTCTAAAAGTGACAATCAAGACAATAACCACAAAGATTAGCTGGCTGGCCAAGCCTTCCCAACTTGGATAAATTCCAAGAAGGTCGATTGTTGGAAATCCTGTCAGCAGGTGGTTAGGTGCCATATTGGTCAACTGAAGAGCGTGGACACTAACTCCCAGCATCTTGAAGGCTAGAGCATAAATCATCCAAGTCAGGATAAAGAAGACTTTATGTGGCAGGAAGAATTGACTGGCCTTGTTCATCACGATGGCAATAATTACAAGAACAAGCAAGGCAAGTGAAATTCCCAAGACAAATTCAAAGATAGAAATTCTTGGTAAAATCCCAACATAAAAGAGAATGGTTTCTGCTCCCTCACGGAAAACAGCTAGAAAACTGAGGGCAAACATGGAAATAAAGGAACCTGTCTTGGTCACTGTTTCCATTTGTGACTCCATAAAGGCATTCCATTTTTTGACTGAAGATTTGCTGTGGAGCCAGATTCCAATCAAAATCATCATAGCTACCGCAAAAATCCCAACTGCTCCTTCGATAATTTCACGATTGGAACCTGATGTCACTGCTGGAAAAGCAATTTGCAGAATGAAAGCAATAAAAATACTGGCCATGATTCCAGTGATAGCACCACCATAAACCCACTTGAGTCCTTTTCGCATCTTGGCTGCTTTCAAGGTAGTTACCAAGGCCATAACGATTAAGAGGGCTTCTACACCTTCTCTTAGAAGAATTAGCATGGCATCAAAGGTATTGTAACGTGCGCTGGTATCAATTTGGGATAAATCTGCAATCAGTTTTTCTAATTTTTCTTGGTATTCATTCTCACTTCCCTTGACCATAATCACAGGGCTCTCGCTTTCCACTCGAGTATAGAGGGAAGGATTGGTCGTGCTAACAGAACCTTCAATCGTTGGCCAAATAGTGATAAATTCCTTCATACTAGCAGCTCCTGATGCTTGGTCATCAGCTTGAAATTGTTCCAAAGCCTTTTTCAAAAGGGCAATCCCATCTTTAAGGCTCAAATCAGAAGATGTTGCTGCAACTTCTTTTCCAGCTACAAAATCATCAATAGCCTTTTTTAAGTCCTCAAAGGAAGTTTGGATGGAGTTAAAATCCGTAGGCTCGGTTTCCATGCTACTACGCAGGAAGGAAATGGCAGTTTCAACACGTCCATAATGGGCCGTACTATTGTCACGGACCACACTTTCATTGATGGTCCAAGTGGAATTCATTTTCTTAAAGGCTCCTCGAACCTTGTCCAAATCTTTGGAGGTAATGGCCTGTTCTAGCGCTTCAAAACGAGGAATTAGACGGTTGACCAATTTTTCTTTTTCCGCATCTAGGTCAACAGGATTTCGTTCTTTTTCAAAAGCTAATAGAGCTGCAGAAATTTCAGTAAGTTTGTCTTCAGTAATCTCGCCTGATTGAGCTAACTTTTTCTTGACAACCTTACCAGCATCAGAATCACTGTCTTCTACTCTTACGAAATCTGTTGCCATCTCCGTAACGAGTTTCTGGGCCTCAGACTGATTGCCATTTTTGACCGCTTTGGACGCATCAGTGATTTTCACAAAGTAAGAACTCAAGCTTTCTTGGGCACCTACTGGGGAAAGAATTAAAAGTGACAAGGCTAAAACCAAGAACCAGCTTCTAGCCCTCCAATAATTTCTGACCAATGTAGCCTCCTTTCTCTACACCACCAAAGCAAGCAAAGAGTCCACTACCAATGTGAGTGATGTATTCATTCATCTTATCAGTAGCACCTAGATTGGTTTGAACCTTGACAAAGTTATCAGGATCCTTCTGGAAAGAAATGAAGAGCAAACCTGTATCAAACTGGCCAGTTTTTTCATCAATTCCATCTGAGTAAGAATAAGAACGACGCAAAAGTGGCTTATCCACTTCCTTGGCCAAACGAACATGCGAATCATCAGGCAAAAGACTCAAATCAACTTCATCAAATTCATTTTTCTTACCAAAGGGGGCACCACTTTCCTTGTAACGACCAAAGGTATTTTCTTGTTCTTCGAGACTAGTGCGGTCCCAGGTCTCTAAAAACATCTGAATCCGACGAACTGCCATATAAGATCCATTTTCCATCCAGTCCTTACTATCAGCCCAGATAACGCGGTCAAAGTCTTTCTCCTTGGTTGGATTTGCTGTTCCATCTTTAAAACCAAAGAGGTTACGCGGAGTCTCCATTCGATCTCCGATAGCTGCAAAACCAGACTGACTCCAACGAAGGGTCACCGCATTTCTGCCCTTACGGATAAGATTGCGAATAGCATGAAAGGCAATCTGCTCATCATCTGCACAGGCCTGGATGACAATATCCCCACCAGTATATTTTTCACGTAATTGCTCTTTAGGAAAAGGCGGTAAATCTCTGAAAACTTGAGGACGCTTGTTTTCCAAGTTCATCTTTTTCAAAAAACTGGCAGATACACCAAAAGTCAGCGTCAAACGATGAGGATTGAGTCCAACTGTTTCACCAGTATCGCTAGGAGGCAAGAGAGCATTCTGTCCATCTTTTTTAACTAGTTCCCCCTCGACCAACTTGGCACTATAATCCGTCCAATCCTTGAACAGCTGGATAATCTTATCCTTATCCGTCGTATGCAAGTCCAAGACAACAAAATAGATATTCTTTTGCATGGGCGTACTAATCCCAGCTTGATGCTTGCCATAAAATGCAATTTTTTCATTTCCGTACGAGATTTTTTCCTGACTTCCTAGCTTAGGTGCGAAAAAAGCAGAAGCACCAGAGAGTCCTAGCGCTAAACCAGCCCCTCCAATCCCTGCTTTTTTCAGAAATTCTCGACGGTCCATTTTCTTTTCAAAAAACTTTTCGTCTTTTTCAGTCATGATTCTTATTCTCCACTAAGAAATTTACCCATTTGTGACAGAGGCTCGCCTAGTTTTGTCACAGCTTCTGACAATTCTTTAGTATCTTCTTTTGTCAAATCAGTATAGAGTTTGTAGTGTTCCTTATCAGTCATGTGTTTGTCCAGCAAGCTATTAACAGATTTGAAATCTGCTTCCAATTCTTTAACTAGATTAGCGTCTGATTTTTCAAGTAAAGGTTTAAAGAGTTGGAAAATCTTCTCAGCTCCCTCGATATTGGCACGGAAGTCATACAAGTCTGTATGTGAGTAAATTTCCTCTTCACCTGTAATCTTGCTTGTTGCCACTTCGTTAAGCAAGTCAACAGCTCCAGTTAACATGACCTTGTAGTCCACATCCACAGTTGCAATCTTGGCTTTCAATTCCTTGATATCATTGACCAACTGATCACCGTAGCTTTCAGTTCCTTTTGTTGTATTGTCTTCCCAAAGGATACGCTCGATACGGTGGAAACCAGACCAACCTTCCTCTGTCTTGTTTTCGTCCATGTAGTCTGCCAAACGGAAGTCAATCTTGACATCTGACTCTCCAAAACTTTCGGCGATTGGTTCTGAACGCTCATAAGACATACGAATCAGTGGATAGACCTTCTTAGCTTCTTCTAGTTTTCCTTCTTTCAACAGTTTGACAAATCCTTCTGTATCTGTCAACAGTTTATCGATTTGCTCTTGCACAAAAATCTTATAGTCAGCAGTGGCCTTATCAAGCATTTTTTGCTTGTCTTCAGACAAGGCTGTCACCTTAGATGAATCACTTGTATTGCTTGGCTTAGATTGGTTAGTAGTACAAGCTGTCAATAGCAAGGCTGAAGATAAAAGGACAAAACCCAGTTTTTTCATTGTATACTCCTATTGGCTCAGGAAACCTGAATTCATTTTACGTTTCATTATACCATGGTTTCACTCATTTTTCAATAAATTGTCAGAAAATTTAATGTTTTAAATTTAAACTAATAATAGACTTTTTACTCTAAAATTGATAAAATAAAAAAGAAAATAATTGAAAAAGGAAACTGTAAATCACCATGATGAACATGCAAAACATGATGCGCCAAGCACAAAAACTTCAAAAACAAATGGAACAAAGCCAAGCTGAACTTGCTGCTATGCAATTTGTTGGCAAATCTGCTCAAGACCTTGTTCAAGCGACCTTAACAGGTGACAAAAAAGTTGTCAGCATTGACTTCAATCCAGCTGTTGTTGACCCAGAAGACCTTGAAACTCTTTCAGATATGACTGTTCAAGCCATCAACTCTGCTCTTGAACAAATCGATGAAACTACCAAGAAAAAACTGGGTGCTTTCGCTGGGAAATTGCCATTCTAAGCATAAGAAAAACAAGCATTCAAGAGAATACTTGCCTATCGTGGGAGGAACAACTGTTCCTCTTTTTGCTTACTAAAAATTAAAGAATTCCATAGCTTGTTTGAAAAGCAATTCAGTATACTCTGGATCTTCTTGAGCAATAGTAACCTGGTCTTGAATCAGTTCCAAGTCATCCGTTATCATGCCATCTGCTCCCAAATGAACAGATTTATCAAAGGACTCTGAACTATTGATAGTCCAAACGTACAATTTCTGATCGGTATTCCAAAGCTTGTTGACAAAATTTTCATCTAAGGTTGAATACTCCATAGTATAGCCTGTAGCCTTGGTTCTGGGAAAAATACTATTATAAGGTAGTATGAAATAGACTGGAATTTGAGAATCGTAGGCTAACACCTGGTCAATCACATGATAGTCCAAGGACTGCATTTGGTGACCATTCTGCTTAAGAACCGTTCCATATTTTTTCATAAAGCGTTTCATCATATCTGGGCTATCTTTTCGACTGGTTTTAATCTCAATAAGAAGCTTTTGATGCAATTCATTGGCTTTATTGAGATAGTCATCAAAACTAGACACCTTGCTATGATAACCATTTTCTGAAATATCGAGTTTGGTTAACTCCTCCAAGGTTAAATCTTGAGGATTAGCATTAACTCCCGTCAGATTCTTGATATTGGCATCATGCATCATGACAAACTGGCCATCTTTTGTTTCTTGTACATCCGTCTCAACAAAGTCTGGACTTAGTTGAGCTGTCTTTTCTAAAGATTGAACTGTATTTTGCACACCATTCTTATTAGATACTCCCCTGTGAGAGATGATTAAAGGTTTATTGGCAACTGGAGCTTCTAAATAAACATAACCCTCAAGAGCGAAAAAGATAGCGGCACAGCCCATCACTCCCCATCTCATCCAATGGTCTTTCTTTCTCCTTGGTGTGATTTCTAATTCTTCTCCTGTTAAGAAAGAAACAAACTTAATGAGAAAGTAAGTCAAGGCAATATAGTGGAAATTTTTAATCAAAACAAAGTTGATCATTCCCAGCACAAGAGATTCCTTATGGGTCAGACCATCCATCAATGCCTGACTTGCTAATATTGGAATCAATAAAAGAATGAAAAATAGGTAGGTTTTGACGACAATCCAAAGCAAGTTCCAAGTATAAAACCAGGAGTGCTTTCTTGTCTTCTCTAGACTGTATCTAACCGCCTCTTTCACTGTTTTCTTCTCAAATAAAAGCTGAGGTAGGGCAAACATCAAACGCACTGAAATATAAAACAGAAGTAAAGCCAAAATAGTAACTACTATACCTACTAGCCAATACTTGTCTTCCACATAATCAACGATGAAGTCTGGTATAACAATTTTATTAAGGTAGTAAATCTTTAAAATCTTTCGAATCAACGGAAAGAGCATCATGATATAAAAGAAAATAAAGGCTATCTTGGAAATCGTCACTTGCCTCATAAATAAGAAACTTTGGCGAAAGACCTTGCGACTATACTCCAGCAATGTCCTCTTTTCATGATAGAGGAGGTGCCGAGCACCAATAAAGAGAAGTCCTATCTGGTAATAAGCGACCAATAAATTAACAATTACCAGAACAAATAAAGCAAGACTAACAAAGGGAGAACCCTTTATAATAGCAAAAATATTGTTGTAGGAAAGAAAGAGATAACCTGTCTGACGGAGCAAAAGTCCAGCAATCCAAGAATTTGATGGTAACCAGACAAACTCAATCATCATGAAAGTCAAAAAGAAAAGAAAGAGTATTTTATCTAGATTAAAGTATATCTGCTTAAAACCTAGATTTTTAGGTTTTTGAGGTTTCATAGGTACTCCTAGTCAAATAATTGAGACAAGTCCAAGCCTCCAAAAGGATTATTTGCTAGGCTACTTTCTGTTCCTAACAATTCTCTAGCTTGATCTGACTCTAAAAAAGACTCGTAAACACGCGCCGTCATACGAGCATCCTCTAAGCTATTATGAGACTGACCTTGAAATCCAAGAAACGAGGCAACAGTTTGCAACTTGAGATTGGCAATACCATGTAAATCTGAACTCCGACGTTCAAAAGCTTCATCATACAAATCCACCTTGTACTGCTGGCTATAGTCTAAACCATGCTCTGCTAGAATAGGCAAATCACTTTTAGCAGCATTGTATCCAACCATCGGCAAAGAACCTACAAAAGCTTGGAATTCTTTTATAACCTCCTCCACTGGGGGAGCATCTTTTAAGGTCTCATCTGTAATCCCTGTCAAACCATTGATAAAGCTTTTTAAGGGAACACTGGTATGAACATAGGAATCATAGGCATCGATTTCCTGACCATCTCTAAAACGCACTGCAGATACTTGAATCAGGTGTGTTTGTCCTTCGTGCTGATTAAATTCTAAGTCAAAAGCAATGTAATCTTCTAATCGTTCCATTTTATACCTCTCCTCTACTGTTATTTTACTTGAACAACTATACTATTTATACTCAATGAAAATCAAAAAGCAAACTAAGAATCTAGCCGCAGGTTGCTCAAAGCACTGCTTTGAGGTTGTAGATAAGACTGACGAAGTCAGCTCAAAACACTGTTTTGAGGTTGTGGATAAGACTGACGAAGTCAGTTACATATACCTAAGATACCTACGGCAAGGTGAAGCTGACGTGGTTTGAAGAGATCTTCGAAGAGTATTAGAAACAAAAGAAGCCATCAGGTTAAGCATTAACCTAAACAGCTCCTTGATTATCCTCCAAATAAACGAGCAAAAAAGCCTTTCTTAGTGGATTGGACTTCTTCTTTTGCTTGGTCCAGCTCTAGCTTAAGATTTTCTTGATCCTTCATGGCTTGAAGAGTCAATTGTTGCTGCTGATCTAGTTGTTTGTCTTTCTCAGCAATCTGACGGTCTTTGATACGCATCTGCTCGTCTTTTTCTGATAACTGACGATCTTTTGCTTTTAATTGTTCATAAAGGCGGAGAATTTCTGCATTCTTCTCATCGACCAGAATCTCCATCAGTTCACGTTGCTTGACATCTTCACTGACAGGCTCATCTTCAAAAATCGTTTTTTTATAGATTTCTTCTAGCTTAATTAAGCCACTTCTGGTAACTACTGTTACCCCTTTGTCATTTTTATCTGTGTCTTCTTCTGGTAATTCTTTGACACGGTTATTGATTGCTTGGCGAGATAATCCTAAGACCTCTGCAATCTCACTGACGGTCATTTCAATACTCATAATATCCTCTGAAACGTTTTCTAGCTTTTCTTTACTTAAATCTTATCATAAGCTAGAAAAACTGTCAAATTTTCGCTTAATCTAAGGCCTTCAAAAAGGCTAATAAGACTTGGGCAGAGCGACGTCCAGCTTCGATAATAAACTCATCAAAAGAGATGTTTGCTTCATGGTTAGCATTGTCACTCATAGCTCGGATGACTAAAACTGGAAGATTCAGAGCATGCGCTGCCTGAGCAATAGCTGCCCCCTCCATCTCAACAGCCAAAACATCCGGGAAATGAGATTTAATCGCTTCGATCTTGTCATTTCCTGCAACAAAACTATCTCCTGTAGCAATCAAACCAAGATGCCAGTTTTGATCCAATTGAGATAAACTCTCTTGGATTTTGGCAACAAAGGTTTTATCTGATTCGAAATAAAGCGGTTGTTGCGCCATTTGTCCATAAGCATAACCAAAAGCTGTGACATCCACATCATGATAAGCTAATTTGTCAGCAATCACAACATCCCCAACAGCAATACCTTCTGCTACTGCCCCAGCTGATCCCGTGTTAATCAAAGCATCCACCTGGAAATGATCAGCCAAAACCGCTACACTCATAGCAGACATGACCTTACCAATTCCACTTTCTACAAGAACGACTTCATGCGAGGCAATGCTTCCTGTATGATAGGTATTCCCCAAAACAACTTGCTCTTGGGCATTTTTTAGATGCTGGACCAGATAAGTCAGTTCTTCTGGCATTGCAGCAATAATTCCTATTTTCATTTCAATTCCTTTTCTATTACAACAGTTTCATTGCCAACACAAGCAAAATCAAGAGAAAGATGACTGCGAATAAGATTTTATTCAATTTAGAATTGAAGACATTTCTCTTGGTATTTTCAATGCGACGGCTTTTATGAATAGACGGTTCGACCTGAATCTTCAAGGTTTCCTGACTAAAGCCATGCCCCTTAGGATTGGCATAACCAAAACGGGAAGAAGAGGTTGGTAAAATCTTAGTCTCCTCATCATCTAGCAAAGGGGGACCCGAAATTTTTTCGCCTCTATTAGCTCTTTCGATTATTTCATCCGTTAATAAAGGTTTACCCATACTGACCTCCTCTATTTTTTGTGCAATTCCCAATACTGAATAGCCATAATTGTCTTGGCATCACAGATATGACCTGATTGGATTAATTTCTTAGCTTCTTCTAAGCTCACTTCAAGGACTTCTAAGGTTTCATCCTCATCCTGCGGACGCGGATTTTCCACCTTTGTCAAATCGCTTGCTAGGTATAGTTTTAACTTTTCATTACAAAAGCCAATGGCTGAATAAAAGTCATACAAGAGTTCTAACTTCCCTGTATAGGCTGTTTCTTCCTCTAATTCACGCAGGGCTGCTGCTACAGGGTCTGTATTTTCTCCTACTTCTAATTTTCCGGCTGGAATTTCGTAAGAGACAGCCTCGATAGCTTTACGGTACTGCTTGACCAAGATGAGTTTTTGCTCATCCGTTACAGCTAAAACACAGACAGCTCCATTGTGGAAAATCAAATCACGTTGGGCAACTCCCTTGCCTTCAGGTAATTCAACCTGATCTTGGACCAATTTAAATATTGGTCCTTGATAGATTTCTTTACGGCTAAGCGTTTTTTCTTCAAATTCCATGATAGGCTCCTACTGATTTTTAGGATGATGAGGAAGGCGTATTGCATATTCGTCTTTATTGACCTGACGTCCACGGCCAATAGCAATCGCATCCGCTGGCACATCTTTAGTAATAGTTGAACCAGCACCAACAAGAGAATTGTCACCAAGTTCTACTGGCGCAATAATGGTTGAATTTGAACCCACAAATACATTGTTACCAATAACTGTCTTGTATTTGTTTTTGCCGTCATAGTTGACTGTAATGGTTCCAGCACCGAAATTAACGTTGCTACCCACTTCACAGTTTCCAATATAAGTCAAATGACCAGCCTTGGTATTCTCGCCGATTGAAGAACCTTTCACCTCAACAAAGTTACCAATATGAACTTGGGCACCCAGACTTGAACTTGGACGAATATGGGCATAAGGACCGACTGTCACACCATCTGCAACACTGCTTTCCTCAATCATAGAATTGGTAATGATAGCTCCTGCTCCGATAATGCTATCCACTACATAAGTACCGTTTGTCAAAACAGTCTCAGCACCAATTTTCGTTTGCCCTTTCAAGGTAACATTGGCTTCGATTTGAACTTCCGAAGCAATCTCAACATCAATATCGATATAAGTTGCTTCTGGATTGACAAAGCTAACACCATTGACCATGTGTTGATGATTGATGCGACGGCGCATAACTGACTCAGCTGTCGCAAGAGCCACACGGTCATTTACCCCAAGACTCTCATCAAAATCTTTCAAAGTATAAGCGCCAACTTTTTCACCAGCTTCACGGAAAATGCCAATAACATCTGTAATATAGTATTCTCCTTGAGCATTGTTGGTATTAATATTTTTCAAAGCCTCAAACAAACGCTCGTTGTCAAAGACGTAAGTTCCAGTGTTGATTTCCTTGATTTGCTTTTCAAAGTCTGTAGCATCCTTCTGCTCAACAATGCGAAGAACCTCTGCATTGTCATTACGTACAATTCGTCCATAGCCAAAAGGATTATCCGTTTCAGCAGTCAAGATAGTCGCCACATTTTTATGATTAATGTGGAAATCAATCAAGTTTTTCAAGCTTTCACCTGTGATTAAAGGAGTATCCCCTGCGATGACCAAGGTGTGACCTGACAAATCTTCTAAGATAGGCTCAGTCATCATAACTGCATGACCTGTCCCCAACTGTTCAGATTGAGTCACAAATTCTGTCTGTCCAGCCAAGACTTCCTCAACCAATTCCGCCTTGTGTCCTACAACTGTAACTGTCTTTTCAGGTTGAATAGCTCCCACACTACGGAAAACATGTTCCAACATAGAAATACCCGCAACCTTGTGCAAAACTTTTGGCAAATCAGATTTCATGCGAGTCCCTTTACCCGCTGCTAAAATAATGGCATAATTTGACATAATCTTCTCTTTTCTCTAGAAATTCCCTTTTATTATACCATATTTCAAATCATTCCGCGCTCTTGAATGAAAAAATGCTCTAAAGGCTAAATTCCCAAACTAAGTTCCATCGCTAATTCAAGTGGAAGTTAGTCTGATAAAAACCCTAAAAACCAGTGGCAA
>NZ_JALDTZ010000014.1 GCF_023109105.1 Streptococcus mitis
AAAGGACTCAGCCCTGTGCAATACAGAACTAAATCCTTTGGATAAATTAATTGTCTAACTTTTTGGGGTCAGTACATACATGAACTGACGTTTTATTTTTTAGGATGTTGGTGGGTCAAATTCAATCCCCAAGGGACTAAATTTTCAGTTTTATTTTTAATGCGTGTGATATTATCCTTATGTCGAATGATGATCAAACTAGTGAGTGCAAGGATAATAGCGATGAAGAGAGGGTCATAGTGACTCAGGATAAAACCAAAAAGCGGAAAGAGTAAAATCCCGATGACAGCCGCGATAGATGCTGTGACGCTAGATAGTGAAATCATACTACCAAGATAGAGGGTTCCGAAGAAAACAACCGCAAGGTAGAGACAGAAGACAGGCGCAAATCCGAAAATCACTCCAGCACTAGTTGCGACAGCCTTGCCTCCCTTAAATCCTGCAAAGATAGGGAAGGTATGGCCAATAACAGCTATAAGTCCGAAGATGAGAGGCGAAACACCTTGCAGATGAAACATAATCGGAAGAAGGGTTGCTAGGGTTCCTTTGAAAAAGTCAATCACAAAGGTTGCCATACCAGCTTTCTTACCTAAAATGCGGAAGGTATTGGTCGTTCCAGTGTTACCAGAACCATGCTCGCGCAGATTGATTTGAAAGAATACTTGTCCAATCCAGAGACCAGACGGAATCGAACCCAGCAGATAGGCCAGGATTAATAAAACTATTGTAATCATACTACTATTATATCATGAAATGGAGAAGAAAGGCAGAGAATCTCTTCTGAAATTGTCACACCGGAGAAAGAAAAATTTTGCAAAATCCTTGGAAAACCTGTAGAATAGTAAAGATGAACGAATAGGAGGTTCCTTGTGTCAAAAAAGGAAATCAATATTAACAATTATAATGATGATGCCATTCAGGTGCTAGAAGGGTTGGATGCGGTCCGAAAACGTCCAGGGATGTATATCGGATCGACCGATGGTGCTGGTCTCCATCACCTAGTCTGGGAAATCGTCGATAATGCCGTCGATGAGGCCTTGTCTGGATTTGGTGATCGTATTGACGTGACCATCAATAAAGATGGGAGTTTAACGGTTCAAGACCATGGACGTGGGATGCCTACTGGTATGCATGCTATGGGCATTCCAACAGTTGAGGTTATCTTTACCATCCTTCACGCCGGAGGAAAATTCGGTCAGGGTGGTTATAAGACATCAGGAGGTCTCCACGGGGTGGGTTCTTCAGTCGTCAATGCCCTGTCAAGTTGGTTAGAGGTAGAAATTACTCGTGATGGTGCAATCTATAAGCAACGTTTTGAAAATGGTGGCAAACCTGTCACGACTCTGAAGAAAATCGGTACAGCGCCCAAGTCTAAGACAGGAACCAAGGTTACCTTCATGCCTGATGCGACGATCTTTTCTACGACAGATTTCAAGTACAATACCATTTCAGAGCGCCTTAATGAATCAGCCTTTCTCTTGAAAAATGTGACCTTGTCTCTGACTGATAAACGAACAGACGAAGCGATCGAGTTTCACTATGAGAATGGGGTACAAGACTTTGTTTCTTATCTGAACGAAGACAAGGAAACCTTGACGCCTGTTCTTTACTTCGAAGGCGAAGACAATGGTTTCCAAGTAGAAGTAGCCCTCCAGTACAATGATGGATTTTCAGATAATATCTTGTCCTTTGTCAATAACGTTCGTACCAAGGATGGTGGAACGCATGAGACAGGACTTAAGTCTGCCATTACTAAAGTCATGAACGACTATGCCCGTAAGACAGGTCTTCTCAAGGAAAAAGATAAAAACCTTGAAGGTTCAGACTATCGTGAGGGACTAGCGGCCGTTCTTTCTATCTTGGTTCCTGAAGAACATCTTCAGTTTGAAGGACAGACCAAGGACAAACTGGGAAGTCCTCTAGCTCGTCCAGTTGTGGATGGAATTGTGGCGGATAAGTTGACCTTTTTCCTTATGGAAAATGGGGAACTGGCTTCAAATCTTATTCGTAAAGCCATCAAGGCTCGTGATGCCCGTGAAGCAGCACGTAAAGCGCGCGATGAGAGCCGAAATGGCAAAAAAAATAAAAAAGACAAGGGCTTGTTGTCTGGGAAATTGACCCCAGCCCAGTCTAAGAATCCAGCTAAGAATGAACTCTATCTAGTCGAGGGGGATTCTGCCGGTGGTTCTGCCAAGCAAGGTCGTGACCGCAAGTTCCAGGCTATCTTACCTCTTCGTGGTAAGGTTATCAATACAGCCAAGGCCAAGATGGCGGACATTCTAAAAAATGAAGAAATCAATACTATGATTTATACCATCGGTGCGGGTGTAGGGGCAGACTTCTCTCTTGAAGATGCTAACTATGATAAGATCATTATCATGACCGATGCGGATACTGACGGTGCCCATATTCAGACCTTGCTCTTAACCTTTTTCTACCGCTACATGCGTCCGCTAGTTGAGGCAGGACATGTCTATATCGCCCTTCCCCCTCTTTACAAGATGTCTAAAGGAAAAGGTAAGAAAGAAGAAGTGGCTTATGCTTGGACCGACGGAGAACTAGAAGAACTCCGCAAGCAGTTCGGTAAAGGCGCCACCCTTCAACGTTACAAGGGACTTGGAGAGATGAATGCGGATCAACTCTGGGAAACAACCATGAACCCAGAAACACGCACCCTCATCCGTGTAACGATTGAAGACTTAGCACGCGCCGAACGTCGCGTCAATGTCCTCATGGGAGATAAGGTCGAGCCACGTCGTAAATGGATTGAGGATAATGTCAAGTTTACGCTGGAGGAGAGTGGGGTGTTTTAACGGAGTACTTTTCATTGAAGCAATAGCTCCTAATGAAAAGACGCTTGCCGCTATCAGGCAGACAAGCTAACTCCCTTACTAGCTCGAAAAGCAAAAAATAACGTTTTGCTTTTCTCACGTTGTAGGAGGAGAAGTGTATGGCAAATAAAAAGAAAAAACAAAAGAGTATTCTAGAAAAAGATATAAAAAAAGAATTTGTTGCGAAGGTCAATCTATCTAGTAAAACTAATCAGAAAAAGGGAAATACAAGTGATATTGAAAACAAAACGGATAACGCAAGTTTCATCATTCCTCAACCTTTACTGATAAAAAATAAGGATAATGACAAAACTATTTTTGATAAAATTATTCAGTTTTTGCCTTTGGTAATTTCTATAATATCGTTAGGCTTTACGATGTTTCTAGGATTTAGGACAATTGAAAATAATGAAAAGAACCAAGAGAATAATATCAAAAATCAGGAAAATAATAAAATTAACCAGGATAGAAGCAAATATCTTGATACAACAAATTTTAATATTGTTCAAAATTTTTGGCAAGAGAATCCAAGCTATACATTGTATAACGAATCTACAAAACCATTAACTATACCGCCCAAACCGTCTTACTATATGTATATCCCTGCTAAACTATTTTGGATTTTTAAAGATGGTACGCGTTTCTCGAATTTAATTTTATTACCTGTATCTTATGATAATGTTATCAGTCAATCAAGTACAGGTAAAACTATTGACGAAATTACTACTTCAGTTCTTCCGAAAAATTTTTATGGAAAACTAGGGGCCAGGGATTTAAGGTCTAGATTTTATGGTCGTCCTGGTATTGATAATATCGCTCATGAGTTACGAGTGTATCCATTTTTGGCTATAGCTACAAAATTAAATTATTCTTACAAAGATAAACCGGAAATACCTATATCAGAGAATTTTGTGACTACTCCGTGGAGTAAGGAGCCTCTTTCAGATACTAGATATAATGATTTAGAAAATTATACAAGAAATATTGCTCATTTTCCTGAGAACGAAATAAAAATTGTTGGAGATGATAATATTTATGATACTGCTTTTGCATATTTAGATTCACAATTTTCTAAATTCATTCCAATGCTAAAGGAGGGGTTTAAGAATAATGAAGAACAGCAAAGGTATTATACTCTTATGGGAAATCGTCGGGATATGAAATATGATCCTCAAAAGGATATTCTTGATTATTCGAAGCCGAGTGAGGATAACTTTCATTCTCTCGGTAGGGAACTTTCTGATAAGGTTATCCCTGCTAAAGATCCTCTTTACCCTGACTATTAGAGGAAAGAATTCACTAAAAAAGGCCCCCCACCCCCTCATCGGGAAATCCTATAGGAAATTTATTTGTTATTTTTTTGAGTGCAGTCTGTGTTTATGGTGGAGAAGAAGAACTGGGATGGCGTGGCACCTTGCAACCAATTTTGGAAACTAGATTCTCTTTTTGGATTTCCAGTTTGATAACAGGTTGTATTTGGGCAGTAAGGCATGTACCTTTATGGTTTGTGATTGGAAGTTCCCAAAGTAGGATGTCTTTTATATTATTCAGTCTATTCGCAATTTATCTCAGCATTCTTCTAGCGGCTGTTTTCAAAAAAACTAAGTCGGTCCTCTTTTGCGCCATTTTTCATGGTCTAATTAATACCTTACTTAGCTTATTTGTTATTAAAATTAATCTTTTATTCATTCTAGGATTAGTAGGATTGCTCTTCTTTTCTCACTACCTACAAAGAAATAGTTAAATTTATAAAACATAGATTTACTTTGCAACAAAACATTTAAAAAGAGAATTATTATGTCTAACATTCAAAATATGTCCCTGGAGGACATCATGGGAGAGCGCTTTGGTCGCTACTCCAAGTACATCATTCAAGACCGGGCTTTGCCAGATATTCGTGATGGTTTGAAGCCGGTTCAGCGCCGCATTCTTTATTCGATGAATAAGGATGGCAATACCTTTGACAAGAGCTACCGTAAGTCGGCTAAGTCTGTCGGGAACATCATGGGTAATTTCCACCCACACGGGGACTCTTCTATCTATGATGCCATGGTGCGTATGTCTCAGGATTGGAAAAATCGTGAGATTCTAGTTGAAATGCACGGTAATAACGGTTCTATGGACGGAGATCCGCCTGCGGCAATGCGTTATACCGAGGCTCGTTTGTCTGAGATTGCTGGTTACCTTCTTCAGGATATCGAGAAAAAGACAGTTCCCTTTGCTTGGAACTTTGACGATACCGAAAAAGAACCAACTGTTCTGCCGGCAGCCTTTCCAAACCTCTTGGTCAATGGTTCAACCGGGATTTCAGCTGGTTATGCCACGGATATTCCACCACATAATTTGGCCGAAGTTATCGATGCGACAGTCTATATGATTGATCATCCAACTGCCAAGGTTGAGAAGTTGATGGAATTCTTGCCTGGCCCAGATTTCCCTACAGGAGCTATCATCCAAGGCCGTGACGAGATTAAAAAGGCTTACGAAACTGGTAAGGGGCGCGTGGTTGTTCGTTCCAAGACTGAGATTGAAAAGTTAAAAGGTGGTAAGGAACAAATCGTTATCACTGAGATTCCTTATGAGATAAATAAGGCCAATCTAGTCAAGAAAATCGATGAAGTCCGTGTCAATAACAAGGTGGCAGGTATCGCTGAGGTTCGTGATGAGTCTGACCGTGATGGTCTTCGCATCGCAATCGAGCTTAAGAAAGATGCCAATACTGAACTTGTTCTCAACTACCTCTTTAAGTACACTGATTTGCAAATCAACTACAATTTCAATATGGTGGCGATTGACAATTTCACACCTCGCCAAGTTGGGATTGTGCCAATCTTGTCTAGCTACATCGCCCACCGTCGTGAAGTCATCTTGGCACGTTCTCGATTTGACAAGGAAAAGGCTGAAAAGCGTCTTCATATCGTAGAAGGTTTGATTCGTGTCATCTCTATCTTGGATGAAGTCATTGCTCTTATCCGTGCTTCTGAGAACAAGGCTGATGCTAAGGAAAACCTTAAGGTCAGTTATGACTTTACTGAAGAACAGGCTGAAGCTATCGTTACCTTGCAACTCTACCGTTTGACCAATACGGATGTCGTTGTCTTGCAGGAAGAAGAAGCAGAGCTTCGTGAGAAGATTGCTATGCTGGCAGCCATCATCGGTGACGAACGAACTATGTATAATCTCATGAAAAAAGAACTTCGTGAGGTTAAGAAGAAATTTTCGACTCCGCGTTTGAGTTCTCTAGAAGACACTGCGAAAGCAATTGAGATTGACACAGCTAGTCTGATCGCCGAGGAAGATACTTATGTCAGCGTGACTAAGGCTGGTTACATTAAACGTACTAGTCCACGTTCTTTTGCAGCTTCAACGCTGGAAGAAATTGGTAAACGGGATGACGATCGATTACTCTTTGTTCAATCTGCTAAGACAACTCAACATCTCTTAATATTTACAACACTAGGAAATGTCATCTATAGACCAGCCCACGAGTTGGCAGATATTCGTTGGAAGGATATCGGAGAGCATCTAAGCCAGTCTATTACAAACTTTGAAACCGATGAAGAAGTGCTCTATGTCGAAGTTGTGGATCAGTTTGACGATGCGACAACCTACTTTGCTGCAACTCGTCTCGGTCAAATCAAGCGTGTAGAACGCAAAGAATTCACTCCATGGCGGACCTACAAGTCTAAGTCGGTTAAGTATGCTAAGCTTAAAGACGAGACAGACCAGATTGTAGCAGTGGCTCCGATTAAACTAGATGATGTTCTCTTGATTAGCCAAAATGGTTATGCACTTCGTTTCAATATCGAAGAGGTTCCAGTTGTTGGTGCCAAGGCAGCAGGTGTCAAGGCTATGAACTTGAAAGAAGATGATCTCCTCCAATCTGTCTTTATCTGTAACACCTCGTCCTTCTATCTCTTGACCCAACGTGGTAGTTTAAAACGTGTTTCTATTGAGGAAATTCCAGCAACCAGCCGTGCCAAACGAGGATTACAAGTCTTGCGTGAATTGAAAAACAAACCGCATCGTGTCTTCTTAGCAGGAGCAGTTGCAGAGCAAGAGTTTGTTGGTAATCTATTCGGTACGGAAGTGGACGGGACTGATCAAACTCTGTTTGTCCAATCCAACAAAGGAACAATCTATGAAAGCCGATTGCAAGACTTGAACCTGTCAGAACGAACCAGCAATGGAAGCTTCATTTCTGACACGATTTCAGATGAAGAAGTTTTTGATGCTTATCTTAAAGAAGTATATACTGAAGCTAAATAAGTGAAATGAAGAATCAGTTCTCAGAGCTGGTTCTTTTTATTGAAGAAATTTTCTGAAAATTACAAAATATGCTTGCTATTTTAGAAAAATAGTGTAGAATATAAGAAATAGGTTTTTAGAATAAGGAGTGGAATATGACAGTAAAGATTGATTGGGAAAATCTCGGTTTTTCCTATATGAAATTATCTTATCGCTATATTGCTCATTTTAAAAATGGACAATGGAATCAAGGAGAGTTGACAGAGGATGCAACCTTGCATATTTCAGAGTCTTCTCCAAGTCTCCACTATGGACAACAAGCATTTGAAGGATTGAAAGCTTATCGTACTAAGGATGGCAGTGTTCAACTTTTTCGTCCTGATGAAAATGCTAAACGCCTGCAACGTACTTGTGACCGTCTCTTGATGCCACAAGTTTCCACAGAAATGTTTGTAGAAGCTTGTAAGGCGGTTGTTCGTGCGAATGAAGAATACGTACCACCATATGGAACAGGCGGCACCCTTTATCTTCGTCCACTTTTGATTGGAGTAGGAGATATTATTGGGGTAAAACCAGCAGAAGAGTACATTTTCACCATCTTTGCTATGCCAGTTGGAAATTACTTTAAAGGCGGTTTGGTTCCAACCAACTTCTTGATTCAGGATGAATACGACCGTGCAGCGCCAAATGGTACAGGTGCAGCTAAGGTTGGTGGGAACTATGCTGCTAGTCTCTTGCCAGGGAAATTGGCCAAGTCACGTCATTTTTCCGATGTTATCTATCTAGACCCATCAACTCATACAAAGATTGAAGAAGTCGGATCAGCTAACTTCTTTGGAATTACAGCTGATAATGAATTTGTGACACCATTGAGTCCTTCTATCTTGCCATCTATTACCAAGTATTCTTTGCTTTATTTGGCAGAACATCGCTTGGGCTTAACTCCTATTGAGGGGGATGTCCCGATTGATAACCTGGATCGTTTTGTAGAGGCAGGTGCCTGTGGTACGGCAGCAGTTATTTCCCCAATTGGTGGAATTCAGCACGGTGATGATTTCCATGTATTCTATAGTGAAACAGAAGTTGGCCCTGTGACTCGTAAACTCTATGATGAATTGACAGGTATTCAGTTTGGTGATATTGAAGCGCCAGAAGGTTGGATTGTAAAAGTAGATTAAAATAAACAAAAGGAGATTTTTGATGAAATCGAAAAAGTGGCTCTTAACAGCAGGAGTGGTCCTGAGCACGACAGCTCTTTTAGTGGCTTGTGGAAAAGCTGATAAAGAAGCAGATGCACCGACAACGTTCTCATATGTCTATGCAGTAGATCCAGCATCTTTGGACTACAGTATAGCGACTCGGACATCGACGACAGACGTTATTGGAAATGTTATTGATGGTTTGATGGAAAACGACCAGTACGGAAATGTTATTCCTTCCTTGGCTGAAGATTGGTCTGTGTCAAAAGATGGTTTGACTTATACTTATAAACTTCGTAAAGGAGTGAAATGGTACACTTCTGAGGGTGAAGAATATGCAGAAGTGACAGCCCATGACTTTGTGACAGGACTAAAACACGTAGCTGATGGCAAGTCAGACGGTGTCTCTCTCATCCAGAATTCAATCAAGGGATTGGATGCTTACATGACTGGTGAAACGAATGATTTCTCTACAGTTGGTGTCAAGGCCTTGGACGATTATACAGTTGAATATACCCTAAACAAACCAGAAAGTTTTTGGAATTCTAAAGTTACAACAGCGACGATGTTGCCTGTAAATGAAGAGTTTTTGAAGGCATCAGGTAAAGATTATGGAGCAGTTACTCCAGCAGGGATTCTCTATAATGGTCCTTATTTCTTGAAGACTTTGACTTCTAAATCCTTGATCGAATACGAGAAAAATCCAAATTACTGGGATAAAGAAAATGTAAAAATTGAGAAGATCAAATTGACTTACTACGATGGTTCTGATCAGGAATCGTTGATCCGTAGTTTCTCTTCTGGTGCCTATACGACAGCTCGTCTCTTCCCAAGTAGTTCAAACTTTGCTTCAACTTTAGAGCAATACGGAGATAAAATCACTTATAGCCCACAGGACTCAAGTAGTTATTACTTTACCTTTAACGTAAATCGTCAGTCATATAATAAAACTGCGAAAACAAGTGAAGAGCAAAAGACTTCTACAAAAGAAGCGATGCTTAATAAGGACTTCCGTCAGGCTATCAACTTTGCCTTTAACCGTCATTCTTATGCTGCTCAGTTAAATGGTGAAGACGGTGCGGACAAGATTATCCGTAACAGCCTCGTTCCTGACAACTTTGTACAAGCAGGTGGTAAGAACTTTGGTCAAATCGCTCAATCAGAGTTGGTGAACTACGGTGACCAATGGAAAGGTGTTGAGCTAGTCGATGGTAAGGATTCTATCTACAACCCTGACAAGGCTAAAGCAGCCTTTGAAAAAGCTAAGAAAGACCTGGAATCTAAAGGGGTAAGCTTCCCAATTCACTTGGATGTTCCAGTTGAACAAACAGATACCATCGCCGTTCAACAAAGTAACTCTTTCAAACAGTCTATCGAATCAACTCTTGGTGCTGAAAATGTCGTCATCGACGTTCTTCAAATGACAGATAATGAAAAGGAAACAATCACTTCACAAGCGCGTGTTCCTTCCCAAAAAGACTATGATTTGAATAGTACAGGATGGGCTCCAAGTTATCAAGACCCAGCATCTTATTTAACTATCATGGATCCTAAATCAGGTTCTGCTATGAAACACCTAGGTATCACTAAAGGAAAAGACAAGGATGTCGTAGCTAAGGTTGGTTTGGACCAATATAAGAAATTATTGGATGATGCAGATTCAGAAACTACAAATCTTGAAGAACGCTATGAAAAATATGCTAAGGCTCAAGCTTGGTTGACAGATAGTTCATTATTGATGCCAACAGCCTCATCTGGTGGTTCTCCAGTTGTAAGTAATGTTGTGCCATTCTCAAAACCATACTCACAAGTTGGTATTAAGGGTGACCCATATATCTTTAAAGGTATGAAATTGCAAAAAGATATCGTTACAACAAAAGAATATGAAGAAGCACTGAAAAAATGGCAAAAAGAAAAATTGGAATCAAACGGTAAGTACCAAAAAGAACTAGAAAAACACATTAAATAAAGCAGAAAACTCTATATCAGACTCAGAATGATATAGAGTTTTTTCTTGCTAGTTTTAGGATTTTCTTGTAAAATAGAAAAAGTGAAGAGAGGTATGAAATGAGCAAGAAAGATAAAAAAATTGAGATTCAAGTAGCGGATGCCAAAGTTAATGTAGGGAAAGATAGTTTTGAAGGTTATACATTGACTATCGGTAAAAAAGTTATCGGAGAAATTGCCGAATTAGATGGACAATTTGCCATCATAAAGAATGGGAATGTCGATAGTTTTTATAAAAAATTGGAAAAAGCTGTGGAAATTTTGATTGAAAATTATAATTTAGCAAAATAAGTCTTGTTTTTTTGAAATTTTCATGATATAATAGTCCATGTTGATTGTAGGAGAGATAGCGAAGTGGCTAAACGCGGCGGACTGTAAATCCGCTCCTTCGGGTTCGGGGGTTCGAATCCCTCTCTCTCCATTTCATCAGTGGGGTATAGCCAAGCGGTAAGGCAAGGGACTTTGACTCCCTCATGCGTTGGTTCGAATCCAGCTACCCCAGTTCTTAGGTAATAATCAAGATAAAAAGCAAAATATCTTAGGGTATTTTATTTTTATAATTGAAAGACGTGAACGATATGAACATGTCCTTGCGGGTGCTTAGGAAAAAAATTATAAGTATGTCAAGTTTAAGAAAAACTTGATTGTTGGAGGATTTTTTAGATGAACGAATTTGAAGATTTGCTAAATAGCGTTAGCCAAGTTGAGACTGGTGATGTTGTTAGTGCTGAAGTATTGACAGTTGATGCGACTCAAGCTAACGTTGCAATCTCTGGAACTGGTGTTGAAGGTGTCTTGACTCTTCGCGAATTGACAAACGATCGCGATGCAGATATCAATGACTTTGTTAAAGTAGGAGAAGTATTGGATGTTCTTGTACTTCGTCAAGTAGTTGGTAAAGATACTGATACAGTTACATACCTTGTATCTAAAAAACGCCTTGAAGCTCGCAAAGCATGGGACAAACTTGTTGGTCGCGAAGAAGAAGTTGTTACTGTTAAAGGAACTCGTGCCGTTAAAGGTGGACTTTCAGTAGAATTTGAAGGTGTTCGTGGATTCATCCCAGCTTCAATGTTGGATACTCGTTTCGTACGTAACACTGAGCGTTTTGTAGGTCAAGAATTTGATGCTAAAATCAAAGAAGTTGACGCTAAAGAAAACCGCTTCATCCTTTCACGTCGTGAAGTTGTTGAAGCAGCTACAGCAGCAGCTCGCGCTGAAGTATTCGGTAAATTGGCTGTTGGTGATGTAGTAACTGGTAAAGTTGCACGTATCACAAGCTTCGGTGCTTTCATCGACCTTGGTGGTGTTGACGGATTGGTTCACTTGACTGAATTGTCACATGAACGTAACGTATCACCAAAATCAGTTGTAACTGTTGGTGAAGAAATTGAAGTGAAAATCCTTGATCTTAATGAAGAAGAAGGACGTGTATCACTTTCACTTAAAGCAACAACACCTGGACCATGGGATGGCGTTGAGCAAAAATTGGCTAAAGGTGA
Source organism: Streptococcus mitis (assembly GCF_023109105.1). Lineage (GTDB taxonomy): Bacteria > Bacillota > Bacilli > Lactobacillales > Streptococcaceae > Streptococcus > Streptococcus mitis_BW. Next base: position 11,788 of record NZ_JALDTZ010000014.1, read on the forward strand.
TGTAGTAGAAGGAACAGTTAAACGTTTGACTGACTTCGGTGCATTTGTTGAAGTATTGCCAGGTATCGATGGACTTGTTCACGTATCACAAATTTCACACAAACGTATTGAAAATCCAAAAGAAGCTCTTAAAGTTGGTCAAGAAGTTCAAGTTAAAGTTCTTGAAGTTAACGCAGATGCAGAGCGCGTATCACTTTCTATCAAAGCTCTTGAAGAGCGTCCAGCTCAAGAAGAAGGACAAAAAGAAGAAAAACGTGCTGCTCGTCCACGTCGTCCAAAACGTCAAGAGAAACGTGATTTCGAACTTCCAGAAACACAAACAGGATTCTCAATGGCTGACTTGTTCGGTGATATCGAACTTTAATCAAATTGAAAATTCACAAAATCCTTTGTTTTCTAAACAAGGGATTTTTCTTTTGTCTGTAAGTCTTTTTTGATATAATAGTTCTATGTTAGAATCAGAAAAACAATCACGTTATCAAATGTTAAATGAAGAGCTCTCTTTTTTATTGGATGGTGAAACAAATGTTTTGGCTAATCTTTCCAACGCCAGTGCTCTTTTAAAATCACGCTTTTCCAATACTGTATTTGCAGGCTTTTATTTGTTCGATGGAGAGGAATTGATTTTAGGTCCCTTCCAAGGAGGTGTTTCCTGCACCCGTATTGCACTAGGCAAAGGTGTTTGTGGTGAGGCAGCCCACTTTCAGGAAACTGTTCTGGTTGGTGATGTAACAACTTATCCCAACTATATTTCTTGTGATAGTCGAGCTAAAAGTGAAATTGTTGTTCCGATGATAAAGAATAGTCAACTACTTGGAGTTCTGGATCTTGATTCTTCAGAGATTGATTATTATGATGCTATGGATCGAGATTATTTGGAACAATTTGTCGCTATTTTGCTTGAAAAGACAGAATGGGACTTTACAATGTTTGGGGAGAAAGCCTAATGTATCAAGCACTTTATCGAAAATATAGAAGTCAAAACTTCTCCCAGTTGGTTGGTCAAGAAGTTGTGGCTAAGACTCTAAAACAAGCAGTAGAACAAGAGAAAATAAGTCATGCCTATCTTTTTTCTGGTCCACGTGGAACGGGAAAAACCAGTGTAGCCAAGATTTTTGCAAAAGCTATGAACTGTCCAAATCAAGTGGGTGGTGAACCTTGTAATAACTGCTATATTTGTCAGGCAGTGACAGATGGTAGTTTAGAAGATGTCATTGAAATGGATGCTGCCTCAAATAACGGGGTGGATGAAATCCGTGAAATTCGTGATAAATCTACCTATGCGCCTAGTCTTGCCCGTTATAAGGTCTATATCATAGATGAGGTTCACATGTTGTCTACAGGGGCTTTTAATGCTCTCCTAAAGACGTTGGAAGAGCCAACACAGAATGTGGTCTTTATTTTAGCTACAACGGAATTGCACAAGATTCCTGCGACTATTCTATCCCGTGTGCAACGTTTTGAATTTAAATCAATTAAAACACAGGATATTAAGGAACATATCCACTATATCTTAGAAAAAGAAAATATCAGTTCCGAACCAGAGGCTGTGGAAATCATTGCTAGACGGGCTGAAGGTGGAATGCGAGATGCCTTGTCTATTTTGGATCAAGCCCTGAGTTTGACACAGGGAAATGAATTGACGACTGCTATCTCTGAAGAAATTACTGGCACTATTAGTCTATCAGCCTTGGATGATTATGTGGCTGCCTTGTCTCAACAGGATGTTCCCAAAGCCTTAGCTTGCTTAAATCTTCTTTTTGACAATGGTAAGAGCATGACTCGTTTTGTGACCGACCTTTTGCACTATTTAAGAGACTTGTTAATTGTTCAAACAGGTGGAGAAAACACTCATCATAGCTCAGTCTTTGTAGAGAATCTGGCTATTTCTCAGGAAAATCTGTTTGAAATGATTCGCTTAGCAACAGTCAGTTTAGCAGATATTAAGTCTAGCTTGCAGCCCAAGATTTATGCTGAAATGATGACCATCCGTTTGGCAGAAATCAAGACTGAACCAGTTCTTTCTGGAGCGGTTGAAAATGAAATTGCTACGCTGAGACAGGAAGTTGCCCGTCTCAAACAAGAACTCGCCAATGTGGGAACTGTAGCCAAGCCAACTAGTCCAGCGCCTAGTCGTCCAGCGGCAGGCAAAACAGTCTATCGTGTAGATCGCAATAAAGTTCAATCTATCTTACAAGAGGCCGTCGAAAATCCTGATTTAGCACGTCAAAATCTGATTCGTTTACAGAATGCCTGGGGAGAGGTGATTGAAAGTCTTGGAGGTCCTGATAAGGCTCTGCTAGTTGGATCTCAACCAGTTGCGGCCAATGAACACCACGCTATTCTTGCTTTTGAGTCTAACTTCAATGCTGGTCAAACCATGAAACGAGACAATCTCAACACCATGTTTGGCAATATCCTCAGTCAGGCAGCAGGTTTTTCACCTGAGATTTTAGCCATTTCCATGGAGGAATGGAAAGAAGTTCGCGCAGCCTTTTCAGCCAAAGCCAAATCTTCTCAAACTGAAAAAGAAGTAGAAGAAGAAAGTCTGATTCCAGAAGGATTTGAATTTTTGGCTGATAAAGTGAAGGTAGAGGAAGACTAAAGAAAGATTTCATGATACAATAAGTTTATGAATAGACAACAATTTATTATCATAGCGCTGTTTACAGCTGCTGAGACCTATTTTTTTAATGAAGCCTGGATGACTGGTCGCTATATTATGGCAGCCTTTTGGGCCATTTTGCTCTTTCGAAATTTTCGAGTTAGTTATTTGATGGGCAAGATTGTAGATGTCATTGACCAGCATTTGAAAGGAAAAGACTAGTCCTCAGCTTCTAGACAAAATCAAAGCCTTTTAGGCTTTTTTTTGTTATACTATAAAAGTATATTTATTGACCTTTTACCGTGTTTTCTAGGGAAATCAAGTATGTTTCTAGTAAGTACTGTAAAGGCCTTGAAAAAGAAAGGAACTATCATGTCAGTATTAGAGATCAAAGATCTTCATGTTGAGATTGAAGGAAAAGAAATTTTAAAAGGGGTTAACCTGACCCTTAAAACAGGAGAAATTGCCGCTATCATGGGACCAAACGGTACTGGTAAATCGACTCTTTCTGCCGCTATCATGGGAAATCCTAACTATGAGGTTACCAAAGGTGAAGTCTTGTTTGATGGCGTAAACATTCTTGAGTTAGAAGTGGACGAGCGTGCGCGTATGGGACTTTTCCTTGCTATGCAATACCCATCAGAAATTCCTGGAATTACCAATGCTGAGTTTCTTCGTGCAGCTATGAATGCTGGTAAAGAAGACGATGAGAAGATTTCAGTTCGCGAGTTCATTACTAAATTGGATGAGAAAATGGAATTGCTCAACATGAAAGAAGAAATGGCAGAGCGTTACCTCAACGAAGGTTTCTCTGGTGGTGAGAAAAAACGTAATGAAATTCTTCAACTCTTGATGTTGGAACCAACTTTCGCCCTTTTGGATGAGATTGACTCTGGTCTTGATATTGACGCCCTTAAAGTTGTATCTAAAGGTGTGAACGCTATGCGTGGTGAAGGTTTTGGTGCTATGATTATCACTCACTACCAACGTCTTTTGAACTACATCACACCAGACGTGGTACACGTCATGATGGAAGGTCGTGTCGTCCTTTCTGGTGGTCCAGAATTGGCTGCGCGTTTGGAGCGTGAAGGATACGCAAAACTAGCTGAAGAACTTGGCTACGACTACAAGGAAGAATTGTAATTCCCTCGTATCTTTTAGGAGAAGTAAATGACTAAAGAAAATATTAAACTTTTTTCAGAAATGCACGCTGAACCAAGCTGGTTGGCTGACCTCCGTCAAAAAGCTTTTGATAAGATTGAGAGTTTAGAATTACCAGTTATTGAGCGTGTCAAATTTCACCGTTGGAATCTAGGTGATGGAACGATTACAGAAAGTGAGCCATCAGCAAATGTTCCAGATTTCACAGCTTTAGATAACCACTTGAAGTTGGTGCAAGTAGGAACCCAAACTGTTTTTGAGCAAACCCCAGTTGAGTTGGCTGAACAGGGTGTTGTCTTCACAGACTTTCACTCAGCTTTAGAAGAAATTCCAGAGCTGATCGAGGAATTCTTCATGTCATCTGTTAAGTATGACGATGACAAGTTAGCAGCCTACCATACAGCTTATTTCAACAGTGGTGCTGTTCTCTACATTCCTGATAATGTTGAGATTAAAGAACCAATCGAAGGAATTTTCTATCAAGACAGCGATAGTGATGTGCCGTTTAACAAGCATATTATGATTATCGCTGGTAAAAACTCTAAGATTAGCTATTTGGAACGTTTGGAATCTCGTGGTGAGGGTAGTGCCAAAGCAACTGCCAATATCACAGTAGAAGTAATTGCGCGTTCTGGAGCTCAAGTGAAGTTTGCTGCGATCGACCGTCTAGGTGAAAACGTCACTGCCTACATTAGCCGTCGTGGTAAATTAGGCAACGATGCGAGTATTGACTGGGCAATCGGTGTCATGAACGAAGGGAATGTCGTTGCTGACTTTGATAGTGACTTGATTGGTAACGGTAGCCATGCGGATCTGAAAGTCGTAGCTCTTTCAAGTGGCCGTCAGGTACAAGGGATTGATACTCGAGTGACTAACTATGGTTGCAACTCTATTGGTAATATCCTTCAACATGGGGTTATTCTTGAAAAAGCAACCTTGACCTTCAATGGTATTGGTCACATTATCAAGGGAGCTAAGGGAGCAGATGCGCAACAAGAGAGCCGTGTTCTTATGCTTTCAGACCAGGCTCGTTCAGATGCTAACCCAATTCTTTTGATTGATGAAAATGACGTAACTGCAGGACACGCAGCTTCTATCGGTCAGGTGGATCCAGAAGACATGTACTACCTCATGAGCCGTGGTTTAGATAAGGCAACTGCAGAACGTTTGGTTGTCCGTGGTTTCCTTGGCTCCGTTATCGTTGAGATTCCAGTCAAGGAAGTTCGTGATGAAATGATTGCGACTATCGAAGAAAAATTGTCAAAACGCTAAGGGGTAGCCTATGTTAGATGTAGAAGCTATTCGCAAGGATTTTCCAATTTTAGATCAAGTTGTCAACGATGAACCATTGGTCTATCTGGACAATGCTGCGACGACACAAAAACCACTAGCAGTTCTGAAGACGATTAACCGCTACTATGAGAACGACAATGCCAATGTTCATCGTGGCGTTCATACCTTGGCAGAAAGGGCGACAGCTTCTTATGAGGCGGCTCGTGAAACCATTCGTAAGTTTATCAATGCAGGCTCTACAAAGGAAGTTCTCTTTACCAGAGGAACGACAACCAGTCTCAACTGGGTAGCGCGCTTTGCAGAGGAAGTCTTGACTGAGGGAGACCATGTCTTGATTTCCGTCATGGAACACCATTCTAATATCATTCCTTGGCAGGAAGCCTGCCGTAAGACTGGGGCAGAGCTTGTCTATATCTATCTCAAGGATGGTGCTCTAGATATGGAAGATTTGCGAGCTAAATTGACTGATAAAGTTAAGTTTGTCTCCCTTGCTCACGCCTCAAATGTTCTTGGTGTGGTCAATCCAATCAAAGAAATCACTCAATTGGCCCACCAAGTTGGAGCCATCATGGTGGTGGATGGCGCTCAGTCTACACCTCATATGAAGATTGATGTACAGGACTTGGATGTGGACTTTTTTGCCTTTTCAGGTCACAAGATGTCTGGTCCGACTGGTATTGGTGTTCTTTACGGCAAAGAAAAGTATCTAGAACAAATGTCACCCGTTGAATTTGGTGGTGAGATGATTGATTTTGTTTATGAGCAATCTGCTAGTTGGAAGGAATTGCCTTGGAAATTCGAGGCTGGAACTCCTAACATGGCTGGTGCAATCGGACTGGCAGCAGCAGTGGATTATCTAGAAAAGATTGGTATGGACACAATTGAAGCCCATGAACAAGAATTGATTGCATACGTCTTTCCAAAATTGCAGGCAATTGAGGGATTGACCATATACGGTTCGCAAGATTTGGCTCAACGTTCAGGTGTTATTGCCTTTAATCTAGGTGATCTTCACCCTCACGACCTCGCTACTGCTTTGGATTATGAAGGAGTGGCTGTTCGAGCAGGTCACCACTGTGCGCAACCCTTGCTTCAGTATTTGGATGTTCCAGCAACAGCTCGTGCAAGTTTTTATATCTACAATACTAAGGCAGATTGTGACAAGCTAGTCGATGCCTTGCAAAAGACAAAGGAGTTTTTCAATGGCACTTTCTAAACTAGATAGCCTTTATATGGCAGTGGTAGCGGACCATTCGAAAAATCCACATCACCAAGGGAAGTTAGAAGATGCTGAGCAAATCAGTCTCAACAATCCGACCTGTGGGGATGTCATCAACCTCTCTGTCAAGTTTGATGCAGAGGATCGTTTGGAGGATATCGCTTTTCTAAACTCAGGTTGTACCATCTCAACTGCCTCTGCAAGCATGATGTCAGATGCAGTTTTGGGAAAGACCAAGAAAGAAATCTTAGAACTTGCGACTATTTTTTCTGAAATGGTTCAAGGTCAAAAAGATGAACACCAAGACCAACTTGGAGATGCGGCCTTCTTATCAGGCGTTGCCAAATTTCCTCAACGAATCAAATGTGCAACCCTAGCTTGGAACGCCTTGAAGAAAACAATTGAAAATCAAGAAAATAACTAAGGCAAGTTTATTTGTCTTATGAATCAGTAGAAATGAAGAATGAAAGAAAGGATATTATGGCTGAAGAAAGAGTAGAACCAAAACCAATTGACCTTGGTGAATATAAATTTGGTTTCCATGATGATGTAGAGCCTGTCCTATCGACAGGAAAAGGTTTGAATGAAGATGTCATTCGTGAACTATCAGCTGCAAAGGGAGAACCTGAGTGGATGTTAGAATTCCGTTTGAAATCTTATGAAACTTTCAAAAAAATGCCCATGCAAACTTGGGGAGCAGACTTGTCAGAGATTGACTTTGATGACTTGATTTATTACCAAAAACCATCTGATAAACCAGCTCGTTCCTGGGATGATGTTCCTGAAAAAATCAAAGAAACCTTTGAACGTATCGGGATTCCAGAAGCTGAGCGTGCTTATTTAGCTGGTGCCTCTGCCCAGTACGAGTCAGAAGTGGTTTACCACAACATGAAGGAAGAGTTCCAGAAATTGGGGATTATCTTTACAGATACGGATTCTGCGCTCAAGGAATACCCAGACTTGTTTAAACAATACTTTGCTAAGTTGGTACCGCCGACTGATAACAAGTTGGCTGCACTCAACTCAGCAGTATGGTCTGGTGGAACCTTTATCTACGTACCAAAAGGTGTAAAGGTAGATATTCCACTTCAAACTTACTTCCGTATCAACAACGAAAATACTGGTCAGTTTGAACGTACCTTGATTATCGTTGATGAGGGAGCAAGTGTCCACTACGTTGAAGGATGTACAGCGCCTACTTATTCAAGCAACAGCTTGCACGCTGCCATTGTAGAAATCTTTGCCTTGGATGGAGCTTATATGCGTTATACAACCATCCAAAACTGGTCTGATAACGTCTATAACTTGGTAACAAAGCGTGCTAAGGCTCAAAAGGATGCCACTGTTGAATGGATTGATGGAAACTTGGGTGCCAAAACAACTATGAAGTACCCATCTGTTTATCTTGATGGAGAAGGGGCGCGTGGTACCATGCTCTCTATCGCCTTTGCCAATGCTGGACAACATCAGGACACTGGTGCCAAGATGATCCATAATGCACCGCATACTAGTTCATCTATCGTGTCTAAATCTATCGCTAAAGGCGGTGGTAAGGTAGACTACCGTGGACAAGTAACCTTTAATAAAAATTCTAAGAAATCTGTCTCTCACATCGAGTGTGACACCATTATTATGGATGATTTATCAGCATCAGATACCATTCCATTTAATGAAATCCATAACTCGCAAGTTGCTTTGGAACACGAAGCCAAGGTTTCTAAGATTTCAGAAGAACAACTCTACTACCTCATGAGTCGTGGTTTATCAGAAACTGAGGCAACCGAGATGATTGTCATGGGATTTGTGGAGCCCTTCACAAAAGAACTTCCAATGGAATATGCAGTTGAGCTGAACCGTTTGATTAGCTATGAGATGGAAGGATCAGTTGGGTAAAATTTGATTTTAGATTTATACTCAATGAAAATCAAAGAGCAAACTAGGAAGCTAGTCGCAGGCTGTACTTGAGTACGGCAAGGCAACGCTGACGTAGTTTGAATTAGATTTTCGAAGAGTATTACCCAAAATCAAGGACTTTGAAGACGAACTTGTAACAAAAAAATCGCGGTTTAAAATCGCGATTTTTTTTATAATTTTTCGTTGATGAAGCGGATAAACTGATTCCACCAAACTTTTAAGAAGAAGGCTTTTTCAACTTTCTTTTCTGCTACCATTTCAAAACTAGGACGTTCTGTAGTGATATAACCTTGTCCAATCAAGTCATTATCTTCATAAGTCAAATGTCCAACTACTGTTCCGGCTTCAAGTGGTGCTGGGATTGCCTTAGAATCAGGTGTGAATTGAATAGATTGGGAAGATTGATTCCCAACACGTTCAATTAGAGTAATATCATCTTTGGCAACAGCAGTGACTGTATCTTCTTTTCCGTCTTGTACAGGGGCTTTGCTATCTTGATAGGCATCACCTTTCTGAACGATTTTACGGAGTGTGAATGTAGAAGAGATATAATCCATTAGTGAGGATGTAGCTGTAAAACGAGCATAAGGGTTATTGTCCTGATGATCGGCATTCAAAACAACTGTGATAACCCTCATCCCTTTTTCGACAGTAGTACCTACAAAAGATTCTCCGGCTTTGTCTGTTGTTCCTGTTTTCAGTCCATCAAAACCACCACGGTAAGCAGGCATTCCTTCTAACATGTAGTTGGTAGAAGTGATTGTCATTCCAGCAAAAGTTGAAGAAGGTTTTTTCGTGATTTCTAAGACTTGTGGGTATTTTTTGATGAGGTTGCGAGCAACGATAGCAACATCATATGCACTGAGCTTATTTTCCTCATCTTTTTTAGAGCCTGGGTAAATATTATCCCCTAGAGTCTCATTGTTAAGCCCCGTCGTATTGACAACTGTGGCATCCTGAATTCCCCATTCCAAGAGTTTTGCCCGCATCATATCGACGAAATCTTTTTCTGAGCCAGCAATTTTCTCGGCTAGGGCAATAGCGGCACTGTTAGCACTAGATACTAGTGTTGCTTCCAGTAGCTGCTCGACAGTATAATTACGAGCCTCCATAGGGACGTTACTCGCTTCGGAATTTGTCGTTAATTTGTAAGGATAATCAGAAATATCTACCGGAGTGGATAGTGTAATACTGCCGTTTTCCAAGGCTTCATAGACAAGATAAACCGTAATCAATTTTGTGATTGAAGCGATTTCAACTGGCTGAGTTGCATCTTTTTCATAAAGTATTTTACCAGTATTTGCCTCAACAGCAATTGCATGTTTAGCAGCAATATTAAAATCTTGTGCAGCGACAGTCGATGCTGAGCCAATGACGGAAAGGCTTAGGAGAGTTAAAATTATTTTTTTCATAGTAAGTTTATTCTATCATAAAGAAAAAAATATTCCCAGTTTCATGATATAAGAAAGAAGCTTTTTTGAAAGTGTGGTAAAATAGATGAATGGAGGTACCTCATGTTTCGTAAGAATAAATTATTTTTTTGGACCAGTGAGATTTTACTATTAACCATCATCTTCTATTTATGGAGAGAGATGGGAGCGATTATTACACCTTTTGTAAGCGTCGCAAACACTATCATGATTCCCTTTCTTTTAGGTGGTTTTTTATATTATTTGACCAATCCTATCGTAAATTTTTTACAAAAGTATTTCAAAATTAATCGTATCATTGGAATTCTATTAACCTTGTGCGCCTTGGTCTGGGGACTAGTTATTGGGGTAGTTTATCTCTTACCGATTTTGGTCAATCAGTTGACCAGCTTGATTGCGACTAGCCAGACTATCTACAGTCGTCTTCAAGATTTGATTGTTGATTTATCCACTTATCCAGCCTTTCAAAATTTGGATATTCAAGCGACTATTCAACAGTTAAACCTATCCTATGTAGATATTCTACAAAATATCCTAAATGGTGTGACGAATAGTGTTGGAAGTGTCCTATCAGCTCTCTTTAGTACTGTTTTAATTATTATCATGACACCTGTGTTTTTGGTTTATTTTTTGTTAGATGGTCACAAGTTCTTGCCGATGCTTGAACGTACTGTTTTAAAGCGAGATAAGTTGCATATTGCAGGTCTGCTAAAAAATTTGAATACTACAATTGCTCGATATATTAGTGGAGTCGCCATTGATGCGATTATTATTGGTTGTTTGGCCTTTATCGGATATAGCGTGATCGGTTTAAAATATGCTTTGGTCTTCGCCATCTTTTCAGGATTAGCCAATCTCATTCCGTATGTGGGACCAAGTATAGGTCTGATTCCGATGATTATAGCCAATGTCTTTACTGATCCTCATAGAATGCTGATTGCAGTTGTTTATATGCTGATCATTCAACAAGTGGATGGGAATATTCTTTACCCTCGCATTGTTGGTGGTGTGATGAAGGTTCATCCAATTACGATTTTAGTATTACTCTTGTTATCAAGTAATATCTACGGTGTTATTGGTATGATTGTAGCAGTACCAACCTATTCTATCTTAAAAGAAATTTCTAAGTTCTTATCACGTTTGTATGAAAATCATAAAATAATGAAAGAACGAGAAAGAGAATTAGCTAAGTAAAAGTCAGGAAATTCCTGATTTTTCTTTTTGTTTAATTAAGTGATAGGAGTAGAAGTGTCGTTTAGATTAGCCGATTAAGAATAATTCACAAAATGTGTGTAAAACACTTGCAATTTAGCTGAAATTTGATAAAATAGTAAGGAAAGTTAGACTGTATTGCCTACTGTCTATCTATAAAATATATTTTATTGGAGGCTTTTACTCAAATGGCAAAAGAAAAATACGATCGTAGTAAACCACACGTTAACATTGGTACTATCGGACACGTTGACCACGGTAAAACTACTTTGACAGCAGCTATCACAACTGTATTGGCACGTCGCTTGCCTTCATCAGTTAACCAACCTAAAGACTATGCGTCTATCGATGCTGCTCCAGAAGAACGCGAACGCGGTATCACTATCAACACTGCGCACGTTGAGTACGAAACTGAAAAACGTCACTACGCTCACATCGACGCTCCAGGACACGCGGACTACGTTAAAAACATGATCACTGGTGCTGCTCAAATGGACGGAGCTATCCTTGTAGTAGCTTCAACTGACGGACCAATGCCACAAACTCGTGAGCACATCCTTCTTTCACGTCAGGTTGGTGTTAAACACCTTATCGTCTTCATGAACAAAGTTGACTTGGTTGACGACGAAGAATTGCTTGAATTGGTTGAAATGGAAATCCGTGACCTATTGTCAGAATACGACTTCCCAGGTGACGATCTTCCAGTTATCCAAGGTTCAGCTCTTAAAGCCCTTGAAGGTGACTCTAAATATGAAGACATCGTTATGGAATTGATGAACACAGTTGATGAGTACATCCCAGAACCAGAACGTGACACTGACAAACCATTGCTTCTTCCAGTCGAAGACGTATTCTCAATCACTGGTCGTGGTACAGTTGCTTCAGGACGTATCGACCGTGGTATCGTTAAAGTCAACGACGAAATCGAAATCGTTGGTATCAAAGAAGAAACTCAAAAAGCAGTTGTTACTGGTGTTGAAATGTTCCGTAAACAACTTGACGAAGGTCTTGCCGGAGATAACGTAGGTGTCCTTCTTCGTGGTGTTCAACGTGACGAAATCGAACGTGGACAAGTTATCGCTAAACCAGGTTCAATCAACCCACACACTAAATTTAAAGGTGAAGTCTACATCCTTACTAAAGAAGAAGGTGGACGTCACACTCCATTCTTCAACAACTACCGTCCACAATTCTACTTCCGTACTACTGACGTTACAGGTTCAATCGAACTTCCAGCAGGTACTGAAATGGTAATGCCTGGTGATAACGTGACAATCGACGTTGAGTTGATCCACCCAATCGCCGTAGAACAAGGTACTACATTCTCTATCCGTGAGGGTGGACGTACTGTTGGTTCAGGTATGGTTACAGAAATCGAAGCTTAATTCGATTTAGTTCCCAGAAGAACAATTATTTAAGTCAGACACTAAAAGAATCTTGCTATGCAAGGTTCTTTTTTTCTGATATTGAACTAAAATTGAAGGATTGCTTACACAAAAAAGCTCTATACACTTGGTGTGCATAGAGCAAAGGGAGCTTTATTGGATATAGAGTTCTTGATTTTTTAGGACAATTTCTCGTACACTTGCAAACTTCTTGAGTTTTTTGATTTCTTCAGGATGAGTTACGAGAGTGATAACATAACCTTCCTTGCCCATACGGCCAGTACGGCCAGCACGGTGAGTGTAGGTTTCGCTATCTCTAGGAACATCAAAGTTTACGACACATTCGAGGCTATCGATATCAATTCCACGTGCCAGAAGGTCTGTTGCTAGAAGCAGAGTTAGCTGCTTGTCCTTAAATTTTTCCAAGATAACTTTTCTAAATTTGACATTGACATCACTAGCGAGGGAAACAGCCAAGATATCCCGATACTGTAGTTTTTCTTCTGCACTTCCTAGATCTGACAGGCTGTTAAAGAAGACGAGACCTCGGAAATCTTCCACATGAGCTAGTTTTCGTAGCATATCCACTCGGTGACGTTGGTCTACCTGCATGTAGAAGTGTTGGATGTTGTCTAATTTTTGGTCAGAGAGATCAATGGTACGTGTGTTAGGCGCAATCTTTTCTTGGTTAAACTTAGTTGTCGCACTCATGTAGACGAGTTGGTGGTCACGAGGTGCGTAGTGAGTGATTTTCTCGACAAAGTGAATCTGAGAATCATCAAACAATTGGTCAAATTCATCTAGAATGATGGCTTCCACATTCATCATCTTGATTTTCTTCAGTTTAATGAGTTCAAAGATACGGCCTGGTGTTCCAATCAGAATTTCTGGCCCTTTTTTTAGGCGTTCAATCTGGCGTTTCTGACTTGAACCTGATAAGAAGAGCTGTGCAGTCAATCCGATAGCCTCTGCCCACTTTTTACATACATCAAAAATTTGTCCAGCAAGTTCTGTATTCGGTGCTAGAATCAAGAGTTGTTGGGCTTTTTTCTTTTGTAGTCTGAGAAGACTTGGTAGGAGATAAGCTAATGTTTTACCAGTTCCTGTTGGGCTCACTCCTAGGAGGTTTTCTCCAGCAAGAAGGGGTTCAAATAGTTGGGTTTGAATGGGGGTGAATTCTTGGAAACCGAGTTGGTCACTTAGTTCTTGCCATTCAGTCGGTAGTTTGGTTTTCATTTTTCTGCCTCAAATCTAATGCCAGCAGTCTGGCGCATGGTATACAGTAGCTCATGAACTGAACTTGCATCTTCCAGCCAAGTTTGGTAGAGATTCGGCTCTGGTTGCTGGATCGTGTGTGCAAATACAGCGACTTCCTCAGTCATCGTATGAGGAGCCTGTTGGATAGGGAGTTGGATTTGATTTCCTTGGTGGTCGGTAAAAATAGCTGAGCGAACATGCTCGATAGTGTTGAGGGTCAAGGTTCCATCTGTCGTATAAATCTCGCAAGGAAGATTGGAAGTGATGTTTTTCCCAGCCTTGATATGGACTTGGAAGTCGGGGTAGAAGAGAATCCCATCTCCATTTAGGTCGATGCTATTGTCAAGCTGTTGCCCTTGATAGGTGGCATCTAGAGCCTTTCCAAAGAGACGAACAGTAGCGTAGAGGGGATAAATCCCCAAATCCATAAGAGCTCCGCCAGCAAAACGGTCTGAAAAGACATTTGGTGTCTGTCCAACCAACAAATCCGGCATTTTAGAAGAATACTTGGCATAGTTGAAATCTGCCCCTAAAATTTGCTTGTCTGCTAAAAAGTTCTTGATAGTAATAAAAGCTTCCTCGTGGTAATTGCGAGCTGCTTCAAAGATAAAACAGTGATTTTCCTTAGCTGTTTGAACCAAATCCAGCCAGTCTTGTGGCTGAGTGACAGCTGGCTTTTCAAGAATGACGTGCTTACCTGCAGATAAGGCATCTTTTGCCTGAACAAAATGCAAGGAGTTTGGGCTAGCAATATAGACCACATCAAAGGAACTATCGAAAAAATCTTCTAGCTTGTCAAATAAGTGGACATTACTGTAGCGACTAGCAAACATTTCTGCAGTTTCTATCTTTCTAGAATAAACTGCGACCAGTTGGTATTTTCCACTGGTATGGGCTGCTTCTATGAAGTGGTGGCTGATAGCCCCTGTTCCGATGACACCTAATTTAAGCATAGATACTCCTTTTCCGATTTCAAATCCTTCTTTCATTATAACATAGATAGACGGGACTATCCAACAGAGGGTAAAAAATTTCAAATAAGCTACTAGGTCTTTTCCAAAGAAAGTGGTACAATAATGAGACGAGTAAATGAAATGGGAGGGGAAATGAGGTTATTACCTATAAGGAAAATATCACGTCAGTCTAAGAGGCTAGCGCTTTTTTTGACTTTTTGTGCAGGTTATGTAGATGCCTATACTTTTATTGTGCGAGGGAACACTCTTGTAGCTGGACAAACTGGGAATGTTGTCTTTCTTTCAGTAGAATTAATCCAAAATAATGTTTCAGATGTTAGGGATAAGGTTCTCACTTTGCTAGCTTTTATGATGGGGGTCTTTTTATTAACTGTTTATAAGGAAAAATTGAGAATTGTAAAAAAACCGATTCTGTCACTGATTCCTTTGGCAATCCTATCAATAGTTATTGGTTTTGTGCCGCAGACGGTAGATAATATCTATCTAGTACCTCCCTTGGCCTTCTGTATGGGCTTGGTGACAACTGCCTTTGGTGAAGTATCGGGGATTGCCTACAATAATGCTTTTATGACAGGAAATATCAAGAGAACCATGCTGGCTTTTGGAGATTATTTCCGGACCAAGCACACTCCTTTTTTACGTGAAGGGTTCATATTTGTTAGCCTACTTAGTAGTTTTGTCCTTGGCGTTGTCTTTTCAGCCTATTTGACGATTTTCTATCATGAAAAGACTATCCTAGGTATTCCAATCATGATGAGTATTTTTTATCTCAGCATGCTTTTTGCTAAGTGGCGGAAAAAAGTAAAAGAAAAAGATTCATTTTAGGTGTTATTACTTGTAAGAAAATAGGAGATATGCTACAATTGAAGAGTTGACTATGCACGATCCTGTGCAACCGCACGAACATCGTTGCTTGATTATTCAAGTTTAAGTGGTTCGTCCCACGATGCTAGGCGAGTCTTCACAAAAATTCGGGGAAACCCATAAAAATCATAGGAGGTGCATAATGAGCACATACGCAATTATCAAAACTGGCGGAAAACAAGTTAAAGTTGAAGTTGGTCAAGCAGTTTACGTTGAAAAATTGAACGTTGAAGCTGGTCAAGAAGTTACTTTTAACGAAGTTGTTCTTGTTGGTGGTGAAAACACTGTTGTCGGAACTCCACTTGTTGCTGGAGCTACTGTAGTTGGAACTGTTGAAAAACAAGGAAAACAAAAGAAAGTTGTTACTTACAAGTACAAACCTAAAAAAGGTAGCCACCGTAAACAAGGTCACCGTCAACCATATACTAAAGTTGTCATCAACGCAATCAACGCTTAATTTTAAGGAGAACACATGATACAAGCAGTCTTTGAGAGAGCCGAAGATGGCGAGCTGAGGAGTGCGGAAATTACTGGACACGCCGAGAGTGGCGAATACGGCTTAGATGTCGTGTGTGCATCGGTTTCTACGCTTGCCATTAACTTTATCAATTCCATTGAAAAATTTGCAGGCTATGAACCAATCCTAGAATTAAACGAAGATGAAGGTGGCTATCTGATGGTGGAAATTCCAAAAGATCTTCCTTCACACCAAAGAGAAATGACCCAGTTGTTCTTTGAATCATTTTTCTTAGGTATGGCAAACTTATCGGAGAACTCCTCAGAGTTCGTCCAAACCAGAGTTATCACAGAAAACTAACACGGAGGAAAACATTATGTTAAAAATGACTCTTAACAACTTGCAACTCTTCGCCCACAAAAAAGGTGGAGGTTCTACATCAAACGGACGTGATTCACAAGCTAAACGTCTTGGAGCTAAAGCAGCTGACGGACAAACAGTTTCAGGTGGATCAATCCTTTACCGTCAACGTGGTACACACATCTATCCAGGTGTAAACGTTGGACGTGGTGGAGACGATACTTTGTTCGCTAAAGTTGAAGGCGTAGTACGCTTTGAACGTAAAGGACGCGATAAAAAACAAGTTTCTGTTTACCCAATCGCTAAATAAAAAGGTCCAGTGAACCTTTTTATCCCGAGCCTTGAAATGTAAAGGTGAGGAAGCTAGAAGTAGCATGAATAAGGCTTTCCGAGTTTTTCGGGAAGCCTATTTTTTTGTTTTGGTATCCATCATTAATTTGATCCTAGTGCAGTTGGATTTCCATTTTTTTATTAGATGATTAGAACAAAATAGTTAAAATGTGCTATAATAAAAAGTAACATCAATTTTTAAAATTGATAGAAAAACGGAAGGTATTTACATATTTTTTAAAAGAAATGAAGGTCAATTTAGAGAAACAGACCGTGTTACAAGATTTAAGTTAATCAAGTCTGGTAAACACTGGTTACGTGCCTCTACTTCTCTTTTTGGTTTATTTAAAGTCATTCGTGGCGGAGTGGATACAGCTCAAGTATCAACAGAGGTTGTTGAGGAGCGTTCTTCTACACCATTGACAGGAATCGATGTCCTTAAGGGGATAGTAGCGGCTGGTTCGGTTATCGGGGGAGGAGCTATCGTTCAGACGCAGGTTTATGCTAATGAACAAACAGCAGTAGAAAAAGTAATTGATACAGATAGCACGCTCGTCAATTCGGACAAAGTTGTTCTTGGGACAGTTGGTCAAGAGAATCAAGATTTGCCATCCTCAGAGGTCACTTCTCATTCTATCAGTGAGAGTGTCTCAGTATCTGAAAGTCATTCATTATCAGAGTCTTTGTCTACAAGTACTTCTGCATCAGTATCTGCCTCAACTTCTACTTCTACTTCAGCATCTACTTCAACATCAATTTCAACTTCAATTAGTACATCTGAATCAGTAGCTAAATCAGAAAGTCTTTCTGGGACTGTCTCTACAAGTTCTGCAGTTACAAATTCAACAAGTCAGAGTGTTACTGGTGAAACTTCTAAGGTAGAGGAAGTAGTAGCGAATAAAGATAGTGCTACAATTACCTATAAATCAACTCCAGCAAACTTGAATATTGCTTCAGCAAATGCGGTAGTATCTGACAAAGTTATTGCTAGTGAAGCAACTGCCTTAGCAACTACTGCAACAGGGGTAGTAACAGCAACTGAAACTGACAAAAAACGTGCAGAGCAAGAGAAAAAACTCAAAGGACTTTCTGATGAAATCGGAACTTATCTTGCTCGATTAGGTCATCGTGAAGGAGCAGAGTCTACCCTTCTAAAAGGGAAGTCTACAATTTATGCTATCAAAAACGCTTTAGTAGATCCCAATGCTGACCTTAATGCTCTTATCACTGAAGCTACTAGAACACGTAATAGCGTGGTGAACACTGTCCTTCGTGCTAGTACAGGGGCACGTGACTATCGTACAGGCCAACCACTGACAAAATCAAATGACTTACGTGCCTTTGATACAAATGCTTCTTTGGGAAGAGCAGAATATCAATCAAGAGCTAACCTAATCGTTACAAATGAGAACCAGGCAGATTACTTTGAAACAACTGGTACAGCTTATCTTGATAATGGTACCGTAACCCTGACGGAAAATACTGGTGGTCAAGCTGGTGCCTATACCCTTAAAAACAAGATTGATTTGACTGAAAGCTTTACATTGAAAGGAAAGCTCAATCTTGGAGATGCTTACGAAGGATTTAAAAATGGGCACGAAGGCGGTGACGGTATTGCAGCAGTATTTTCAACTGCTGATCCTGGGGTCATCGGTAATGCTAATGGGAATGGTTCGGGTGGATCTCTCGGTATGGGAGGAAGTAATCTAAGAGGTTCCTTTGGATTTAAACTCGATACATGGCATAATACTGGTAGACCTACTGCTAATAATAAAGTATCAGCTGACCCTAAATATGGTGGTACTAGCTATCAAAGAGGTGCCTTTGGTGCTTTTGTTTATAACTACAATGGAAATAATGCACAAGCTCAAGGAAGTGTCTACCCAGTAATCCGTACGGTTGAAAAACTATGGGATAGTCCATATGATAATTCTCTAAAGGACTACACACTATCCTATGATGGTAGAACAAAAGAGATGACGGTAACCTATAATGGTCAAACTTGGTCTCTCGATTTGAATCGAGATCCATTAGCAATTTCGAGCGATATACAAGTAGATGGATTCCCACCTTCTAAAGCGCTTGAGTACCAAAATAAGAAAAATACATTACTTTCAAACGCTGGAAATCCTGAAGAGTTAGCCTTAGCAATCTTTGCTTCGACTGGTTCTGGAACCAACCTACAACAATTCAGACTAGAAAAATTCCAGTATTCTGCTAAGGGTGCCTACGTTGTCGTTAAATTTATCGATGCGGATACTGGTGAACAAATCCCTGGTAGGCCGGAGAAATTTGTACAGCTTCCTGAAGGTAGAACTGTTGATTTTTCACAGCTTTTGAACATTGACGGTTATCAACTGAGAGCTAGCAACGTTTCCACTGCTCGAGGATATGTATCGGGCAATACGGTTAGGGTTATTGAAGGTAAACAAACAATCACTTATTCCTTCCATAAGATTAGACAAAATGAAAAATATGATGCAGTTGCAAAAGTTCCAACTGTCTACGCTGTTCAAGGTGAGGCTACATCAGATCTTGCTAATGTCAATAACTTTCTGACTATCAATCCAGTTGATAGCTCAACACCTGCAGTGTCTGGGCAAAGTATTGCTTGGGTAACTCCAATCTCTACAACTACAATTGGAAGTCAGATAGCTTTGGCGCGCGTGACGTATTCGGATGGTTCTCATGATGATGTGAACATTCCTTACACTGTATATCCAAAAGTTGAAACGAAGACAAAAGATGGTGTGACAGGTCAGTTCTACGCCTTTAAAGCAGTTCCAGGTAGTGACAGAACTGTTGGAGGAAGCTATGCCAATAATATTGGTGGTTATTCAAACCTCTATCTCAACCTTCCATCAGGCACTACATTCTCTTATGAATATCGCCTTAATAACAATCCAAGTGCCACATTGAGTAAACAAGATGGCTCACCTGACTTCAGTACCGTATGGCATACAACAGGTGCTAATCCTGTGTCACACCGTACAACTTACACAGTAAGAGCTACCTATCCAAATGGACGTTATGGTACGGCAACAACAAGTAATCCTGCTTTGACAAGTGAGACAAGCTTTACTTACACAGTAGTGGACCCAGTTGTAAACAAGAGTATGTTACAACAGTTGGTGATAAGGCTTCATTAGCTGACATCATTGCCAATCCAGAGAATGCTATTAAGAATTCTGATACTGGAGTTGCGGTACCAGCAGGAACAAGCTATAGCTGGCAACAAGCTCCAGATGATGCCATGGTCGCAAATCCAGGATTCTATACTAGAAAAGTAAATGTCACTTTACCACAAGGATCAACAGATGCTTCAAGAAATAGCACGCTGGTTCCAGTAATCTTTAAGGTTAATCCTCAAGCACCACAAATCGCTGATGATCAGGTGACAAATACAGGTGGTCTTCCAAATAAAGGAATTACTGTAACGAATGCTCTACCAAATGCGCAGGTTACCTTGACAATTGGTGGTAAAACTGTTACTAAACAGGCTGATAATGCAGGAAATGTAACCTTCTCATCTACTGATGTTGCAGATAGCAATGGTCTTCTTCCGACAGGAAATGTAACAGTTAAACAAAGTAAGGAATTCCTTAACCCTGTAACGAATCGCAATGAATCGTTGGAATCAGGAATAGTGACTAAGAGCATTACTAAGGAACTGATTAAACCTGAGGCGACAAAAACTGTTGTAGAAGTGAAGGATCGTGTTACTAAACAGTGGAAGGTAGTTCCGCAAACAACGGCACAAAATCTACCAGAACATACCTTCTATGCAGGTGATGAGCTTCGCTTCACCACAACCTTCACAGATAATAGTAACTATATCAAGAAAACAAACGTCCATTCAGGTACAACAAGTGCAACAATTGTGACAAATGTTTTGGATAATTCATTTGGAGAGGCAAATGCGACAAACATTTCTACTTTGACGGAAGCTACTTCAACTAATCCAGCTAAATTGGTAGTTACAGGAAAAGTTAAAGACGGTCTACAATATAGTAATAGTAATGCTGCAACTCGTTCTATTTCAGCAGAAGATGCGTCAGATAATCGTTCAGATGGTTCTACTTTCAGAATAAAACAAGGTAGTCTAGCAGTAAGAAATGCTGACTTGAATCCTGATAAGAAGATTAAGGTCACAAGCCTAGCTAGATTGACAGAAACTGAAAAAACAAGCATTATAGAAGCTGTTAAGAATGCCCATGATACATCTACAGAAAAAGAAAAAGAACGTATCCAGGACGTTACCATCGAAGGGGATAATGTCAAGATTACCTATAAAGATGGTCAATCTCGTACTAAACCAATCTCAGATTTGGCAATGGAAGTTAACCCACCAGTTATTGAAAACTTAAGTGGACGTGGAGGTTTACCAGATCAAAGCATCACGGTAACCAATGTTCTTCCAGGAGCAACCGTAACCTTGACAGTTGCAGGTCAAACAGTTAAGAAAAAAGCAGAAGATAACGCTAACAGCGTAACTTTTACTGCGGATGAGTTGAAAAAGGTTTATGATGCAAATAATGGCCTTCTTCCTTCAAGTACTACACCTAATGTAACTGCGACTCAAAGTGTACCAGCAGGTCCAAATACAACTGAAGTGTTAGCTTCAGAGCCAGGTTCTGGTACGATTACTCCTGAACGTGTAAATCCAACAATTACCTATACTGTTACAGTAAATGGTCAAGAGCCTAAGAGAGATAGCAATGGTCGCTATTTGTTCTATGCTGGAGACAATATTCAGATTACTTATACAGGTAAAGATAATAGTGGTAAATTAGTCACACTGAAGGTCTCTGGTAATAGAAAAAACTTGACGGACTTCTTCGAAAACAGACCTGAGTGGGGAACTGGTCCTATCACTAATATTGATAAATTGACCAATGATGACCAAACGACATTTACCATTAATGCGGTTACTAATAAAGATCTTGCGTGGAGATCAGGAAACACTTGGGGACGTTGGCTCAATGCTACAGATCCTAGTGGGAACAGTGTTGACGTAGGAGAAATTCGTATTCAACAAGATCAGTTGCAAAACTTGTTTAAGAAGCCGGCCATTGACTTGACTGAAGTTAAGGATAAAAATCATTTATCGGAATCTGATAAGGAAAAAGTTCGCGAAGAAATCAGAAAAGCTCATGATAAAGTGACTCCAAACGGACGGGATCGTATTTCTAGCATTGACGTAAGTGAGAATGGAATTGCAACTGTCTACTATAAAGATAATGCTAAAGTAACATCTGGTAGTCAACCATATGCACCGACGATCTATAGTCAAGATGAAACTGTTTCAGACAAGAAATATCGCTCTGAGTCAGCTTCAACCAGTGCATCAGAATCAGCGTCAACTAGTGCATCGGTAAGTGCAATGACTAGCGCAAGCACGTCAGCAAGTACATCTGTATCAACAAGCGCGTCTGAGTCAGCATCAACAAGTGCATCAGAATCAGCAAGCACATCAGCTTCTGAATCAGCATCAACAAGTGCGTCTGAGTCAGCATCAACAAGTGTAAGTGTTTCAACATCAGCGACTCATTCTACTTCAACTAGTCAAGATCCTCAAGATGATAGTACTAAGACTCGCAAGCAACTTCCAAATACTGGAACAACAGCTTCAGCTACAAATGCTCTTCTCGGAGCTGTAGCAGGTCTAACAGGATTAGGTTTAGTGGCTAAACGTCGTAAACGTGATGATGAAGAATAAGTCTTGTATTATGAAGATAATAAAAGACTAAGTTAGCTATGAGAAAACCTCCAAGGATTGTATTATCCTTGGAGGTTTTTAGCTACTTGGGAAGAGCCTAACTTTGTCGATTAGTAAATTAATTTTTAATAGTTCAGGGGACAAAAAAATAAAAGTGGTAGCTTTTAAAACTAAGTTCCAGTTTCCCACAACCTAGCTTTTAGTAGGAGAAAAACGCGTGACATCAGTGGCAATTCGTCTTAGACTAACTTCCACTGGTTTTCTTTTTCTTGATATATAAGGGTTCAAAAGCGAAAAGACTCAGAAAAAAGTGCACGACAAATAGCCCTAAAATAGAGTCGTCTTAGAGTAAATTCCAGTTGCTAGCGTTTAGTGTGAGACTTTTCGATGGTGATAAGATGTGTAGTTAGAAGGGAAAATTCCCTTTATTTCAATAGATTAGGTGATAAGTGTGTGTCTTCTGGTTTAGCAACCCAGAAGAGCAGTGATGTCCTCGCCAAAGGTGAAGGTGAAGATGTCGTAAGCAGATTTTCCTTGAAAGTCTTCTCGTTTCAAGGAATTGACATGGGAAATGACTAGATTGATGTCCTCCTGAGTTAAATTGTCAAAGGAAGTGCCCTTGGGAAGAATGGCTCGCAAAACCGTATGGTTCTTCTCAATCCGCCCCTTCTGGTCAGGACGGCTAGGGTCTCAGAAGTAGAGGTGAGACTTCCCATCAATGTCTCGCTCAAGCTCCTCCACATAGAAGAACCCAGATCCGTTGTCCGTGAGAATGACAGGGAATAGCTGATGGAAGGCACACCCTCCGTCCATGACTCTTTCTTTCAAATCTGCGAATTTAGTGGCGACCTCCAGAGCGGTCTTGTTGTCCAAAAGCAAGGCGAAGAGGAAGTTGCAGAAGGAAACATTGAAGGTGAGCAGTAGCTTTCCACCAGGTCTGCCGGTGACCGTGTCCATTTCCAACCATTTGAAGAAATCATCTGTTTCTCGTAACTCTTGGAAATCTTGATAGGTCCGCCCAATTTTCATCTCTTTGGGAATAGCTACTTTTCTGGATTTTCTACGTGCCTTGAACTTGACCATCCGAGGGAAATCAATGGGCTTGGCTGTTAGATAGCTCAGCTTGGCATGCCGATACACCGTAGCTTTCGACACAGGGAGATTATGTGTCTGAATGATATGGTAGATGCTTTGTTTCTTCTGGATGCCTTGGGTTAAGATCTTGTCTATCTGATAAAAACTTTCCTTGTTTAGGGGAATGCCCTCTCTGGACTTCCTCAACATAGTCTTGTACTGTTCCTGCGCCTTTTTGGCGTAGTAAAGATAGCGGTTAAACCCACAATCCGTCCTCTTTTTTGGACAGTTGTTACAGACATAAGGAGCTTTTTTGAGAAGTGGGCAATCCGTGCAATCAGATTTGACGGATGTTGGATGCATGATGCGATTGCGCTTGATTTCCTTTGAAATCGTTGACGGGTCTTTTCCTATCTTCTCAGCGATGGAACGGAAAGTTTCCTGTTGGCTGATTCCAGTTTGGATGTCAATCCGGTCTTCTAGAGTGAGATATTTTTGTTTTTTTTATCATGAGGCGCCTCCTCACGAAAAGTCTCAGACTTAATTCTAGCATCATTCGTCGTCTGAGACTAACTTCCAGTTTTAGGAGAGAGATGGAAGTTACTTTGAGAAGTTACGTCAAATTTCTTCTGAATTTTCTTTGGCTTGTTGGTATCTAGTGGACCATATAGAATACAACAAACGATAGACTTTTGGTGGACATCAATACCACAACACGTTTCAATCATGACTTCCATTATAAAAACCTCCTGTTAATTATTGAACAATTGAACAAGAGGCTACTAGTAAGATATTTTCATGCTCAAGGCATATTCGAGTTATCTCATGACTCTTGTTCATCCAGTTTTTGATACAGGCTAGGAAAAGCCCTATTAAACACCACGGATTTGTATTGTTCAGCTTCATTATAAGATAAACTTCGTTTTCTGTCATGAGTTATCAGGCTCTGCCTGCTTAGAGTTTTTTGTGTCGCTGTCTCCATGTAAGCACTTTAAAAAGAGTTATTTTGTTTCAAAAATGGTATAATGAGAGAACAATAGAAAGGAAGTATTTATGGAGCAAAAAGAGAAACATTTTAGCCTATCTTGGTTTTTCAAGTGGTTTTTGGATAACAAGGCAATTACTGTATTTTTGGTAACCTTATTATTGGGACTGAATCTTTTTATTTTAAGTAAGATTAGTTTTCTATTTTTACCTGTTTTAGACTTTTTGGCTGTCGTGATGTTGCCAGTGATTTTATCTGGTTTGCTATATTATTTATTAAATCCTATTGTTGATTGGTTGGAGAAGCATAAGGTTAATCGTGTTATAGCTATCAGTATTGTCTTTGTCATCATCGCCCTCTTTATCATTTGGGGATTGGCAGTGGCTATTCCAAATCTGCAACGTCAAGTTTTAACCTTTGCAAGAAATGTACCAATCTATCTCGAAGATGCAGACAGAGTTATTAATGATTTGGTAACCAAGCATTTACCAGATGATTTCAGACCTCAATTAGAGCAAGTTTTGACAAACTTCTCAAGTCAGGCTACAGTTTGGGCGAGCAAGGTTTCTTCTCAGGCAGTCAACTGGGTGAGCGCCTTTATTAGTGGGGCATCTCAAGTGATTGTTGCCTTGATTATCGTTCCTTTCATGCTCTTTTATCTCTTGCGTGATGGGAAAGGCTTGCGTAACTATTTGACCCAATTCATGCCAACGAAATTGAAGGAACCTGTTGGACAAGTTTTATCAGATGTGAATCAACAGTTGTCCAACTATGTTCGAGGGCAAGTGACAGTGGCTATTATTGTAGCAGTAATGTTTATCATCTTTTTCAAGATTATCGGTCTACGCTATGCGGTTACACTGGGTGTAACAGCTGGTATTTTAAATCTGGTTCCTTATCTTGGTAGTTTCCTAGCCATGCTTCCTGCCCTAGTATTGGGCTTGATTGCAGGGCCAGTCATGCTGTTAAAAGTAGTGATTGTCTTTATCGTAGAACAAACTATTGAAGGCCGTTTTGTATCTCCATTGATTTTGGGAAGTCAATTGAACATCCATCCTATTAATGTTCTCTTTGTCTTGTTAACTTCAGGATCCATGTTTGGTATTTGGGGAGTATTGCTCGGTATTCCAGTTTATGCCTCTGCTAAGGTTGTCATTTCAGCGATTTTCGAATGGTATAAGGTAGTCAGTGGCCTATATGAACTAGAGGGAGAGGAAGTCAAGAGTGAACAATAGTCAACAGATGTTACAGGCTTTGGAAGAGCAAGATTTAGCCAAGGCTGAGCACTATTTCTTCAAAGCTTTAGAAAATGATCCAAGTGAGCTGCTTTATGAGTTAGCCACTTATCTTGAAGGGATTGGTTTCTATCCTCAGGCCAAGGAAATTTATCAGAAGATCGTAGAAGATTTTCCAGAAGTAAATCTTAATCTAGCAGCTATTGCTAGTGAGGATGGTCAAATAGAAGAAGCATTTGCCTATCTAGAGGAAATCCAATCTGACAGTGATTGGTATGTTTCGGCTTTGGCTCTGAAGGCAGATCTATACGAGCTGGAAGGTTTAACAGATGTGGCGCGTGAGAAATTGTTAGAAGCATTGACTTACTCAGAGGATCCTCTCTTGATATTGGGTTTGGCAGAGTTGGATAGTGAGTTGGAAAATTACCAAGAGGCTATTCAAGGCTATGCTCAGTTAGATAATCGCTCGATTTATGAGCAAACGGGCATTTCCACCTATCAACGGATTGGTTTTGCCTATGCTCAGTTGGGTAAATTTGAAACGGCTACAGAGTTTTTAGAAAAAGCCCTGGAGTTAGAATACGATGATCTAACAGCTTTTGAGTTGGCCAGTCTTTATTTTGATCAAGAAGAATATCAGAAAGCCGTCCTATATTTTAAGCAGATCGATACCATTTCACCTGATTTTGAAGGCTATGAGTATGGGTATAGTCAGGCCTTGCATAAGGAACATCAAGTTCAAGAAGCCCTGCGTATCGCTAAGCAAGGCTTAGAGAAAAATCCCTTTGAAACTCGCCTCTTGCTGGCTGCTTCACAATTCTCTTATGAATTGCATGATGCTAGTGGGGCAGAAAATTATCTCCTTACTGCTAAAGAAGATGCTGAGGATACGGAAGAAATCTTACTCCGTCTAGCTACTATTTATCTAGAGCAGGAGCGTTATGAAGACATTCTAGACTTACAAAGTGAGGAGCCAGAAAATCTT
This sequence comes from Streptococcus mitis, assembly GCF_023109105.1. Taxonomy (GTDB): domain Bacteria; phylum Bacillota; class Bacilli; order Lactobacillales; family Streptococcaceae; genus Streptococcus; species Streptococcus mitis_BW. The sequence goes on from NZ_JALDTZ010000014.1 coordinate 38,247, forward strand.
TTGACCAAGTGGATGATTGCCCGTTCCTATCAAGAAATGGACGATTTGGATACTGCCTATGAACTTTATCAAGAGTTGGCAGGAGATTTGAAGGACAATCCAGAGTTTCTGGAACACTATATCTATCTCTTGCGTGAATTGGGATACTTTGAGGAAGCAAAAGTCAATGCTCAAACTTACTTAAAACTGGTTCCAGATGATGTGCAAATGCAAGAACTGATTGAGAGATTGTAAGAATATATTTTTAAAACTGTATCTTATCATTTTTGATAGATATAGTTTTTCTTTTTAAAAGAGAATTTTTTTGCAAAAATCCTTGGTTATTTTGTTTATTTATGCTATAATAGGAACAATTATTTTTAGGAGGTGCAGTATGTCTTATTTGTTTGAGATATTACCGAGTTTATTGAGCGGTGCAAGCATGACTTTACAGGTTTTTGCACTGGTCTTGATTTTTTCTATTCCTTTGGGCGTTTTGATTGCCTTTGCCTTGCAAGTCCATTGGAAGCTCCTCCATCATCTGATTAACATTTATATCTGGATCATGCGGGGCACACCCTTGCTCTTGCAATTGATCTTTATCTATTATGTTCTCCCAAGTATTGGGATTCGCTTGGATCGTCTTCCTGCTGCCATTATTGCCTTTGTTCTCAATTATGCTGCTTACTTTGCTGAAATTTTTCGTGGAGGGATTGATACCATTCCTAAAGGTCAGTATGAGGCTGCTAAGGTCTTGAAGTTCAGTCCCTTTGCCACAGTTCGCTATATTATCTTGCCCCAAGTGACCAAGATTGTTCTTCCTAGTGTCTTTAATGAGGTCATGAGTTTGGTCAAGGATACTTCTTTGGTCTATGCTCTAGGAATTTCAGACCTTATCTTGGCTAGTCGAACAGCTGCCAACCGTGATGCTAGTTTGGTCCCTATGTTCTTGGCAGGAGCCATTTACTTGATTTTGATTGGTATTGTGACAATTATTTCTAAAAAAGTTGAGAAGAAGTACAGTTACTATAGATAGGAGGCTGCCATGTTAGAGTTACGAAATATTAATAAGGGATTTGGTCAAAAGCAAATTTTATCCAATTTCAGTCTAAAAATTCCTGAAAAGCAAATCCTGGCTATCGTTGGACCTTCTGGTGGAGGTAAGACAACCCTCTTACGTATGCTTGCGGGTCTTGAAACCATTGATTCAGGACAAATCTTTTATAATGGAGAACCTTTAGAACTGGATGAACTGGAGAAACGAAATCTACTGGGATTTGTATTCCAAGATTTTCAACTGTTTCCTCATTTATCAGTTCTAGATAATTTGACCTTATCACCTGTGAAAACAATGGGAATGAAGCAGGAAGAGGCTGAGAAGAAGGCACGAGGGCTTTTGGAACAGTTAGGATTGGCGGGACATGCAGATGCTTATCCATTCTCACTATCAGGTGGGCAAAAACAGCGGGTGGCCTTAGCGCGTGCTATGATGATTGACCCAGAAATCATTGGCTATGATGAGCCGACTTCTGCCCTGGATCCGGAATTACGCTTGGAAGTGGAAAAACTGATCTTGCAAAATAGGGAACTTGGGATGACGCAGATTGTCGTTACCCACGATTTACAATTCGCTGAAAATATCGCAGATCAGATTCTCAAGATTGAGCCCAAGTAGGAGGTGCCGATGACTACTAAGAAAATTGCTTTGGTATTGGTTTCGCTCCTGACTCTCTTTTTAACGGCTTGTACTCAGAAGGCTAGTGATCCACAGCAGGATAACTGGGATAAGTATCAAGAGCAGGGGACCATTACTATTGGTTTTGACAATACTTTTGTACCCATGGGATTTGAAGAAAAAAACGGCCAATATACAGGCTTTGATATTGATTTAGCGCAAGCTGTCTCTGAAAAATTAGGCTTTAAAGTTCAATTTCAGCCAATCGATTGGGATATGAAGGAGACGGAACTGCAAAATGGAACAATAGATGCCATCTGGAATGGCTATTCTGCCACTGATGAACGCCGAGAAAAGGTTGCCTTTAGCATTCCATATATGGAAAACCAGCAAGTTCTGGTTGCTAAGAAAAGCCAGCAAATTCGTTCAGTAGAGGATATGAAGGATAAGACCTTGGGAGCCCAAGCTGGTTCCTCTGGTTATTTAGACTTTGAAGCTCAGCCAGATTTACTGAAAAATCGTGTCAAAGACCAGAAGGCCAATCAATATCAGAGTTTCAATGAAGCTTTAATTGATTTGAAGAATGATCGGATTGATGCCTTGTTGATTGACCGAGTATATGCCAATTATTATCTCCAGTCTGAAGGTATATTAAATGACTATAATATATTTTCAGCTGGATTTGAAAGTGAATCCTTTGCGGTCGGAGTCAGACCAGCTGACAAAAGATTACTACAAGCTTTAAACCAAGCCTTTGTTGAACTATATCAAAAAGGAAAGTTCCAGGAAATTAGCCAAAAATGGTTTGGAGAAGATGTAGCAACCAAAGAAGTGAAAAGTAGAGATTGAGTTTTTCCTCAGTCTCTTTTTGAATCAAAAAACCTCTGGAAAGTACCAGAGGATAAGTGATTATTTCATTGTTGGGAAGAGCAATACGTCACGGATAGTAGTTGTATCGGTGAGGAGCATGCAGAGACGGTCGATACCGATTCCCAAACCACCTGTTGGAGGCATACCGTATTCAAGGGCTTCAATATAGTCATAGTCGATGCCTGTTGCTTCGTCGTCACCAAGTTCTTTAGCTTTAGCTTGGGCTTCAAAACGGCTAAGCTGGTCGATTGGATCATTCAGCTCAGTAAAGGCATTACCGTACTCCTTAGTCATGATAAAGAGTTCGAAACGGTCAGTAAAGCGTTGGTCTTCAGGATTTTTCTTAGCAAGTGGAGATACAGCTACTGGATGTCCATAGACAAAGGTTGGTTGAATCAAGGTTTCTTCAACAAACTCTTCAAAGAAAGCATTGATGATGTGACCAACTTCGGTGTAGTGTTTCTCAACTGGAACTTTCTTTTCAGCAGCGATAGCTTTGGCTTCTTCCAAAGTCATATCTTGCCAGAAATCTACACCAGTAATGTCCTTGATAGCATCCACCATGTGAACTCGTTTAAATGGTTCATTGATTTTGATTTCAGTACCTTGATAGTTAACTGGGCCATCGCCTTTAACTGATTTAGCAGCGTGTTGGATAATACCTTCAGTCAAGTCCATGATGTCTTGGAAGTCTGCATAAGCTTGGTAGACTTCGATAGAAGTAAATTCAGGGTTATGAGTAGCGTCCATTCCCTCGTTACGGAAGATACGGCCGATTTCATAGACACGTTCCATACCACCCACGATAAGGCGTTTCAAGTGAAGCTCAGTTGCGATACGAAGAACCATGTCAATGTTTTGGGCATTGTGGTGGGTGATAAATGGACGGGCAGCAGCACCACCAGCTTCGTTGTGAAGAACAGGTGTTTCCACTTCAAGGAAACCTTTTTGGTCAAGGTAACGACGGATTTCAGAGATGATTTTTGAACGAGTGACAAAGCGCTCAAAGCTTTCACGGTTCGAAATCAAGTCAAGGTAACGTTTACGGTAAATGGTTTCAACGTCTGTCAAACCGTGGAATTTCTCTGGAAGTGGACGAAGAGCCTTAGACAAGTGAGTGATGTGAGTAGCTTTGATAGAGAGTTCTCCCATATCTGTACGCATCACTTCACCTTCGACACCAAGAAAGTCACCAAGATCTGCTTTTTTGAAGATTTCGTAGTTTTCTTCACCGACAGCATCCTTACGAACGTAGATTTGAATCTGGCCTTCGCGGTCTTGAAGGTGGGCAAATCCAACTTTACCTTTACCACGTTTGGTTACCAAGCGTCCTGCGATAGTAGCTGTTTCGTTTTTATCGTGTAATTGTTCTTTATCGAGGTCGGCATATTTATCTTTTAATTCTTGTGAATTTGCAGTGCGTTCAAAACGTTTTCCGAAGGGATCGATTCCTTGTTCACGGAGCGCAGCCATTTTTTCACGGCGAACGATCTGCTGGTCATTCAATTCTTCCATATGTTCTGTTGACATGGGATCCTCCTAATTTTACTCAAAATTGAATACGATGAGTCATTTTTTGCGATACTCCCATTTTATCATAAATAAGTAAGAAATTCACGGATAATCTTTAAAAACTAAAAGAACTTGACGCTAATACTCAATGAAAATCAAAGAGCAAACTAGGAAGCTAGCTGCAGGCTGCTCAAAGCATAGCTTTGAGGTGGCAGATAGAACTGACGAAGTCAGTGACCCATACCTACGGCAAGGCGACGTTGACGTGGTTTGAAGAGATTTTCGAAGAGTATAAAATTAAGTTCTTTTATTGATAGGAAGTATCATTCCAAGTATAGAGAGTGAATGTTTCAAAATCATGGGTTTCTAGAATGGTCAGGCTGGCATTTGCTAGACCGCCATCTTTACGAAGAAGTGGTTCTTTATAGCCTAGGAGAGTACGAAGACTGGCAGTAAGATTGGCACCATGACCGACAATTAGAATACGCTCAGCCGGACTATCTTTGAGTGATTTGATAAATTGGATGGTCCGCTGTGTGGTGCTATAGAGGGATTCGGCTCCAAACATTTGAGTGTCAAACTTGGCAAGATTAGATCGGAAAGCTTTGATTTGTTGCGGGTAAATAGCTTCCAAGGTTGCAATTTTTAAACCTTCCAACTTCCCCAGCTGCCATTCCCGGAGATTTGGAACACTTTCTAAAGGACAGGGCGTCTGAAGTTGACTTTGGATAATCTCAGCAGATTTGACCGCTCGAGGTAAATCACTTGAATAAATCTGATCAAAAGGAATATCCTTAAGATATTGGCCTAGTTGTTTTAGGGTGTCAATGGATTCAGGAAGAAGGGGAGAATCTCCACTAGCACCTTGAAAACGGCCTTCTTGGTTCCATACTGTACGACCGTGGCGGACAATGTAGAGTTTCATTACTTGCTGTCCTCCAAGATATCTGCAAAGTCAGCTTTTACAAAGCTAGCCAAGTCTTGTGGCGCGACGATAATGCTGTGTCCGACTTCCCCTGCAGAGACAATCATTTGATCCAAGTCAAGAGCAATTTTATCGATAAAAATAGGATAATTGTGTTTCTGACGAATCCCGACAGGATTGTTAGCTCCATGAATGTAGCCAGTTGTTTTTTCCAAGTCCTTTTGTGGAATCATGCTCACTTTTTTATTGCCAGAAATTTTGGCTAGTTTCTTTTCAGACAAGTGTTGAGTGATAGGGACGATACCGATAATCGGTCCTGTTTTATCTCCCAAAAGTGCCAAGGTTTTGAAAATCTGATCTCGTTCATAACCTTGAGGAAGCTCTCCTTCCAGGGCATTGATTTGAATTCCCTGATGTGGTATATCTGCTTTAGACAGGATTTGTTCCACTAATGTTTTTTTGATTTTTACTTTTTTTGCCATTATTTATACTTATCCTCCAATTGGCTCATCCAAATACCAAGCCAGATTCCTAGTGCAAAGAAGAAGGAGATGATGACATAACCAACAAGTGAAAGTCCTGTGTACTGGATACTCTCAGAGTTTCCTGCATTTGGAATCAAGATCAAAAGGGTACTTGAGAGAACGATACCGATGATGAAATGATAGACGCGTGAGTGGAAGTTGTTTAAGGCATAATCCATCATTTTTGAAAAAATGATGAGAGTTGCACCTGCACCAATTCCAATCGGGAAGAAGGTTCCCAAGAGGTCAAAGGTTTTAAAACCAGTCAACATAGGAGCATAGAGGCCCAAAATCAAAAGTAGATTTGATGGGCTGAGGCCAGGAACCAAGACGCCAAGAGCCAGGAGTGCACCCGCTAGGACGAAATTAAGAAAGCTAGCACTTAAGGCTCCAACGACAAAATTTAAGGCATAGAGTCCTAATCCAGAAATGATAAAGGTTGTCCAGAACCAAGCCAAATCAATCTTGTCTCGGTCAGATTCTCGAGTTGATTCCTTGAGGAGACTAGGAACTGTCCCAATGATGGCACCTGCAAAGCTCCATAAGACAAAGACCTGATAATTTTCAAGAAGGTATTCAATCGGGTAGGAAAATAAGCCGATACCCAAAAGCATACCGATCGCAACTGGAATAAAGTACAAAACATTTTCTTTAAAGTCTTTAAAGGGATGGGCCAGAAAGCCAATCATCCGTTCATAGATTCCTAAGATTGCTGCTAGAACCCCTCCAGAAATCCCTGGTAAGATAAATCCAAGAGCAATCACAATCCCTTTAATAATACGTGCTAACCATGAAAGCATATATTTCCTCCAACTATTTCTATTTCAAAAAATCCTTATTATATTGTATCACAATCAAACACAAAAAGAAAAAGCAAATGATAAACAAATGCTTTTAAGGTTTTAAAAAGAGTTTTCTAAAGGTTTCTTCTTTGTTTTTTAAGGAAGAAATGACGTTGATGTCCAAATCGTGGTCAAAGCCAGCAATTTTTCCTTTAGATGTGTATTGGTGAATGTCGTAATCTAAATCAGTCTTAGGAGTAGCCTCGTAAAATCCTGAGTCAGAACCATAGGAAGGAATCCAAACAGACGTAAACTTGTCTGTATCAATACTGTGTTCTTCCATGAAGTAGACCCCAACGTAGATTCCGATATTTTTAGCACCTAGTGATTCTAGTTTTGCTCGAAAGGCTTCAACACCTTCGTTCATATTGGACATGGTTTTGTCTTCCACATCTAGCCAATAGTAGCTAGGGCTGTACGGCGATGAAGCGTTATAAAATACTTCAGCAGCCTTTTCCATTTCTTGGACACTTTTTCCAGCTACATAGGCATAGACACCAACTGGGACATTTCGTTTTTGAAACTCGGTAATATGGGTTTTAAAGGCCTTATCTACCCCATTAACAAAGGAAGCATCGTTTTCTTTTGAAGACTGAGCGCCACTATGGACACGAACGATAGCTCCAGAAATATTTTGAGACAGAGTATCGTAATTAATTTCCTCAGGACGTTGCCAACCAGAAACATCAATTACCGGTTTATCTATATTATGTAGCGCTTGCGATTCTACTTGCGCGATATTTGACTTTGTTTTTACAGGATGGTCCTCAAAACGAGGGCGATTCAGGATTAAAATGAAAATCATAATCCCAAAAAAACCATACAAAATAAGCGGATTAATTTTCTTTCTCATATCTCATAATTTTACCTTAAAAATGAAAAAAAATCAAAAAAAATACTCAAAAAATGGGTTAAGAAAGGACTTTAGAGCATTTGGTAACTTCTCAAAGTAACTTCCACTTGTCTGACCAAAGTGGAAGTTAGTCTAAAACGAATTTTTATGGTGGAATTA
>NZ_JALDTZ010000015.1 GCF_023109105.1 Streptococcus mitis
GCCACTGGTTTTTAGGGTTTTTATCAGACTAACTTCCACTTGAATTAGCGATGGAACTTAGTTTGGGAATTTAGCAAAAATTCTCCTGTCCGACCTAGCAGACAGGAGAAGGTCTTAAATATCAATCTCAAATGGTTCGTCAATGGTTTCTGATACGTATTTTCCGTCTTTCTTCCGTTGTTTGACACATTCTGTGAGGAGATATTCGATTTGCCCATTGACTGAACGAAAGTCGTCTTCTGCCCATGATGCGAGTGCAGCGTATAACTTTGTTGAGAGTCGAAGGGGGATCTGCTTTTTTTTAGCTTCAGCCATCTTTAGTAAAGACTTCCTGTGTTGACAATTGGTTGTGCATCATGATTGCCACAGAGAACGACTAGGAGATTTGAGACCATGGCAGCTTTTCGTTCTTCGTCTAGCTCTACCAATTCCCCTTCATTGAGACGTTCTAGTGCCATTTCAACCATACCCACAGCACCATCCACAATCATCTTACGGGCATCAATAATGGCTGATGCTTGTTGACGTTGAAGCATGACAGCTGCAATTTCTGGGGCGTAAGCTAGGTAAGTAATACGTGCCTCAAGGATTTCCAAGCCAGCATCCTCAACACGACTTTGGATTTCTTCACGGATACGGTTGGCTACAATTTCACTAGAGCCACGGAGGCTACCTTCATCTGCTTGCCCGTCACCTGTAGTATCTACATTAGGAGACACATCATAAGGATAGATGCGGACAATATTACGGAGTGCACTATCACACTGCAATGAAAGATATTCTTTGTAGTTATCAACGTTGAAGACTGCCTTAGCAGTATCGACAACTCTCCAAGTTACTGCGATACCGATTTCTACAGGATTTCCTAAGCAATCATTGATTTTTTGACGAGAATTGCTCAAGGTCATAACCTTGAGGGAAATCTGTTTCTTGCCAATTTCAAGATTTACATCATTGCCATTTGATGATTTAGTTCCTAAAAAAGGAGATTTTGTGCTAACATCACCACTTTGACCAAGTCGAGTGTGGTTTGCAGGGTTGACTGCTATGCTAAAAGGATTGACAAAGTAAAAACCAGGTTCTTTGATGGTACCTGTATAGTTACCAAAGAGGGTCAGAACCAGAGCTTCCTGAGGTTTGACAACTTTTAAACCAGCATGAGCTAGGCCTGCAATTAAGCTTAATAAAAGTCCGATAATAATTCCAAAAATATTTTCCGAACCAGCACCCATTATAACTATAAAGACACCAAGTACGAGTGCCAACTCAATGAGTATCAATGCTACTACACCATTTGGTTTTGAATTGATTAGTTTTTCAGTCATAAGAATGACCTCCTGCTATTTGATATCTAAATGATATCACTTTGTTTTTAAAAGTCAATAGAAAGTTGAAAAATAATTACTAAAAAGTTTCAGCCCAATAATTACTTGTAGGAGGTGAGATTATATTGTGCTGAAATACTCTTTTATTCTTATAACTTTTACACTATAATTGTAGTTAGAAAGGAAGAGAAATGTTTGATTATAGAGCACTAGTTATTTTGATGACTTTGATGGATCATTGTGAGCTATCATTATATGAATTATCTGTTAAGGTGAGCTTACCTATAAAGGAAGTCAAAGAAGGAATAGATTATTTAGTGCCTTATCTAGCTAATAAAGGGATAGTGCTGGATAAAAAACAAGGTCGCTATAGTTTATCAAATCGTACGAAGCAGTCTTTGACAGATATTATTAAGTCGGATGAATTGGTTTTACCAAAGTCGACTCGCTTAGCATTAATCTATCTTTACACTTTTTGCCGATTAGATTTTATATCAAATAATCATTACCAAGACTTTTTGAAAGTAAGTAAGAATACAACCTTATCTGATATTCAATCATTAAGAAAGATTATGTTAGATAATGATTTGGAGCTAGGGTACAGTAGAGCAAAAGGTTATACTTTACACGGTTCAGAGTGGAATAAGCATCGTTTAGCTTTTCAAATGGTTAGTGAGCTGCTGGAATCCTCCATAGGGATTTGGGGGTTGGATTATGTTTTATCCAGTTGGGGGTATTCATTAACTTATGACTTGATAAATCAGGTAGTTAAAGATTATTATGAAAAGCTCCAGCTAGTACCTATTGTTAATCAATTAAAAGTTTGCCTGTTTGGTTTAGTGTTCATTATGTGTAGGTATCAAAGGGGTGTTGAAAGAGTATGTCTTTCAGAGACATTAGTATCTCCTATTATTCAAGATATAACCAATATTTTATTGGATACAGTGGTTGATTTGGGAATTATAGATACGGTGTTTTCTGAGGATGATTATCGCTATATTACAGTTTTATTATCAAGTTGTTTTGAAGGTGAAGTAGATGTTGCTCCAGTTTACTTTAATCAATTAACAGAGGCTATTATAAGTAGAATGGAAGATATTTCTTTGTTGCATTTTAAACAAAGGGAAGCATTGAGAGAAAATCTTCGCCGCCACCTTATACCGGCTTACTATAGATTAAAGTTCGGTTTACCTAGTTCAAATGAATATGTGTTGCATGTCAAAGAACATTATCCTGACTTATTTGAGTTAGTGAAGGATTCTTTGACTCCCTTGATGGAAGCCATCGATAAACCCATACCTGATAGTGAAACAGCATATTTTGTGATCCATTTTGGAGGCTATTTAAGGAAATCAGAGACTTTACCTCAAAAATCTTATAAAGCAACAGTTATTTGTCCTAATGGGGTTAGTTCTTCATTGATGTTAAAAGAGAATCTATTAGCATTATTTCCTCAAATTGAGTTCATAGAAACCTCAAATATGGATGATTTACAGGAGAAAACTAGTAGTGACTATGATATGGTTTTCTCTACTATAAAGGTGGAGACAGAGAAGCCAAATTATCTAGTTTCGGTTATGATGACTGAAGAACAAACAACGCAGTTAGTTGAACTGGTATCAAAAGATTTCCCAGATACAGGTTATCGAGATATTGAGCTGAATCAGATAATTAGTATAGTAAGACGATATAGTGTAATTACACAAGAATTAGAGTTGAAATTAGCCTTAAAGCGATATCTCTATCAAGAAATGAACAGAAAGGAAGTGTTACCATTGTTAGAAGAATTAATTACAAAAGAAACCTATCAGGTTAGTTCGAAAAAATTAGGATGGAAGGAGGCGATTCGTTTAGCAGCTAAACCGCTTTTGGATCAACATAAGATAACCGAGAACTACCCTGAGGCAATGATTCAAAAAGTAGAAGAGTTTGGACCTTTTATTAATTTAGGGAAGGGAGTCGCAATTCCTCACGCTCGGCCAGATGAGGGTGTGAATGAAATAGGAATGTCAATGTTAGTTTTGGAAGAACCGATTTATTTATTGGATAATCCAGAACAAGAGGTAAGATTGTTGATTTGTATTGCAGCCATTGATAATGAGAGTCATTTAAAGGCTTTGTCACATTTAACAACAATTTTAAGAGATAAAAATCATGTTCAAGCCTTAATTTCATCAAAAAACTATGATGACATTAAAATGATAATTAAACAGGAGGATTAGATAATGTTAAAAATTGGTACAGCTTGTGGTTCAGGATTAGGTTCAAGTTTTATGGTACAGATGAATATTGAATCTGTATTGAGTGATTTGAATGTTTCAGATGTAGAAGTTGAACATTATGATTTAGGTGGAGCAGATCCAAATGCAGCCGATATTTGGATTGTTGGTCGTGATTTAGCTGATTCAGCAAGTCATCTTGGAGATGTTCGTATCTTAAATAGTATTATTGATATGGACGAGCTACGAGAATTAATTACTAAAATTTGTGAAGAAAAAGGACTTATATAGGAGGCTAGCGTCATGATGAAGTTCATATTGGATATTGTTAGTACACCAGCTATTTTAGTAGCTTTAATTGCAATCTTAGGATTAGTTCTTCAGCAGAAGAAATTACCTGATATTATTAAAGGCGGGATTAAGACCTTTGTTGGTTTCTTAGTTGTATCTGGTGGTGCAGGAATTGTACAAAATTCTTTAAATCCATTTGGTACCATGTTTGAGCATGCCTTTCATTTATCTGGAGTTGTGCCGAATAATGAAGCAATTGTAGCTGTAGCTTTAACAACATATGGTTCAGCTACTGCAATGATTATGTTTGCAGGTATGGTGTTCAATATCTTAATCGCTCGTTTTACTCGATTCAAATATATCTTTTTAACAGGGCACCACACTCTATATATGGCGTGTATGATTGCGGTCATTTTATCAGTTGCTGGATTTACTAGTTTGCCTCTTATCTTACTAGGAGGATTAGCACTCGGTATTATTATGAGTATTTCCCCAGCATTTGTGCAAAAATATATGGTTCAATTAACTGGAAATGATAAGGTAGCTTTAGGTCATTTCAGTTCTTTGGGATATTGGTTGAGTGGTTTCACTGGTAGCCTTATCGGTGACAAATCAAAATCAACAGAGGACATTAAATTTCCAAAGAGTTTAGCTTTTTTACGTGATAGTACTGTTAGTATTACTTTATCTATGGCAGTTATTTACATTATTGTAGCTATCTTTGCAGGGTCAGAATATATAGAAAAAGAAATCAGTAATGGTACAAGTGGTCTAGTTTATGCTTTACAATTAGCAGGTCAATTTGCAGCAGGGGTATTTGTTATTTTAGCAGGTGTTCGCCTTATTTTGGGTGAAATTGTTCCAGCCTTTAAAGGTATTTCAGAGCGTATTGTACCTAATTCAAAACCTGCTTTGGATTGTCCGATTGTTTATACTTATGCCCCTAATGCAGTTCTAATTGGATTTATCTCTAGTTTTGTTGGTGGTTTAGTAAGTATGGCAATTATGATTGCTTCAGGAACGGTTGTTATCTTACCAGGCGTTGTGCCTCATTTCTTCTGTGGAGCGACTGCAGGCGTCATTGGGAATGCATCTGGTGGTGTTCGTGGAGCCACTATTGGAGCATTTTTACAAGGTATTTTAATTAGTTTTCTTCCAGTCTTTTTAATGCCAGTTTTGGGAGGACTTGGTTTCCAAGGGTCAACTTTCTCAGATGCAGATTTTGGTCTATCAGGAATTATTTTAGGAATGTTGAATCAATTTGGTTCACAAGCAGGCATTGTTATTGGTCTTGTTCTTATTTTAGCAGTTATGTTTGGAGTATCCTTTATTAAAAAGCCATCTGCAAAGGAGGAGTAAGGGATGATTTTAAGTGAAAATAGAGAAGATGAGTTAAGAAAATTTGCGACTAAAATCCGATTAAATACTCTTAGAACATTGAATCATCTTGGATTCGGCCATTATGGAGGGAGTCTATCTATCGTAGAAGTTTTAGCAGTGCTTTATGGTGAAATAATGCTAATGACTCCAGAAATTTTTGCATCACGAGATAGAGATTATTTCATATTATCAAAAGGTCACGGAGGCCCAGCTCTATACAGTACACTCTATTTAAATGGTTTCTTTGACAAAGAATTCTTATATTCTTTAAATACAAATGGAACCAAATTGCCGTCTCATCCTGATAGAAATTTAACGCCGGGCATAGATATGACAACTGGCTCTTTAGGACAAGGAATTAGTGTTGCAACCGGACTTGCATATGGTCAGAGAATAAGAAAGAGTCCCTTTTATACTTATGCTATTGTTGGAGATGGTGAGTTAAATGAGGGACAATGTTGGGAGGCTATACAGTTTGCTTCTCATCAACAGTTATCCAATTTAATTGTATTTGTTGACGATAACAAAAAACAATTAGATGGTTTTACAAAGGATATTTGTAGTCCAGGTGATTTTGTAGAAAAATTCTCAGCCTTTGGATTTGAATCCATTAGAGTCAATGGTTCAGATATTAGAGAAATTTATGAAGGGATTGTCCAATTAAAACAGTCAAATAATTCATCACCTAAGTGTATTGTATTAGATACTATTAAAGGTCAAGGGGTTCGAGAGCTGGAAGAAATGAAATCCAATCATCATCTTCGCCCTACTGTAGAGGAGAAACAAATGTTAACTTCAGTTGTAGAAAGATTAAGTCAGGAATTGGAGGAAACAGAATGATGAGAAGTACGAAAGAATTACGCCATGTGTATAGAGATTTCCTTATAGAGGCTAATCAAAGTTATTCTGATATAGTAGTTTTAGAAGCCGATTTGTCAAGTTCGATGGCTACTAATAATCTTGAAAAGGACTTTGGAGACCGTTATGTGAATGTTGGAATTATGGAAGCAGAAATGGTCGGCCTTGCAGCAGGGCTGTCTATTCAGGGGTTTAGACCTTATCTTCATACATTTGGCCCTTTTGCCTCACGACGAGTATTTGATCAATTATTTATTTCTCTTGGGTACGCACAATTGGATGCCACTGTGATTGGCTCAGATGCAGGAGTAACTGCAGAGATGAATGGTGGAACACATATGCCATTTGAAGAAATTGGATTGTTACGTTTAATTCCTAAATCAATCATTTTCGAAGCAACTGATGATATCCAATTTCGTGAAATCTTGAACCAGACATTAGACTTAAAAGGACTAAAATATATTCGAACAATTCGAAAAGCTCCAGAGCCTGTGTATCAAGGTGGAGAAGATTTTTCTAAAGGCTACATTGAGTTAAGACACGGTGAAGATGTTGTAATCGTTGCTTCTGGCATAATGGTTGCTCCAAGTGTTCGAGTTTCGGATGAACTGTCTAAATTAGGTTATTCAGTAGGCGTGATAGATTTATTTAGAATCAAACCGATACCAGAACAGATAAAAACAATGTTAGGTGGAAAAACTATATTTACTGTAGAAAACCACAATCAGATAGGTGGAATTGGTAGCGCTTTATGTGAATTATTCTCTGATGATGGAATGACAAAAATTCATCGGATGGGTGTTCAAGAAAGATTCGGTCAAGTAGGGAAAATGGATTATCTTCTTAATGAGTATGGTTTGAGTGAATCGAATATAAAAGAGAAGGTTCTAGAGTTTTATAATGCAAGATAGATGTTAAATACACTGTTCTGAAGGAATTTCTGTGAAAATTACAGTACGTTATTTAAAGCAAGCGGATTAAAAAGCATATTCTGGCAATCAGAAAGTGCACTGATCCGCTTTGTTGTTTTTAATTTTAAACATTTCATATATATAGAATTTTCTGAAAATTCAAGAATTTTCTTCTGTTCATTGCTTTTAAAATGTGCTATAATAGTAAAAACTGAAATGGGAGGGAACAAATGACTGAATTAGATAAACGTCACCGCAGTAGCATTTATGATAGTATGGTAAAATCACCAAACCGTGCCATGCTTCGTGCGACTGGTATGACAGATAAGGACTTTGAAACACCGATTGTGGGAGTGATTTCGACTTGGGCGGAAAATACACCATGTAACATTCACTTGCATGATTTTGGAAAATTGGCTAAAGAGGGTGTCAAATCTGCAGGTGCTTGGCCTGTGCAGTTTGGGACCATTACCGTAGCGGACGGGATTGCCATGGGAACGCCTGGTATGCGGTTCTCTTTGACATCTCGTGATATCATCGCGGACTCTATCGAGGCGGCTATGGGAGGCCACAACGTGGATGCCTTCGTCGCTATCGGTGGTTGTGACAAGAACATGCCTGGTTCCATGATTGCCATTGCCAACATGGATATCCCAGCTATTTTTGCCTATGGTGGAACTATTGCACCGGGAAATCTTGATGGTAAAGACATCGACTTGGTTTCTGTTTTTGAGGGTATCGGAAAATGGAATCATGGTGACATGACAGCTGAGGACGTGAAACGTCTCGAATGTAATGCCTGCCCTGGCCCAGGTGGCTGTGGTGGTATGTATACGGCTAATACCATGGCGACTGCTATCGAAGTTCTAGGAATGAGTTTGCCAGGATCATCCTCTCACCCAGCTGAATCAGCTGATAAGAAAGAAGATATCGAAGCAGCAGGACGTGCTGTTGTTAAGATGCTGGAACTTGGTCTCAAGCCATCAGATATCTTGACTCGTGAAGCCTTTGAAGATGCCATTACTGTAACGATGGCTCTCGGTGGTTCTACCAATGCTACTCTTCACTTGCTTGCCATTGCCCATGCTGCCAATGTTGACTTGTCACTTGAGGACTTCAATACGATCCAAGAACGTGTGCCTCACTTGGCCGACTTGAAACCTTCTGGTCAGTATGTCTTCCAAGACCTCTACGAAGTCGGTGGTGTCCCTGCGGTTATGAAGTACTTGCTGGCAAATGGATTCCTTCACGGAGATCGCATTACATGTACTGGTAAGACTGTTGCTGAGAACTTGGCTGACTTTGCAGATCTGACTCCAGGTCAAAAAGTCATCATGCCACTTGAAAATCCAAAACGTGCAGACGGTCCGCTTATCATCTTGAACGGGAACCTTGCTCCTGACGGTGCGGTTGCTAAAGTATCAGGTGTTAAAGTGCGTCGTCACGTTGGTCCAGCTAAGGTCTTTGACTCAGAAGAAGATGCTATTCAGGCCGTTCTGACAGATGAAATCGTTGATGGCGATGTAGTCGTTGTTCGTTTCGTTGGACCTAAGGGTGGTCCTGGTATGCCTGAGATGCTGTCACTTTCATCAATGATTGTCGGTAAAGGCCAAGGAGATAAGGTTGCCCTCTTGACAGACGGACGTTTCTCTGGTGGTACCTATGGTCTGGTTGTTGGACATATCGCTCCTGAAGCTCAGGATGGTGGACCAATTGCCTACCTTCGTACTGGCGATATCGTTACGGTTGACCAAGATACCAAAGAAATTTCCATGGCCGTATCCGACGAAGAACTTGAAAAACGCAAGGCAGAAACAACCTTGCCACCACTCTATAGCCGTGGTGTCCTCGGTAAATATGCCCATACCGTATCTTCTGCTTCTCGTGGTGCCGTTACAGATTTCTGGAATATGGACAAGTCAGGTAAAAAATAAACTTAAAAAGCAAGCCAACTTCGGCTTGCTTCTTTTCATCTTCAAAAGTAATTTACCTGCTTATACTCAATGAAAATCAAAGAGCAAACTAGCAAGCTAGCCGCAGGTTGCTCAAAACAGTGTTTTGAGGTTGTGGATAGAGCTGACGAAGTCAGTAACCATATCTACGGCAAGGCAACGCTGACGTGGTTTGAAGAGATTTTCGAAGAGTATTAACGTGGTGGCAATCCAAGGGCAATGCGGCCGTAGCGACTGATTCGTGTGATTTTCCAAGCAGGCGACCAGGTAACTTCAACCTTGACATCTTCGATACCCTCGATTTGTTTCAGACCTGCCACGATTTCGATAGGCAAGCTTTCGGCACAATCGCAGGCAGTATCGGTGAAGGTCATGACAATCTTACAGAGACCTGTTTCGTCCAGATTGATTTCATAAATCAATCCTAGATTGTAAACATCTAATTCCACATCTGTATCAAAAACCTTCTCTAGTTTTTCGATAATTTGGTCTTGCAAGGCCAAAGCACGGTCATTGATTTTGATATCGTCTCTCATAGCAGTCCCTCCACCTGATAAATATCCTCTATTTTCTCATAATTCTGACAATTTGGCAAGTTTTTGATGAATTTTCTGAAAAATATGATAAAATGAAGAAAATACTGAATCAAGGGGAAGCCTATGGAGCAGATTGGAAAAGTCTTTAGACAATTACGAGAGTCAAGAAATATCTCGCTGAGACAAGCAACTGGGGGACAATTTTCGCCGTCTATGTTGTCTCGCTTTGAAACAGGTCAGAGTGAGCTTTCGGTAGAAAAGTTTCTATTTGCCCTAGAAAATATATCTGCCAGTGTGGAGGAAATCCTCTTTCTGGCGAGAGGTTTTCAGTATGATACAGATTCTGAGTTGAGAAAAGAAATCCTAGATGTCTTGGATCCAAAGAATATAGCTCCGCTTGAGGACTTGTATTGCAAGGAGTATCAAAAGCATGCCCATTCTCAAAACAAACAGAAACATATTCTAAATGCCATTATTATCAAGTCTTATATGAAGGGCCTGGATGAAAGGGTAGAGTTAACAGCAGAGGAAGCGAAAGTTCTTCATGATTATTTGTTTTCTACCGAGATTTGGGGAAGATATGAACTCCATTTATTTTCAGTCAGTTCTCCCTTTTTATCTGTTTCTCTTTTTATTAGATATGCACGAGAAATGGTAAAATCTGATTTTCTAATGGAAATGTCTGGTAATCGAAACCTTTTTCACACTATACTATTGAATGGCTTTTTAGCTAGCATTGAGTGTGAAGAATTTACCAATGCCTTTTATTTTAAACGTGTTATCGAAGAGCATTTCTACAAGGAAAATGAGACCTATTTCCGAATTGTCTATTTGTGGGCAGAAGGTCTCCTTGATAGCAAGCAAGGTAGAGTCAAGGAAGGCCAGAAAAAGATGGAAGATGCTGTCCGTATTTTTGAGATGCTAGGCTGTAACAAATCTGCCGAATATTATAGAAAAACGACCGATTATTGAATATCTGCAAACCAAGAAAATAATTTAAAATTTGAAGCGATAGAACTGTTGATCTCTCTCAGGCCATCGAGAAAGTTCTATCGTTTTTTTGCTTATACTCTTCGAAAATCTCTTCAAACTACGTTAGCTTCCATCTGCAACCTCAAAGCAGTGCTTTGAGCTGACTTCGTCAGTTCTATCCACAACCTCAAAACACTGTTTTGAGCAACCTGCGGCTAGCTTCCTAGTTTGCTCTTTGATTTTCATTGAGTATTATTTTGTTTGTTGCATATATTCAAAAGTTTTTCCTCTAAAATTTCTTAGTGCTATACTATAGTCATACTTAATATAGGAATTAGAACAAGAAGGGAAATTACCTATGAAACTATTGTTTAGAAATCAAGCTTATCGACTCTTGACTTTTTCACGCTTCTTCAATGCTTTTGGTGCTTCGATTTTCAACCTGGTATTTATCGTCTATGCATCGACCTTGCCACAAGCATCTTTTGCTGTTGCTATGGCGAATATTGTCATGATTCTCCCGACTCTCTTTACAGTTTTTGTAGGGATTCGGGCAGATTACACGAGGGACAAGGTCAAATGGATGGTCTATAGCGGTTTGTTTCAGGCAGTTTTATTTTTTTTAGCAGCCCTAGTTGTTCAGCAAGCTAGTCTCTTTGCCTTTTCTAGTCTGTGTTTAATCAATGTCATTAGTGATATCGTCAGTGATTTTGCAGGTGGCCTGCGCATGCCTCTTATTAAGGAAAAAGTAGCTGAAGATGATCTGATGGAGGCTTACTCTTTTTCCCAGTTCATCACCTATATTTCAGCTATTGGTGGTCAAGCTTTTGGAGTCTGGCTCTTAGGCCTATCGGTCAACAATTTTTCCCTCGTTGCGGGAATCAATGCCTGTTTTTTCCTCGTATCAGCCTCTGTTCTCTTTTTAGGAAAAAGCAAATTGAGCCTGTCAATTTCATCTGCTGATGGCGAATCACTAAAAAATGAGAATCTTCCTATCAAAGACCAGTTCCTAACGATTTATCGAAATTTACGTCTTGTTTTTCTTAAAGGTGGACAGAAAAACTTTGGTTTTATGTTCTTTGCTGTTTTGCTTATCAATGCCTTGGGTGGCGCCTTGGGTGGAATTTATAATATCTTCTTTTTGAGCCATTCACTTTTGGATTTTTCTTACACAGAGGCGTTATTTATCAGTCAATTCTGTGCTTTGTTAGCAATCATCATCAGTAGCCTTACGGGCAATGATTATGTTGGGAAACAGTCCTTGCCTAGATTGATGATGTGGGCGACTGTAGGACTCAGTCTAGTTGGTTTAGCTAACGTATTCAATCAAGTCGTGCTTGGTTTGCTATTTCTCTTTTTAACTCTGTATGTGTGTGGTAAAGTTACACCAAAGATTAGTGCCATGCTCATGAAAAATCTAGCTCCAGAGGTTTTAGCTCGTACCAGTAATTTTTTAGGCTTATTGTTTACCTTATCCGTACCTGTGGGAACAGCTTGTTTTTCACTTGTAGCCGTATGGAATATACAGTTGACTTGGATGCTATTTGTTGGTCTTTCCTTGCTAGCTATTTTTTTGACAGTTCTTAATCTCAAAAATGATATCTAAATCCTAATTTTTTTCTTACTGTTTTAATCCCTTTATTTATGGTAAAATAAGACTATTAAGTTTAAAGAGGATTCCCTATGAAATTACAAAAACCAAAAGGAACACAGGATATTTTACCTGCTGAGTCTGCCAAGTGGCAGTACGTTGAGGGCTTTGCCCGTGAGATTTTCAAGCGCTATAACTATGCAGAAGTGCGCACGCCTATTTTTGAGCATTACGAGGTCATCAGTCGCTCTGTCGGAGATACAACGGATATCGTAACTAAGGAAATGTATGACTTTTATGACAAGGGTGACCGCCATATTACTCTCCGTCCAGAAGGAACTGCACCCGTTGTCCGTTCTTATGTGGAAAATAAACTCTTCGCCCCAGAAGTGCAAAAGCCAAGCAAGTTCTATTACATGGGCCCTATGTTCCGTTATGAGCGTCCACAGGCAGGGCGTTTGCGCCAGTTCCACCAGATTGGGGTTGAGTGCTTTGGCTCTAGCAATCCAGCTACCGATGTGGAAACCATCGCTATGGCAGCCCATTTCTTGAAAGAAATCGGCATCCAAGGTGTCAAATTGCACCTCAACACTCTTGGAAATCCTGAGAGTCGTGCAGCCTACCGCCAAGCCTTGATTGACTATTTGACACCTCTCAAGGAGACCTTGTCTAAGGACAGCCAGCGTCGCTTGGAGGAAAATCCTCTTCGTGTCTTGGACTCTAAGGAAAAAGAAGATAAGGTAGCAGTAGAGAATGCACCGTCTATCTTGGACTTCCTTGATGAAGAAAGTCAAGCTCATTTTGATGCTGTGCGTCAAATGTTGGAAAATCTTGGAGTAGACTATATCATTGACACCAATATGGTGCGTGGTCTGGATTACTACAACCACACCATTTTCGAGTTTATCACTGAGATCGAGGGCAATGACCTGACAGTCTGTGCGGGTGGTCGTTACGATGGTTTGGTTTCTTACTTTGGTGGCCCTGAAACTGCTGGATTTGGTTTTGGACTTGGTGTAGAGCGCCTGCTTCTCATTCTTGAAAAGCAAGGTGTGGCTCTCCCTATCGAAAACGCCCTAGATGTTTATATCGCAGTCTTGGGAGACGGGGCAAATGTCAAAGCTCTAGAACTAGTACAAGCTCTTCGCCAACAAGGTTTCAAAGCAGAGCGTGATTACCTCAACCGTAAACTCAAAGCTCAGTTCAAGTCAGCCGATGTCTTTGCGGCTAAGACCCTCATCACCCTAGGAGAAAGCGAAGTCGAAAGCGGACAAGTAACGGTCAAGAACAATCAAACTCGAGAAGAACTAGAAGTTTCACTTGAAACTATTAGCAAAAATTTCTCAGAAGTCTTTGAAAAATTAGTATTTTAATAGTAGAATAATGAGTCAGGATATCAGTCCTGGCTTTTTTGAAGCAATTACTAGTTGGAATAACTTAGTAGTTAAAATGATTTAAATAATATTTAAAAATAGAAGAAAACATCCAAGTAGAAGAACTCGATTGTGAAAAGCAAACGATTAAAAAGCCTGAACTTGCTAAAGGTACACAAGTTTTTCTGCAAAAAAGGTAAATAAGGTAGACGACAAGATGCGTGTCGCTGGTTCCTTAAGGATGGAGTGGAGTTCAAGAAAGAATTGATTCGCTCAGAAGAGCCTGAGCAAGTCCAAACCGATATCATTGAAATCGGAATATTGGTAGAAGAACAGATTCAAGAACCATCAGTACAGGTTTGCTAGCATCCCAATGGCTTCATCTCCTAAACAGGATAGGCAGATGAACTCATTGGGAGTTTCAAATCAAGAATCTCAAAAAGTTGAAGTTCCAGTAGTTCAAGGACAGCTCTTGTCAGAGATAGGGGAACAGTCAAGTTTGCTATGATCACTATATGGTTTCTTAATCCTATTCTTAACAATGTTGGGAATAAGTAATAAAAAGAAAGATATGTAATTTCAGTGTATTAGAAATAATTTGATTATAAATAATGCTAAATTGTTATTTTGTTAATGATATTTTCAATACATATTAATTTCTTGAATTTCTTGTAAAAAAATGCTATTATATGCTTGATAAAATTAAAGGAGATGGTAATGCATAATCTAACAAAGAATTCTATGCGTATGTTTGCATTTGTTGGTATGCTTGTATTATCTTTGACAATACTTACAACAGTATTTTCGTCTGATATTACAAATTATACTAACAAGACGGCTATTACAGTGGATGGGAAACCATTGACAGCTGACACTGAGGTTGTTACTGGAAAGACCATGGAAGCTACAAATACAATTTCTTTCCCAGATTCTCAGAAAATTAATGAAGGGGATACCCTTGTTCTTGACCTTCCTAAGGAATTAGGTTTAGTAACTAAGTTAGAATTTCCAATTCTGCATAGTGACGGTCAGGTAGTTGCTAATGCTGTTACTGATCCAAGTACACAAAAAGTAACCATTACATTTACGGACTACTTTTCTAAGAACTATCAAGACAAGGTTATGACTTTAAAGTACTCTGTACGTCCTAATACAGTTACTTTGACAAAGCCAGGGAAATATACATTTACGTTTGGAACTGAACAATATACTCTCAATTACCAAACTGATACGGGTGAGATAGGTGACTATGAAATGAAATATGGTTACCAAGATTCTGAAAATCCTAAACGAATTAAATGGCGTATTCTATTAAATGCTGTTCAAGATAAGCTAGATAACATGGTTATCAAAGATGACTTTAGCGATAACGGACAAGTTCTTGTAGAAGGTTCTCTTCGTGCTGTTCGTTATGCAACTCAACCACAGAAAATTCCTAATGAAGCTGCGCTTCTTAAATTGGAACCAATTGATAACTTTACTAAAAAAGCTGAATTTACACGAAATTCTGATGGTAAAATCACAGGCTTTACAATTAACTTCGGTGATAACTGGAATTGGGCTATGTATATTGAGTATACAACGGAATTAGCTTCAGAACTTCCTGCGGGAACTAATGTTAGCAATTTATTAGACTGGTCAGCAACAAACTTCACTAACCCTCGCTCAATCACTGCTTTGACAAGATTGGAAAGTGGTTCAGGTACTGGTAGTGGTGGTAAGACTACAACAACCACAACTACGACTACGTCAACTACAACAACCACAACGAAGGAGCCAACGACAACTTCAACAACTACAACGAAGGAGCCAACGACAACTTCGACAACTACAACGAAGGAACCAACGACAACTTCGACCACTACAACGAAGGAGCCAACGACAACTTCAACAACTACAACGAAGGAGCCAACGACAACTTCAACAACTACAACGAAGGAACCAACGACAACTTCAACAACTACAACGAAGGAGCCAACGACAACTTCGACCACTACAACGAAGGAGCCAACGACAACTTCGACCACTACGACGAAGGAGTCAACGACAACTTCAACAACTACAACGAAGGAGCCAACGACAACTTCGACAACCACAACGAAGGAGTCAGGAACAGATACTAAACATCCTACGAATCAAGACGGATCACAAGTAATAATTCCGTCAGAAGAGACTTCTACAAAGGGAACAAGCAATTCAACAACAGAAAATACTAATCAACCTACAACTCAGAAAGGATTAAAAAATACAGAAAAGGGACGTAAACTTCTCCCTCAAACTGGTGAAACAGTTGGAGCAGGTTTAGTCATTGCGGGTATCGTAATCCTATCTGGTACAGTTGTATTGAAACGTAAACATTCTAATAAATAATAGATAAGTATTTTTAGAGAGGAGAGAGCGTGGCTCTCTCCTTTTTGAAAAAGTAAATATAATGGAGCATTTAGATGAAACTTTCAATTCTTATCACACTTTTAAATGAAGAATTAGTTCTAGCCCAAACACATAAAGCTATTTCGGAACAACTCAATAGTATGCTCTCTTCAGAACAACTATCTGAGTATGAAATTCTTTATATCGATGACGGGAGTAGCGATAAGACTCTGGAGCTAATTGATAGCATTGCAAGCGAAAATCCAAACGTGAAGTATATCAGCTTTAGTAGAAATTTTGGACGTGAGAGTGGTATTCTTGCTGGCTTTAAATATGCAACTGGGGATGCTGTTATGGTAATGGATGGAGATTTGCAACATCCGCCGTACCTAATCCCTCTCTTTGTAGAAGCATATAAGGAGGGGTACGATATTGTTAGCGGCCAAAGGAGTAGAGAAGGTGAATCTGCAGTAGGTAGTTTCTTTGCTCGTTGTTTTTACGCATTTTCAAATCATTCAATGGATGTTAAGCTTACCGACGGGAAATCCGAGTTACGTTTATTAAGTAAAAGAGCTGTCGATGTATTTATTTCTCTGCCAGAGTACAATCGATTTAATAAGGGGCTATATGAATGGATTGGTTTTAAAGAGAAGGTCATTCCTTATAAGAATGAAGTTCGTAAGGCAGGAAAAAGCAAATTTGGTTTTAAAAAGTCTTTGAACTATGCAGTGCATGGTCTCATTTCTTTTAATGATCGTCCACTTAGGATTTGTATCCAGTTTGGTTTTATTAGTATGGCTCTGTCCTTACTCTACATTGTTTATGAGTTTTGTAAATTCATCGTTTCTTCAGATTATACGAGTGGTTATTTCACTACAATAGCAGCAATCATTTTGTTTAGTAGTGTTCAACTTATCTTTATAGGTGTACTTGGAGAATATATTGGGAAAATATACTATGAAGTGAAGCAGCGTCCTCATTTTATTATTGATAAAACCAATATTGCTAGAGCTAAAGAAGATAAGATTGGTTAAAATTACATGGGAGAAATCAATAATGCACAATTGGTTAATGTACTGGCAAGAATTTAGAAAAAAACATTCTAAAGCACTACTATATATGATGAGTGCTTTGTTACCGATGATGACCATGTTAATTGTTTGGTTTTTCATGGGTAGCTATCCATTTGGGAACAAAAGTCTGATGGCAGTTGACTTTGGTCAGCAGTATATCAGCTTTTTTGGCTTGCTTAAGAATGCAGTGCTTACAGGTGATTTGAGTAGCCTGACTTATTCCTTTACCAAATCGCTCGGCGGAGACATGATAGGGGTTTTAGGCTATTACTTGATGAGCCCTTTTAATATTTTTTATATTCTTATCCCCTTCAAACACTATGGTTTAGCAGTATTTCTGACCATTTGGCTCAGATATGGATCAATCGGCCTTTCTTTCTCTTACTTCCTTATTAAGCGTTATAAGGGAGCAGATTCACGTTTGTGGTTAGTGCCCTTATTTTCAACAGCCTATGCTCTTTCGGGGATGCTCGTTTCCTATCAGATGAACGTCATTTTTTATGACGCTATGATTATGCTTCCTCTGGTTATTGTCTATCTTGAAAAAATGTTAGATGGAGAAGCACCTTATCCATATGCCTTTGTATTAGGTTTAACAGTTCTCCTCCAATTCTATATGGGCTACATGATTTCAATTTTTGTCGTGTTGTATGCCTGTTATTATGTGTCTCCTCGTCTCTCAATTGAAGGTGATTTGAAACAAAAATTAAAGACCTTTATTCACCCATTGTTTAAGACCTTCATCTACTCTGTGCTCGGAGTAGCAACAGCTTCAATCTTGCTAGTTCCTGTATTTTTCAACTTGCTTGAAAGCAAGGGGCAAGTAGGAGATGGAATGCGATTTTCTTTTGCCTTTCAGATTAATCCTTTAGATATATTGTCGAAATTATCTATCGGAGGATTTGACACAACATCAGGCTGGTCAGCTGGTCCTAATTTACCGAACATTTATATCGGAGCACTCGGCTTTATCGGTTTTATCTTATTCTTTTCATCAACTAAAATCTTGAAGGAAAGAAGATGGTCAGCTGGAATCGTTACCCTCGTCTTCCTAATTTCTTTTGTTAACGAATTTGTTAGTAAGATTTGGCACATGGGGCAAAATCCTGCAGGTTTCTTCTTCCGCTTTTCATGGCTTTTCTCTTTCTTTATGCTAATTTTAGCTTATCAGGTTCTGAAAGAGAAGATTGAGACTTCCCGACAGGGGAAACTGATTTCAATTGCCCTTCTAGTACTTTCAGCAATCTATCTTTATACCAAGGAATTCACCTACCTTCCAAAAAAACAACCGGAAAATTTGACCCAGTTTATTTCCAGCAACTATGTCATCTTTTTACTTCTTCTTGTGATTGGAACAGGTGCAGGTTTCTACCTTTATTGGGATAGATCCTCCAAAACTCTAAAAGAGAAAAAAATACGCTTGCTGATTGCAACAGTAGTCATTTGTACTTTAGTTGTATTATTGCAAATAGGCTATCTTTTCTCTCAGGTAGTCCTAACCCTAATTGTCTATCTAGTCATTCTTGCTTTATTACGTCCGAGAATGACTCGATTAGCAGTTGTCTTACTATCAACGCTGACGATATTTGAACTAGGATACAATGCCTACTTATCACAGGTGACCTTGGGTTACGCAGATGTAGATAAATTTGTAGATGCAACGGTATCTGTAAAACGTGTGACTGATAACATTCAAGAAAATGCTGATCGACCTTTCTATCGAATAGCAACCACTTTTGCATATTCACGGACCTTCCCATCACTTGTGGGTTATCCAGGCTTAAGTACCTTCAGTTCGAGCTTGGAGCGTACGACGATGGACCAATTCGCTTATATGGGTGATTTGGGGATCAATGCTGCGACTGAATACGAAAATGGGACTCCTCTAACCGATGCTCTGTATGGTATCCGCTACTACATGGATATTAAGGATATTGACCAAAAAGAAAAAGATGCTCATCCTGAAAAGATCTACTTCAATCGCTTTGCAAGTCGATATGACATGAATCGTTACTTCACAGAGAAAGTCTATGAAGACGAACGCTATATTGTCTATAAAAATCCTAATTCATTCCCACTAGCATTTGCAATAAATGATTTAACGAGAAATATCAACTTTGGTACCAATAATGCTGTGAGGAATCAAGATATCATACTTAACTCTATGGAAGGTGTCCAAAAGAATCAAGAGAATTATTTAGAGTACTTTAAACCACTTGCCTTTGGAGAAGTCGAGACAGAAAATCTAGTGGAAGAAGAAGTGAATATAGAAACTGGAACAGCTATTTATAACCGCGAGGATTCGAGTAAAGAAGCTATCATTCGTTATCGAATTACTCCTCAGACTGATTTGACCTATTACTTCTTTGTACCGGCTTCACTCAATTCAGATAAAGAATACTCTGTCCTATTAAATGGTAAATGGTTGACTCATTCCAAGAGAAATACCCAGCGACAACTTTGGCAGATTGCAGACAATGCAAGTGGTCAAGAAATTGTCTTAGAGTTTCGATTTAAAACGGATAAGGTAGATATGTCAAATGTTGGTGTCTATCGAGCAGAAACTAGTCAAATTCAAAAAGTATTGGAAAACCGTAAAGCCCAAGGGATGCAAGTCGAGAAGTTTTCAAATACCCATATCGTAGGTTCTATTGATATTACTGATGATAGCAAGTTTATGATGACCTCGATTCCATTCAGTGAGGGTTGGAAAGTGAAAGTAGATGGTAAAGATGTACCGACGTCGAAAGCTTGGAATAGTTTTTTATCCTTCCCAATCACTTCTGGACAACATAAAGTTGAATTTGTATTCTCACAAAAAGGTACTTTGCTTGGATTCATCTTAAGCTTGGTAAGTGTAACAATCTTATACATAGATAGAAAATATTATCATAAAAAAGCTAAGCTTACCACTCAAGATTAAAAAAATGAGGAAGAACGAGTTTCTTCAAACTTAGCTAAGAACATGGTCAGGAACCTACTCCTGACCTTTTTCTTTTGCAAAATGACAAAAATCATAAACTTTTTGACAAATATGCTTGTCAAAAAGAAAAAGATGTGTTACAATATAAGCAAGTTAAGAGAAAAGGAGCAAGGAACGATTATGTGGGCATTAGGATTTGTACCTCTTGTGATTATGTATTATATCTACCATTCCCAAAAGGTCAAGAAACTAGAGAATAAAATCAAAAGAATTGAGCAAAAAGAGAAAGGAAATACAGATATGTCAAGATTATTAAAAGAATTGATTGGGAGAACGCCAGTCATCGTTGGACAATTGTTTGGGACAGACAACTGGGAAGTTGTGGATGTTGATGAGGAATGGGTCAAACTACGACGTGTAGATAAAAAGGGAAAAGAAAAATTCAAACTACAACGTATTGAGGAGATCCAAACAATTCAATTTGACGGAGAGTAGGTGTGTAACATGCAACTAAAAAATCGTCTAAAAGAGCTTCGGGCTCGCGATGGTCTCAATCAAACCGACCTAGCCAAGCTGGCAGGAGTTTCTAGGCAGACCATTAGCTTACTCGAACGGGATGAATACACCCCGTCCATTATCATTGCCCTGAAAATATCTCAGATTTTCAAGGAAACAGTCGAATCAGTATTTCGCTTGGAGGAGGACGAGTGATGAACAAGTATAAAGTGATCTATTATGTAGTTGCCATAGCTCTATTAGTCAGCGTGTGTCTACTAATTGGAACAAATCTAGGATGGTTTGATCTCTATTACAGCGACCAATTTACTTGGGTCTATTTTGCCCTCATACCAGTCGTTGAATGGATTGAAAAGAAATCCCAAAATTTAGCAAGTGAAAAAGGAGAATGAATATGAAAAAGAATAAGAAAGGTGGCTTGTTATTTTTAATGTCTATTGTCTTGGGAGGTTTCTTGTACATATTTGTAGATATGTTGAAGGCTGGTGCCGAATCCCACGAAATTATTTTAGATGTAAAAATCTTGATACCATGGATATCAGCTATTGGTTTAGTATTAGGTTTCATTAGCATTCTTTTGACGTTCAATTTCTTAAAGAAAAGCAGAAAATTTCACTCCTTGTATCAAGAGGAAATGGATGATGATCTGAATGAAAGCTATTATGTGCAGATGTATCGGAATCTCGAGTTTGGAACTATTGCTTTTAATAGTGCAAGCGTAGCGATTTTATTGGCTCTCTTCATTTCAGGAAGTGAAGTAATTGTACTCGATATAAGCCATATAACCTTATCCCTTTCCTTTTTGGGGTTAGTGTTAGTTTTAAATGCTCAAAAATATCTTTTTAAGACCATTGCGATTGTTCGTCAGTTTGATTTGGCATTTTTCTCTACACCAAAGGATGTCATGGACTTTATCAATTCTTACGATGAAGGGGAGCGCCAGGCTAATTTGGAACAGAGTTTTCGGATTTTATTCCAACTAAATCAGTATGTCTTGCCAGGTCTCTACATTCTAATTGCTCTCTTTTCCTTACTGACAGGAGAGATTCAGTTACTAGCCTTCTTGCTTGTAGGAGCAATCCATATTTATATCAATGTGATGCAGTTACCTATGGTAAAACGTTATTTCAAATAAAGGAGTTTCTATGATTCGTGTTGAAAATGTAAGCAAAAGTTTTGGGAGCAAAAAAGCTCTTCACCAGATTTCTTTTGAGATTAAGGAAGGTGAAATCTTTGGTTTTCTTGGCCCTTCTGGCTCAGGTAAAACAACCATGATCAACGTCTTGACAGGTCAGTTGGCTGCAGATCAAGGTAAAACAGTTTTGTTAGGCAAGAATTCTCAAGATTTAACTTCAAATGATTTGGAACAAATTGGTATTGTTAGTGATGGCAGTGGTTTTTATGAAAAGATGAGTCTTTACAAAAATCTTCTCATCTATGCTAAGTTATATGGTCTCAAGTCAGATAGAGTAAATCAGGTGCTCCAACAGGTTGGATTGGCAGATGCTAAAGATATTATCGCAGAAAAACTATCTACTGGAATGAAACAACGAATGTTCTTGGCTCGTGCCCTTCTTAATGCTCCTAAGATTCTCTTTCTAGATGAGCCAACCAGTGGTTTAGACCCTACAACATCTAAGATGGTTCATACCCTACTTCAAGAATTAAAGCAGGCGGGGACAACTATCTTTCTGACCACGCATGATATGAATGAAGCAACTCTGCTTTGTGATCGCTTATCTCTTTTGAATAAGGGGAACTTAATAGAGTATGGAAGTCCGCAAGATATTATCCAGAAGTACCATGTGGATAAGAAAGTACGTGTGGTTTATAACGACGGACGAGAACAGATAGTTCCATTTGATGAATTACCACATTTAGACACGACAGATTTGATGGTGGTTCACTCTTGTGAGCCAACTTTAGAAGAAATCTTTATCAGATTGACAGGAGAAAAGTTAGATGTTTAGAAAATTAAATGCCCTACTATGGTTAAGAGTGCAAGTTCTTATCAGCAATTCAACTTTGTTGGCGACTCTATTGATGCCTTTTGGAATAGCTGTTCTATATAATGAATTCTTCAATAAGAATGGAGAATTGAGTATGTTTCTCCTCTCTTCGAGTTTGACGATGGTCTTGAGTATGGGAAGTGGTTATATGGTATCGATTATGATGGCAGAAGATAAGGAAAAGCGCAATCTTAAATCACTCATCCTAAGTGGTGTGACAGCAACAGAATATACTTTCAGTATGCTTGTTCTCCCTATTTTGATAATGTTATTTGCTATGATTGTACTGCCCATCTATCTTAAAGTAGATCTATCAAGTTACTTATTGGCCTATGTTATCTATTTAATCCTAGCAACTATTAGTATTATTTTTCTCAACCTTTTAATCGGTGCAGTGTCAGATACTCAATCTAAAGCGCAAGTCTATAGTATCTTTCCTATGTTAATCGTCTCTTTTTTACCTATAATTGCTCTTCAAAATGATACGCTTCAGAAAGTGTTGGATTACTCTTTTATTGGTCCAATTGTAAATCTTTTAAATAAAAAAGGTGGGGAAATATCTTTTTCTAATATCGGTATGTTACTTGCCTGGGTACTTGTGTTAGGAATAGCAAACCTCTTTGTATTGAAAAACAGCTATAAAGCAAGATAGGAGATCTTTATGAAAATACTTAAAAATATTGGCTGGTTTCTTCTAGCTGTTCTATCCTTTTTCTTTATCTATGGTATCGTTCTGAGTATGGCTGTAGAATCTCTGAAACTAGGCGCTTCAGCTTATGCTGTTACCTTACTTTATGTGGCCTTGGCTGGAGTTTATGTATACTGTGTTTACAAATGGTATCAAAAGGCTCCTATTCATATTGAAGAGAATGGTTTTAACCGATTTATTTGGCTCCCTGCCTTGGTTTGGTTTTTATCTCTTGTCGTTCAATTCTTCCTGCCAAATGATCCTTCAGTAAATCAACAAATAGCGACAGACTTGACCTTGTCTCAACCACTTTTCTCATTCTTTGCTGTGGTTATTTTTGCTCCTTTGACGGAAGAACTTATCTTTAGAGGGATGCTGGCACGCTATCTCTTTCCTAAGCAGGACAATAGGAAACAAACTCTGATTTTTCTTCTGGTATCTAGTGTTCTGTTTGCCTTGATTCATTTTCCAGGTGATGTGCAACAATTTTTTGTCTATTTTAGCCTCGGTTTTAGTTTGGGATTGGCCTATATTAGCAGAAAAGGTCTCATCTACAGTATTTCTCTCCACGCTTTGAATAATTTAATCGGCTTTTTGATGATACTCATGCTATAATAGAGTCAGGAGGTCACATGAAACGAGTAATTTTATTAGCAGTGATTCAAGCAGTCGTTCTATTTTTCATCATTGGGGCGCTAGCTTATGCCTTTAAAGGTGATTTCTTCTACAGCCATCTCGCAGTAGTCTTTGCCCCTATTGCAGGTATCTGGCGTTTTGGGACAGCTTATACAACGGAAATTGTCTTGCCTCGAAAGGCAGCTGAAATCGCTGAAAAGCGTAAAGCAGGCAAAAATTCAAAATAAAAGAGTCCGGTGAAATTTTCATCGGATTTTTGTATGGGCGCTAATTTTTAGGGTCTTCACTTGATTTTTAAAGACTGGCAAACTTTTCTGATGATTTTCATGAAGAGCCTGCGCTTTTATGGTAAAATAGTAACAGAATAAAAGAGGAGAGAAACAATGAAACGTAGTATGTATGCTGGTCGTGTTCGTGAGGAACACATCGGACAAGAAATAACCTTGAAAGGATGGGTTGGCCGTCGTCGTGACCTTGGTGGTTTGATCTTTATCGACCTTCGTGACCGTGAAGGAATCATGCAGTTGGTTATCAACCCTGAAAAAGTCTCTGCAGAGGTTATGGCAACAGCTGAAAGCCTTCGTAGCGAATTTGTTATTGAGGTGACTGGTCAGGTCGCTGCGCGTGAGAAAGCCAATGATAAGTTGCCAACTGGTGCAGTTGAGTTAAACGTGACAGCTTTGACAGTGCTTAATACAGCTAAAACAACACCATTTGAGATTAAGGATGGCATTGAGGCTAATGACGATACGCGTTTGCGTTACCGTTACCTTGACCTTCGTCGTCCAGAAATGTTGGAAAATCTTAAACTTCGTGCTAAGGTGACTCACTCTATCCGCAATTACTTGGATGAGCTCGAGTTTATCGACGTGGAGACACCATTCCTTTCTAAGTCAACGCCAGAAGGAGCGCGTGACTATTTGGTACCGTCTCGTGTTAATAAAGGACATTTTTACGCGCTTCCTCAAAGTCCACAAATTACGAAACAGCTCTTGATGAATGCTGGTTTTGACCGCTATTACCAAATCGTTAAATGTTTCCGTGACGAGGACTTGCGTGGAGACCGCCAGCCTGAGTTTACCCAGGTCGACTTGGAAACGTCTTTCCTTACTGAGCAAGAAATTCAAGATATTACAGAAGGCTTGATTGCGCGCGTGATGAAGGAAACCAAAGGTATCGAAGTAACGTTACCATTCCCTCGTATGAAATACGATGACGCGATGGCTCTTTACGGTTCTGACAAACCAGATACCCGTTTTGACATGTTGCTTCAGGACTTGACAGAAGTGGTCAAGGGTGTAGACTTTAAAGTCTTTTCAGAAGCACCTGCTGTAAAAGCAATTGTAGTCAAAGGCGCAGCGGACAACTATTCACGTAAAGACATCGACAAGATGACGGAAGTAGCCAAACAGTACGGTGCCAAAGGTCTTGCTTGGGTCAAGGTAGTTGATGGAGAATTAAACGGCCCAGTGGCTAAATTCTTGACTTCTATCCAGGGAGAATTGATAGCAGCGCTTGCTCTTGAAGATAAGGACTTGGTTCTCTTTGTTGCTGATACGCTTGAGGTGGCCAATGCAACTCTTGGTGCCCTTCGTGGACGTATTGCCAAAGAGCTTGGCTTGATTGATAACGATAAATTTAACTTCCTTTGGGTGGTTGATTGGCCAATGTTTGAATGGTCTGAAGAAGAAGGCCGTTACATGAGCGCTCACCATCCATTCACTCTTCCACAGGAAGAGACTGCTCACGAATTAGAAGGTGATTTGGCTAAGGTTCGTGCCATTGCTTATGATATCGTCTTGAACGGTTATGAGCTTGGTGGTGGTAGCCTTCGTATCAACCAAAAAGATCTTCAAGAACGCATGTTCAAGGCTCTTGGTTTCTCATCTGAAGAAGCCAATGACCAGTTTGGCTTCCTTCTTGAAGCCATGGACTATGGTTTCCCACCACACGGTGGTTTGGCTATCGGACTTGACCGATTTGTCATGCTCTTAGCAGGAGAAGAAAATATCCGTGAAGTTATTGCCTTCCCTAAGAACAACAAGGCAACTGACCCAATGACACAAGCTCCTTCAACAGTAGCTCTCAAACAACTAGAGGAACTCAGCTTACAAGTAGAAGAAGATGAAACAAGCAAAACGAATTAAGCGGTGGCGCTATTATCTGCGCCGCTTTGCTCATCAGATAAAAATTTTACGTGTCTTACAAAGCATCTCTCGAGAAAAGTATGATGAGAAGATTTCAGCTTCTCTGGTCTATGGTTTTTTATCAGCAGTAGCGGTCAATTTCTTTTTCCAACCAGGACATGTGTATTCGAGTGGTGCGACAGGTCTGGCACAGATTATTTCTGCTTTGAGTAATCACTGGTTTGGTTTTCACATTCCGATTTCACTGACCTTTTACGCTATTAATTTTCCTTTGATGGTTTTGGCTTGGTATCAGATTGGCCATAAGTTTACGATCTTTACCTTTATTACGGTTTCCATGAGTTCCTTCTTTATCCAGTTTGTCCCTGTGGCGACCTTAACGGAGGATCCCATTATCAATGCCCTTTTTGGGGGTGTTGTCATGGGCTTGGGAATTGGTTTTGCTCTTCGCAACAATATCTCCAGCGGTGGGACGGATATCGTCAGCCTGACCATTCGCAAGAAAACAGGTAAGAATGTTGGTAGTATTTCTTTCTTGGTAAATGGGACTATCATGCTGATAGCTGGTTTGACTTTTGGTTGGAAATACGCTCTCTACTCTATGATTACCATCTTTGTCTCTAGCCGTGTGACAGACGCTGTCTTTACCAAGCAAAAACGGATGCAGGCCATGATTGTGACCAATCATCCAGAGAAGGTAATTGAAAAAATCCATAAAAAGTTGCACCGCGGAGCAACCATGATCCACGATGCAGAAGGAACCTATAATCACGAGAGAAAGGCAGTTTTAATTACTGTCATTACACGTGCAG
Source organism: Streptococcus mitis (assembly GCF_023109105.1). Taxonomy (GTDB): domain Bacteria; phylum Bacillota; class Bacilli; order Lactobacillales; family Streptococcaceae; genus Streptococcus; species Streptococcus mitis_BW. The sequence continues at coordinate 26,583 of NZ_JALDTZ010000015.1, forward strand.
AGTTTAATGAATTTAAACAGATTATGAAACAGGTGGATCCAGGTGCCTTTGTCTCTGTATCGGAGAATGTTCATATTCTGGGACGGTTCGTTGAAACAGATAATTAGTGATTAAAAAAAAACCAGCGTGAGCTGGTTTTTATTTTTCGATAATTTTGTGGGCGATTAACTGACGGTAACAAATTTGTTTATTGCTTTTAGCATCATTGATAATCTGGAGGATGGTTTCAAGGGAAACACGACCCAGTTCTAGGCTATTGATATCGACATAGGCCGCCAAGTTGAGCTTAGGATTGACCGAGTCAAAGCTGAGAACAGGAACATCTAGTTGGTGCTTAGCAATATAGTCACAGACCCCTTCGGCTAGGAGACTATCGGTTGTAATGATAGCATCAATCTGCGGGTCATGCTGAAAGAGGAGTTTGCTAAATTGATATCCTTTTTCTTCTAAGAATTCCGTTGCAAAATAGGTCAAATTTTCATCAATAGGCAGTTGGTGTTGTTTGAGTGCTGACTCATAGCCTGTTAAACGGTCTTGCGTTACGAAGAGTCGCTTAGTTCCTCCAATAAAGGCAATTCGTTTGCAGCCTTTTTTGATGAAATATTCAGTTGCATCAAAACCAGCTTGGACATTGTCGTTATCGACAAGAGGGATAAAGGGTGAAATGGATTTCCCTAGGATGAGGAAGGGGAACTGCTCATCAGCAACTAGTTTGACCAAGGGATCCTCCTCTTCGGCATAAAGGAAGATTAAACCATCCACACGTTTACCGTAAACCATCTGTGAAATAGCTTTCAGGCGCTCTTTTTCATCTTTACCTGTCGCAATCTGAATAGCATAGTGGTTTTCAGAAGCGACTTGGGCGATACCACGGAGGACAGATGGAAAGAAAGGATTTTGATAGAAGGCATCTGAGTCGTCAGGAAGGACCAAGCCAATAACTTGGGTATAACTGCTTACCAAACTACGAGCGTTGAGGTTGGGGTGGTAATTGAGCTCCTTCATAGCCTTGCGAACGCGTTTTTTTGTTTCGTCGCTAATGGTTGATTTATTTTGAATAACACGGGTTACGGTTGAAGGCGAAACACCAGCAGCCTTGGCCACGTCTTTAATCGTAACGGGCATAAAAATCTCCTATTTATGGTAATCTGGATCACGGAAATGCGTTTTATAAAAGATAGTGACCAGATATAGAACAAAAAGAATGTTTTGTACAGTAATGAGGGTTGTCATATTTTGGCCAAATAATCCCAAAATAAGCGTAATCAGAGTTGGCAATCCTAAACAGTTCAAGATAAAATGGTAGCACTCTTTAAAGGTTCTAAATGAAAAGAGGCGTGATTTCTTAGTGATATAAAGGAGAAGACTAGCCCCTAGAGAGATGATAAAGAAATTCAAACCAAAGAGGAAGCTGGCACCGAGAACTAGGAAGAGACTGATATAGACACGATTCTGTTGGTACCAGTCTGTAGAAATTGCTTGGGTCAAGCTGTCCTTGCTTTTGAAACTCTCAGTCTCAATCGCTCGGTAAGAGATGCGGGTCAGTTCTTTACTTTCCTTGCTGATGACCAGCTCATTCGTATCGAAATGCAGTTGCAAGTCCTTAGGTAATTCCTTGCTTTGATTTGGACCAATCACAATAGAAGGCGCTTGACTAGCTGTTCCTGTATAAGTTAATTTGCCATCAACAATTGCAGCATGTTCAGAGAGATCCTGGACAACCTCATCTGTCAATGGTTCATAGACATTATCGATAAAGGTTTCTAGCGGATAAGTCTCCTGGGAGCTGTTTTGGATGGCAATGGGTACCATAGACAAGCTGATAAGGAAGATACTGGTAAAGAGAAGCTGAAACCAGTTGAGTCCGAAACGTTTGGACAGGGGCTTACGAAATCCCCAAATACTTGAAAAATATGAAAATGGATATGGAAGCATTTGTATCTTTCTAAAAGGTGTTTTCTATATGAGTATTATTATATAGAGAAATGTGCTTTATTTCAAGTCTAGGAGGCAAATTGCTTGCTACAAGGATAGTTTTATAGTAACAAGCTCTAAAATGAAAAAGGGTGGCCGGGATATATTATCCCTTGTCGCCACCACTTGTAAGTCCTGAAACAAAGTTCTTTTGTAGGAAGAAGAAGAGAATACAGATTGGAAGTGCGATGAGGATAGCACCTGCTGAGAAGTAGGCAATCTTCAAGTTTTTCGCATTGTTAACGAAGGTTTGGAGACCTACGGCAACAGTAAAGTATTCTTTCTCACGAAGCAAGAAACTAGAGAGGATGTAGTCTCCGAAAGGTCCCATGAAGGCCCAGAGAGCTTGTACGGCAACCATTGGGCGAACAAGTGGAAGAACAATTTGCCAGAAGCGGCGGAAGTGTCCTGCACCGTCTAGTTTTGCAGATTCGTCTAGAGACATTGGCACTGTATCGAAGTAACCTTTCATCAACCAAGCATTCATCGGGATACCTCCACCAACATAAAGGAAGATGAGGAACCAGCTGTGGTTGAGGGCGTTCAACATAAGTGCCATAACGAAGAAGGCTGTCAAAGCGGCCATGGTTGGCACCATTTGGATAATCAAGAAGAAGACCAAACTTTGTTTACGAGCCAAGAAATTATAACGGCTGTAAGCATAACCAGCAAGTACGATGATACTTGTTTGAACAACCATGGTAATCAAGGCGATAATCAAGGTATTGAGATACCAAGTACCATATAAGGTTTCAGTGAAGAGTCCTTTAAAGTTATCAAAATTGAAGTCGATGTTAGTATCTAGTTTAAAGGCTGCGACGTTACCTGCCTTGAAGGCTGACATAATAGTAATTAACAATGGATAGATAATCACGACTGAGAGGCCAATCAAGTAGAGGTAAGTGAGGGTTTGAGTCAGTCTACGTTTGAGTTTAATTGAGTTATTCATCTTAGACGTCCTCCATATCAAATGCGTGTAGTTTCTTGAATGCGATCATAGAAATTGAGATGACAATGATAGAGATGATCAAGGTAACAGCTGCCGCCATTGAGTATTGAGGAGATGTACCTGTTGTCAAACGGTAGATCCATGAAATCAAGATATCAGTTGAACCAGCTCCACCTCCGACACTACCAGGTCCTCCACCATTGAAGAGGTACATGATAGAGAAGTTGTTAAAGTTAAAGGTGTATTGGCTAATTAAAGTAGGTGCCGCAACAGCCAAGATCATTGGGAAAGTGATGTTGCGGAATTTTTGCCAAGCATTAGCACCGTCAATATAAGCTGCTTCGTAGAGGTCGTTAGGAATAGACTGCAAGATACCCAAGGTCAAAACGTAGATGTATGGGAATCCAAGCCAACCTTGCATCATAATCAAAGCAATTTTAGTCCAAGTTGGGTCTGTTTTCCAAGGGATAAGAGCTCCATCTAGGAAGGGAAGGAACTTAGCCAAAATCGGTAAAACTTGAGTGTTGATAGCACCGACACTATCGTTAAACATGTTTGAGAATGTCAAGATAGTGATAAAGGCTGGGACAGCCCAAGGAAGAAGGAAAATAACACCAAAGATACGCTTTCCTTTGATAAATGGTTGGTTAGCAATGATAGCTGTGAAGATACCGATAACGATTTGTAAAGTTGAGGCAGCCAAAGCCCAGATGATAGTCCAAGAAAGAACGGCACCGAAGGCAGAACGGAAGGTACTCAAACTCCAGATATTCGTAAAGTTGGTCAAACCAACCCAGTCCAACAATTTGTTTGGTGGCAAGTGTTGGAAGTCGTAGTTAGTAAAGGCAATCATCAAGGTTACGATAACTGGGAAGATAATCGCAAAAGTCATTGCAACATAAGATGGAATGATCAAGAGGTAAGGGAAGCCATTTTCATAAATCCCTTTGATCATGTCTTTGAGGGTACGTGGAACTGGAATTCCATTGTTAATACGTTTTGCGATTGTATGTGCATCTTTAATATTTGAGAAATAGAAGAGTACATAAACGACTACAAAGATTAAATGGAAGGCACCACGAATCAGCATGAAGAGGGAATTATCACGACCTGGTTTGTCACCAAGAGTGATGAGATTGCTTAATTCAGGGGCTGCAAGTGCTAGGAAATAAAGGACAAATACAATGGTTACACCAAGGAATATAAAACCTTTGGCTTTTTGTTTATTGTAAATCTGTCCTAAGCCAGGAATGATAGACAGCAGGGCTGCTTTACTAGGTTGTTGCTTTTCCATAATAACTCCTTTCATAGGATACTGGTTTTCAATCAAAACCTAAACTATACATGTTTCTTATTGATAAATTCAAAGGGGGATTTGAATTCCCCCCCCTTGAACAAATTTTTTATTCACCAAATTTTTGTTTGATTGTTTCTTTGATCAATGTAACAGCGTCGTTAGCAGCTGTTTTCGCATCTTTCTTACCACTTACAGCATCAAAGAGCATAGTTTTCGCTGGATCCCAAACTGCAGACATTTGAGAGATGTTTGGCATTGGTTGAGCGTTCTTGAACTGTTTGATAACAGCTGTTGTCAACTCATCATTTTTACCTTCAGCGTATGAACGAGCTTCAGTGTTAGCTGGGATTTCGTTAGTTTTATCGTAGAATGCTTTTTGTTGTTCAGTTGAAACTAGGAAGTCTACAAATTTTTGTGCGCCTTCAAGGTTCTTAGTGCTTGATGGGATGATCCAAGCTTTACCACCACCGAATGCAGCGTAATCTTTTCCGTTTGGAAGAGTTGGGATAGTAGCAACACCGTAGTTTACTTTAGCATCTTTGAATGCTTGAGCTTTCCAAGGTCCATCGATAATAGCAGCTGTTTTACCTTCTTGGAATTGAGTTTGGATCAAGTTTCCAGCACCTTCAGTATCTTGCATACCTTTAGGCCATTTTTCGTACCAAGATTTAGCGTAGTTGATACCTGCAATAGAACCGTCGTTTGCAAGACCGATGTCTTTAGGATCTTTACCGTTTTGTCCGAATACGTAACCACCGTTACCAGCAAGGAGTCCGTATGCGTAGTAGAAGTTTGTCCAGTCAGCTAGGAAGGCAGTAGTTTTGCCATCTTCACCAGCGAAAGCGTATTTGCTGTCTTTAGCAAGGTTTTCCAAATCAGCAAATGTTTTAGGAGCTTCTTTCACCAAGTCTTTGTTATAGTACAAAACGAGTGATTCGATAACAGCTGGAGCACCATAGACTTTACCGTCAGCAGCTGTTACAAGAGATTTAGTTTTATCATCTGTTTTAGCGCCGTCGCTCAATTTCACTTCTGAAAGTTGTCCGTCAGTACCAAGGCTACCTACACGGTCGTATGGAGCCATCATAACGTCAGGAGCTTGACCTGATTGGTTGTCAAGAGAAAGTTTGTCAAGACCACCCATTTGGTCACCAGATTTGATGTTAACTGTTGTTCCTGATTGTTCTTTATAAGCTTTAGCAACTGTTTCAGCATAAGCTTTGTATTGGTCTTCAACGTAAAGAGTGATTTCTTTACCTTCAGATGAACCAGCATCAGCAGCTTTTTCAGCAGGTTTGCTTCCGCAAGCTACCAAAAGCAAGCTAGCAAGTGTAGCAGTTCCAAGCACAGCAGCGCTCTTCATGAATTTAGATGACATAGTGTATTCCTCCTAAAGAATAACAAATTTTATAATGAGGAAACGCAAACGTTTTCCTTTATGGGACTAGTATAGCACAATCAGAAAGCGGTTGCAAGTAATTTTTGTAAAAATTTTTAAAAAAATTGTAAAAAAAAGCAAACGCTTTAACGTTATATAATAGTAGAAAACCCCAAAAATCGATTTTATTTTAAATTTAAAAAAAGTTGAGAAAACGATTGCCTAATTTACAAATGGAAATGAGAGGAGTTTGTCTCCTTATTTTCACTTAATAAGATAAGTGAAACCCTGATTCTTATTTTGTTTGTTTTCTGAAAGAATATATATACGAGTAGGAAGAAAAAAATTTTAAAAAATAATCAAAAAAGTTTTTTAAAACCGCTTGCATTTATCGAAAAAATACGCTATACTTATCTTAACGCAAACGTTTGCGTTCGTAAAAATATAATATCTAACTATAAACACATGAGGTGCTTATTATGAAAAAACGTCAAAGTGGTGTGTTGATGCACATTTCTTCTCTTCCAGGAGCATACGGAATCGGTTCATTTGGTAAAAGTGCATACGACTTCGTTGATTTCTTGGTTCGCACAAAACAACGTTACTGGCAAATCCTTCCACTAGGAACAACTAGTTATGGAGATTCTCCCTACCAATCTTTCTCAGCCTTCGCAGGAAACACTCATTTCATCGATTTGGATATCTTGGTAGAGCAAGGCTTGTTGCAAGCAAGTGACCTTGAAGGAGTTGACTTTGGTAGCGATGCGTCTGAAGTTGACTATGCGAAAATCTACTATGCACGTCGTCCTCTTTTAGAAAAAGCGGTCAAACGTTTCTTGGAAGTAGGAGATGTTAAAGGTTTTGAGAAATTTGCTCAAGACAACCAATCATGGCTTGAACTCTTTGCAGAGTATATGGCTATTAAAGAGCATTTTGACAATCTTGCTTGGACTGAATGGCCAGATGCAGATGCTCGTGCTCGTAAAGCTTCAGCACTTGAAAGCTACCGTGAGCAATTGGCAGACAAGTTGGTTTACCACCGTGTGACTCAGTTCTTCTTCTTCCAACAATGGTTGAAATTGAAAGCTTACGCTAACGACAACCACATCGAAATCGTTGGGGACATGCCAATCTATGTAGCGGAAGATTCAAGCGATATGTGGGCAAATCCACATCTCTTCAAGACAGATGTCAACGGTAAGGCGACTTGCATCGCAGGATGCCCACCAGATGAATTTTCTGCAACTGGTCAGCTTTGGGGTAACCCAATCTATGACTGGGAAGCAATGGACAAAGACGGCTACAAATGGTGGATTGAACGCTTGCGTGAAAGCTTTAAGATCTACGACATCGTTCGTATCGACCACTTCCGTGGATTTGAGTCTTATTGGGAAATCCCTGCTGGTTCCGATACAGCAGCACCTGGTGAGTGGGTGAAAGGTCCTGGCTACAAGCTTTTTGCAGCCGTTAAGGAAGAACTTGGTGAGCTAAACATCATCGCCGAAGACCTTGGTTTCATGACAGACGAAGTTATCGAATTGCGTGAACGTACTGGCTTCCCAGGAATGAAGATTCTTCAATTTGCCTTCAACCCAGAAGACGAAAGCATTGATAGCCCACACTTGGCACCTGCTAACTCAGTTATGTACACAGGAACACACGATAACAATACGGTCCTTGGTTGGTACCGTAACGAGATCGATGATCCAACTCGTGAGTACATGGCTCGTTACACAAACCGTAAAGAGTACGAAACAGTGGTGCATGCTATGCTTCGTACAGCTTTTGCTTCAGTAAGTTTCATGACGATTGCTACTATGCAAGATTTGCTAGAGTTGGATGGTTCAGCTCGTATGAACTTCCCATCTACTCTTGGTGGAAACTGGTCATGGCGTATGACAGAGGAACAATTGACTCCTGCTGTCGAAGAAACTTTGCTTGACTTGACTACAATTTATCGCCGTATCAATGAAAATTTGGTAGAATTAAAGAAATAAGACATTATCAGGAGACACAAAAATGTTACCATTAAAAGAATTTGTACAAAACCGTTACAATAAATCTATCGCAGAATGTAGCAATGAGGAGCTTTACCTTGCTCTTCTTAACTACAGCAAACTTGCAAGCAGCCAAAAACCAGTGAACACTGGTAAGAAAAAAGTTTACTACATCTCAGCTGAGTTCTTGATTGGTAAACTCTTGTCAAACAACTTGATTAACCTTGGTCTTTATGACGAAGTTAAAAAAGAACTTGCTGACGCAGGTAAAGAGTTGATCGAAATCGAAGAAGTAGAATTGGAACCATCACTTGGTAATGGTGGTTTGGGACGTTTGGCAGCCTGCTTTATCGACTCAATCGCTACACTTGGTTTGAACGGTGACGGTGTTGGTTTGAACTACCACTTTGGTCTTTTCCAACAAGTTCTTAAAAACAACCAACAAGAAACAATTCCTAACGCTTGGTTGACTGACCAAAACTGGTTGGTTCGCTCAAGCCGTAGCTACCAAGTACCATTTGCACACTTCACATTAACATCTACTCTTTACGATATCGATGTACCTGGATACAAAACAGCTACTAAAAATCGCTTGCGTTTGTTTGACTTGGATTCAGTTGATTCTTCAATCATCAAAGATGGTATCAACTTTGATAAGACAGACATCGCTCGCAACTTGACTCTTTTCCTTTACCCAGACGATAGCGACAAACAAGGTGAATTGCTCCGTATCTTCCAACAATACTTCATGGTTTCAAACGGTGCTCAATTGATCATCGATGAAGCAATCGAAAAAGGAAGCAACTTGCATGACCTTGCTGACTACGCAGTTGTACAAATCAACGATACGCACCCATCAATGGTGATTCCTGAGTTGATCCGTCTTTTGACTGAACGTGGTATCGAACTTGATGAAGCAATCTCTATCGTTCGTAGCATGACTGCTTACACAAACCACACAATCCTTGCTGAAGCCCTTGAAAAATGGCCTCTTGAATTCTTGGAAGAAGTGGTTCCTCACTTGGTACCAATCATCAAAGAATTGGACCGTCGTGTTCGTGCTGAATACAAAGATCCAGCTGTTCAAATCATTGATGAAAACGATCGTGTACACATGGCCCACATGGATATCCACTATGGATACAGCGTAAACGGGGTTGCCGCTCTTCACACAGAAATTTTGAAGAACTCTGAGTTGAAACCTTTCTACGATCTTTACCCAGAAAAATTCAACAACAAAACAAACGGTATCACCTTCCGTCGTTGGCTCATGCATGCTAACCCAAGCTTGTCTCACTACTTGGATGAAATCCTTGGCCGCGAATGGCACCATGAAGCTTCTAAATTGGAAGACCTTCTTTCATACGAAGACAAGGCTGCTGTCAAAGAAAAATTGGAAAGCATCAAAGCCCACAACAAACGTAAATTGGCTCGTCACTTGAAAGAACACCAAGGTGTGGAAATCAATACAAACTCTATCTTTGATATCCAAATCAAACGTCTTCACGAGTACAAACGCCAACAAATGAACGCTTTGTATGTTATCCATAAATACCTTGACATCAAGGCTGGTAACATCCCTGCTCGTCCAATCACAGTCTTCTTTGGTGGTAAAGCAGCTCCTGCCTACACAATTGCTCAAGACATCATCCACTTGATCCTTTGCTTGTCAGAAGTGATTGCTAACGACCCAGCAGTTGCACCACACTTACAAGTGGTTATGGTTGAAAACTACAACGTTACTGCAGCAAGCTTCCTTATCCCAGCATGTGATATCTCAGAACAAATCTCACTTGCTTCTAAAGAAGCTTCAGGTACTGGTAACATGAAATTCATGTTGAACGGAGCTTTGACTCTTGGTACTATGGACGGTGCTAACGTGGAAATCGCTGAGTTGGTTGGAGACGAAAACATCTACATCTTTGGTGAAGATTCAGAAACTGTTATCGACCTTTACGCAAAATCAGCTTACAAATCAAGCGAATTCTACGCTCGTAAAGCGATCAAACCATTGGTTGACTTTATCGTGAGTGACGCTGTTCTTGCAGTTGGTAAGATTGAACGCTTGGAACGTCTTTATAACGAATTAATCAACAAAGACTGGTTCATGACTCTTCTTGACTTGGAAGACTACATCAAAGTTAAAGAGCAAATGTTGGCTGACTACGAAGACCGTGACGCATGGTTGGACAAAGTTATCGTTAACATTTCTAAAGCAGGATTCTTCTCATCTGACCGTACAATCGCTCAGTATAACGAAGATATCTGGCACTTGAACTAATACTCTTCGAAAATCAAATTCAAACCGCGTCAACGTCGCCTTGCCGTACTCAAGTACAGCCTGCGGCTAGTTTCCTAGTTTGCTCTTTGATTTTCATTGAGTATAAGATACGAAATTTTATAGTTATTACACTATCTAGCAAAAAAGCGAATTTCAATTGAAACTCGCTTTTTTTAATGTTGTGGATTTGAGGTTGACTGGTCTCAAAAGAAAAAATAATTTGTCAATAATTTCTAGACTTAAAAATCAAACCTAGAGAACACTAAGAAGGCTGGTTGTACTACCTTTAAGCCTAAGGTTCTTCTTAGCTGTTACCTCAAATTTCTTGTATTCGTTTACAAACAGTATTATAATAGTATTGTAGTAAAGAAGGAGGATGTTCTTATGTGGAAAAAATATTTTTCAAAATATAAATGGACTGATTTATTTTGGATTCTTTTTGTAATTTGGTCATGCCTTTATATGGGTAATAGTTCTTCATTTCCACTTACTCATCAAGAAATCTCTTTTCATGGATGTTGTTATGGGGTAGCACTTGCCTTATATCACTTGCTATTTATTGATAAATTTGTCATTTCAAATCGAAAATAAATGGAGAGGTTAAAATTTTTCCACTTTTCGGATAGATACTTGAAAAATCGTGATTTAAACCCGCATCTCAAGAAGAGGTGCGGGCTTTGTAGTATCTCAAAAATATATTTACAGTGCTTTCCCAACCAAAATCTCTGCTTCAATGGTAATCTCTGTCAGTTGGCTCCAGTCAATCTTGCTTTGGTCAACGTGAAAGAGGAGGGGTGTCATGCTGAGTAAAGCTTGTCTTTGCTCTGCTGTAATGGATTTGGTCAGGGAAGCAGTCTGGATAGATTGGATGCTGAAATGTTCCTGGAAATGCTCCTTGATATCTTGATTAGAATAATCCTTGTTTGTCAGCTGGTCCTGTACCCTTTGACGGATTTCCTTGAGGTGATTTTCAGTTGGGATAACCTTTATCAAGATACCGTCTTTGGATAAAACGCGACGAAATTCTCCATAGTTGGCAGGCGAAAAGATATCAAGCAGGATATCCATGCTAGCGTCTTTTATAGGAAGACGAGCCAGGTCACCAACGAACCAATTGACTGCCCAGTTGGGTTCGCTCTTGGCAGCGATTTGAACGGAATCTTTGGAAATATCAAAGGCATAGAAGGTTTTGTCAGGATGACTTTCTTGGAGCTTGCGAGAATAGAAACCTTCGCCACAACCGATATCTAAGATTGTGGTGCTAGTTTCTGAATTTGCTAACAAGTCAGATACAGCATCTAAAATAGCTTGGTAAAAGCCAGCTTCTAGGATTTGTTGGCGATTTTGAAAGTTTTCCTTGTCGTAGTTGGCAGATTGCTTGATTTGAGGTGCCAGATTGACATAGCCGAATTTCGCCAAGTCAAAAGAATGACGGTTGCAGCACTTGAGACTAGTCTCTACCAGAGTCAGATTTTCTCGACAGATAGGGCAGGCAAAGGCAGTCGCAGAAGCAAAACGCTGGAGTTTAGGTTTGAGATTTGTATTCATAGTTTAAGTGTATCAAAAGAGGCAAATGAAAGCAACTTTAGGATGATTTGTAATAGAATTAAATAGTAGTATAATTACTTTTTAAAGTACCAAAATTAAATTGCTTTTATATCTAAATTGCTATATAATAATATCTAGGAGGAAATAAGTATGTTAAAAGAAGTATTAACCGTTGCAAAAGTTGCGAAAAAATCATCACTCTTTTTAGGTGGTGTCGCATTTGGTACCCTTGGTTTGAAAATCTTAGCAAGTAAGGAAGCTAAAAAAGGTTATTCTAAAGCTTTGGCTAAGGCTTACAAGTTGAAAGACGGGCTAGATGCATCTGTTTCTGTTGTGAAACAACATGGAGACGATGTCTTGCAAGATGCCAAATATTTGTATGAGCAAGAGAAAAAAGAAGAGCAATTAGATAGCCTTATAGGGGAATAGTATGTCTTTTAAAGTGCTACATAGAGGATACCAACATATCCGACTATCATCTTCTTTTTCACTCACCTTGGATATTCAAGACTATCTTCGTTCCTTGGTGAGAGATGAAAAGGGGATTGAGTCTATCCAGTTTTACATGGATCAACAGCACTTTACTCTACGCATAAAAGAAGGCTTCTCTGTATTAGACAATGCAGAAGCCTTTTTAAAAAGAATTGATAAAGGGAAAGTTTCTGAGTTGATGACTCTTCCCATTCGTAGAGAAGAGAGTGCTTATTCTATTGTTTCAGGTGCAGCGATTAAGCGTATGATTTTTCGTAGTTTTGTGCCGTATCCTATTCGCTATATATGGACTTGTTATCAGGCTTTGGGTTATATTAGAGAAGCCTATCAAACACTAGCGCGTAAGGAACTAACGATGGAGGTCTTGGACTGTTCGGCGATTTTATTGTCCTTGTTTATGAACCAATCCAAGACAGCTAGCAATATCATGTTTATGCTTGATTTGGGGAATCATTTAGATCAGTGGTCCTTGAAAAAAACTGCAACAGATTTAGAACAAAGCCTTCTTGCAAAAGAGAGCGACGTATTCTTAGTACAGGGGGATATGGTCGTTAGTATCAAGAGTTCCGATGTTCAAATAGGAGATGTCTTGGTCCTATCTCAAGGAAATGAAATTCTGTTTGATGGACAAGTAGTTTCAGGTTTAGGTATGGTCAACGAAAGTTCCTTGACGGGAGAGAGTTTTCCAGTTGAAAAAAGAGAGTCTGATTTGGTTTGTGCAAATACAGTATTAGAAACTGGAGAGTTACGCATTCGTGTAACCGATAATCAGATGAACAGCCGGATTTTACAACTGATTGAGTTGATGAAGAAATCTGAAGAAAACAAGAAAACGAAACAACGCTATTTCATCAAAATGGCGGACAAGGTCGTCAAATATAATTTCTTGGGGGCTGGTCTGACTTACCTATTAACAGGTTCTTTTTCTAAGGCTATTTCTTTCCTATTGGTCGATTTCTCCTGCGCTTTGAAAATCTCTACTCCTGTAGCTTATTTAACAGCTATCAAGGAGGGGTTGAATCGTGAAATGGTGATTAAGGATGGGGATGTTCTGGAGAAATATCTGGAAGTCGATACTTTCTTGTTTGATAAGACGGGAACAATCACAACTAGTTATCCTATAGTTGAAAAGGTGTTACCTTTTGGGGACTATAGTGAGGAAGATATTCTCAGAATCAGTGCCTGTCTTGAGGAACACATTTATCATCCTATTGCTAATGCCATCGTCAAGCAAGCTGAGATAGAGGGGATTGAACATGAGGAAATGCATGGGAAACTTCAATATATCGCAAGTAAGGGGATTAAATCTCATATAGACGGCCAACCAGTTCTGATTGGTAATTATGTCTTGATGCAGGATGAGCAGATTCATATCAGTTCGGAACAAAATGCTTTAATTGAAGAGTACAAGAGTCACTACAATCTCTTATTCTTGGCTTATCAGAATGAATTGATTGGAATGTTCTGCATTCATACTCCTTTGAGAAAAGAAGCAAAAGCAGCCTTGGAGAAACTTAAGGCACAAGGGAAAAAATTGATTCTGGCAACAGGGGACACCTTGGTTAGAACAGAGGAATTAGTCAAAGATTTGCCCTTTGATCAGGTCTATACAGACTTGAAACCTGATGGAAAATTTGAGTTAGTAGAGGAACTGCAGAAAGCAGGTCACACTATTTTGATGGTTGGAGATGGCTTGAATGACTCAGCTGCTCTAACCCAATCAGATATTGGTGTGGTGATGAATGAGAGTGCAGATATTTCTAAGCAGATGAGCGATATCTTATTGTTAGATAATCGCTTGGATTTCTTCCAAGAGTTGGATTGGCTATCATCATCTTTGCAAACACTCATCAAGAAGAATATTCAAGATACCGTTGTCGTAAATAGTAGTTTGATTGGCTTTGGCTTGTTTAACTGGCTCAGTCCTTCAAATCTCTCTATCTTACATAATCTAACAACCTTGCGCATTGTCCTGCGTAGCCTGTCTATTAAGGCTAGATAGATGTGCTTATCAACAACAAAAAGGAGTTACCTTTCTCGAGGTTAACTCCTTTTTTATAGGTAAATGTTGAACAGTTTAGTAGGTCAATACGAAGTATTTTTTCTTCCCGCGACGGATAACAGTGAGTTCGTTTTCCAACTTATCTGCGTCACTCAAGACATAGTCAAGGTCTTGGATGCGGTCGCCGTTGACGTAGATAGCTCCATTTTGTACGTCTTCACGGGCTTGGCGTTTTGAGTTAACCACGCCAGAAGATACAAGAAGTTCAACGATGTTGTGATTTTCGTCTGCCTGTACTTGGTAGTTTGGCACGCCACGAAGTCCTTGTTTGAGTTCTTTGACAGAAAGATTTTTGATATTTCCTGCGAAGAGTTGTTCAGTGATGTTAAGGGCTTCTTTGTAAGCTTCTTCTCCGTGAACAAGAGTCACAACTTCACGAGCGAGGACTTTTTGAGCCAAGCGTTCGTGTGGTGCTGCTTCGAATTGTTTACGGATGTCTTCAATCTCGTCTAATGACAAGAAAGTAAAGATTTTCAAGAAGCGAACAGCATCAGCATCCATGACGTTCATCCAGAATTGGTACATTTCGTATGGAGAAGTCTTTTCAGGATTGAGCCAAACAGCATTTCCTTCTGATTTACCAAATTTCTTACCAGTTGCGTCTGTAATCAGTGGGACAGTAATAACGTGGGCAGTCTTGTCAGCCTTACGACGAAGCAATTCGGTACCAGCTGTCATGTTTCCCCATTGGTCAGATCCACCGATTTGCAGGGTAACATTGTGATCTTGGTTAAGGACAAAGAAGTCGTATCCTTGCATGATTTGGTAGGCAAACTCAGTGTAAGAAATCCCTGTTTCAATCCGTTTTTTCACAGACTCCTTGCTCATCATGTAGTTGACAGTGAAGTATTTTCCGATATCACGGAGGAAGTCAATGAAGCTGATACTGCCAAACCAGTCGTAGTTGTTGACCATGACAGCTTTATTTTCACCATTTTCAAAGTCAAGAAAGCGAGAAAGTTGTCCTTGGATAGACTTGACCCAGCCATCTACTGTGTCTTTTGTTTGGAGACTACGTTCAGCATCTTTGAAGGACGGATCTCCGATGAGACCTGTAGCACCGCCAACGAGCGCATATGGTTTGTGACCTGCTAACTGCAAGCGACGACTTGTCAAGATTGCGACAAGGTGACCTAGGTGAAGGCTGTCAGCAGTTGGATCGTAGCCAGTATAATAAGAAACTTGACCTTCTTCTAGGGCTTTACGCAAAGCTTCTTCATCAGTCGTTTGAAAAATCAAACCACGCTCTTTTAGCTCATCAAAAATGTGCATGTGTCTTTTCTCCTTTTTAAAAATATTGTTTCTACCTATTGTATCACAAACTTGGGCAATAGCCTAGTAGAATAGGGAAGAAAGTGGCTATTTTATTGAAAGGGTAACTTCTCAAAGTAACTTCCACTTGTCTAACCAAAGTGGAAGTTAGTCTAAAACGGATTTTTATGGTGGAATT
>NZ_JALDTZ010000016.1 GCF_023109105.1 Streptococcus mitis
AACGTCTCATACTTAATTCCACCATAAAAATCCGTTTTAGACTAACTTCCACTTTGGTCAGACAAGTGGAAGTTACTCTGAGAAGTTACCAAGAGCTAAAATTAAGAATAAAAAAGAAAAATATCTTGACAATCGATGGAAAATTTTGTTACAATAATAGACGGTACTTTTTACTTTTGGTCTCTCAAGAGTGTACAGGGACGTGCTGACAAATGTTGCAAAAGTACACACAGATGATAGCTGTCACCAAGTGTATCATCACCAAAAATAAAAAAACACAGGAGAATGTAGATGCCTACAATTAACCAATTGGTTCGCAAACCGCGTAAATCAAAAGTAGAAAAATCTAAATCACCAGCTTTGAACGTTGGTTACAACAGTCATAAAAAAGTTCAAACAAACGTTTCTTCACCACAAAAACGTGGTGTTGCAACTCGTGTTGGAACAATGACACCTAAAAAACCTAACTCAGCCCTTCGTAAATTCGCTCGTGTACGTTTGAGCAACCTTATCGAAGTTACTGCCTACATCCCAGGTATCGGACACAACTTGCAAGAGCACAGCGTGGTTCTTCTTCGTGGTGGACGTGTAAAAGACCTTCCAGGGGTACGTTACCATATCGTCCGTGGTGCACTTGATACTGCAGGTGTTAACGATCGTAAACAAGGCCGTTCTAAATACGGTACTAAACGTCCAAAAGCATAAGGAAAGGGGATAAAGAGAAATGAGTCGTAAAAATAGAGCTCCAAAACGTGACGTATTGCCAGATCCGCTTTACAATTCACAACTAGTTACTCGTCTTATCAACCGCGTTATGCTTGATGGTAAACGTGGTACAGCTGCTTCAATCGTTTACGGTGCTTTTGAGCAAATCAAAGAAGCTACTGGAAACGATGCACTTGAAGTATTTGAAACAGCTATGGAAAACATCATGCCTGTACTTGAAGTACGTGCACGTCGTGTTGGTGGTTCTAACTACCAAGTCCCAGTTGAAGTTCGTCCAGAACGTCGTACAACACTTGGACTTCGTTGGTTGGTAACAATCGCTCGTCTTCGTGGTGAACACACAATGCAAGACCGTCTTGCAAAAGAAATCTTGGATGCTGCTAACAACACTGGTGCAGCTGTTAAGAAACGTGAAGATACTCACCGTATGGCTGAAGCTAACCGTGCATTCGCACACTTCCGTTGGTAATATAGGATGCGAAAGCGTTAAGAAAGTCCCAGAGAAAATAGGGAATCAAAGCAGGTTGCGATTGCAACCAATGAGATTCATCTTTTTCTCCAGACTTTTAGCTTGAGCTCAACTAAATCATGATGCTAGGAACGCTGAGGATGCACAGTGAAAATAGGAAACTGACGCAGTATTCGATGAATACAAGGAAGTTTATCATTTTCACTCAGCATCCCGTTCCAGCTCAAATCAGCTAACTAACATTAGCTTAAGTTCAATTCAACTTGTAAATCTACAAGTTGAAACTAACAATAGCATGAAAACATTGAGAACGGGTAGGTCCTGCCTATCCGTTTTTATTAAAATCATGTTATAATAGAATAGAAATCAAAAATAAATAGGAGAAACAAACCTCATGGCACGCGAATTTTCACTTGAAAAAACTCGTAATATCGGTATCATGGCTCACGTCGATGCTGGTAAAACAACAACTACTGAGCGTATCCTTTACTACACTGGTAAAATCCACAAAATCGGTGAAACTCACGAAGGTGCGTCACAAATGGACTGGATGGAGCAAGAGCAAGAGCGTGGTATCACTATCACATCTGCTGCGACAACAGCTCAATGGAACAACCACCGCGTAAACATCATCGACACACCAGGACACGTGGACTTCACAATCGAAGTACAACGTTCTCTTCGTGTATTGGATGGTGCGGTTACCGTTCTTGACTCACAATCAGGTGTTGAGCCTCAAACTGAAACAGTTTGGCGTCAAGCAACTGAGTACGGAGTTCCACGTATCGTATTTGCCAACAAAATGGACAAAATCGGTGCTGACTTCCTTTACTCAGTAAGCACACTTCACGATCGTCTTCAAGCAAATGCACACCCAATCCAATTGCCAATCGGTTCTGAAGATGACTTCCGTGGTATCATCGACTTGATTAAGATGAAAGCTGAAATCTATACTAACGACCTTGGTACAGATATCCTTGAAGAAGACATTCCAGCTGAATACCTTGACCAAGCTCAAGAATACCGTGAAAAATTGATTGAAGCAGTTGCTGAAACTGACGAAGAATTGATGATGAAATACCTCGAAGGTGAAGAAATCACTAACGAAGAATTGAAAGCTGGTATCCGTAAAGCGACTATCAACGTTGAATTCTTCCCAGTATTGTGTGGTTCTGCCTTCAAGAACAAAGGTGTTCAATTGATGCTTGATGCGGTTATCGATTACCTTCCAAGCCCGCTTGACATCCCAGCGATCAAAGGTATTAACCCAGATACAGACGAAGAAGAAACTCGTCCTGCATCTGACGAAGAGCCATTTGCAGCTCTTGCCTTCAAGATCATGACAGACCCATTCGTAGGTCGTTTGACATTCTTCCGTGTTTACTCAGGTGTTCTTCAATCAGGTTCATACGTATTGAACACTTCTAAAGGTAAACGTGAACGTATCGGACGTATCCTTCAAATGCACGCTAATAGCCGTCAAGAAATTGACACTGTTTACTCAGGTGATATCGCTGCTGCTGTTGGTTTGAAAGATACTACAACTGGTGACTCATTGACAGATGAAAAAGCTAAAATCATTCTTGAGTCAATCAACGTTCCAGAACCAGTTATCCAATTGATGGTTGAGCCAAAATCTAAAGCTGACCAAGACAAGATGGGTATCGCCCTTCAAAAATTGGCTGAAGAAGATCCAACATTCCGCGTTGAAACAAACGTTGAAACTGGTGAAACAGTTATCTCTGGTATGGGTGAACTTCACCTTGACGTCCTTGTTGACCGTATGCGTCGTGAGTTCAAAGTTGAAGCGAACGTAGGTGCTCCTCAAGTATCATACCGTGAAACATTCCGCGCTTCTACTCAAGCACGTGGATTCTTCAAACGTCAGTCTGGTGGTAAAGGTCAATTCGGTGATGTATGGATTGAATTTACTCCAAACGAAGAAGGAAAAGGATTCGAATTCGAAAATGCAATCGTCGGTGGTGTGGTTCCTCGTGAATTTATCCCAGCGGTTGAAAAAGGTTTGGTAGAATCTATGGCTAACGGTGTTCTTGCAGGTTACCCAATGGTTGACGTTAAAGCTAAGCTTTACGATGGTTCATACCACGATGTCGACTCATCTGAAACTGCCTTCAAGATCGCGGCTTCACTTGCCCTTAAAGAAGCTGCTAAATCAGCACAACCAGCTATCCTTGAGCCAATGATGCTTGTAACAATCACTGTTCCAGAAGAAAACCTTGGTGATGTTATGGGTCACGTAACTGCTCGTCGTGGACGTGTAGATGGTATGGAAGCGCACGGTAACAGCCAAATCGTTCGTGCTTACGTTCCACTTGCTGAAATGTTCGGTTACGCAACAGTTCTTCGTTCTGCATCTCAAGGACGTGGTACATTCATGATGGTATTTGACCACTACGAAGATGTACCTAAGTCAGTACAAGAAGAAATCATTAAGAAAAACAAAGGTGAAGACTAATCAGTCCTAACTCTAGAAGGAAGTCACTTAGTGGCTTCCTTTTTTGTATAGTTCCGATAAATTTTATAGATTCTGAAAATATCTACTCATAAAAATTTCATATAAAAATGAGTTAAAGAAATTTACGAAAGAAATATATAATATAAATAGAAATAAGTTGAAAAAGAATATAAATTACCTTTTAAAAACTTATAAAAAAAGGAGAACATTCATAAATAAACGTTAAAATAGAAAATTCAGAAAATTTCTTCTTTTCTCTTGAAAAATCTTGAAAAAATGGTATGATAGTAACAAGTTACTTTTAAGAGAAGAGAAAGGGGAACAATGGAGAAAATCAGTTTAGAATCTCCTAAAACGGGGTCGGACCTAGTTTTGGAAACACTTCGTGATTTAGGAATTGATACCATCTTTGGTTATCCTGGTGGTGCAGTCTTGCCTTTTTATGATGCGATATATAATTTTAAAGGCATTCGCCACATTCTAGGGCGCCATGAGCAAGGTTGTTTGCATGAAGCTGAAGGTTATGCCAAATCAACTGGAAAGTTGGGTGTTGCCGTCGTCACTAGCGGACCAGGAGCAACAAATGCCATTACAGGGATTGCGGATGCCATGAGCGACAGTGTTCCCCTTTTGGTCTTTACAGGTCAGGTGGCGCGAGCAGGGATTGGGAAGGATGCCTTTCAGGAGGCAGACATCGTGGGAATCACCATGCCAATCACTAAGTACAATTATCAAGTTCGTGAGACAGCTGATATTCCGCGGATCATTACGGAAGCTGTCCATATCGCAACCACAGGACGTCCAGGACCAGTCGTCATTGACCTACCTAAAGACGTATCTGCTTTGGAAACAGACTTCATCTATTCACCAGAGGTGAACCTACCAAGTTATCAACCAACTCTTGAGCCAAATGATATGCAAATCAAGAAAATCTTGAAGCAATTGTCTAAGGCTAAAAAACCAGTTTTGCTAGCTGGTGGTGGGATTAGTTATGCTGAAGCAGCTGCAGAATTAAATGAATTTGCAGAACGCTATCAAATTCCAGTGGTAACCAGCCTTTTGGGACAAGGAACGATTGCAACGAGTCATCCACTCTTCCTTGGAATGGGAGGAATGCACGGGTCATTCGCAGCTAATATTGCCATGACGGAAGCTGACTTTATGATTAGTATTGGTTGTCGTTTCGATGACCGCTTGACGGGAAATCCTAAGACCTTTGCTAAGAATGCTAAGGTTGCCCATATTGATATTGACCCAGCTGAGATTGGCAAGATTATCAGTGCAGATATTCCAGTAGTTGGAGATGCTAAGAAAGCCTTGCAAATGTTGCTGGCAGAACCAATCATTCATAACAATACTGAAAAGTGGATTGAGAAAGTTACTAAAGACAAGAACCGTGTTCGTTCTTATGACAAGAAAGAGCGTGTGGTTCAACCGCAAGCTGTTATTGAACGAATTGGTGAATTGACGAATGAGGATGCCATTGTGGTCACAGACGTAGGTCAACACCAAATGTGGACAGCTCAGTATTATCCCTACCAAAATGAACGTCAGTTAGTGACTTCAGGTGGTTTGGGAACGATGGGATTCGGAATTCCAGCAGCAATCGGTGCTAAAATAGCTAACCCAGATAAGGAAGTAGTCTTGTTTGTTGGAGATGGTGGTTTCCAAATGACCAATCAGGAATTGGCTATTTTGAACATTTACAAGGTGCCAATCAAGGTGGTGATGCTGAACAACCACTCGCTTGGAATGGTTCGCCAGTGGCAGGAATCCTTCTATGAAGGTAGAACATCTGAGTCGGTCTTTGATACCCTTCCTGATTTCCAATTGATGGCACAGGCTTATGGCATTAAAAACTATAAGTTTGATAATCCTGAGACCTTGGCTCAAGACCTTGAAGTGATCACTGAGGATGTTCCTATGCTAATCGAGGTAGATATTTCTCGTAAGGAACAGGTGTTACCGATGGTACCAGCTGGTAAGAGTAATCATGAGATGTTGGGGGTGAAGTTCCATGCGTAGAATGTTAACAGCAAAACTACAAAATCGTTCAGGAGTCCTCAATCGATTTACAGGTGTCTTATCTCGTCGTCAGGTTAATATCGAAAGCATCTCTGTTGGAGCAACAGAAGATCCTAATGTGTCGCGTATCACCATTATTATCGATGTGGCTTCACATGATGAAGTGGAGCAAATTATCAAACAACTCAATCGTCAGATTGATGTGATTCGCATTCGTGATATTACAGACAAGCCTCATTTGGAGCGCGAGGTGATTTTGGTTAAGATGTCAGCGCCAGCTGAGAAGCGCGCTGAGATTCTAGCGATTATTCAACCTTTCCGTGCAACGGTGGTGGATGTAGCGCCAAGCTCGATTACCATTCAGATGACAGGAAATGCAGAAAAGAGCGAAGCCCTATTGCGAGTCATTCGACCATACGGTATTCGCAATATTGCTCGAACGGGTGCCACTGGATTTACCCGCGATTAATACTCTTCGAAATTCAAATCACGTCAGCTTCCATCTGCAACCTCAAAGCAGTGCTTTGAGCAACCTGTGGCTAGCTTCCTAATTTGCTCTTTGATTTTCATTGAGTATAAAAATATTTTAAATTTGTTAAACCAGCCTAAAAGGCAATAAATAATAGAAAAGAGAGAAAAACTATGGCAGTTCAAATGGAATACGAAAAAGATGTTAAAGTAGCAGCACTTGACGGTAAAAAAATCGCTGTTATCGGTTACGGTTCGCAAGGACATGCGCATGCTCAAAACTTACGTGATTCAGGTCGTGATGTCATTATCGGTGTACGTCCAGGTAAATCTTTTGACAAAGCAAAAGAAGATGGATTTGACACTTATACAGTAGCAGAAGCAACTAAATTAGCTGACGTTATCATGATTTTGGCACCAGATGAAATCCAACAAGAATTGTACGAAGCAGAAATCGCTCCAAACTTGGAAGCTGGAAACGCAGTTGGATTTGCTCATGGTTTCAACATTCACTTTGAATTTATCAAAGTTCCTGCAGATGTAGATGTCTTCATGTGTGCTCCTAAAGGACCAGGACACTTGGTGCGTCGTACTTATGAAGAAGGATTTGGTGTTCCAGCTCTTTATGCAGTATACCAAGATGCAACAGGAAATGCGAAAAATATTGCTATGGACTGGTGTAAAGGTGTTGGAGCTGCCCGTGTAGGTCTTCTTGAAACAACATACAAAGAAGAAACTGAAGAAGATTTGTTTGGTGAACAAGCTGTACTTTGTGGTGGTTTGACTGCCCTTATCGAAGCAGGTTTCGAAGTCTTGACAGAAGCAGGATACGCTCCAGAATTGGCTTACTTTGAAGTTCTTCACGAAATGAAATTAATCGTTGATTTGATCTATGAAGGTGGATTCAAGAAAATGCGTCAATCAATTTCAAACACTGCTGAATATGGTGACTATGTATCAGGTCCACGTGTGATTACTGAGCAAGTTAAAGAAAACATGAAAGCTGTCTTGGCAGACATCCAAAATGGTAAATTTGCAAACGACTTTGTAAATGACTATAAAGCTGGACGTCCAAAATTGACTGCTTACCGTGAACAAGCAGCTAACCTTGAAATTGAAAAAGTTGGTGCAGAATTGCGTAAAGCAATGCCATTCGTTGGTAAAAACGACGATGATGCATTCAAAATCTATAACTAATTGATAAAAATTAAGGTGAAGGCGAGTTGGGGGACTAACTCGCTTTTATAATCAATTCATCTTGTTTTTAATACTCAATGAAAATCAAAGAGCAAACTAGGAAACTAGCCGCAGGTTGCTCAAAGCACTGCTTTGAGGTTGCAGATGGAAGTTGACGTGGTTTGAAGAGATTTTCGAAGAGTATAAGAGGATGGATTGTGATATTATGAATAGTCTAGGAGAAAAAGATGTTAAGTTCAAAAGATATAATCAAGGCTCATAAGGTCTTGAACGGTGTGGTTGTTAATACACCGCTTGATTATGACCATTATTTATCGGAGAAGTATGGTGCTAAGATTTATTTGAAAAAAGAAAATGCCCAACGTGTTCGTTCTTTTAAAATCCGTGGTGCCTATTATGCCATTTCTCAGCTCAGCAAGGAAGAGCGTGAGCGTGGGGTAGTCTGTGCCTCTGCGGGAAATCATGCGCAGGGAGTAGCCTATACCTGTAATGAAATGAAAATTCCTGCTACTATTTTTATGCCCATTACTACTCCGCAACAAAAAATTGGACAAGTTCGCTTTTTTGGTGGGGACTTCGTAACTATTAAATTAGTTGGAGATACTTTTGATGCCTCAGCCAAAGCAGCTCAAGAATTTACAGTTTCTGAAAATCGTACCTTTATTGATCCTTTTGATGATGCCCATGTTCAAGCGGGTCAAGGAACAGTTGCTTATGAGATTTTAGAAGAAGCTCGAAAAGAATCGATTGATTTTGATGCTGTCTTGGTTCCTGTTGGAGGTGGTGGTCTCATTGCTGGGGTTTCTACCTATATCAAGGAAACAAGTCCAGAGATTGAAGTCATTGGGGTAGAGGCTAATGGAGCGCGTTCCATGAAGGCGGCCTTTGAAGCTGGTGGGCCTGTCAAACTCACAGAAATTGACAAATTTGCGGATGGGATTGCTGTGCAAAAGGTAGGTCAGTTGACCTATGAAGCAACTCGTCAACATGTTCAAACCTTAGTAGGTGTCGATGAGGGATTGATTTCTGAAACCTTGATTGACCTCTACTCTAAGCAAGGGATTGTTGCAGAACCTGCTGGAGCGGCTAGTATCGCCTCTTTAGAGATTTTAGCTGAATATATCAAGGGGAAAACCATTTGTTGTATCATTTCTGGAGGAAATAATGATATCAACCGTATGCCAGAAATGGAAGAGCGTGCCCTGATTTATGATGGAATCAAGCATTACTTTGTGGTCAATTTTCCACAGCGTCCGGGAGCTTTGCGTGAGTTTGTAAATGATATCTTGGGGCCAAATGATGATATCACACGTTTTGAGTATATCAAACGAGCTAGCAAGGGGACAGGCCCAGTATTGATTGGGATTGCCCTAGCAGATAAGCATGATTATGCAGGCTTGATTCGTCGAATGGAAGGTTTTGATCCATCTTATATTAACTTAAATGGTAATGAAACGCTCTATAATATGCTTGTCTGAGGACTAATAAAAAAATATCATATTATTTGCACAACTGATGTATAGGTGCTATAATGAGGGTGAAGAAAGGGGGCGATTCCTATGGACTTAGGAAATCGATTACGCTATTTCTATCACAAGTCATTATAGTACCTATTATTTTTTGATTCAGTTTATAGTAAGGGAGTAAAATTACTTGTTATATAGAAGGAATTTTTTGGAATCTACTATTTTATATATAGCTAATCTGATTTTTGGCTAAATATAATAGGAATTAGAAAAAATAATCAATATTAATGGGATGCCTCATACTGAGGTTACTGAGAAGAGTGATGGGATACTAAGAAGATAAAAACAGTGGAAACTGTTGGAAGATAGGATACTATTGTTTCCTAACTACTCATCTTTTTATAGGTTTGAAGAAATAAAGAATCTTGATAAAGTAAATAAATAGTAGCAGTTGAGCAAGTGAAAAGTGCTTATGCAGACAGGAAGAAAATCAAAGAAGGAGAAAGAATAGATAGTAATAGTGTGGAGAGAAAGTCGTCCGCTATTAGAAATATCATTTTAAAGTTAGATAAATAGAATAAAGTTGAAGGTAAAACCTGTCTAATCTATCAAGGATTGGTATTTGTAAATTATGAATATTTTTACAAACAAAAGAGTTAATAATGCAATTATTTTAAAGGTATTTACTAATGGTTTATAGTAAGTAAAAACCTATATATTATAAGCTTTAATAAGATAGTAACAGAAAAATAAATCATTAATTTTATTGAATATATGTTTTTTTATTGACAAAAAGCATAAAAACGTATACAATTAAATATCGTAAAGAAGAAAATAGGAGAAGGACATGGCTAAGTCAAACTTTGAAAAAGTAGAATCAGTTGTTGGCTGGGTTCGTGATAAGAAGATCACAGGCTACCGTATCTCTAAAGAAACGAATGCGCGTGAAATGTCTATCATTGCTCTAGCGCAGGGTCGTGCAAAAGTAAAAAATATTTCATTTGAAACAGCTCTAGGTTTAATTGATTTCTATGAAAAAAATCATGAAAAATTTGAAGATTAATCTTTGGATAATGGCGGATTCTTGAATTGGGTCTGCCTTTTCATTTTTGGGTCAGCAAAAAGACTGCACAAAGTTGATGCAGCCTTTTCTTTTTATTTGATACTCTTCGAAAATCAAATTCAAACCACGTCAACGTCGCCTTGCCGTACTCGAGTACAGCCTGCAGCTAGTTTCCTAGTTTGCTCTTTGATTTTCATTGAGTATGAGATAACGTTGAAGGAATTCTTTTGTTCGGTCTTCTTTAGGATTGGTGAAGAGGTCTTCTGGTTTACCTTCTTCAGCAATAACACCTTTATCCATAAAGATAACACGGTGAGAGACATCACGAGCGAATTCCATTTCGTGGGTCACGACAATCATAGTCAAGCCTTCCTGAGCGAGATTCTGCATGATTTTGAGGACTTCTCCAACCATTTCTGGATCGAGAGCTGATGTTGGTTCATCAAAGAGAATAGCGTCTGGATTCATGGAGAGGGCACGAGCGATGGCCACACGTTGTTTTTGACCACCTGAGAGTTGTTTTGGTTTCGCTTGCCAGTAGCGTTCTCCCATGCCGACCTTTTCCAAGTTTTCTTTGGCAATCTTTTCAGCTTCTGTACGTTCACGTTTAAGGACAGTTGTCTGAGCAACGATTGTGTTTTCAAGCACGTTGAGATTTTCAAAGAGGTTAAAAGATTGGAACACCATTCCTAACTTTTCACGGTATTGCGTGAGGTCATAGCCTTTTTCGAGGACGTTTTGTCCATGATAAAGGATTTGTCCATCAGTTGGTGTTTCGAGTAGGTTAATGGAGCGTAGGAAGGTTGATTTCCCGCTTCCAGAGCTTCCGATGATAGAGATTACCTCTCCCTTGTGGACAGTCAGAGAAATGTCTTTTAGCACTTCGTTTTGTCCATAGGATTTTTTGAGGTGTTTAATTTCAAGGATTGCTTGGGTCATTATTTCAAATCCTCCGTTTGCATTTGGTTAGCACCTGTAGTATAGGTATCCATGTCCATGCGGCGTTCGATGAAGCGTAGGATACGTGTTACGGTGAAGGTGAGGACAAAGTAAATCACGGCGATGATTGTAAATGTCTGGAAGTATTGATAAGTTTGAGTTGCCACGGTATTTCCTGAGAAATAAAGTTCGACAACAGAGATAACGTTCAATACAGATGTATCTTTGATATTGATGACAAATTCATTACCAGTTGCTGGTAGGATATTACGGACAACCTGAGGTAGGACAATCTTACGCATGGTTTGGTTATGAGTCATACCAAGAGCAGTCGCAGCTTCAAATTGTCCCTTGTCAACCGCTAGGATACCACCACGGACGATTTCAGTCATGTAGGCTCCGGTGTTGATCGAAACGATGAAGATAGCAGCCAGTGTGCGGTCAAGGTTGATACCGAAAGCTTGGGCAGTTCCATAGTAAATAACCATCGATTGAACGATCATTGGGGTGCCACGGAAAATTTCAATGTAGACATTGAGGATCCAGCCGACTAGTTTTTGTAGGCCATAAATGGCTTTGTTTTCAGAGAGAGGAGCAGTACGGAAGACACCAATGGCAAGACCAATAATGAGACCTGTGATAGTTCCGACAATAGAGATTAAAAGAGTGACACCAGCACCACGCAAGAGTTGTTGCCAGTTTTCAGAGAGAATTTTAGCTACTTGGCTAAAGAAACTACTGCTAGTCTCTTCAGTTGTTGTAGCTTCGGCAGGTTGTTCCTTGATCATACGATCCATCAAGGCAACTTGGTCGTCTTTTGAAATGGTTTCAATGCTGGCATTGATTTGGCTAATACGATTGTCATCTTTACGAAGTCCGATGGCGATAGCCGTATCTTCTTCTCCAGTTTTGAAACCTGGTTCTACCTGAACCATCTTGAACTTAGAGTTGGCAGCTTCGGCAGTCAGAGCTTCTGGACGCTCAGAAACATAGGCATCAATGACACCAGCCTCAAGTGCTTGACGCATTTGAGCGAAATCACCCATAGCAGTTTCTTTTTTAGCACCTGGGATTTGTGCAATCAAGTCGTAGAGATACACTCCTTGTTGAGAGGTGATTTTTGCACCATTAAAGTCATCCAAAGATTTAGCATTTGCATAAGTAGAATCTTTTTTGACAAGTAGAACTGGTTCGCTAGTATAGTAACTGCTTGAAAAAGCAATCTCTTGTTTGCGCTCGGCAGTAGGACTCATACCTGCGATAATCATGTCAATCTTACCAGAAGTAAGGGCAGGGACTAGGCCTTCCCACTTGGTTTTAACAACCAAAGGTTCTTTACCTAAGTCCTTAGCGATTTTTTTAGCAATTTGGACATCGTATCCATTGGCATACTGGTTAGTCCCGTCGATTTTGACAGCTCCATTGCTATCATCGTCCTGAGTCCAGTTAAAGGGAGCATATGCTGCTTCCATCCCGATGCGTAAATATTCATCAGCTTGAGCAACATTGACAAGTCCAAGCATCAGCAAGAGACTTGTGAAAATAGATAAGTATATTTTTCTCATGATTTCTCCTATTTCTAATCTATTAAAAAATAACTGTCTCCTATTTTATCGAAAAAAACTCTATTTTTCAATACAAGTAAGTCTTTACTTACGAAAAAATGATATAATGATAGCAAAGATAAAAAGGGGGATTAGTTGATGAAAAAAACTTTTTTCTTACTAGTGTTAGGCTTGTTTTGCCTTCTGCCACTCTCTGTTTTTGCCATTGATTTTAAGATAAACTCCTATCAAGGGGATTTGTATATTCATGCAGACAATACGGCGGAATTTAGACAGAAGATAGTTTATCAGTTTGAGGAGGACTTTAAGGGCCAAATCGTGGGACTTGGACGTGCTGGCAAGATGCCTAGCGGATTTGACATTGATTCTCATCCAAAAGTTCAGGCATCGAAAAACGGCGCTGAATTGACAGATGTTACTAGCGAAGTGATAGAAGGAGCAGATGGTTATACTGTTAAAGTTTATAATCCAGGTCAAGAAGGCGACACAGTTGAAGTTGATGTCACTTGGAACTTAAAAAATTTGCTTTTCCTGTATGATGACATCGCTGAATTAAATTGGCAACCTTTGACAGATAGTTCAGGGGCTATTGGAAAGTTTGAATTTCATGTAAGGGGAGACAAGGGGGCTGAAAAACTCTTTTTCCATACAGGGAAACTTTTTAGAGAGGGAGCGATTGAAAAGAGTAACCTTGATTATACGATTCGTTTGGACAATCTTCCGCCTAAGCGTGGAGTTGAGTTGCATGCTTATTGGCCTAGGGCCGATTTTGCTAGCGCTAGGGATCAGGGCTTGAAAGGGAATCGTTTAGAAGAGTTTAATAAGATAGAAGACTCGATTGTTAAAGAAAAAGAGCAAAGTAAACAACTTGTTACTTGGATTTTCCCTTCCCTACTTTCCGTCTCTTTGTTATTGAGTGCCTGTTTCTATTTTATCTATAGAAGAAAGACCACTCCTTCAATTAAATATGCCAAAAATCATCGTCTCTATGAACCACCAATGGAATTAGAGCCTATGGTTTTATCAGAGGCTGTCTACTCGACCTCCTTGGAGGAAGTGAGTCCTCTAACAAAAGGAGCTGGCAAATTCACCTTTGACCAACTTATTCAAGCTACCTTGCTAGATGTGATAGACCGTGGGAATGTCTCTATTATTTCAGAAGGAGATGCAGTTGGGTTAAGGCTGGTAAAAGAAGATGGTTTGTCAAGTTTTGAGAAAGACTGCTTAAATCTGGCCTTTTCAGGAAAAAAAGAAGCAACTCTTTCCGATTTGTTTGCGGATTACAAGGTATCTGATAGTCTTTATCGTAGAGCAAAAGTCTCTGATGAAAAACGCATTCGAGCAAGAGGGCTTCAGCTCAAATCTTCTTTTGAAGAAGTATTAAAAGAGATGCAAGAAGGAGTGAGAAAGCGAGTTTCCTTCTGGGGACTCCCAGATTACTATCGTCCTTTAACTGGTGGGGAAAAGGCCTTGCAAGTGGGTATGGGTGTCTTGACTATCTTGCCTCTATTTATCGGATTTGGTTTGTTCTTGTACAGTTTGGACGTTTATGGCTATCTTTACCTCCCCTTGCCAATACTTGGTTTTCTAGGTTTGGTTTTGGCTGTTTTCTATTATTGGAAGCTTCGACTAGATAATCGTGATGGTGTTCTAAATGAAGCAGGGGCTGAAGTCTACTATCTCTGGACTAGTTTTGAAAATATGTTGCGTGAGATTGCGAGATTGGATCAGGCTGAACTGGAAAGTATTGTAGTTTGGAATCGCCTCTTGGTCTATGCGACCTTATTTGGCTATGCGGACAAGGTCAGTCATTTGATGAAGGTTCATCATATCCAAGTAGAAAATCCAGATATCAATCTCTATGTAGCTTATGGCTGGCATAGTATGTTTTATCATTCAAGTGCGCAAATGAGTCATTATGCTAGTGTCGCAAATACAGCAAGCACCTACTCCGTATCTTCTGGAAGTGGAAGTTCAGGCGGTGGCTTCTCTGGAGGAGGAGGCGGTGGCAGTATCGGCGCCTTTTAAAGAGAACTGCCATAGGCTGAAAAAATATGCTATAATGGAAGATAGAAAAAAAGGAGTAATCTATGTATCTTATTGAAATTTTAAAATCTATCTTCTTCGGTATTGTTGAAGGAATTACGGAATGGTTGCCGATTTCCAGTACAGGTCACTTGATTTTAGCAGAGGAATTTATCCAATACCAAAATCAAAATGAAGCATTTATGTCCATGTTTAATGTCGTGATTCAGCTTGGTGCTATTTTGGCGGTCATGGTCATTTACTTTAATAAGCTCAATCCTTTTAAACCGACTAAGGACAAGCAGGAAGTTCGTAAGACTTGGAGACTGTGGTTGAAGGTTTTGGTTGCCACTTTGCCTTTACTTGCCGTCTTTAAATTTGATGATTGGTTTGATACCCACTTCCATAACATGGTATCTGTTGCTCTCATGTTGATTATCTATGGGATTGCCTTTATCTACTTGGAAAAGCGCAATAAAGCGCGTGCTATCGAGCCAAGTGTAACAGAGTTGGACAAGCTTCCTTATACGACAGCCTTCTATATCGGCCTCTTCCAAGTTCTTGCCCTTTTACCAGGGACAAGTCGTTCTGGGGCCACAATTGTCGGTGGTTTGTTAAATGGAACCAGTCGTTCTGTTGTGACAGAATTTACCTTCTATCTAGGGATTCCTGTTATGTTTGGAGCTAGTGCCTTAAAGATTTTCAAATTTGTGAAAGCAGGACAACTCTTGAGCTTTGGGCAATTGTTCTTGCTCTTGGTTGCGATGGGAGTCGCCTTTGCAGTCAGCATGGTCGCTATTCGTTTCTTGACCAGCTATGTGAAAAAACACGACTTTACCCTTTTCGGTAAATACCGTATCGTACTTGGTAGTGTCTTGTTGCTTTACAGTTTTGTTCGTTTATTTGTATAAGAAAAACCTTGAAGACTCAGCTCTTCAAGGTTTTAAAATCCAGTCACGGTAATCCCCAACAGGCGGACCCCTCTTTCTTTCTCGCTTAATTCTTCATAGAGTTGTAGGGCTACTTGGCTTATCTGACTAGCATCCTGTGTTTTTTGAGCAAGACTTTTTCGTTTAGTAAGAGTTGAAAAGTCCTCGTAGCGGATTTTCAAAATGACAATTTTTCCAGCTTTTTCTTGTTGATGTAGATTGAGAGCGACTCTTTCTGATAGGAGAGTCAGCTCTTTTTTGATGTCTTCTTCGGCACGTAGAATCTTTCCATAGGTTTTCTCCTTCCCGATTGATTTACGGATACGATTGGATTTGACTGGGGAATTGTGAATACCACGAGCCTTTCGATACAGGTCATAGCCCAGTCTGCCAAAGCGGTCTATTAGGGTCACTTCAGGGACGTCAAGTAAATCAGCACCAGTAAAAACACCCATTTGATGAAGACGTTCTACTGTCTTTTTTCCTACTCCATGAAACTTGGAAATATCCATTTGTTTAAGAAAATCCTCAGCCTGGTCAGGTAGAATCACTGTCAGACCATGCGGTTTTTGATAATCGCTCGCCATTTTGGCTAAGAACTTGTTGTAGGAAACGCCGGCAGAAGCAGTTAGATGAAGTTCTTGCCAGATATCCTCTTGAATGAGACGAGCGATTTTGACTGCCGACTTAATCCCGAGTTTATTTTCCGTTACATCCAAATAGGCTTCGTCAATACTCATAGGCTCAATTAAATCTGTATAGCGCTTAAAAATAGCTCGAATCTGGAGTCCCACAGCTTTATATTTTTCATAATTCCCTGAGATAAAGACAGCCTGGGGACATCGTTCATAGGCTTCCTTGGAACTCATGGCAGAATGGACACCAAAAGCTCTCGCCTCATAGCTGCAGGTCGAAACGACTCCCCGTCCACCTGTTTGCCGAGGGTCGCTTCCTATAATGACAGGTTTTCCTCTGAGTTTAGGATTATCCCTGATTTCCACCGCAGCAAAAAAGGCATCCATGTCAATATGGATGATTTTTCTTGACAAGTCATTTAATAAGGGGAAAATCAACATGCCTAGCACCTTTTTACTGCTTATTTTCTTTTATTATACCGTTTTTTCTGAAAAAAAGAAAAAAGGACTTTATTTTTTCAAAAATATAATACAGTTTGGGACAAAATATAGACTGTTTTAGAAAAGAAAGTGTAAAAATAGGGGTTTTTCACTTGTTGAAATCGGTTACTGTATGGTATACTTGTCTCATGAATGTAACAGATGGCTGTTACTAGAAAGAAAAAAGAGGACATTAACATGGTTGTTAAGACAGTTGTTGAAGCACAAGATATTTTTGACAAAGCTTGGGAAGGCTTCAAAGGCGTAGATTGGAAAGAAAAAGCAAGTGTATCACGCTTCGTACAAGCTAACTACACACCTTACGATGGAGACGAAAGCTTCCTTGCAGGACCAACAGAACGTTCACTTCACATCAAAAAAATTGTAGAAGAAACTAAGGCTCACTACGAAGAAACTCGTTTCCCAATGGATACTCGTCCAACATCTATCGCTGATATTCCTGCTGGATTTATCGACAAAGAAAACGAAGTGATCTTCGGTATCCAAAATGATGAACTCTTCAAATTGAACTTCATGCCAAAAGGTGGTATCCGTATGGCTGAAACTACTTTGAAAGAAAATGGATACGAACCAGATCCAGCTGTTCACGAAATCTTTACTAAATACGTAACAACAGTTAACGACGGTATCTTCCGTGCCTACACTTCAAACATTCGTCGCGCTCGTCACGCTCACACTGTAACTGGTCTTCCAGATGCCTACTCACGTGGACGTATCATCGGTGTTTACGCACGTCTTGCTCTTTACGGTGCAGACTACTTGATGCAAGAAAAAGTAAACGACTGGAACTCGGTTGAAGAAATCGATGAAGAAACAATCCGTCTTCGTGAAGAAATCAACCTTCAATACCAAGCATTGCAACAAGTTGTACGCTTGGGTGATCTTTACGGAGTTGACGTTCGCAAACCAGCGATGAACGTTAAAGAAGCTATCCAATGGGTAAACATTGCCTTCATGGCTGTCTGCCGTGTTATCAACGGTGCAGCTACATCTCTAGGACGTGTGCCAATCGTATTGGACATTTTTGCAGAACGTGACCTTGCTCGTGGTACATTTACTGAATCAGAAATCCAAGAATTCGTTGATGATTTCGTTATGAAACTTCGTACAGTTAAATTTGCTCGTACAAAAGCTTATGACCAATTGTACTCAGGTGACCCAACCTTCATCACAACTTCTATGGCTGGTATGGGTAACGACGGTCGTCACCGTGTTACTAAGATGGACTACCGTTTCTTGAACACTCTTGACAACATCGGTAACTCTCCAGAACCAAACTTGACAGTTCTTTGGACTGATAAATTGCCATACAACTTCCGTCGCTACTGTATGCACATGAGCCACAAACACTCTTCTATCCAATACGAAGGTGTAACAACAATGGCTAAAGACGGATATGGTGAAATGAGCTGTATCTCATGCTGTGTGTCTCCACTTGACCCAGAAAATGAAGAACAACGCCACAACATCCAGTACTTCGGTGCGCGTGTAAACGTATTGAAAGCCCTTCTTACTGGTTTGAACGGTGGTTACGACGATGTTCACAAAGACTACAAAGTATTTGACATCGAACCAATCCGTGACGAAGTTCTTGAATTCGAATCAGTTAAAGCTAACTTTGAAAAATCTCTTGACTGGTTGACTGATACTTACGTAGATGCTTTGAACATCATCCACTACATGACTGATAAGTACAACTACGAAGCTGTTCAAATGGCATTCTTGCCAACTAAACAACGTGCGAACATGGGATTCGGTATCTGTGGATTTGCCAACACTGTTGATACATTGTCAGCTATCAAATACGCTACAGTTAAACCAATCCGTGATGAAAATGGCTACATCTACGATTACGAAACAATCGGTGAATACCCACGTTGGGGTGAAGATGATCCTCGTTCAAACGAATTGGCAGAATGGTTGATCGAAGCTTACACAACTCGTCTACGTAGCCACAAACTTTACAAAGACGCAGAAGCTACAGTTTCACTTTTGACTATCACATCTAACGTTGCTTACTCTAAACAAACTGGTAACTCACCAGTTCACAAAGGTGTATACCTCAACGAAGATGGTTCTGTGAACTTGTCTAAACTTGAATTCTTCTCACCAGGTGCTAACCCATCTAATAAAGCTAAAGGTGGATGGTTGCAAAACTTGAACTCACTTTCTAGCCTTGACTTTAGTTATGCAGCTGATGGTATCTCATTGACTACTCAAGTTTCACCTCGCGCTCTTGGTAAGACTCGTGACGAACAAGTTGATAACTTGGTAACAATTCTTGATGGTTACTTCGAAAACGGTGGACAACACGTTAACTTGAACGTTATGGACTTGAACGATGTTTACGAAAAAATCATGTCAGGTGAAGACGTTATCGTACGTATCTCTGGATATTGTGTAAACACTAAATACCTCACTCCAGAGCAAAAAACTGAATTGACACAACGTGTATTCCACGAAGTTCTTTCAATGGATGATGCCTTGGATGCATTGAGTTAATCAAGTTCTTGAATAATGAAATAAGTAACCCTCGGTCAGTCGACTGAGGGTTGTTTTTTGGGCTCTTAAATTCCATAAGTCAGGCACTGAAATGTCTGACCAGGATTCAAAGATACTTCTTGAGTTGGGGGAGTATTAAAAAGAGTTCGTTGAATTCTGGAAGGTGGTCTGAAATAAAAACACCACACTTTGTAAGAAACAAGGTGTGGTTGTATTTTATCTCTTAG
This sequence comes from Streptococcus mitis, assembly GCF_023109105.1. GTDB lineage: Bacteria > Bacillota > Bacilli > Lactobacillales > Streptococcaceae > Streptococcus > Streptococcus mitis_BW. The sequence continues at coordinate 19,214 of NZ_JALDTZ010000016.1, forward strand.
ACCAAGTTCTCTTCATAAAGAGAAGGAGGATTGGGTAAATCTCCAAGCGACCTGCAATCATTGCAAAGGAGAGGAGAATTTTTGAGATAGGACTAAAGATTGCGAAACTAGAAGTGGTTCCTAGAATAGGTCCGATATTATTGAAACAGCTAAAGACAGCGCTGGTCACAACCAGGAAATCATTGCTATCTAGACTGACAATAAAGATAAGTGCTAGTAAAATCATAGAATAAATGACAAAGTACTTGAGAATCTTATGCTGGGTATCCTTGTCAATTACCGTTTTATTCACATGGAGGGTCAAAACACGGTGGGGAGATAAGATTGATAAAATTTGGTTTTTAGCAATTTTTGAAAGGATGAGGCCTCGGATAACCTTGAGTCCACCTGCGGTTGAACCAGCAGAGCCACCGATTCCCATGAGGAAGAGGAGGATAAACTGGGAGAAGAGGGGCCAGTTGGTAATATCTCCATATCCAAAACCAGTTGTTGTAATGATATTGGAAACCTGAAAGAAGGCCATTTCAAAGCTTTTTGAAAATCCCGGGTAGAGGTAGAGGGTGTTAAGGCTAATCAAGCCTGTAGAAATTAGAACGATGACCAAGTAAGCCCGAAGTTCTTCATCTCCAAAGAAAGCCTTGACCCGACGGAGCATGAGATAGTAGTAGAGATTTAAATTTACCCCAAAAACCAGAACTCCGATACTAACTAGATAGGTAATCAGTGAACTGCCATAGTGGGCAATTCCATCGTTATAGACGGTAAATCCTCCTGTACCCGCAGTACCCATAGCGATGACAAAACTATCAAATAGGGGCATACCAGCTAGATAATAGATGATGACAAAGAGTGAAAAGAGAGCTAGATAAAGGAGATAGAGAATCTGGGCAGTGTTTTTTAGTTTGGATACAACCTTGCCAAAGACAGGGCCAGGAACCTCAGCCTTCATCACTTCTAGGTGGCTATTTTTGGCATTATCCATAATGGCAAGTGCAAAAACAAGCACTCCCATCCCTCCAATCAAGTGGGTAAAACTTCGCCAGAAGAGGAGGGAACGACTGAGAACCGAAACGTCGTTCAGAATAGTTGCTCCAGTAGTTGTAAAGCCAGAACTGATTTCAAAAAAGGCATCAATAACGCTGGGAATTTGGTCAGCGAAGACAAAGGGAAGCCCCCCAAAGAAAGACCAAAGAATCCAACAAAGGGCAACAATCAAGATTCCCTCCTTGGCGTAAATCCGTTGATTTTTTGGTTTTTGTAAAATTCCTGAACCACCTAATAATACGAGAATCCCAATCGTTGTAAAGAGGGCTGTAAAGACTTGGCTCGATTCATGGTAATAGACAGCAATAGCCACAGGAACCAAGAGGAGAATGGCTTCAATCAAAAGTAATTTTGAAAGGAGGTAACGAATCATACTTTTATTCATTTCTTACCTCGCAATCAAATCATAAATCTTGGTGATGTTTGGTAATAAGGTTATTACTAGGAGCTTATCTCCAACTTCCAGCATATCCTCCCCAGTAGGGAAAATAGTTTTTCCCTTTCGAATGATGGCCGCAATAAGAACCCCTTTTTTCAGTTTCAGTTGAGAAAGAGGTTTGGCAGTCATTTTATTAGCTTCCTTGATATGGAATTGCAGGGTTTCGATTTGGCCGTTGGCTAGATGGTGCATGGCTTGAAGGTCTGAATACTGGGCATTAACACGACCACGAATAAAGTGCATAATTGTATCTACAGCGATGATTTTCGGAGTTATAATGCTTGAGAAATCAGGCGCATGAATAATTTCAAGGAGACTAGTTCTGTTAACCTTGCTAATATTTTTTTGCACACCTACGCTATCAAGGAACATAGAGGTAATAATATTCTCTTCGTCAACTCCTGTTAGTGTTGCTACTGCATCATAGTTTTGAGCACTTTCTTCTAGTAGGATATCTTTTGCGGTACCATCTCCTTGGACAATATAGAGATTAGAGAATTTCTCACTAAAGAAACGTGCCCTTTCAGGGTTAATCTCGATGACTTTGGTCTCGATACGACTGTCTTTTAGAATACCTAGTAGATAATAGGCAATTCTACCTGCTCCGACGATGAGAAGGCTCTTCACAGCACGAGATTTGAAATAATTATGGAAGAGCATCATATCAACACGGTTACCAGTGACAAAGATTCTATCTTTATCCTGTATGGTCATGTCACCACTTGGGATGATAATTTGATGATCCCTCTCTATCGCGCAGACAATGACATTGCCAAATTTTTTCCGAAAATCAGAAATGGGCATTTGGCAAAGACCGCTGGTGGACTTGATGACAAATTCCATGAGGCTAACGCGTCCACCAGCAAAGCGCTCGACAGATAAGGCATTGGGGAAGTCAATGATATTGGCGATAGCACGAGCAGCCAAAAGTTCAGGGTTGACGATAAGAGAAAAACCGAGAATATTCTTTTCTTTGAAATAAGAGTTAGAGTATTCAGGATTGCGCACCCGAACAATGGTCTCTTTAGCCCCCATTTTCTTGGCTAGAACTGCTGCGATCATGTTCACTTCATCGTACTCAGTCAAGGCGATAAAGATATCACAATCTTGGACACTGGCTTGCTCAAGAATGGTAAAATCAGCTCCGTTACCAAGGATACCCATGATATCAAAACGACTGACGATATGATTGAGGACGGCTTCGTCTTGTTCAATCAGCAAAACATCGTGCTTTTCTGCAACCAAGGAGCGACAGAGGGCAAAACCAACTTTTCCCCCTCCGACAAGGATAATTTTCATATTAAAACCTACTTTTTCATGATGTAACTATCATACCCTTTTTCAAGAAAAAATGCACCTACTAGCTAATAACCAGAGTTTTTAGTAGGAAATTTGCTATAAGGTAAAACTATACCCTAAGCAATTAAAATAGCTATTAGCACCTTTCTCTGAAATATGGTATGATAAAGGATATACAAGGAGATAAAATGAATAATAATTTACTGGTATTACAATCAGACTTCGGTCTGGTTGATGGTGCGGTATCGGCTATGATTGGAGTGGCTTTAGAAGAATCTCCAACCTTAAAAATTCATCACTTGACGCACGATATCACGCCTTATAATATTTTTGAGGGGAGTTACCGTCTCTTTCAGACGGTAGATTACTGGCCTGAGGGAACGACTTTTGTATCGGTTGTCGATCCAGGTGTAGGCTCGAAACGTAAGAGTGTGGTTGCCAAGACTGCAAAAAATCAATACATTGTCACGCCAGACAATGGGACGCTTTCTTTTATCAAGAAACACGTTGGTATTGTAGCTATTCGTGAGATTTCTGAAGTGGCCAATAGACGTCAAAATACAGAGCATTCTTATACCTTCCACGGTCGTGATGTTTATGCTTATACTGGTGCTAAATTAGCCAGTGGTCACATTACTTTTGAGGAAGTGGGGCCAGAGCTCAGTGTGGATCAGATTGTGGAGCTTCCAGTCGTAGAGACCGTCATAGAAGATCATCTAGTGAAGGGAGCCATTGATATTCTGGATGTGCGTTTTGGTTCGCTTTGGACCTCTATCACGCGAGAAGAATTTTACAAGCTGGAACCAGCATTCGGTGATCGTTTTGAAGTGACTATCTATCATGCTGATATGCTGGTCTATCAAAATCAGGTTGTCTATGGCAAATCATTTGCAGATGTGAGAATTGGACAGCCAATCCTTTACATTAACTCTCTCTATCGTTTGGGTCTGGCTATCAACCAAGGTTCCTTTGCCAAGGCCTATAATGTGGGTGTCGGTTCATCTTGGACCATTGAAATAAAGAAAATAGAATCATAAAATAGGAGAATATAGATGAAAAATCAATCAATTAAGCAAGTTGTTGCTATCGGTGTTGGGGCTGCGCTCTTTGTTGTTATCGGGATGATTAGCATTCCGACCCCTGTTCCAAATACAAGCATCCAGCTTCAGTATGCGGTACAGAGCCTCTTGTCAATCATTTTTGGCCCTCTAGTGGGATTACTTGTTGGTTTAATTGGGCATGCAGTGAAGGACTCTCTTGCTGGCTACGGTCTTTGGTGGACGTGGATTATTGCTAGTGGGCTCTTTGGTCTAGCTGTAGGACTCTTTAGAAAATACATTCGAGTAACACAGGGTGTTTTTGAGTTGAAGGATATTGTCTTCTTTAACCTCATTCAGATTGTCGCAAATGCTCTGGTTTGGGGTGTTTTGGCACCACTTGGAGATGTTGTGATTTATCAAGAAGCGGCAGAAAAAGTATTTGCTCAAGGGATTGTTGCGGGAATTGCTAACGCTGTAACTATAGCTATCGCAGGTACCCTTCTCTTGCTAGCTTATTCACGTACGCAGACTCGTTCAGGAAGTTTGAAAAAGGACTAACATAAAGGAAAAGGCTGGTGAACCGGTCTTTTTCGATGTTTATAGACTAGTTAGGCAAGCAAGCTAGGATTGGAAGCTTGTTGGCGCTACGATTTTATACTCAATGAAAATCAAAAAGCAAACTAGGAAGCTAGCCGCAAGCTGCTCAAAACACTGTTTTGAGGTTGCAGATAGAACTGACGAAGTCAGCTCAAAACACCGTTTTGAGGTTGTAGATAAGACTGACGAAGTCAGTAACCATACCTACGACAAGGCGACGCTGACGAGGTTTGAAGAGATTTTCGAAGAGTATTAAGAGAAGAGTCTGTAAGAAGGGGCTAATTTATGATAAAATAGAAGTCTAAGAAGCGAATGAAGAGAGTAAGATGAAAGAAGCTATAATTGAGTGGAAGGATTTCTCTTTCCAGTATGAAACGCAACAAGAACCGACCTTGCAAGGGGTGGACTTAACCATTTACAAAGGAGAGAAAGTCTTAATTGTTGGGCCATCTGGGTCAGGTAAGTCTACCTTGGGTCAGTGTTTGAATGGGATTATTCCTAATATTTATAAGGGTCAAACATCTGGAGAATTTTTGATAAAGGGGCAAGCTGCCTTTGATATGAGTATCTATGATAAATCTCACCTGGTCAGCACAGTTTTGCAGGATACAGATGGGCAGTTTATCGGTTTATCCGTGGCAGAGGATTTGGCTTTTGCTCTGGAAAATGATGTGACAGATCTAGAAGAGATGAAAAGTCGTGTTCATAAATGGGCAGAAAAGTTGGACCTTATTTCTTTACTGAATCAGCGTCCTCAGGATTTGTCAGGTGGACAAAAGCAGCGAGTCAGTCTGGCTGGTGTCTTGATTGATGAGAGTCCGATTCTCTTGTTTGATGAGCCACTCGCCAATCTTGATCCCAAGTCAGGTCAGGATATTATCGAATTGATTGACCAGATTCATAAGGAGGAGGGGACGACGACTCTTATTATCGAGCACCGTTTAGAGGATGTGTTGCATCGCCCTGTGGATCGGATTGTCTTGATAAACGATGGTCGTATCCTCTTTAATGGAAGTCCTGACCAGCTACTGGCGACTGATTTATTAACCCAAAATGGAATTCGAGAACCCCTTTATCTCACCACTCTCCGTCAATTAGGTGTGGATTTAGTCAAGGAAGAACAATTAGCAGATCTGGATAACTTGTCTATCTCAAAAGGTCAGGTTCCGTTGCAGAATGAACTTTCAAAAGAGAGACCAGAATTGAAGTCACTCTTTCGACTTGAAGATGTATCTTTCGCTTACGATGATAGACCGATTTTAAAATCCATTCATTTAGATATTAAAAAGGGCGAAAAGATTGCCATTGTCGGGAAAAATGGAGCAGGGAAATCAACCCTAGCCAAGGCCATAAGTAGCTTTATCCAGACGGAAGGTCGCTATCTGTGGGAAGGGCAGGAGATCAAAGAAGATTCTGTTGCAGAGCGGGCGGAACGAGTAGGCTATGTGCTGCAAAATCCTAATCAAATGATTTCAACCAACATGATCTTTGATGAGGTGGCTCTGGGACTACGTTTGCGAGGTGTGGACGAGCAGGAAATTGAAACGAGAGTCTATGAAACCTTGAAAATCTGTGGTCTCTATGAATTCCGTAATTGGCCCATTTCTGCCCTGTCATTTGGTCAGAAAAAACGTGTGACTATTGCCTCGATTTTGGTCTTGGGAGCTGAAATTATCCTCTTAGATGAACCGACAGCAGGTCAAGACCAGAAGAACTACACTGAGATTATGGAATTTCTCGAAGAACTGCATGAAAAAGGACATACCATTGTCATGATTACCCATGATATGCAATTGATGCTGGATTATTCAGACCGAGCCCTTGTCATGGTGGATGGGGAATTGATTGCTGATACTGATCCAGCTAGTCTGTTGAGCAATCCTGAGCTGTTAGTAAAAGCCAACCTAAAAGAGACATCAATCTTTAACTTGGCTAAGAAACTGGATGTGGATCCACTTGCTTTAACGGCATTTTACAAAGAAAGGAGAGAAGGATGCAAGCTAAATTAATTGGTTACCAGCATAGAGATACTGTGATTCATCGCTTGTCAGGAGCTGGGAAACTTCTCTTTTTCATCCTCGTGTCATTGGCGGCCATGATTAGCTATGATACCAGACTGCTTGTACTGATTGCTGTCTTTTCGCTCTTTCTCCTCTATTTATCAAAAATCCGCTTTAAAGATGTTTCCTTTGTAGCTGTTTTTGCGACTGTCTTTGCGATTTTGAATGTCTTAATGGTTTACCTCTTTTCTCCCGAGTATGGGGTTGGACTTTATGGAGAGAGAAATGTCATTTGGCAGGGAATCGGTGCCTACACTCTGACCAGTCAAGAGCTCTTTTATCTGCTAAATCTGGCCATTAAGTATCTTTGCACCATTCCTTTAGCGATTATCTTTTTGATGACAACACATCCTAGTCAGTTTGCTTCTAGTTTAAATCAAATCGGTGTGCCCTATAAGATTGCCTATTCTGTCAGCCTGACCTTGCGCTATATTCCAGATTTGCAGGAAGAATTCTTTACCATCAAGATGTCTCAGGAAGCGCGTGGGATGGAATTATCCAAGAAAGCTTCTCTCATGCAACGAATCAAAGGCAATCTCCGCATTATTACGCCCTTGATTTTTAGCTCGCTAGAACGCATTGATACCATCGCGACTGCTATGGAACTTCGCCGCTTTGGGAAAGAGAAAAATCGTACTTGGTATAGTTATCAGGCCTTGAAAAAAGGAGATTATCTTACCTTGCTCTTGGCAGCCTTGTTTTTAGTAGCTAGTTTACTACTTATCTTGCAGAATCAGGGACGATTTTACAACCCTTGGAAATAGTATTGTCAAAGTTTTCATTAGATAAGTAAAGAGAAATTATTCTATAACTTTTTATTGATAGATTGTATGAGAAATAAAGTTAATAATTGTATACTTGGAACTTTTTGACAAAACATGAATTAGTTTGTATATTTTATAGTAGAATTTACATTACAAAATCAAAGTTATTCAGATATGATCATTTTCAACTAAGTTCAGTGTCATAATGTAGAGACGATATAAAATAGTAAAAGTACTTAATTTAAATCGTGTTAATTTCATTTTGTGTAAACATGGGAAAATGTTGAATGTATATAATGACGGGAGATGATTTACAATGATAAGTTTAGAGCTGTTGTCTGAAGCAAGTAGTCTAGACGTCTATTTTTTTGAAAAAGAGAATCGGGAGTATTTTGAGCGGAATTTACCTCCCAGACCAGCTAACTATTTTGATTTAGAAGGTTTTAAAGAAATTACAAGGGAATTGTTAAGGGAACAAGAGAGCCATGATATCTACGTGCATCTTATTAGAGATGCACAAGGCATTATGGTCGGAAGAATAAATTTAAGTGTTTTAGGGAAGGATAGAAAAACAGCAGAACTTGGGTATAGAATTGGGGAAAATGTTAGCAATTTAGGTTATGCCAGCGAAGCGGTTAAACTCGTTTTAGAAAAAGCCTTTACTACTTATGGTTTACATAGGATTATCGCAGGGACGGCAACGGACAATCTGCCCTCCCAGAGAGTGCTTTTAAAAAATGGCTTCACCTTTAGTAGGGTTATAGAAAATGACTTACAAATTCATAATGAGTGGATTCATACAGCAGTATTTGAGATAACGAGGTCATAATATCATCATTCCCAGTTCACAGATAGGTATAAAAGAGTAAGCAATTTTTGCAAATATTTAAGAATTTTCTCCTAGAAACCCTTGGAAATAGTTTGAAAAAATTGAAAAAATCAAGTCGTTTCTATTGACAATGATTCTGAAAGTGTTATACTAAGAAAGTAGTTTCGCTGATTTACTTCAAACCTGTTGTGAGGTAAGTTAACGATGCCTTAACCACGCTGTTTGCTGAGCTTGACTCCGGGCAGTGTGGCTATTTTTTTGCAATGGTGAAAGGAAGCAAGTCATGACAAATCACATTGTATTATTTGAACCTCAGATTCCACAAAATACAGGCAATATTGCGCGTACTTGCGCTGCGACCAATTCTCCCCTCCACATCATCAAGCCTATGGGCTTTCCTATTGATGACCGTAAGATGAAGCGAGCTGGATTGGATTATTGGGATAAGCTAGAGATTTATTTTCACGACAGTTTAGAAGATTTCATGTCTCAGATGAAGGGCAAACTCTATCTGATTTCGAAATTTGCTGAAAAAGTATATTCTGAAGTGGATTTATCGACTGACGAAGACCATTATTTTCTCTTTGGACGTGAAGACAAGGGCTTGCCTGAAGACTTTATGCGAGAACATCCTGAAAAGGCTCTTCGTATTCCTATGAATGATGAACATGTCCGCAGTCTCAATGTGTCTAATACCGTCTGCATGATTGTCTATGAAGCGCTCCGTCAGCAGAACTTTGCAGGTCTTGAGCTTGTTCATACCTATGAAGTGGATAAATTGAAATAAAAAATGAAAACGAACAAAATGCTTGCGCTTGCAAGCGTTTTTTGTTATGATAAAAGAGTCTTCAGGGCAGGGTGAAATTCCCGACCGGCGGTAAATTTGACTATCTATTTTAGCCAAATAAGTCCGCGAGCGCAAGCTGATGTGGTGAGATTCCACAACCGACAGTATAGTCTGGATGGGAGAAGACGAAAGAATAGCTTTGTCTGTTCTGATGGATTTATAGCCAAACTGTAACCGCTTGCTCTGGTAGAGTGAGAGGGAACTTTTGCGATATAAAAAGTGAGAATAGATAGAGGAATCCTTTCCAACTTCTTCTGATTTTATAGAAAATTGGAGGAACCTGTTATGACAAACACACGTCGACTTTCGACCATTGCAATTCTATCAGCCATTTCATTTGTGCTGATGTACTTTGATTTTCCGCTCTTGCCAGCGGCGTCCTTCCTCAAGATCGAATTTAGTATCTTGCCAGTCCTTGTGGGCTTGGTGATCATGGATTTGCCTGCTGCTCTAGGAGTTCTCTTGCTTCGCTCACTCTTGAAACTGCTTCTTAATAGTCAGGGAGTGAATACTTACATTGGCTTGCCAATGAATATCGTAGCTTTGGGAGTTTTTGTCATCGTCTTTGCTTTGATTTGGAAAAAGGAACGGACAACCCTTCGTTTCCTACTAGGCTCTCTAGCTGGGACTATTGGTTTAACCGTGGCTATGTTGGTTCTCAACTATGTTTACGCTGTTCCTTTGTACGCTAAGTTTGCTAACTTTGATATTGGAAAAATTTTGGGACTTTCCAACTACCTAATGACCATGGTATTACCTTTTAACTTGATTGAGGGTGTAATCTTTTCCGTTTCATTCTGGTTGTTGTACGTTCTCTTGAAACCAACCTTAAAACATTATGAAAGATAAACAAACATTTTTAATGAAGGGCAGTTTTGCCCTTTTACTTTTCGTCCTTCTTGGCTATATGGTCAAGTTTTATCCCGAAACGCTGGTCGGTTTTGACCAACCGATTCAGACAGCTATTCGTGGGGATTTGCCAGATTATTTGACTGTTCTTTTCCGAGCCATCACACGCCTGATTGATATTCCAGTGATTATCACTTGGGTTGCCATCGCAGCCTTTATCTTTTATCGTAAGCAGTGGAAGATAGAAAGCTACTTCATGGCGGGTAATCTAGCCTTAGCCGGTCTTTTGATTGTGACCTTTAAAAATATTTACCAGCGCCCACGACCAGTTATCTTACACCTAGTCGAGGAGAAGGGATTTTCCTTCCCAAGCGGGCATTCTCTGGCTGTAACCTTGATGGTAGGTACTTTGATTGTCATTCTCAGTCAACGAATTAAAGATCCAGTATGGAAAAAAATCGTACAAATCGTGCTAGGTCTATACCTAGTCAGTGTGCTGGTATCAAGGATCTATCTAGGAGTTCACTACCCATCAGATGTTCTTGCCAGTCTCTGTGTGGGTTTGGGAGTCTTGTTTATCGAATTTCCTTTCTATGACAAACTTCGCTTCCAATGGCGATTTAAAGGCAAGCAGAAGTGAGATAGGTCTTGCAAGAATGGTAAAAATCTGATAAACTAAGTAGTAATTGAATAGGAATCCGCAAGACTAGTAACTCAAGGGAAGTATATCAGGGAGGAGAGCCGTGACTGCAAGCTCTCTATATGAAAGCTGGGTGAATTCACTTGCGCATGGATTTAGAAATGAAGGTCTGGCTTGTCAGATGAAAACGGATGGTACCGCGTGTCAACGCTCCGAGTGGAGTTTTTGATATGTGGTTTTCTTTTTATCTACGAGAGACTGATGGAGGAATTATGTCAACTATTGAAGAACAATTAAAAGCGCTTCGCGAAGAAACGCTGGCTAGCTTGAAGCAGATTTCTGCTGAAAATGAAAAAGAGATGCAAGATTTGCGTGTCTCTGTCCTTGGTAAAAAGGGTTCGCTTACTGAAATCCTCAAAGGGATGAAAGATGTCTCTGCTGAGATGCGTCCAATTATAGGAAAACACGTCAATGAAGCTCGTGATGTCTTGACAGCTGCTTTTGAAGAAACAGCTAAGCTCTTGGAAGAAAAGAAAGTCGCAGCTCAACTTGCTAGCGAGAGTATCGATGTGACACTTCCAGGTCGTCCAGTTGCGACGGGGCACCGTCACGTTTTGACACAAACCAGTGAAGAAATCGAAGATATTTTCATCGGTATGGGTTACCAAGTCGTGGATGGTTTTGAAGTGGAGCAAGACTACTATAACTTTGAACGTATGAACCTTCCAAAAGACCACCCAGCCCGTGATATGCAGGACACTTTCTACATCACAGAAGAAATCTTGCTCCGTACCCACACGTCTCCAGTTCAGGCGCGTGCTATGGATGCCCATGATTTTTCTAAAGGTCCTTTGAAGATGATCTCGCCAGGGCGTGTCTTCCGTCGTGATACGGATGATGCGACTCACAGTCACCAGTTCCACCAAATCGAAGGCTTGGTTGTTGGGAAAAATATCTCTATGGCTGACCTTCAAGGAACGCTTCAGTTGATTGTGCAGAAAATGTTTGGTGAAGAGCGTCAGATTCGTCTGCGTCCATCTTACTTCCCATTCACAGAGCCATCTGTTGAGGTGGATGTTTCCTGCTTCAAGTGTGGTGGAGATGGCTGTAATGTATGTAAGAAAACAGGTTGGATCGAAATTATGGGTGCCGGTATGGTTCACCCACGAGTCCTTGAGATGAGTGGTATCGATGCGACTGTTTACTCTGGATTTGCCTTTGGTCTTGGACAAGAACGTGTAGCTATGCTCCGTTATGGAATCAACGATATTCGTGGATTCTACCAAGGAGATGTACGCTTCTCAGAACAGTTTAAATAAGATTGAAATCTGAAACACAATCCTAAACAGTCGTTCTCGTCTTCACATTGTCTAGAAATTGAAACGACTGACTCGAAGAAAAAGAAAGGAATTGAAAAGGTCTCACTTATTGAGATCTTATGCTCAGAATTATGTTAGTATCATACAAATGGTTAAAAGAATTGGTGGACATTGATGTGCCATCACAAGAGTTGGCTGAAAAAATGTCAACTACAGGGATTGAGGTAGAAGGTGTGGAATCACCTGCTGCTGGTCTCTCAAAAATTGTCGTCGGTGAGGTCTTGTCTTGCGAAGATGTGCCAGAAACTCACCTCCATGTTTGTCAAGTTAACGTTGGCGAAGAAGAAGCACGTCAAATTGTTTGTGGTGCACCGAATGTGCGTGCTGGTATCAAGGTTATGGTGGCACTTCCGGGAGCTCGCATCGCTGACAACTACAAAATCAAAAAGGGAAAAATCCGTGGTTTAGAGTCACTTGGGATGATCTGTTCACTTGGTGAATTGGGCATTTCTGACTCAGTTGTGCCTAAGGAATTCGCAGATGGCATCCAAATTTTGCCTGAAGACGCCGTTCCAGGTGAGGAAGTCTTCTCATATCTAGACTTGGATGATGAAATCATCGAACTTTCAATCACCCCTAACCGTGCGGACGCCCTTTCTATGCGTGGGGTGGCTCACGAAGTGGCAGCCATCTATGACAAGGCGGTCAACTTTAAAGAATTTACTCTAACAGAAACAAATGAAGCTACGGCAGATGTTCTTTCTGTCAGCATTGAAACAAACAAGGCATCTTACTATGCAGCTCGTATCTTGGACAATGTGACCATCGCACCAAGTCCACAATGGTTGCAAAACCTCCTCATGAACGAAGGAATCCGTCCTATCAATAACGTTGTGGACGTGACTAACTATATCCTCCTCTACTTTGGTCAGCCTATGCATGCCTTTGACTTGGATACCTTTGAAGGAAGCGAGATTCGTGTGCGTGAGGCTCGTGCTGGTGAGAAATTGGTGACCTTGGATGGGGAAGAACGTGAGTTGGAAACGAATGACCTCGTGATTACGGTCGCTGACAAACCAGTTGCTCTTGCAGGTGTTATGGGTGGTCAGTCTACAGAAATCTCTGAAAAATCTACTCGTGTCGTCCTTGAAGCTGCAGTTTTCAATGGCAAATCTATCCGTAAGACTAGTGGTCGCCTCAACCTTCGTTCAGAATCATCTTCTCGTTTTGAAAAAGGCATTAATGTGGCAACAGTCAATGAGGCTCTTGATGCAGCAGCTAGTATGATTGCTGAACTTGCAAGTGCGACGGTCCGTAAAGGTATTGTTTCAGCGGGTGAACTTGATACTTCTGATGTGGAAGTTTCTTCAACTCTTGCTGATGTTAACCGTGTCCTTGGAACTGAGCTTTCTTATGCTGATGTAGAAGACGTCTTCCGTCGTCTTGGTTTTGGTCTTTCTGGCAATGCAGATAGCTTTACAGTCAGCATTCCACGTCGTCGTTGGGATATCACTATCGAGGCAGACCTCTTTGAAGAAATCGCTCGTATCTATGGTTATGACCGCTTGCCGACTAGCCTTCCAAAAGACGATGGTACAGCTGGTGAATTGACTGCGACACAAAAACTCCGCCGTCAAGTTCGTACAATCGCTGAAGGAGCAGGTTTGACAGAAATCATCACCTATGCTCTAACAACTCCTGAAAAAGCAATCGAGTTTACGGCTCAACCAAGTAACCTTACAGAACTCATGTGGCCAATGACAGTGGACCGTTCTGTCCTTCGTCAAAATATGATTTCTGGTATCCTAGATACAGTTGCTTACAACGTGGCTCGTAAGAACAAAGACTTGGCTCTTTACGAGATTGGAAAAGTCTTCGAGCAAACAGGAAATCCAAAAGAAGAATTGCCAAATGAAATCAATAGCTTTGCCTTTGCTTTGACAGGTTTAGTCGCTGAAAAAGACTTCCAAACTCCAGCTGTTCCAGTTGATTTCTTCTATGCTAAAGGAATTCTTGAAGCCCTCTTTGCTCGCTTGGGTCTTGAGGTGACTTATACAGCAACATCGGAAATCGCTAGCCTCCACCCAGGACGTACAGCCTTGATTTCACTCGGTGACCAAGTCCTTGGTTTCCTGGGTCAAGTTCATCCTGTAACGGCTAAGGCTCACGACATCCCTGAAACTTATGTAGCCGAGCTTAATCTTTCAGCTATCGAAGTAGCCCTTCAACCAGCTACTCCATTTGTGGAAATTACTAAATTCCCAGCAGTCAGCCGTGATATTGCTCTTCTCTTGAAAGCAGAAGTTACTCACCAAGATGTAGTGGATGCCATTCAAGCTGCTGGTGTGAAACGTTTGACAGATATCAAACTCTTTGACGTCTTTTCAGGTGAAAAACTAGGACTGGGAATGAAGTCTATGGCTTATAGCTTGACCTTCCAAAATCCAGAAGATAGCTTGACAGATGAAGAAGTCGCTCGCTATATGGAAAAAATCCAAGCTTCACTTGAAGAAAAAGTGAATGCAGAAGTGCGTTAACTAATCAATCTATCCTTCGGGGTAGATTTTTTCTTTTCATACTCTTCGAAAATCAAATTCAAACCGCGTCAACGCGCCTTGCCGTACTCAAGTACAGCCTACGGCTAGTTTCTTAGTTTGCTCTTTGATTTTCATTGAGTATCAAATAACAATTCAGGATCAAAAATGGACAGTTGAGGAGCAGAAGAGATAAATTGGAGTTTACCACTGTATAATGGATTTATCACTAAAAGTGCTCCAGATCATATTTTACATAGCAATAGTCTTCTAAAAATGGACAGAAGTCATTGTAAAGGCTATCAAAAAGGTGTATAATGGGTGAAAGAAATTTCGGAGGTGAAAGATGCTAGAAGTAAGAAGTCTAGAGAAAAGTTTTGGATCCAAGCAAGTTTTGTTTGGTATTGACTTTCAAGCGCGACCAGGTCGTATTTTGGGACTAGTCGGAAAAAACGGTGCTGGGAAGACAACGATTTTCCATAGTATTTTGAAATTTTTAGAATACCAAGGAGAAATCAGTCTGGATGGTCAGGATATTCGCCAGGAGACCTATGCTCGAATTGGCTATCTTCCTGAAGAACGCAGTCTGATGCCTAAATTGACAGTCCTTGAACAAGTTCGCTATTTGGCGACTCTAAAAGGTATGGATGCTAAGGAAATCAAGGAAAAACTCCCTCAATGGATGAAGAGGTTGGAAGTAAAAGGAAAGCTGACTGATAAAATCAAGAGTCTGTCAAAAGGAAATCAGCAGAAGATTCAGCTCATTATTACTTTGATTCATGAGCCAGACTTGATTATCTTGGATGAACCTTTCAGTGGATTGGATCCAGTCAATACAGAATTGCTCAAGCAAGTCATTTTTCAGGAAAAAGAGCGTGGAGCAACCATTATCTTTTCTGACCATGTCATGACCAACGTCGAGGAACTTTGTGACGATATTCTGATGATTCGAGATGGCCGTGTAGTCTTGCATGGGCCGGTTCAGGATGTCCGCAATCAATACGGAAAAACGCGTCTCTTTGTTTCAAGTGAACGAAGCAAGGAAGAATTGGAAAACCTTCCTCATGTCAAACAGGTGAGCTTGACCAAACAAGGCAGTTGGAAATTGATTTTGGAAGACGAGAGTGCTGGAAGGGAACTCTTCCCAATCTTGACTCAAGGGCAATATATCGCAACCTTTGACCAACAAGCGCCAACAATCGATGAAATCTTTAAACTAGAATCAGGAGTGGAAGTATGAGAAATATGTGGGTAGTTATTAAAGAAACTTATCTGCGACATGTCAAGTCCTGGAGTTTCTTCTTTATGGTGATTTCGCCCTTCCTCTTTTTAGGTTTGTCTGTAGGAATCGGCTATCTCCAAGGGTCGTCTATGGCTAAAAATAGCAAGGTGGCAGTGGTGACGACTGTACCATCTGTGGCAGAAGGGCTCAGGGATACCAATGGTATTAACTTTGACTATCAGGATGAAGCCAGTGCCCAAGCTGCTATCAAGGATGAAAAAATCAAGGGTTATCTAACTATTGATCAAGAGGATAGTGTCATCAAGGCCGTTTATCATGGTGAAACCTCGCTTGAAACAGGTATCAAGCTAGCAGTAACCAATAAACTCAATGAGCTTCAAGATCAACTCAATCGCTCGGCAGCTAATTTGTCCCAAGAGCAGGAAAAACGCCTGGCCCAAACTGTTGACTTTACTGAGAAGATTGATGAATCCAAGGAAAATAAAAAGCTGGTCCAAACCATTGCGGCTGCAGGGCTTGGTTTCTTCCTTTATATGATCTTGATCACTTATGCTAGTGTCACTGCTCAGGAAGTGGCTAGTGAGAAAGGGACTAAAATCATGGAAGTGGTCTTCTCAAGTATTCGCGCCAGCCATTATTTCTACGCGCGCATGATTGCTCTACTCCTTGTCATTTTAAGTCATATTGGAATTTATGTTGTAGGTGGACTTGGAGCTCTATTCTTCTTTAAGGATATGCCTATCTTGGCTAATTCAGGTATTCTAAATCACTTGGGAGAAGCATTTTCTCTTAACACCTTATTATTTATCTTAGTGAGTCTCTTTATGTACGTAGTTTTGGCAGCCTTCCTTGGTTCCATGGTTTCTCGTCCTGAAGATGCAGGAAAAGCCTTGTCGCCATTGATGATTTTGATAATAGCTGGTTTTGTTGGCGTTACTGCTCTAGGCGCTGCAGGGGATAATTTGGTTTTGAAAATTGGTTCCTACATACCCTTCATTTCAACCTTCTTTATGCCATTTAGAGCCATTAATGGTTATGCAAATGGCCTAGAAGCATGGATTTCGCTTGCAATCACGATTACTTTTGCAGTAACTGCAACAGTCTTTATCGGGCGCATGTACGCCAGTCTAGTTCTACAAACAGATGATTTAGGTCCTTGGAAAACCTTTAAACGTGCCTTATCTTATAAATAGAAGAGCCTCGCGAAAGCGAGGTTTTCTAGAGAAAAAAAGAGTGGAATTTAGAAAAATATTTTTCATATCTATTGACTTTTAGGGGTGAAATTTGGTATGATAGTAGGCGGTATTGTTTACCCCATTTGAAAGGCCCCGGAACCTTCCAAATACTTTTCGATGGGAAGGAACACCCATCACCGTAAACAAAAATCGAACTATATATAGGAGAAATCATGAACAAAACAACATTTATGGCTAAACCAGGCCAAGTTGAACGTAAATGGTACGTAGTTGACGCAACTGATGTACCACTTGGACGTCTTTCTGCAGTAGTTGCTAGCGTACTTCGCGGAAAAAACAAACCAACATTTACACCACACACTGATACAGGTGACTTTGTGATTGTTATCAATGCTGAAAAAGTTAAATTGACTGGTAAAAAAGCAACTGATAAAATCTACTACACTCACTCAAACCACCCAGGTGGATTGAAACAAATCTCTGCAGGTGAACTTCGTTCTAAAAATGCAGTACGTTTGATCGAGAAATCAGTTAAAGGTATGCTTCCACACAATACTCTTGGACGCGCTCAAGGTATGAAGTTGAAAGTATTTGTTGGAGCTGAGCACACTCACGCTGCACAACAACCAGAAGTTCTTGATATTTCAGGACTTATCTAAGGAAAGGAACAATAAAGTATGTCACAAGCACAATATGCAGGTACTGGACGTCGTAAAAACGCTGTTGCTCGCGTTCGCCTTGTTCCAGGAACTGGTAAAATCACTGTTAACAAAAAAGATGTTGAAGAGTACATCCCACACGCTGACCTTCGTCTTGTTATCAACCAACCATTCGCAGTTACTTCAACTGTAGGTTCATACGACGTTTTCGTTAACGTTGTAGGTGGTGGATACGCAGGTCAATCAGGAGCTATCCGTCACGGTATCGCTCGTGCCCTTCTTCAAGTAGATCCAGACTTCCGCGATTCATTGAAACGCGCAGGACTTCTTACACGTGACTCACGTAAAGTTGAGCGTAAGAAACCAGGCTTGAAAAAGGCCCGTAAAGCGTCACAATTTAGTAAACGTTAAAACTTATTTATATTTATTAAAAGCATTTCGTATCAAAAATACGAGATGCTTTTTTCTAGCTTAATTTTACAAATTGGATTTTGAAGGACACCATGGACCTATTTTCAAGTTGATAACGACTACAAATTTGTTCTGGAGACCATGAAGATTGTAATCGCTCTTTAATTTCCTACTTCAATTCACAGGAGTCTAACTCGATTTTCTTCCCTTCTGCTTCGCCAATTGTTCATTGTGTGTTTGTGCTGCTTGTGCAGAGTAAGTGTCATTACCACACTTAATTCTCTTGAGAAGGTTGATTTGTGAACGCCTAATTTTCTAGCTATTTGGCAGGGTTTGAGACCTAATTCTAGGTAAGTCTCTATCTTAATTCGCTCAATTATGGTAATATGATGGTAGCTTATAGATTTCTCCCGTGTTCTGTTTAGTGTGGTTACTTACAGTTTACACGAGATTGGGCTCTATGAGTTTTTTGTTGCACTATATTTTACCATTTATCAAATATAAAAAAGTAAGCTCAGAAAATCTCTGAGCTTATTCTCATATCTCTCCAAACAACTTCCGTAAAATTTTCGGTGTGATACGTTGTCCTGGCCCTACGTAAGTATAGGCGTGCAGGTACATGGCAGGATTGAAGTTGAGTTCGATACAGGTGCAATTTGGTAGCTCCTTACTAGCAGGCTTGGTGTAGTCTGGGATAATCAAATCGACTCCACAGGCCCAAGCCCCCATAGCAGTCGCCATATCGGCAGCTAGTTGTTTGTAACTCTCGCCCATCTGGTCAGTCATGTCAATGGAGTCGCCTCCAGTTGAGATATTAGAATTACCACGCAGAAAGGTTTGTCTACCTTTAGGCAAGACTGTATCAGGTGTGTAACCCTGCTGTTCCAACATGAGTAATTCAATATCACCCAGATTGATGATTTCAAGAGGTGAGCGATGGTCGCGACCACGCAGAGGGTCTTGGTTTTTCTTTTCGACTAATTCTCGGATGCTTGAGCTTCCGTCGCCTACGACATTGGCCGCGACGCGGAGCAGGACAGCCTCGCATTTTCCATCCAAGATAAAGAAACGGTACTCGGTCCCTGCCACAAACTCCTCGACTAGCACATGGCTATCTTCCGAAAAGGCGATGTCTAGGGCTTTTTCATAGCCAGAAATGCTTGTTGGCTCTTGGAAGATGGAAATGCCCAGACCGAAGTTGGTGGATTTGGGTTTGACAACAATAGCAGAGTTGGCTATTTGTCCGTAGTACCGCAAGGCATCGTCCTTGTTAGCAAATTCTGCTCCCGCAGGTACTGGAAAACCAGCCTTGTCCAAAATCTTTTTGGTCACAACCTTATTAGCCATGGCCAGTGGAATTACGTAGTTATCTTTGGATGTCATGTTGCCATTTTTAATGTACTCCACATGGTCACCATGCCAGAGTTTGAGAAATTGGTCTTCCTCATCTAAAATTTCTACGTTCAAGCCCAGCTGAATGGCGTCAAAGAGAATCATTTGGGTGGAGAGTTCCATGTTTTCATAGCCTTTGAGGGCATAAGGTGCTGTCCAAGCGTAGTCATGAAAGGCTTGTCCTTGTTGTTGGCCAAATTTTTCAAGGGACCCTTCTTCAACCTGCTCTGCTATTTTTCCAGAAAGGGTCAAACGTGGATCAAGAAGAGAGGCCTCCACCTTAGTGATAAGCTGGCTATAATAGTCATCCAGTCCAAAGTGAGCGACGATGTCCTTCATGGCTGTCACGATAGGTTTAGGGTCAGCTTCTTTAGGAAGTGGTGTGTGGGGATGGCTGAGAGCGATTTGGTTGTTGAGAGTAGCAGCTACTGCCAATTCTTCGTCGACTTGCTCCATGTCGTCTAGCCACAAGAGTGCGAGTGCAAAGAGGTGGGTGGTGTCTAGTGTTTCTTGGCTGATTGCCAGTGGCTCAAAGGGGTTGAGGTCAAAGTTGCGGAACTCTAGATAGGAGATGCCCTTAGTCAAAAAGTCCCGGCTAGTCTTAGCACCGCGTAAACGGATAGCAGAGTAAAATTCTTTTTCGGCGGACAGTTGCCCAGATCCAACAGCGTTTTCGATGTCGGTCACGTATTGCTCCAGTGAAGAGAAGGAAATGTGAACATCGGGGGCATTGACATAGCCGTAGTTGGAGTTACGAATCGACCGCACGCAACCAATTTCATCTGTCAAAAACCCTTTTTCTGCTAGCGGGCTTGCTCCGTAAAGGTAGGTCAAGAGCCAGCGATAACACAAGAAGTTCTGAGCTAACTTGAGATAGAGGGCATTCTTGAAGGTCAGTAAATCGTCATAGTCACTGACTTCAAAGAGCTGCTGGGTCAGATCTTTGCCGAGTTCAAAATTATAGTGAATTCCAGATATGGACTGGAGCAATTTGCCGTAGCGTTCTGCCAAACCAACTCGGTATTGATACTCGTAGTCACTTTCCAACTGGGCAATCTGAATCTCTTCTTCTACAATCACAGGTGGCATGGATAAAGGCCAAAGATATTCTGACTTATCCATTGAGCGAATAGCCACATCGGTGATGGCCCCGAGGAAGCGACGAGCTTCCGTGGTCGACTGTGCTACCGGTGTAATGAGCTCTAGTTGAGGTTCGCTATAATCTGTCTGGATATAGGGATGGAAACTGCGAGAACCCAATTTTTCAGGGTGTGGCGTTTGAGCGACACGGCCTTCAGTATTGATTCGTAGAGATTCGCGCTCCAGACCAAAGGTAGCTTGTAAGATGGGAGTATTTGGGGATAATTTTTGAAATACGTTTGATAGGTTCATGATTTGGCCTCGAAATAATTAGTTTCTCTATTATTTTATCAGTTTGTTAAATAAACTCAACTTTCTGCTACGGAGATGGAGAAGGAAATGCTCGGACGAATTGACTATTTACTTGCATTAAATATAAGCAAAAGCATTAGTAGAAGTATTGAAACTACACCTAATAGTTTTTTCCCCACACTCAATCTCTCATTTCTGTCTTTTTTTCGTAGACAGTTATAAAGTCGATCAGAATAAACCTTGTAAGTGTATAAGTTAATTCTTACAGACCTAAACTATTCCCCTATTTAAAAAATAATGATTCATATTTTATGAAATTAACTAGTAGATATAGTTCTGAAAAGCCTTGATAATACGCTGTTTTTAGTCCAACTGAAACTCATACTTTCTAAGCCAGGTCATACGATTTATAAGTAAAAGAACAAATAAAAAAGAGGAGCTTCACACTAAAGTTCCTCTTTTTTTAAATATCCGAATCATTATTCTTATTTCAAAAAAGGTAGAGAAAAAGGTAGAGTTTGAATTGAAATACAGTGCAATATATCGCATTTAACAAAAAGAAAAAACGCTTGAAATGTACTGACCCCAAAAAGTTAGACAATTAATTTATCCAAAGGATTTAGTTCTGTATTGCACAGGGCTGAGTCCTT
>NZ_JALDTZ010000017.1 GCF_023109105.1 Streptococcus mitis
TGCCACTGGTTTTTAGGGTTTTTATCAGACTAACTTCCACTTGAATTAGCGATGGAACTTAGTTTGGGAATTTAGCTTCTTTCGACTCTTTTATCTCTAATAAATTTTCTCCAAAAATGAGAAGACCTTCTAAAATTTCATAGTCCTTCTTGTTTCGGACATCAAATACAACTTCCATTAATCCCTTATTCTCAGCTATGGCTGCTTTTAAGTTCGTTGCGGATAAAGCTTTAAAATAATCTTGAGCCAAGAACAGTCGCTGAGTGACTTTTTCAAATTGTACTGTAATCTTATTATCTTTTCTTTCCACACGTTGAACAAATACCTTATCAAGATAGGACTTGACCAAACCAATCTCTAAAAGATAAGCTACTATATCTGGATATTCTCCAAAGCGGTCCATTAACTCTTCTTGTAACTCTTCATAATTGACACGATTGTCAATTTGATGAATTTTCTTGTAAATTTCAATCTTATGTCGTTGATCAGAAATATAAGTGTCAGGAAGATAGGCATCAATTTGTAAAATCAATTCGGCATTTCCTTTGGTTCTTGTTTTCCCATTACCATGTCGTTTAGCAATAGCTTCCTCCAATAACTGCGAATATAATTCAAAACCAACAGAATCAATGAAACCAGACTGGGATTTTCCTAAAAGATTTCCTGCTCCGCGAATCGAAAGATCTCGCATTGCAATCTTAAATCCGGAGCCCAATTCTGTAAATCCTTTAATCGCTTCTAATCTCTTTTCAGAGACTTCACTGATTGATTTTTCTGGACGATACATGAGATAGGCATAAGCAATACGATTACTACGACCGACTCTTCCTCTTAGCTGATACAAGGTTGACAAGCCCATATGGTCTGCATTTTCAATAAATAAGGTGTTAGCATTTGGAATATCAACGCCAGTCTCAATGATTGTGGTAGTAACCAAAATATCATACTGACCTTCAATAAAGTCCAATAGAGTATTTTCTAACTGAATCTCACTCATTTGCCCATGAACATAACCAATCGAAGCCTCTGGAATTAACTCCTGTAATTCTGAAACCTTCTGGTCAATTGTGTCAACTTTATTGTAAAGATAGTAAACTTGACCTCCACGGTCCATTTCACGCAAAACAGCATCACGAATGACACTATCATTCTTTTCCAAAACATAGGTCTGCACTGGATAACGATTAGTCGGCGGAGTTTCAATAACAGACAAATCTCTGATTCCCAGCATAGACATATGAAGAGTACGAGGGATTGGCGTTGCCGTCAAGGTCAGGACATCCACTTGTTTTTTCAGTTCTTTCAATGTTTCCTTATGCTTGACACCAAATCTCTGTTCTTCATCAATAATCATCAAGCCCAAATCAGCAAACACAACATCTTTTGACAAAACACGATGCGTTCCAATCAAGATATCGACTTGACCCTTTTTCAATTTTTCAAGTGTTTCAGTCTGCTCTTTTTTACTTCTAAAGCGACTCAACACATCAATATTAACTGCAAAATTTTGGAATCGTTCCTTAAAATTCGTATAGTGCTGTTGCGCTAAAACCGTCGTCGGAACTAGAACGACAACCTGTTTGTGATCATTGACTGCCTTAAAGGCTG
The DNA here is from genome assembly GCF_023109105.1 of Streptococcus mitis. GTDB lineage: Bacteria > Bacillota > Bacilli > Lactobacillales > Streptococcaceae > Streptococcus > Streptococcus mitis_BW. The sequence goes on from NZ_JALDTZ010000017.1 coordinate 1,609, forward strand.
CACGCATAGCAACTTCAGTCTTTCCAAAACCAACATCCCCAACTAAAAGTCGATCCATTGGCTGAGAAGCCTGCATATCTCTCTTGATTTCCTCAACACTACGAAGTTGATCATCCGTTTCAACATAAGGGAAGGCATCATCAAAAGCATGTTGATCTTCATCATCAGCTGAAAAAGCAAAACCCTTCAACTGACTACGCTCAGAATAAAGTTTGATTAAATCGTCAGCTATATCCTCTACCTGGTTCTTAACCTTTTGCTTTGCCTTTTTAAAATGTCCGTCATTTAATTTATTGAGTTTTGGCGCTTTCCCATCACTTGAAATATATTTAGACAGTAACTGAATCTGCTCTACTGGGATGGAAATTTGATCCCCATTTTGATACTGGACACTGACATAATCGCGGTGAATCCCCTTGATTTCAATTGTTTCAATTCCTAGATATTGACCAATTCCATGAATATGGTGAACAACGTAATCCCCTTTTTCAAGTTCATTATAATCTTTTAATCTCTCTGCGTTTGAAACATGTTGTCTTCGAAAACGGCGTTTTAATTTCTTTTGAAAAATCTCATGTTCAGTAATCAATAAAATCTTTTCATCTACAAAATGAAAACCATGTCTTAGATTCCCCTCGATCAAGTTTACAGATTCTTTACAGATACTTGACTTATCTCTGAAATCCAATTTAATCTGGTATTCCTCTAAAACATCCTCCAATGTTTTACTTCCCATTGAATTGCTAGACTGCAGAATGATAGTGTAATCCATTTTTTTGTATCGCTCAATTTCTTCTTTCAGAAAAGAAAATTGATTGAAAAACTCCTGCATAGGATATTGATTAAATTGATAAATTTGGTCAAACTTTAGATTGCCTAACCCCTTTTGCAGATTAGAGAAAAAGGTAACCGGACTCTGTTTTTTATAGATTTGCTCTGTATCTGCAAAATACTTCATCTCAGAAAATGCTTTACTGTTTTGTAATTCTTCTGTAAAGTATTGCGCTAATTCTCTTTCAAAGACTTCATACTGATTCATCAATTTCTGGTAATCATCAAAAAATACTGGGGTATCTTTTTCAATATAGTCAAAAACAGTCCATGTCTTGTCATAACATAAAGATAAAAATTTCCGTGAATCAGAATGCACTTGTTTTTTGTGAAAACTTGAAAGAATTTCTTCTAGGTATGATTTCAAAATAGGTGATAAGGTCTTCGAAATTTGTTTTTCTAAAGCTGACTGACCTCGTTGATAATCCTTTTCTCTCAAAAGCATATCACTAGCTGGAAAGATGGTTAGTTCTGTCTGATTTTCTTTCGATAATTGTGTTTCGACTTCAAATGACCTGATACCATCAATTTCATCACCAAAAAACTCAATTCGGCAAGGTTCTAACTGGGATATTTCAAAAATATCTAAAATATCTCCTCGCAGACTAAATTCTCCCTGAGTTTGTACTTGCGTAACTTTTCGATATCCTATTTCCTTTAACTGATGGATAAGCGCGTGTTGGTCATATTCTTCACCAACTGAGATTTTTACAATACTATCTTTGAATACATTTGGAGACGGTAAAATCAATCGACTTGCTGCGATATTACAAACTAAAATCCCTTTCTTAGATGAATCAGTCAAAAAACGCAAGGCTTCAACCCGTGAAATGATTTTTTCTTGTGAAGACATCAAAAACTCCACCATAGGGGAGTCATCTACCAAAAATGGATAGACAAATTCCTCACCCAAGATAGAAATAAGATCACTAATAAGCCCTTCTGCTTCTCCATAAGTTGACGTCAATAACACAATCTTATCTTCTTTTTCTAAACTGCTTGCAATTGCTAAAGCTTTTGTAGAAGTTGACAAGCCTAACATTAATTGTCTTTTTTTATCTGTCAGATTTTGATGCCATTTTTTGATCTGATTATTTTCTGAGAATAAATCTAATAAGGTCACCATTTATCCATTATACCTCTGCATCGTTTTTTCAAAATTTTTCTCTTGTAAATAATAATTTACAGCTTCGTCAACCTTGTCAATAGATTGTAAAATACCAATATAATCATCCTTGTCAAACGTACTCAAAACATGGTGAACAACTGACATACCATTTTTAGGTCTTCCGATTCCAATCTTAACACGATTAAAGACCTGAGTTCCTATATGTTGAATAATAGACTTAATGCCATTGTGACCACCTGCTGAGCCTTTTGCTCTTAAACGAATTTTCCCAACTTCCATGTCAAGGTCGTCGTAAATGATGAGTAAATCTTCAATATCCAAACCATAATAAGTCAATAAAGCATGAACCGCTTTTCCACTTTCATTCATAAAGGTCGTTGGTTTGACAAGATAAATTTTTTCGCCATTAAGAAAAAAAGATGCTAGGTCAGCTTGAAATATCTTATCGTGTGTAAAAGTGACATTCTGTTTCTTCGCTAGTTGGTCAATCAACATAAAACCAACATTGTGTTTTGTTTCAAAATATTTATCCCCTGGATTTCCTAATCCTACAAGTAATTTGGTCATTTATTTTTCCTTTCAAAAGCCAAAAGGGTTGGAATTTTTTTCCAACCTAATTGACACTATTTATTAATTTTTTAGACATTAAAGCGGAATTCCATGATATCGCCATCTTGAACGATATATTCTTTTCCTTCTTCACGCAAGCGTCCAGCTTCTTTTACGGCCTTTTCAGATCCGTATTTCACTAGATCCTCATATGACATGGTTACTGCACGAATAAATCCTTTTTCAAAGTCTGAATGTATAATACCAGCTGCTTGAGGAGCCTTCATACCACGTTTGAATGTCCAAGCGCGAACTTCTTTTTCACCAGCTGTGAAGTAAGTTCCCAGTCCAAGCAAGTGGTAAGCTGCACGAGTCAACTTGTCAACGCCTGATTCTGTCAAACCAATGGCTTCAAGAAACTCTTTTTTATCTTCTTCATCGTCCAATTCAGAAATTTCTTCCTCAGCACGCGCAGAAATAACGACTACTTCAGCATTTTCTGTCGCTGCAAATTCACGAATTTGCTTCACATAGTCGATAGAGTCAGGTTCTGAAACCACATCCTCGTCCACATTAGCAACATAGAGCACTGGTTTAGTCGTCAACAGGAAGAGACCTTTGACAACTTTTTGTTCTTCATCTGTAAACTCGATTGTACGAGCTGATTTTCCATCCTCAAGGACTGGTTTAATCTTTTGAAGAACATTGAATTCTGCTACAGATTCTTTATCTTTTTGCGTACGTGCCATCTTTTCTACACGCGCATAACGCTTATTAACAGATTCTAAGTCAGCAAGAATCAATTCCAGATTAATGGTATCAATATCCGCAAGTGGATCCACAAAGGCATCTTCACGTCCTTGCTCGCGCATGACATTTTCATCATCAAAAGCACGAACTACGTGAACAATCGCATCTACTTCACGGATATTGGCCAAGAATTTATTTCCTAGTCCTTCTCCTTTTGAAGCTCCTTTTACAATCCCGGCAATATCTGTAAATTCAAATGTTGTTGGAACTGTCTTTTTAGGAGTGATCATTTCAGTCAATTTTTGTAGGCGTTCATCTGGAACTTCTACCATTCCAACGTTTGGATCAATCGTCGCAAATGGGTAGTTTGCTGCCTCTGCTCCTGCTTTTGTAATTGCATTAAATAGTGTTGATTTACCAACATTTGGCAAACCAACGATACCTGCTGTTAAAGCCATATTTTCTCATTCTCCATTTTCATTTCAATCCCTAATATTATAACACAAAAAGGGAAAACTTGCTAACCCTCTAACTAAGGGTTCTCAGTCAATAATTTTATTCATTTTTCTATCAAAATCATAGCGCCCCATCATGACAACATGGTCACAATTACTACATTTGATTTTGATATCTGCCCCTACACGTGTAATTTCCCAACGATTTGCTTTTTTACCAGTTGACTTGATAGTACAAGCATGTGGTTTTTTCATCTCAACAAAATTTCCAACCTGATACATATTACTCTCCTTTTCTTTTTCGATTATATCATAAAAGAGGCGAGCTAGGCTCAACCTCTTTAACTTAATTCGTACGAACTGGGGTGATAAGTTGCATGAAGTCCTCGTCAGTATCTGCTGGCACAAGAGTGAATGGACGAACAGCTGAGATAAAGCTAATGGTCACCTTTTCGCTATTTAAAGCCTTGAGTGAATCAATCAAGTAAGTTGGGTTGAAACTAATAGTCAAATCATCCCCAGTAACTTGATCAGTGTCGATTTCTTCGTTTACTTTACCAACTTCTGGAGAGTGAACATGGGCGCTAACAACACCACCTTTAATTTCAAGCTTCACAGTACCATTTTGAGTCGCACTTGATAAAAGACGAGCACGTTCCATCGACTGGCGTAAGTTTACCACATCAAAAGTAATAGTAGTGTTAAAGTCTGTTGGAATCAAACGATCTGTGTCAGGATAGTTTCCTTCTAGGAGACGAGTATAAAAGCTAATATTTTCGCTTCTAAAGAGGATTTGATTGTTGGCAAAGAAAATCTCTACAGTTTCGATATCATCTGTAAATACCGCTGAAAATTCGCGTAGAGAACGGCTAGGAATGACAACATCAAAATCATCACTATTTTTCTCAAGCGTTAATTTTTTCTGGCTTAGACGATGAGAGTCTGTTGCCACTGTTTTTAGCTCCTTGTGTTGACTCAATACAAAATGAACACCTGTTAAAATTGGACGACTCTCTTGGGTACTTGCAGCAAAGGCTGTTTCATTGATAATTTTCTTGAGTAATTTTGTTTCAAGAATTAAAGGAGTGCTTGCTGAAATTTCCTGGATTCGTGGATATTGTTCGCTATCCTTTCCTTTTAGGGTAATTTCTGATTTGCCGCTGGTTAAAATAATTTGATTTTGTTCAATTTCTTTAAAATCAAGAGTCACATCAGGTAGACTAGATACCACATTGATAAAGAAAGAAGCTTCAAGAAGGATTGAACCTAAAGAAGTAATTAACAAACCAGCATCTTCATTTTTTTGAGAAATAAAATTTTCAATTGAAATTTGACCATTTGAACCAATTAAAGTAACACCTTCATTAGTCACGTCAATTTTTACTGTTGATAAAATAGGAATGGCATTTTTAGAACTAATAGCTCTCTTAGTAGTATTTAATGCTTGTAGAAATAAATTTTTATTAATTGAAAAATGAATCATGGATTCTCCTTTATTTATTTTTAGTATTAAAAAGATAATAGTAATAATAGAGTCTGTGAAATCTGTGGAAAACAGACTAAAATTAAGGCATATCAAGTTTTTTGGCTTGTTTAAAAAATGTGGATAAAAAAGATAAAAAAGCGAAAGTTATCCACAAGTTATTTGATTTTCTTTTTGATTGATTCAATTTCTAAACGTAAATTATCGTCTTCATCAATCAAAGATTTAATTTTTGCATGGGCGTGAATGACTGTTGTATGATCTTTTCCACCAAATTCTTTCCCAATTTTTGGAAGACTATTATCTGTTAGTTCTCTAGCTAAATACATGGCTACTTGACGGGCTAAAACAATATTTTGAAGGCGTCTACTTCCCTTCATTTCTTTGACACTAACACCATAAAAGTTACCAACTTCATTTTGGATTTTATCAATTGGGATGACGAGTATTTGGCTAACATCTTGTTTTCGAGCTCTAATAGCTTCTGCAGCAACATCAATTGTAATATCTTTGATTTTCTTTACTCTAGCAACTAAAGTGATATCATTAATTGCACCTTCAAGATCGCGAACATTTGAATCAAATTGACCTGCTAAGTATTCTAAAGTATCGCTTTGGAAATTGTAATTCAAATGTTCAGTTTTGCTTTGTAGAATGGCAATACGCGTTTCAAATTCAGGAGGTGTAATGTGCTGTGTTAATCCCCAACTAAAGCGCGTGACAAGTCTTTCTTCAAGCCCTTCCAGATGTTTTGGACTTCTGTCACTGGTTAGGACAATTTGTTTTTGCTTGTCGTGCAGTGCATTAAAGGTATTGAAAAATTCTTCTTGTGTTGCAACTTTTTTACCACTTAGAGATTGGATATCATCAATTAATAAAAGATCAAGGCTACGATAGGTCTTTTTAAACTTTTCCATCTCCCCAAGTCTTAGGTGATCAAGAAAGTCATTAATAAAGCTTTCAGCAGGGATATATTTAACATGTGCATCAGGAATGTTTTTTAGAATTTCATTACCAATAGCATTTAATAGGTGAGTCTTACCGAGACCTGGACCTCCATATATAAAAAGAGGGTTATAGGTCAAAGCTAAATCTTCTGAAACAGCTAAAGCAGCAGATTTTGCCCAAACATTTCCATCTCCTTGGATAAAATTATCAAAGGTATACTTTTCTTTTAATCCAGTATCCGAATAAGGAATAGATGATAACTTTGGACTATAGTCATAAAGAGTTGAATTGGTAGCTTCTTCAACTTGTGAGATAGTCGTATCTTGAGGTTTGGTGAAAATATAGTGGGGAGTTATTTCAGCATCATAAATTTCAAATCCAGCAACTACAATAATATCTTTTAGTTGTTTTTCCCAGACCATTTCCATTTCAGATCGTGGTAAAAATATAGTAGCAACATTTTCCTCTACCTTGATGAGTTCAGCTTGAATAGCATAGAAATCATACATGGATCGAGTCAGTCTTTCTTGAGCAAATTCTAATATACGATTCCAAAATTGTTTTTCTTTCAATCCTTTCTCCTCCTTTACTATTTAAAAGTTTAATGATAGACTTATTTTACCATAGATGGCAAGAATTTTCCACAAGCTGTGAAAAATAATCCACAATGTTATCGAGTTTTATCCACAGGTTGGGGATAAAATCAGAAACTATTGATTTATTAAGCTTTTTATTGAAAAAAACAGTGGATAACCTTGTGAGATAAAAAAATAAAAGAACAGCCTCATTTCAGGCTGTTGATAATTCTACTGTATTCTTCTTGATTTGAAAAAGAAATAATGATTTTTCCACTATCTTTTTTAGACAGTTTGATTTCTACATCTAATCCGAGTAGTTTTTTTAACTGTTCTTCTTCATTCTGTATAAAATGATTCGTTTTTTGAAGTTTCTTTTGTTTTTTCTCTGTCAGGAGAGATTCTAACTTCCTTACAGAAATATCTTCCTCGATGATTCGTTGAAAGAAATAGTCTTGTTGTTCCTTATTCAAGCCAATTAAAGAACGTGCATGTGCTTGTGATAGTTTGCCATTTTCTACTTCTGAGAGGATCTGTTCTGGCAAGGAAAGCAAACGAATGGAGTTGCTGATATAAGGACGAGACTTGCCCATTTTATCTGCAATTTCAGCATGGGTAAATCCTTTCTCTACGAGAGATTCATAGGCGCGTGCTTCTTCTATTGGATTTAAATTTTCTCTCTGTAAATTTTCAATGATGGACTGGACCATCATCTCTTGATCTGAAAGTTGTTTAACAACAGCTGGGATAGACGTTAGACCAGCTAAAAGTGAAGCCCGATAGCGTCTCTCTCCTGCAAGGATTTCGTAACCAATAACAGGAGATTGACGAACAATAATCGGTTGAATGACCCCATTTTCTTTAATAGACTGTGCTAGTTCATCTAGTTTTTCTCTATCAAATTCTGTTCGGGGTTGATAGGGATTTTTTTGTATATCTGTGATAGAAATCATTTCAAATTTTTCCATGATTCTACACTAACACATCTTTTCTCTTATGTAAAGCTTTCTTTACATAGATGTCAATTAAGATTCTAAATCACCTGAACTTTTGTCAAGTTTGATAGATGTAGTCTCTTCTTTACCGTTACGATAGTAGGTTATCTTAATGGTGTCTCCGATAGAATGATTGTAAAGAGCACTTTGTAAGTCTGTTGATGAAGTAATCTCTTTGTCATCTACTTTTGTAATAACATCATATTTTTCAAGGTGACCATTGGCAGGCATGTTACTTTGTACAGAACGAATAACTACACCAGATGTTACGTTACTTGGAATATTCAGTCTTCTAATATCACTTGTATTAATATTTGAGAGATTGACCATTTGAATTCCCAAAGCTGGACGAGTCACTTTTCCGTTCTTTTCTAACTGTTCAATAATATTGATAGCATCATTTGCAGGAATTGCGAAACCAAGACCTTCTACAGATGTGCCTCCATTTGTGGCAATTTTACTTGAGGTAATTCCGATAACCTGTCCTTGGATATTGATAAGTGGTCCACCAGAGTTACCTGGGTTAATAGCAGTATCAGTTTGGATGGCTTTTGTAGAAATGGCTTGTCCATCTTCAGATTTTAAAGATACATTTCGATTGAGACTAGATACGATACCTTGAGTGACAGTATTTGCATATTCGGAACCTAACGGGCTACCAATGGCAATAGCAGTTTCTCCTACGGTTAACTTGCTAGAATCTCCAAACTCAGCTACTGTTGTCACTTTTTCTGAAGAGATTTTGACAACAGCAATATCAGAGAAAGTATCAGCTCCGACAATTTCTCCAGGTACTTTAGTTCCATCTGACAAACGAATATCTACTTTGCTGGCACCATTTATAACGTGATTGTTGGTGACGATGTAAGCTTCTTTATCATTCTTTTTGTAAATAACCCCAGATCCTTCACTAGAGATTTGCTGAGAATCTGTGTCAGTATCATCATTACCAAATACGCTATTTTGTCTGTTTGCCGAATAAGTAATAACAGAAACAACAGCATCTTTTACTTTGTTAACAGCCTGTGTTGTTGAATTTTCGTTCTTATAGGCAGTCTGTGTAATAGTACTATTGTTGTTGGAGTTACTTACAGTACTTTTCTGAGTTAGTTGGTTTATTGAAAAGCTACCTAAGGCTCCACTAATAAAGCTAATGACGATAACGACTAATAATTGAAACCATTTTTTGTAAAATGTTTTTAGATGTTTCATATTTTCCTCCATATGTTTGAACTTACTGAAAGTATAAACTGGCTAGCTTAATTATAACTTAAAAATAAAAGTTTTTCACAGGTTGTGGATAACTTTCAAAAATCTGTGGTTTTCTCGGCTAAAATTAACCTTTTATTTTGTGAATAAGATGTGAAAAAATAGAGAATATGTTAGAATAGAGTCATGAAAATTAAAGTTGTAACAGTTGGGAAACTGAAAGAAAAGTATTTAAAAGATGGTATCGCAGAGTATTCAAAACGAATTTCTCGATTTGCTAAGCTTGAAATGATTGAGCTGGCAGATGAAAAAACACCAGATAAGGCTAGTGAGTCAGAAAATCAAAAGATTTTAGAAATAGAAGGTCAGAGAATTTTATCAAAAGTTGGTGACCGTGATTTCGTTATTGTGTTAGCCATTGAAGGGAAAACTTTCTCCTCAGAAGAATTTAGTAAGCAGTTAGAAGAAGCTTCTATAAAAGGATTTTCTACTCTTACCTTTATTATTGGAGGGAGTCTGGGGTTAGCACAGGATGTAAAAAAGAGAGCTAATCTTTCTGTCAGTTTTGGTCGCTTAACCTTACCCCATCAGTTAATGAGACTCGTTCTTGTTGAACAAATTTATCGCGCTTTTACAATACAGCAGGGCTCTCCTTATCATAAATAGAAAATTGACTTTCAATTGAATTTTTGGTAAAATAGCTGTGTTAGGTCTCATAGCTCAGCTGGATAGAGCATTCGCCTTCTAAGCGAACGGTCGCAGGTTCGAATCCTGCTGGGATCAATATAGTAGCAAAGCTGGGAATTTTCCCAGCTTTTTTCTTAAAAAAGTACACTTGGGGAGAAAAAAATGACAGTTGAGAGAATTTTATCTAAAACGAAATTCCATTTTGTATAATAGTTTTTGTAAGTTAGCTTACAAGCAAAAAACATTTTAGGAGATTTTATTATGAAAAACACAGTTAAATTGGAACAGTTTGTAGCCTTGAAGGAAAAAGACTTGCAAAAGATTCAAGGTGGGGAGATGAGGAAATCAAATAATACTTTCTTTAATTTCTTAAGAAGAATATAAAGGAGTAGAAGAATGAATTTTTTCTTAGTAGTAGATTTTATATTATATTTTTTTATTATTAGTCACAGTTACCGTTTAATTTGTAAAGGTCAAATAAATAGAAAAGAATTATTCTTTTTTGGCGCTTATACATTACTAGTAGAAGTAGTACTTGGCCTTCCCTTTTATCTTCTATATTTAGATGGGTTAGGGATTGCAACATTTTTATTTCCTTTGGGTTTATATTTCTATTTTCGATGGATTAAACAGTATGAGAGGGATAGAGGACTATTCCTAAGTTTACTACTATCTCTTTTATATGAGAGCACTCATAACTTTCTGTCTGTAACTTTCTCTTCTATAACAGGAGACAATTTTGTTTTACAATATTATGCCCCATTCTTTTTCGTTGTAACGGTGTTGACTTATGTTGTTATCTTAAAAATAATTACTTATTTCCACTTGGAAATAACCTATTTTGACAAAGATTACCTTTATCCTTTCTTGAAAAAAGTATTTTTTGCTTTACTATTGCTCCATATTGTATCTTTCGTTTCAGATATGGTAAGTACGATTAAACATTTGAATAGTTTTGGAAGTATTTTATCATCTATTGTCTTTATCTCTTTACTTTTGACCTTTTTTGCAATGAATTCGCATAAAGAACAAATGGAGAAAGAGATTGCTTTGAAGCAGAAGAAATTTGAACAGAAACATTTACAGAATTATACAGACGAAATTGTCGGTCTGTATAATGAAATCCGTGGTTTTCGACATGATTATGCTGGAATGCTTGTTAGTATGCAGATGGCAATTGACAGTGGTGATTTACAAGAAATTGACAGAGTTTACAATGAAGTTTTGGTCAAAGCAAATCATAAACTGCGTTCAGATAAGTATACTTACTTTGATTTGAACAACATAGAAGATTCATCTTTACGAAGTTTGGTTGCCCAGTCAATTGTCTATGCTCGAAATAATGGTGTAGAGTTTACACTGGAAGTAAAAGATACGATTACCAAGCTCCCAATTGAACTATTGGATTTGGTTCGTATTATGAGTGTTTTATTGAACAATGCTGTTGAAGGATCAGCTGATAGCTATAAAAAACAAATGGAAGTAGCAGTTATTAAGATGGAAACTGAAACAGTGATTGTGATTCAGAATTCATGTAAAATGACGATGACTCCTTCAAGAGATCTATTTGCTTTAGGATTCTCTACTAAGGGAAGAAATCGTGGAGTAGGATTAAATAATGTGAAAGAACTACTAGATAAGTACAATAATATTATTTTAGAAACAGAGATGGAAGGCAGTACATTTAGACAAATCATTAGATTTAAGAGGGAATTTGAATGAAAGTTTTAATTTTAGAAGATGTTATTGAACATCAAGTGAGGCTAGAGAGAATATTGGATGAAATTTCGAAAGAATCGAATATTCCAATATCTTACAAGACAACAGGAAAAGTTCGTGAGTTTAAGGAGTATATCGAAAATGATGAAGTAAACCAGCTTTATTTCTTAGATATCGATATTCATGGAATTGAGAAAAAAGGGTTTGAAGTTGCCCAGTTTATTCGTCATCACAATCCTTATGCTATTATCGTCTTTATTACCAGTCGATCAGAGTTTGCGACTCTAACCTATAAATACCAAGTATCAGCCTTAGATTTTGTTGATAAGGATATCAATGATGAGTTATTTAAGAAGAGAATTGAGCAAAATATCTTCTACACGAAGAGTATGTTACTTGAAAATGAAGATGTGGTAGATTATTTTGACTACAATTACAAGGGAAATGATTTAAAAATCCCTTACCATGACATTCTGTATATTGAAACGACAGGGGTCTCTCAGAAATTGCGCATTATTGGTAAGAATTTTGCAAAAGAGTTTTACGGTACCATGACAGATATTCAGGAAAAGGATAAACATACTCAGCGATTTTATTCTCCTCATAAGTCATTTTTGGTAAATATAGGAAACATCAGAGAAATTGATCGAAAAAACCTAGAAATTGTTTTCTATGAAGACCATCGTTGTCCTATTTCAAGATTAAAAATTAGAAAATTGAAAGATATTTTAGAGAAAAAATCTCAAAAGTAATTGACAATTAGTAAGAAATTGATATAATGGTTATATCTGCTACAGATAGAAGGTCCGTTGGTCAAGGGGTTAAGACACCGCCTTTTCACGGCGGTAACACGGGTTCGAATCCCGTACGGACTATTTTATCCGCCATAGCTCAGTTGGTAGTAGCGCATGACTGTTAATCATGATGTCGTAGGTTCGAGTCCTACTGGCGGAGTATAGATAAAAGGGAACATGGTGTTGTTCCCTTTTTTGTATCAATTTGTATCACCAAGCATTTTCATAAGGAAGTCTGTTATTTCTTGAGGACTTTCTTTTTTTCCATGTGCAATCCAAGTTTGGCAAACACCAAAAAGTGCGTGAGTTAGATAGATGCTACTGTATTCTAATTCAGTGGTATTGAGATTCAGTTGCATAAATCGCTTTTGTAAATCTGTACTGAGCATGATATGAAGTTTATTTCGTAAGAAATTTTGGATTTCTTTGGTTCCATTTTCGGAAAGAAGGGCAGCCAGAAGTGGTTCTGACTCTAGATATTCAAATACTTCTAAAATAGCCTCTCTTTTGTGATAAGCATGTTTTTGAAAAATATATTCAAATGTATGAAATAGCTTGCTTTGATAGTGCTCAATCATATCATACTTATCCTTATAGTGAGTATAGAAGCTGGAACGACTAATTCCGGCTTTTTCTGCTAACTTGACAGTAGAAATTTGATCAAATGGTTCTTCCATTAGTAATTGGACCATAGCATTTTCAATAGTTCGCTTTGTTTTTAAGCGTTTGTTACTTTCTTGCATATTTCCTCCTTGTAAACAAATTAGACTATGTGTCTAAAAATTGATTTTTTATCTTGTAATTTAGATTTTTTAATGTATAATCTATTATATCAAAATTTTAGACAATATGTTTAAAAAAGGAGAAACTATGTTTAAAGAATGGAAAGCAATTTTTAAAAAACCAACCTTTATTATTGTCATGATAGGAATTTCTCTTATTCCAGCTCTGTACAATATCATATTTTTATCCTCAATGTGGGATCCATATGGTAAATTATCTGATTTACCTGTAGCAGTTGTCAATAATGATAAAGAGGCTTCCTATAATGGTAATAGCATGTCTATAGGAAAAGACATGGTGTCCAATTTAAAAGAAAATAAAACCTTGGATTTTCATTTTGTAGATGAAGAAGAAGGTAAGAAGGGCTTAGAAAATGGTGATTACTATATGGTAGTGACTTTACCAAGTGATTTATCTGAAAAAGCAACTTCTATTTTAACGGATCACTCAGAGCAAATGCAAATAGATTATCAGACTTCAAGTGGTCATAGTTTTATTGCAAGCAAGATGAGTGATTCTGCTATGACACAATTAAAGCAGAATGTTTCTACCAATGTAACCGAGACCTATACTAAGGCTTTATTTAACAAAATGGTAGATTTAAAGGATGGGATGAGTCAAGCAGCTTCTGGTAGTGAAAAATTAACTGATGGAGCGAATCAGTTAGCGACAGGAAGTCAAACATTAACTACTAACCTACACTCTTTAGCAGATTCAAGTGTAACATTTTCAAATGGAACGGAACAGTTTACTAAAGGATTATCCTCTTATGTCTCTGGTGTTGAACAACTTCATCTTGGCTTAGGGAATTTTAATAGTGGTTTAGTTACATATACTGGTGCAGTGAGTCAATTAGATAGCGGATTAGGCCAATTATCTTCTAAAAGTCCTGAATTAGTGAGGGGAATTAATCAATTGTATACTGGTGTAGAATCTTATACTGGCGGTGTTTCTCAGCTCAATGCTGGTCTTAATCAATTTTCATCTGGTGTTAGTGCCTACACCAATGGAGTGGGAAGTCTTGCAACAGGTGCTAATCAGTTATCCAATCAATCAGCTACACTTCGAATAGGGGTAGAGCAATTAAGTGAAGGGATTCAACAACTTTCTAGCAAGTTAGAGGCTTCGTCTGAGCAAAAAAATCAAATTAATCAATTATCCTCTGGTCTGAATCAGTTAAATCAAGCTATTCAAAATACTGATGTTGGAGATACAAGACAATTAGATTCTGTTTTATCAAGTATAGTATCTCTTTCTAATCAAATGCTAGCAAGTGCTCAGTCTGAAAAATCAACTACATTAGCAAATATTAAATCGACAGCAGCTTATCAATCATTGACAAGTGAGCAACAAGCTGAGATAAGTGCTTCTGTATCTCAAAATTCGACTGATAGTATTCAATCAGCTCAGTCAATTGTAGCTTTAGTTCAAGGTTTACAGGGAAGTTTAGAAAACTTACAAAATCAATCTTCTAATCTTTCGATTTTAAAAAATCAAGCTAATCAAGTATTACCGCTTGCTTCTACTTCTTTGACAGGATTGTCAAGTGGATTAACAGAAATACAGGGAGCTGTTAATAGCAAATTAGTTCCTGCCAGTCAGTCTATTACATCGGGTGTAAATGCATATACTGCAGGTGTCGATAAAGTTTCTAAAGGCGCAAGTCAACTAAGTGAAAAAAATTCCACCTTGACAGGTGGTTTGGACCAACTAGTTTCAGGATCAACTACCTTGACACAAAAATCTTCTAGCTTGACAGCAGGAGCTGGTCAATTAGTTGAAAAAACTCCAGAATTAGTATCTGGTATTGAAAAATTATCAACCGGATCCAATCAATTGAATCAAAAGAGTCAAGAATTGATAGCAGGAGTTGATAAATTACAGTCAGGATCTAGCCAACTAGCTGACAAATCCAGTCAGTTAATTTCAGGTGTTTTTCAATTAGAGAATGGAGCTAATAAATTGGCAGATGGAGCTGGGAAACTAGCAGAAGGTGGAACAAAGTTAACTTCTGGCTTGGAAGGTTTACAGACAGGACTTGCTTCTTTAGGACAAGGACTAGGTAATGCTAGTAATCAACTCAAGTCAGCATCAACAGAATCTAAAAATGCAGAAATTTTGTCAAATCCTCTCAGTCTTTCCAAAACTGACAATGATCAAGTTCCTGTAAATGGAGTTGCAATGGCTCCTTATATGATATCAGTTGCTCTCTTTGTTGCAGCATTATCAACGAATATGATCTTTGCGAAGTTGCCTTCAGGACGTCATCCAGAGAGCCGTTGGGCTTGGTTGAAATCTCGAGCTGAAATAAATGGTATTATAGCTGTTTTAGCAGGGATTTTGGTATATGGAGGAGTTCATCTTATTGGTCTAACGGCTAATCATGAGATGAGAACATTTATTCTCATTATCCTAACAAGTTTAGTATTCATGTCTATGGTGACCGCTTTAACAACATGGAATAGCCGTATAGGAGCCTTCTTCTCGCTTATTTTGCTTTTATTACAGTTGGCATCAAGTGCAGGTACTTATCCACTTGCTTTGACAAATGATTTCTTTAGAGCTATTAATCCCTGGTTACCAATGAGTTATTCAGTTTCAGGATTACGACAAACAATCTCTATGACAGGAAATATTCATCATCAAGTCATTTTCCTTGCCGTGATACTAGCTCTATTTACTGGTTTAGGTATGCTAGCCTATCAACCTAAGAAAATGGAAGAAGATTAAAAAATCGACCAATTAACTGGTTGATTTTTTTATGCCTTATACTCTTCGAAAATCAAGTTCAAACCATGTCAATGTCGCCTTGCCGTACTCAAGTAGAGCCTGCAGCTAATTTCCTAGTTTGCTCTTTGATTTTCATTGAGTATTAGATAACTTTCGTTTGTGACTATAGATTCCAAATAGTAAGAGAGAAGTAAAGGAACAGATTGCTCCAGTAATGAAACCATTGGGAATAAAGGAAAGTGTAATAGTTCCTTTCCCCTTAGGAACATCAACTTTCATAAATCCAGTTTGAGCTTGTTTAATTTCTATTTTCTTACCATCTTGGTAGGCAGACCAACCTTTGTCATAAGGAATGGTGAAGAAAATAGACGTATCTTGTTGGACATCATATGTAGCAAAAACCTTGTTTTTAGAAGTCGATACTGTGACAGGTTGTTCTTTGATTTTTTGAATAGCCTCAGTTAAAGTTTGAGTATCTAAACGATAGAAGGTAGGAGATTCAAATGATACTTGTGAATTTCCAGGGAAACTAACAGTAATATTGAAAGTTTTTTTCTCTTTTGTATAGCCTAGATTAAAAAAGGAGAATGTATTATCAGTTGTAAAAGTTTTCTTTTCCCCATTGACAAGAATGTCAACCTTTTTTTGTTTATCATTAGAAAAGTGAAGGTTTGTGAAAGAAAGATAAACTTGGCTGTTTTCTGGTACTTCAATTTGATACTGGATTGCTGCATCCTCATTTGAAGAACTTGTGACACTAATCAAATCATTAGTATTTTCTGTTTTGTCATAAGGGATTGGAGAAAAATAATCAAAATTGACGTTAGCAAGTTGATTTAAAAACGAGGCCTGATTATCCAAAGTGTGTTCATTGAACTTGACATTATTGTAAACAGATTGACTAGCAAAGGCAATCGGAAGAGAGAATTGATTTTCATATAGGGTAAGATTATCTTTTTGATATACATCTTGGAAACCATACTTATCAATAGGATTTTCTGAGATATTGTATTGGATACCAAATAAACTATCAGACAAAATGCTATTATTGGCATAACGGAGATTGAGATTGGTCCCAGAGGATTTAAACCCAAGCTTATCCAAAGTAGAGCTTGCTGAACGATTTCGAACAGAAGAAAATTGAGAGATTCCATTGTAGTTGAATTTCATACTGTCGTTTCCTGTCTGAGTTTCTAGTTTTTCAGTACGAGTAAATTGATTTCCAATATATGTTGAGAAAGATTCCATAGCTGGGATATCTCGATTATAAGCACTTCGAGAAGCAAATCCCCATTCCTTAGCAATTCCGTCCATTTGAGATGAAGCATTTAAGCTCATTTCAACCATTATAAATAAAGAGATTAGAATAGCAAATAGATTTACAGAGATAAATTTTTTGATAACTGCAAGGAGTAAAAGAGAATAGACAACTAAAAATTCAAGAGTAAGTAGAATATTCAAATTTGTTAAAAAAGAATAATGCGATTTTAGATAGATGGTAGCTAAAAATCCTGTTACAACAAGAAAAATCGAAGCTAAAAAATTCCATACTTTAATTTCTTTCAGACGATTTAAGACTTCTCCTGCTGTGTAAATTAACAAGGTAGAGAAAATCCAAGCATAGCGATGTAAAAACATGTTTGGAGTATGCATGCCTTGCCAAAATAAATCAAGAGCTTCAATATAAAAGCTTGCAATTAGAGATACAAAGAAAATTGCATAGATAAGTTTCACGTGAAACTTAATAGATTTAATCGTAAAAAATAAAATGGTCAAAATAAAGGGAAGTAGTCCAACAAAAATCATTGGGATAGCCCCATACTTTGTTGTATCAAAGGAACCGATAAATTGCTTAGCAAAGAGATCAAGATACCAGCTAATTTCAGTTTGAAACTTTGTAACTTCTGTCAATTTTTCCCCATGTGTCTGTAAATCAAATAGAGTAGGAAGAGTCATAATCAAACTGGCCATTCCTGCTAAAAAGGAAGTAACAATAAAATCAAGAAAAGATGATTTTCGATTTTTAAAGTCCCAAGAAATTTGGCAGAGATACCAGAAAATAAGAAACAATGCTGTCATATATCCAAAATAATAGTTTTGAATAAACAA
This sequence comes from Streptococcus mitis, assembly GCF_023109105.1. GTDB lineage: Bacteria > Bacillota > Bacilli > Lactobacillales > Streptococcaceae > Streptococcus > Streptococcus mitis_BW. Next base: position 19,355 of record NZ_JALDTZ010000017.1, read on the forward strand.
GATTGACAGACTTGTAAAGTATAGTAGGCGCTTCTTTTGTGTTATAAGTATATGTAATCCAGTTATAATTAAAGGAATCAAGATAAAAACATCTAACCAAGTTTTTATCTCTAGTTGACTAACAGAGAAACTCATCAGAGCATAGGAAGTAGATAAAGCTAGTTTTAAAGGCTTAGGAATCGATTGAAATAATTTATTTAAACTAAAGTAAGTTGACAGTCCAATCAATCCAAATTTTAAGAGAGTTGTTAGATAGACAGTATCTGGCATATTAGTTAGATCAAAAAAGTAAACTAGTGGTGAAAGGAAACTACCCAAGTAATAACTAGATAGGGCATAGAAATTTAATCCGAGGCCACTTGTAAAGGTGTAAAACAGACTACCATTTCCATGTAGGATATTTCGTAGAGATACATCAAAAATAACGTATTGATGAAACCCATCTCCTAATAGTGGAGATGTATCACTATTCCAGTAGACACCTTGAGACAGATATACTCCTATCATAATGATTACGGGAATGATGAAAGAAACAAAATAGGTCCAATATGTTTTAAAAAATAATTTCATGTTACCTCATAAAATGTTAGAAAACTCAGCTGGTTAACCCAACTGAGTTTTGAATTAGTCTTTCCAAAGTTCTTTAACTTTTGCTTGTACTTCTGCATTCTCTAAGAATTCATCATAGGTTTCATCGATACGGTCAATGACGCCATTTTTAGACAAGACAATGATATGGTTAGCTAGAGTTTGGATAAACTCGTGGTCATGACTGGCAAAGATGATTGATTCTTTAAAGTTTTTCAATCCATCGTTCAAGCTTGAGATAGATTCCAGATCCAAGTGATTGGTTGGATCATCAAGTACAAGGACATTTGATTTTAAGAGCATAAGTTTTGAAAGCATGACACGAACTTTTTCTCCCCCTGACAAGACATTTACAGGTTTGTTAACCTCATCCCCAGAGAAGAGCATACGGCCTAGGAAGCCACGTAGGAAAGTATTGTCATCTTCTTCTTTACTTGCGAATTGACGCAACCAGTCAAGGATTGACTCTCCTCCTGCAAAATCTGCCGAGTTATCTTTTGGCAAGTAAGAACGGCTAGTAGTAACTCCCCATTTGACAGTTCCTTCATAGTCAATGTCCCCCATGATTGCACGAATTAATGCAGTCGTTTGGATGTCATTTTGTCCAATAAGAGCTGTCTTATCACCTGGACGCAAGATGAAACTAATATTATCCAAGATAGTTTCACCATCAATCTTTACAGTTAGATTTTCTACTGTCAAGAGATCATTACCGATTTCACGTTCCGCTTTAAAGTTGATGAATGGATATTTACGACTAGATGGAACAATTTCTTCAAGTTCAATCTTATCAAGCATTTTCTTACGTGATGTTGCTTGTCTTGATTTAGAAGCATTGGCAGAGAAACGGGCAACGAATTCTTGCAATTGTTTAATTTTTTCTTCTGCTTTAGCATTACGGTCTGCTAGCAATTTAGCAGCGAGCTCAGAAGATTCTTTCCAGAAGTCATAGTTTCCGACATATAGTTTGATTTTTCCAAAGTCAAGGTCGGCCATGTGAGTACATACTTTGTTTAAGAAGTGACGGTCGTGGGATACTACGATAACGGTGTTATCAAAGTCAATCAAGAAGTCTTCTAACCAAGTAATAGACTGGATATCCAAACCGTTGGTAGGCTCGTCCAAGAGAAGAACATCTGGTTTACCAAAAAGTGCTTTAGCAAGGAGAACTTTTACTTTTTCACCGTTGGCCAATTCGCTCATGTTTTGATAGTGCAATTCTTCTGGAATGTTTAGGTTTTGAAGTAATTGAGAGGCTTCGCTTTCTGCTTCCCAGCCCCCAAGCTCGGCAAATTCTCCCTCGAGTTCGGCAGCACGCACTCCATCCTCATCTGAGAAATCTTCCTTCATGTAGATAGCATCTTTCTCTTTCATAATGCTATAAAGTTTTTCATTTCCCATGATAACGACATCAATGGCACGCTCATCTTCGTAGTCAAAGTGATTTTGACGAAGTACTGAAAGACGTTCATCTGGTCCAAGAGAGATATGGCCAGTTGTCGGTTCAATATCCCCAGCTAAGATTTTTAAAAAGGTTGATTTTCCAGCACCATTGGCCCCAATCAAACCATAGGTATTTCCTTCTGTAAATTTGATGTTTACATCATCAAAAAGTTTACGATCACTAAAACGTAGTGAAACATCAGATACTGTTAGCAAAGTTTTTCTCCTATTATATGTAATACTCTAATTCTACTAGAAAATCATCAATTATTCAAATTTTTATTTGTCAATTTTTTGTAAACAAAGTTGACAACCCCTTTACGATTGAAAGGGGTAACATCTCTATTGTTTCGATAAAAAAATTATCTGTCTTTTTATCAAAAAAATGCTATAATTGAAAGGACCATATCAAAGGAGAATATTATGAGTAAACCCATTATTTTAACAGGAGATCGTCCAACGGGGAAATTACATATTGGGCACTACGTTGGTAGCTTGAAAAACCGTGTCTTACTACAAGAAGAAAATAAATATGACATGTTTGTTTTTTTAGCTGACCAGCAAGCACTAACAGACCATGCAAAAGATCCACAAACTATTGTAGAGTCTATTGGGAATGTTGCCTTGGACTATCTTGCAGTGGGATTAGATCCTAATAAAGCAACAATTTTCATTCAAAGCCAGATTCCAGAATTGGCAGAGCTCTCTATGTATTATATGAACCTAGTTTCATTAGCTCGCTTGGAACGAAATCCAACCGTAAAGACTGAAATTGCTCAAAAAGGCTTTGGTGAAAGTATTCCAACTGGATTTTTAGTTTATCCTGTTGCGCAAGCAGCAGATATTACAGCATTTAAGGCTAACTTGGTTCCAGTAGGGAATGATCAAAAGCCGATGATTGAACAAACACGTGAAATTGTGCGTTCTTTCAACCATACCTATAACTGTGATGTTTTAGTAGAACCAGAAGGAATTTACCCTGAGCACGAAGGTGCGGGACGTTTACCAGGTCTTGATGGTAATGCCAAAATGTCGAAATCACTTAATAATGGAATTTACCTAGCTGATGATGCAGATACTTTGCGTAAAAAAGTAATGAGTATGTATACAGATCCAGACCATATTCGTGTTGAGGATCCAGGTAAGATTGAAGGAAATATGGTTTTCCATTACTTGGACGTATTCGGTCGACCTGAGGATGCTCAAGAAATTGCTGAAATGAAGGAACATTATCAACGTGGAGGCCTTGGTGATGTTAAGACCAAACGTTACCTACTTGAAATCCTAGAACGTGAACTTGGTCCAATCCGCGAACGTCGCCTAGAATATGCTAAAGATATGGGTGAGGTTTATAATATGCTCCAAAAAGGTAGTGAAAAAGCTCGAGAAGTTGCTGGGCAAACACTATCAGAAGTAAAAGCTGCAATGGGTCTAAATTACTTTCACTAATGGATAAAATATGAACTATAAAACTATTTCTTCTTTAAAATAAGAGGGATAGTTTTTTATTTATTCTCTTATAAATTTAATTGACAAATTTTCATAGAATGGTATGATAGATACAATACAAAAAGCGTTTAGCTCAATAAAGAAAGAAAAGAGGAAACTTCAATGTCTAATTGGGACACTAAATTTTTGAAAAAAGGTTTTACCTTTGATGATGTATTGCTAATTCCAGCAGAGAGTCATGTGTTGCCTAATGATGCGGATTTAACAACAAAATTGGCAGATAATTTGACTTTAAATATCCCAATTATTACTGCTGCCATGGACACAGTAACAGAGAGTCAAATGGCCATTGCTATTGCTCGTGCAGGTGGTCTCGGAGTTATCCATAAAAACATGTCAATTGCTCAACAAGCAGACGAGGTTCGCAAGGTAAAACGTTCTGAAAATGGTGTTATTATTGATCCGTTCTTCTTGACTCCTGAACATACAATTGCAGAAGCAGACGAACTCATGGGACGTTACCGCATCAGTGGTGTTCCAGTTGTTGAAACACTTGAAAATCGTAAATTGGTTGGTATTTTGACAAACCGAGATCTTCGTTTTATTTCAGATTATAACCAGCCAATCTCAAACCATATGACTAGTGAAAATCTTGTTACTGCTCCTGTGGGTACAGACCTTGCAACGGCTGAGAACATTCTTCAAGAACACCGTATTGAAAAACTTCCTTTAGTAGATGAAGAAGGCCGTCTTTCTGGCTTGATTACTATCAAAGATATTGAAAAAGTTATTGAGTTTCCAAATGCGGCTAAAGATGAGTTTGGTCGTCTTCTAGTTGCAGGTGCAGTAGGTGTTACTTCAGATACATTTGAACGTGCAGAGGCTCTTTTTGAGGCAGGAGCGGATGCGATTGTTATTGATACTGCACATGGTCATTCTGCAGGTGTCTTGCGTAAAATTGCTGAGATTCGTTCTCATTTCCCAGACCGTACTTTGATTGCTGGAAATATTGCTACTGCTGAAGGGGCACGTGCTCTTTATGAAGCAGGCGTAGACGTTGTCAAGGTTGGTATTGGCCCAGGTTCTATCTGTACTACTCGTGTGATTGCTGGTGTTGGTGTGCCGCAAGTAACAGCTATCTACGATGCTGCAGCTGTTGCGCGTGAATATGGCAAAACAATCATCGCTGATGGTGGAATCAAGTATTCTGGAGATATTGTAAAAGCACTTGCTGCTGGTGGAAATGCAGTAATGCTTGGATCAATGTTTGCAGGAACAGATGAAGCTCCAGGTGAAACTGAAATCTTCCAAGGACGTAAGTTCAAGACCTACCGTGGTATGGGATCAATCGCAGCAATGAAGAAAGGTTCAAGCGATCGTTACTTCCAAGGTTCTGTCAATGAAGCAAACAAACTCGTTCCAGAAGGAATTGAAGGGCGTGTTGCTTATAAAGGAGCAGCAGCTGATATCGTCTTCCAAATGATTGGTGGTATCCGTTCTGGTATGGGTTACTGTGGTGCTGCTAACCTTAAAGAATTGCATGATAACGCTCAGTTTATCGAAATGTCAGGTGCTGGTCTAAAAGAAAGCCATCCACACGATGTGCAAATCACAAATGAAGCACCAAATTATTCTATGTAAAAAACAATGAAAAGAACTCCCGTGAAAACAGGAGTTCTTTTACAATATTGTCAAGGTTCGTTTACAGAAACTTTACCATCCTGTATAGTGAAAATACTTAGATTTTCTGGTAGATTTTGAAGATGATCTAAGCTTGTTGTTGTAATAAAGGTTTGGATTGAATGAGAAATCGTTTCTAATAATTTTAGTTGTCTAGTGTTGTCAAGCTCGCTCATAACATCGTCAAGCAGTAATATTGGAGATTCTGTAGTAATACTTTCCATTAATTCGATTTCTGCTAATTTTATCGAGAGAACGAGACTACGATGTTGACCTTGGCTTCCAAAACTAGCATCCATCCCATTTATATAAAAAGAAATGTCATCTCGATGAGGACCAACACCAGTATTCTTTTTAAATACATCTCTGGATCTACTTTTTTCTAAAGCAATTTTGAAAGATTCTGATAAGTCTTCTTTGTCAGTTAACTTGACAGAAGATTGATAGGATATTGACAGTTCTTCAATATGATTAGAGAGTTCAAAATGTTTCTTACGGCCAAAATGTTCTAGTTTTTTTATGAAATCTAAGCGGTGATTCATTACACGACATCCATAATCGACTAGCTGATCATCTAGTACTGAAAGGAAGGTTTCATCTATTGTTTGAGCTGATTTTAGATAAGTGTTCCTTTGTTTTAGGATATGGTTATAATTGGTTAAATCTGATAAATAGATTGGCTTAATTTGCCCAAGCTCCATATCAATGAATTTTCTTCGAACCGAAGGTGCTCCTTTAATTAGTTGTAAATCTTCGGGAGCAAATAAGACAACATTCATGTGTCCTACATAATCTGAAAGTCGTGCCTGTTTTAAGTGATTCACTTTTGTAACACGTCCTTTTTGTGTTAGTTCAATTTCGAGAGGGATGGATCCCGTTTTTTTCTGAACAAGACCTGAAAGATGAAGTTGTTCCTCATCAAAATGAATGAGATTTTTATCTGTTCGAGTTCGATGACTACGTGTTAAGGCTAAAAAATAGATAGCCTCTAACATATTTGTTTTACCTTGTGCATTACGTCCTAAAAAGACATTTAATTTAGGATTAAAGTCTATTTTCGTCTCTTTATAGTTACGAAAAGTTTTGAGAGATAGGTGTTGTAGCCACATGATTATCTACCAGGGAATCGTGGAGCTTGTTTGCTTTTGGGTGATGAAGTAGGTTTTGATTTATCTTTTTTTACTCCCTTATTCATCTCCTTAACAAGTTTAGTGATTCGTTCTTTTTCAACTTTATCAGCTTGATATTCCTCTTGCTCCTCAGAAGTAGGTTGTGTCAACAAGATGTCAATATTCATGTTAGGGATGTCAATTTTATCACCAATGCGAAGTTTTTTACCACGACGACTCTCTAATTCCCCATTAAAGTAAACAGAATGTTCAGAGAGAAATGATTTGATAGCTCCTCCGCTATGTGTAATTCCAAGCTCTTTGAGTAGTGCTTGGAGAGTAATAAATTCTTCAAATAATTTGTATTCCATAATTCACCTCAATCTTTGGTATTATACCATATTTTCCTAAAAATAGTGAGAGAAACAGGGAGAAATGTAAGCGATTTTTATTTCAAAAGTGTTACAGAGAACAAGAAAATTTCAGGTTTTCGTGATATAATAGAAGTCTGTATATAAGGAGGTAAATCATGGAGTTAGTGCATGGAATTTCAACACATTTTATCCAATCAAAAAAGTTTAAAACGAACAAAATCACCGTGCGTTTTACCGCTCCATTATCCCTCAATACGATTGCAGGTCGCATGTTGAGTGCGAGTATGCTAGAGACTGCTAATCAGATGTACCCCACTTCTCAAAATTTGAGAAGACATTTGGCCAGTTTATACGGTACAGATATGTCAACCAATTGTTTCAGAAGAGGGCAAAGTCATATTGTAGAATTGTCATTTACCTATGTTCGTGATGAGTTTTTAAGTAGGAAAAATGTGCTAACTTCTCAGGTTTTTGAACTTGTAAAAGAAACTATTTTTTCACCTGTAGTAGTTGATAATGGGTTTGATCCGGGTTTATTTGAAATTGAGAAAAAGCAATTGCTAGCAAGTTTAGCAGCTGATATGGATGATTCTTTTTATTTCGCACATAAAGAATTAGATAAATTATTTTTTTATGATGAACGTCTCCAATTGGAATACAGTGATTTACGAAATCGTATTTTAGTTGAAACTCCACAAAGTTCTTATTCTTGTTTTCAAGAATTTTTGGCCAATGATCGAATCGATTTCTTTTTCCTAGGTGATTTTAATGAGGTCGAAATTCAAAATGTATTAAAATCATTTGGCTTTAAAGGTCGAAAGGGAGATGTGAATGATCAGTATTGTCAACCTTATTCCAATATTCTTCAGGAAGGGATGGTTCGGAAAAATGTGGGGCAATCCATTTTGGAATTAGGTTATCATTGCCCTTCCGAATATGGTGATGAGCAACATTTACCTATGATTGTAATGAATGGTTTACTTGGTGGATTTGCTCACTCTAAACTATTTACAAATGTCCGTGAAAATGCTGGATTGGCTTATACTATTTCAAGTCAGCTCGATTTGTTTAGTGGATTCTTGAGGATGTATGCTGGTATCGATCGAGAAAATCGGAACCAGGCTCGTAAAATGATGAATAATCAACTGCTTGATTTAAAAAAAGGATATTTTACAGAGCTTGAGTTAGAGCAGACCAAGGAAATGATTCGTCGGTCTTTGTTACTTTCTCAAGATAATCAAAGTTCATTGATTGAACGTGCTTATCAAAATGCCTTACTTGGAAAATCTTCAGCAGATTTTAAAAGTTGGATTGCAAAACTCGAGCAAGTTGACAGAGATGCTATTTGTAGAGCAGCTAGTAATGTGAAACTACAAGCAATTTACTTTATGGAAGGAATAGAATGACAAAGGTTGTTTTTGAAGAAAAATACTATCCAGCTGTAAAAGAAATGGTTTATCGAGCTCGTTTGTCAAATGGGTTGACAGTTTCTCTTTTGCCTAAAAAGGAATTTAAAGAGGTTTACGGGAGTGTAACTGTCCAGTTTGGTTCAGTAGATACACTTGTCACAGAATTTGACAGAGGTGTAAAACAATATCCTGCAGGAATTGCTCACTTTCTTGAACATAAATTATTTGAGAGAGAAGATTCTAGCGATTTGATGTCGGCTTTTACGAGTCTAGGTGCAGATAGTAATGCCTTTACAAGTTTTACAAAAACAAACTATCTTTTTTCATCGACGGATTATCTCTTAGAGAATTTAGATTTACTGGATGAATTGGTAACATCAGCACACTTTACTGAAGATTCCATTTTAAGAGAGCAGGATATTATTCAGCAAGAACGAGAAATGTATCAAGATGATCCAGATTCGTGTTTATTCTTTTCAACTTTAGCGAATCTGTATCCTGGCACACCTTTAGCAACTGATATAGTTGGAAGTGAGGAATCAATTTCCCAAATCAATTTAACTAATTTGCAAGAAAATTTTACAAGATTTTACAAACCTGTAAACATGTCTCTGTTTTTAGTTGGCAATTTTGATGTGGAGCTAGTTCAGGACTATTTTGAGAGAAAAGAACTGGAAGATTTAGATGTTCAGGAACTAGCAAGAGGAAAGTTTGTTTTACAGCCTGTAAAGCAAACAGACAGCATGAGGATGGAAGTATCTTCTCCCAAACTAGCGATTGGAGTTAGAGGTAAGCGAGAAGTTGCTAAGGCAGATTGCTACCGATATCATATTTTATTAAAATTATTGTTTGCAATGATGTTTTGTTGGACTTCGGATCGTTTTCAAAAATTATATGAATCAGGTAAAGTAGATGCTTCCTTATCTCTTGAAATTGAAGTAACAAGTCGCTTTCATTTTGTTATGTTGACAATGGATACAAAAGAGCCAGTTGCTTTATCTCATCAGTTTAGGAAGGCTATTCGTAATTTTACAAAGGATTTAGATATTACAGAGGAACATTTAGACATTATCAAAAGAGAGATGTTTGGAGAATTTTTCAGTAGCATGAACTCTCTTGAATTTATTGCAACGCAATATGATGTTTTTGGAAAAGGTGAGACAATTTTTGATTTGCCGAAGATTTTACAGGAAATTACTTTAGAGGATGTCCTTGATGCTGGACATCATTTAATAGATGATGGTGATATAGTTGATTTTACAATATTCCCATCGTAGCAATCTATCATAATAGACACTAGAAAGAAGGAATGACAAGTATGAGGAAAAAAACAATTGGTGAGGTTTTACGTTTAGCTAGAACCAACCAAGGGTTAACTTTAGAAGAATTACACAAAAAAACAGAAATTCAGTTGGATATGTTGGAGGCAATGGAAGCTGATGATTTTGATCAACTTCCTAGTCCCTTTTATACTCGTTCTTTTTTGCGAAAGTATGCGTGGGCAGTTGAGTTAGATGAGCGAATTGTCTTGGATGCTTATGATTCTGGGAGCATGATTACCTATGAGGAAGTAGATGTTGATGAAGACGAGTTGACAGGTAGAAGACGTTCAAGTAAGAAAAATAAGACATCATTTTTACCTTTATTTTATTTTATACTCTTTGCATTATCGATTGTCATTTTTGTGACTTATTATGTTTGGAATTATCTCCAGACTCAACCGGAGCGTTCATCTGCGTCTAGTTATAGTGTAGTCCAAGTAATAAGCTCGACTAGTTCTGTAACTTCATCTTCAAGTAGTAGTTCATCAAGTAGCTCTTCAAATATGGAACCTGCTATAGGTGTATCAGGTGAAGGAAATAGAGTAGAAGTTGCTTATAAAACGAGCAAAGAAACTGCAAAATTACAATTATCAGTCTCAGATGCTAGAAGTTGGGTTAGTATTTCAGAAAGCGATCTTGAGGGTGGTGTGACCTTATCACCGGATAATAAAAGTGCGGAAACAACAGTTTCAACAAAAAATCCTGTGACCATTACTTTAGGTGTTGTCAAAGGCGTTGCCTTAACAGTAGATAATCAGACTGTTGACTTATCAAAATTAACAGCTCAGACTGGAAAAATCACTGTAACCTTTACTAAAAATTAAGGAAAAACGAATGAAAAAAGAACAAATTCCAAATCTCCTAACAATAGGTCGAATTCTCTTTATACCTATTTTTATCTTTATTTTAACGATAGGAAATTCGATAGAGGGTCATATAGTGGCAGCTATTATCTTCGCTGTTGCCAGTATTACCGACTATTTAGATGGATATTTAGCACGTAAATGGAATGTGGTCAGTAATTTCGGTAAATTTGCAGATCCTATGGCAGATAAACTACTAGTTATGTCGGCTTTTATTATGCTGATTGAGTTAGGTATGGCTCCGGCTTGGATTGTTGCAGTGATTATTTGTCGTGAATTAGCTGTTACAGGTTTAAGGCTTTTATTGGTTGAAACTGGTGGAACAGTTTTAGCAGCAGCAATGCCTGGAAAAATTAAAACTTTCAGTCAGATGTTTGCCATTATTTTCTTGCTATTACACTGGACTTTGATTGGTCAAGTTCTACTTTATGTAGCCTTGTTTTTCACTATCTACTCTGGCTATGATTATTTCAAGGGTAGTACCTATGTATTTAAAGGGACATTTGGTTCGAAATGAAATCAATAATTGATGTAAAAAATCTTTCTTTTCGTTATAAGGAAAGTCAGGAATACTATGATGTGAAAGATATTACGTTTCACGTGAAACGTGGAGAATGGCTTTCGATTGTAGGGCATAATGGTAGTGGTAAATCAACTACTGTCCGGTTAATTGATGGCTTATTGGAAGCGGAATCTGGAGAGATTGTAATTGATGGTCAACGGTTGACTGAGGAAAATGTTTGGAATATACGTCGTCAAATCGGTATGGTTTTTCAAAATCCAGACAATCAATTTGTTGGAGCGACTGTTGAAGATGATGTCGCCTTTGGTTTGGAAAATCAGGGCCTTTCTCGTCAAGAAATGAAAAGGAGAGTGGAAGAAGCTCTGGATTTGGTTGGCATGTTGGACTTTAAAAAGAGAGAGCCAGCGCGTCTATCAGGTGGCCAAAAGCAACGTGTGGCTATTGCAGGTGTTGTAGCTCTAAGACCAGCTATTTTAATCCTAGATGAAGCGACAAGTATGTTGGATCCTGAGGGACGAAGAGAACTCATTGAGACAGTAAAAGGAATTCGAAAAGACTATGATATGACAGTCATTTCCATTACTCATGATTTGGAAGAAGTTGCCATGAGTGATCGTGTATTGGTCATGAAAAAAGGATCGATTGAATCAACTAGTAATCCAAGGGAGCTTTTCTCTCGAAATGATTTAGATCAAATTGGATTAGACGATCCTTTTGCTAATCAATTAAAACATTCTTTGAGCCAGAATGGCTATGATTTACCTGAAAATTATTTGACAGAAAGTGAGCTAGAGGATAAGCTATGGGAATTGCTCTAGAAAATGTGAGTTTTACGTATCAAGAAGGGACTCCCTTAGCTTCAACAGCTTTGTCAGATGTTTCTTTGATGATTGAAGATGGTTCTTATACGGCTTTAATTGGCCACACAGGTAGTGGTAAATCAACTATTTTACAACTGTTAAATGGTTTGTTGGTTCCAAGTCAAGGGAGTGTGCGGGTTTTTGATACCTTAATCACCTCGACTTCTAAAAATAAAGATATTCGTCAAATTAGAAAACAGGTTGGCTTGGTATTTCAGTTTGCTGAAAATCAGATTTTTGAAGAAACGGTTTTGAAAGACGTTGCTTTTGGCCCGCAAAATTTTGGAATTTCTGAAGAAGATGCGGAGAAGATTGCGCGTGAGAAACTGGCTCTGGTTGGAATTGATGAATCACTTTTTGATCGTAGTCCGTTTGAGCTGTCAGGTGGACAAATGAGACGTGTCGCCATTGCAGGCATACTTGCCATGGATCCAGCTATATTAGTCTTAGATGAACCCACAGCAGGCCTAGATCCTCTGGGGAGAAAAGAGTTGATGAATTTGTTCAAAAAACTCCACCAGTCAGGGATGACTATTGTCTTGGTAACGCATTTGATGGATGATGTTGCTGAATATGCAAATCAAGTCTATGTGATGGAAAAGGGACATTTAGTTAAGGGTGGTAAACCAAGTGATGTCTTTCAAGATGTTGTCTTTATGGAAGAAGTGCAGTTGGGAGTACCTAAAATTACGGCCTTTTGTAAACGATTGGCTGATAGAGGCGTGTCATTTAAACGATTACCGATTAAGATAGAGGAGTTCAAGGAGTCGCTAAATGGATAGTATGATTTTGGGGCGTTATATCCCAGGGGATTCGATTGTTCACCGATTGGATCCGCGTAGTAAATTACTGGCTATGATGCTACTGATTTTAATTGTTTTTTGGGCTAATAATCCCTTGACGAATCTAATTCTTTTTATAGCGACAGGGATATTTATTGCCTTGTCAGGAGTATCTCTTTCATTTTTTATTCAGGGCTTGAAGTCTATGTTTTTCTTGATTGCCTTCACAACTATTTTCCAACTGTTTTTCATTTCTAATGGGAATGTTTTATTTGAGTTTTCGTTTGTGAGAATAACAGATTATGCTTTGCAACAAGCTGGAATTATCTTTTGTCGCTTTGTATTGATTATTTTCTTTTCTACTTTGTTAACCTTAACGACCATGCCCTTAAGTTTGGCATCAGCTGTCGAAGCTTTATTAGCGCCTTTAAAGCGTGTGAAAGTTCCAGTTCATGAAATTGGTTTGATGCTGTCTATGAGTTTGCGTTTTGTTCCGACCTTAATGGATGATACGACGCGGATTATGAATGCACAGAAAGCGCGTGGAGTGGATTTTGGAGAAGGAAGCATTGTTCAAAAAGTAAAGGCGATGATTCCTATTTTGATTCCTCTTTTTGCGACAAGTTTAAAACGTGCAGATTCCTTGGCTATTGCCATGGAAGCGCGTGGTTATCAGGGTGGAAAAGGCAGAAGTCAATACCGACAATTGGAATGGACTCGAAAGGACACGCTGACCATTCTTGTTATTATCATACTTGGTGCTTGCTTGTTTTTCTTAAAATCTTAGTAGCTTTTAAAGCATTGATTAAAAGTTACTGTAACAGTTTTTGATATAAAGGTAGGGATATGAACCGTTTTAAAAAATCAAAATATGTCATTATTGTTTTTGTCACTGTTCTGCTTGTGTCAGCTCTCTTAGCGACGACTTATTCAAGTGCAATTGTTACAAAATTAGGAGATGGAATCTCATTGGTTGATAGAGTTGTACAAAAACCTTTTCAGTTGTTTGATTCTGTCAAATCAGATTTGGCTCACTTGACACGAACATATAATGAAAATGAAAGTTTGAAGAAACAGATTTACCAATTAGAAGTTAAATCAAATGAGGCGGAAAGTTTAAAGACGGAAAATGAACAACTGCGCCAATTACTTGATATGAAGTCCAAATTGCAAGCTACAAAGACTTTAGCAGCAGATGTAATTATGCGTTCTCCGGTATCTTGGAAGCAGGAGTTAACCCTAGACGCAGGCAAATCAAAAGGGGCTTCTGAGAACATGTTAGCCATTGCAAATGGTGGTTTGATTGGAAGTGTTTCAAAAGTAGAGGAGAACTCTACTATGGTAAACCTACTGACAAATACGGAAAATGCTGATAAGATTTCGGTTAAAATTCAACATGGTTCTACTACAATTTATGGAATTATTGTTGGCTATGACAAGGAAAATGACGTTCTCAAAATTAGTCAATTAAATAGTAATAGCGATATTAGTGCGGGAGATAAGGTGACAACAGGTGGATTAGGAAACTTTAATGTTGCGGATATTCCAGTTGGTGAAGTGGTTGCTACAACGCATAGTACGGACTATTTGACACGAGAAGTAACTGTTAAATTGAGTGCAGATACGCGTAATGTGGATGTGATAGAATTAGTGGGGAATTCATAATGAGACAGTTGAAGCGGGTTGGAGTATTTTTATTGCTTCCTTTCTTTGTTCTAATTGATGCCCATATTAGTCAGCTTCTGGGCTCATTTTTTCCCCACGTGCAGTTGGCTAGTCATTTTCTATTTTTATTTCTCTTATTTGAGACGATTGAAGTATCAGAGTATCTCTATTTAGCCTATTGTTTTGTAGTGGGTCTGGTTTATGATATTTACTTTTTCCACTTGATAGGGATTGCGACTCTGTTATTCGTCTTGTTGGGGGCATTTCTCCATAAATTTAATAGTGTTATTTTATTGAATCGTTGGACGAGAATGTTGGCAATTATTGTCATGACTTTTCTATTTGAGATGGGAGCTTATATACTTGCAATAGTGGTAGGTCTAACTGTGGATAGTATATCTTTGTTCATAGTCTATAGTTTAGTGCCATCAATGATTTTGAACCTTATATGGATGATTATTTTTCAGTTTATTTTTGAAAAATTTTACCTATAAGAAAGAAATAAAAATGTAACAAAGGCGTAATATTCATTAGGCCTTTTTTTGGTATACTAGTATTGTCTTTAAAAGAAGGAGTATCTACGTAATATGAAGAAAAAAATCTTAGCGTCACTTTTACTAAGTACAGTAATGGTTTCTCAAGTTGCTGTTTTAACAACTGCGCATGCAGAAACTACTGATGACAAAATTGCTGCTCAAGATAATAAAATTAGTAATTTAACAGCACAACAACAAGAAGCTCAAAAACAAGTTGATCAAATTCAGGAGCAAGTATCTGCTATTCAAACAGAGCAATCAAACTTGCAATCTGAAAATGATAGACTACAAGCAGAATCTAAAAAGCTTGAGAGTGAAATTACAGAACTTTCTAAGAATATTGTATCTCGTAATGATTCATTGCAAAAACAAGCTCGTAGTGCTCAAACAAATGGAGCTGCAACAAATTACATCAATACAATTGTAAACTCAAAATCAATTACAGAAGCTATTTCACGTGTTGCTGCAATGAGTGAAATAGTGTCTGCAAACAACAAAATGTTGGAACAACAAAAAGCAGATAAAAAAGCTATTTCTGAAAAACAAGTAGCCAACAATGATGCAATTAATACAGTTATTGTAAATCAGCAAAAACTAGCTGATGATGCTCAAACATTAACTACAAAACAAGCTGAATTGAAAGCTGCAGAATTGAATCTTGCTGCTGAAAAGGCTACTGCAGAGGATGAAAAAGCAAGTTTACTTGAGAAAAAAGCTGCAGCGGAAGCAGAAGCTAAAGCAGCAGCAGAAGCAGAAGCAGCTTATAAAGCTAAACAAGCAAGTCAACAACAAACAGTCGTTGCTTCTGGGAATACAACTTTTACAGCAGAAGTTCAAGCAGTATTTACTGCTTCTTCATCTGAATCATCTTCAAGTAGTGCTTCAACAGAATCAACAAGCTACACTCCTGCACCAGTAAAACATCGTCCAACATACAGTACAAACGCTTCAAGTTATCCAATTGGTGAGTGTACATGGGGAGCTAAAACATTGGCACCTTGGGCTGGAGATTACTGGGGTAATGGAGCACAGTGGGCTACAAGTGCAGCTGCTGCAGGATTCCGCACAGGATCTACACCTCAAGTTGGTGCCATTGCATGTTGGAATGATGGTGGATATGGACACGTAGCCGTGGTTACAGCTGTTTCATCATCAACAAGTATCCAAGTATCTGAATCAAACTATGGTGGAAACCGTACAATCGGAAACAAACGTGGATGGTTCAATCCTACTACAACTTCAGAAGGTTTTGTAACATATATCTATCCAAACTAATGAATAAAACGAAGAGGCTCGATTTGAGTCTCTTTTATGATTTATATAGTGAACTTACTCTAAAAATCTACTAAAATCGCTTGAAAATATTGAAAAAGTATGGTAGAATGAAACTTGTCGTGTGAACGATAATACTCATTCTTGATGAATTGTGAAACAGTTGCCCTTGGGTCGTTTTGCGAGTTGAAGTCAAGAAGAGGAAAAAAACAAAAAGGAGAAATACTCATGGCAGTAATTTCAATGAAACAACTTCTTGAGGCTGGTGTACACTTTGGTCACCAGACTCGTCGCTGGAACCCTAAGATGGCTAAGTACATCTTCACTGAGCGTAACGGAATCCACGTTATCGACTTGCAACAAACTGTAAAATACGCTGACCAAGCTTACGATTTCATGCGTGATGCAGCAGCTAACGATGCAGTTGTATTGTTTGTTGGTACCAAGAAACAAGCAGCTGATGCAGTTGCTGAAGAAGCAGTACGTTCAGGTCAATATTTCATCAACCACCGTTGGTTGGGTGGAACTCTTACAAACTGGGGAACAATCCAAAAACGTATCGCTCGTTTGAAAGAAATCAAACGTATGGAAGAAGATGGAACTTTCGAAGTTCTTCCTAAGAAAGAAGTTGCACTTCTTAACAAACAACGTGCACGTCTTGAAAAATTCTTGGGAGGTATCGAAGATATGCCTCGTATCCCAGATGTGATGTACGTAGTTGACCCACATAAAGAGCAAATCGCTGTTAAAGAAGCTAAAAAATTGGGAATCCCAGTTGTAGCGATGGTTGACACAAATACAGATCCAGATGATATCGATGTAATCATCCCAGCTAACGATGACGCTATCCGCGCTGTTAAATTGATTACAGCTAAATTGGCTGACGCTATCATCGAAGGACGTCAAGGTGAAGATGCAGCAGCAGTTGAAGCAGAATTTGCAGCTTCAGAAGCTCAAGCAGATTCAATTGAAGAAATCGTTGAAGTTGTAGAAGGCGACAACGCTTAATTTATATAAATAGTAATTACCTAGGAGGGCGGGGCTTAGCCCGGCTCTCCTATTTTTAAAAAATATAGGAGAATCAAAATGGCAGAAATTACAGCTAAACTTGTAAAAGAGTTGCGTGAAAAATCTGGTGCCGGTGTTATGGACGCTAAAAAAGCGCTTGTAGAAACAGACGGTGACATCGAAAAAGCGATTGAATTGCTTCGTGAAAAAGGTATGGCTAAGGCAGCTAAGAAAGCTGATCGTGTTGCTGCAGAAGGTTTGACTGGTGTTTATGTTAACGGTAATGTTGCAGCAGTTATTGAAGTAAACGCTGAAACTGACTTCGTTGCGAAAAACGCTCAATTCGTTGAATTGGTAAATACTACAGCTAAAGTTATTGCTGAAGGAAAACCAGCTAACAACGAAGAAGCTCTTGCTTTGACAATGCCTTCAGGTGAAACTCTTGAAGCTGCATATGTGTCTGCAACAGCAACTATCGGAGAAAAAATCTCATTCCGTCGTTTTGCTTTGATTGAAAAAACAGATGCACAACACTTTGGTGCATACCAACACAACGGTGGCCGTATCGGTGTTATCTCTGTGATCGAAGGTGGAGACGATGCTCTTGCAAAACAAATCTCAATGCATATCGCTGCAATGAAACCAACTGTTCTTTCATACACTGAATTGGACGAACAATTTGTGAAAGATGAATTGGCTCAATTGAACCACGTCATCGACCAAGATAACGAAAGCCGTGCAATGGTTGGTAAACCAGCACTTCCACACTTGGCATACGGATCAAAAGCTCAATTGACTGATGAAGTAATCGCTCAAGCTGAAGCTGACATCAAAGCTGAATTGGCTGCAGAAGGCAAACCAGAAAAAATCTGGGACAAAATCATCCCAGGTAAAATGGATCGCTTCATGCTTGATAACACTAAAGTTGACCAAGCTTACACACTTCTTGCACAAGTCTACATCATGGATGACAGCAAGACAGTTGAGGCATACCTTGAATCAGTTAACGCTTCAGTAGTTGAGTTCGCTCGCTTTGAAGTTGGTGAAGGTATTGAGAAAGCTGCAAACGACTTCGAAGCTGAAGTTGCAGCTACAATGGCAGCAGCCTTGAATAACTAATAATTTAAAAGGAAGCTAAATTGCTTCCTTTTTTGGCTCTTTGTCAACTGTAGTGGGTTGAAGAAAAGCTAATCTCGAGAAAGGACAAATTTCGTCCTTTCTTTTTTGATATTCAGAGCGATAAAAATCCGTTTTTTGAAGTTTTCAAAGTTTCGAAATCCAAGTGCATTGCGCTTGATAAGTTTGATGAGATTATTCGTAGCCTCCAGTTTTGCGTTGGAATAGGGTAACTGAAGGGCATTGACGATTTTTTCTTTGTCTTTGAGAAATGTCTTAAAGACAGTCTGAAAAAGAGGATGAACCTGCTTTAGATTGTCCTCAATGAG
>NZ_JALDTZ010000018.1 GCF_023109105.1 Streptococcus mitis
TATAAAAATGGAGAGAACGACGATCGTCCTCTCCAGATGTTAGCTTTTTTCAACCCACTACAGTTGACAAAGAGCCCAACTACATTAGGTAGTCAAGGAATTATCGATTATATTTCTAAATAGCAACTGGTTAGCAGTTTTAGTTGTTTAATCCAACTCATTTCTTACATACTGTAAAGCTGCTCCAATTACTTGGTGCATATCGTAATAACGATAGTGTCCTAAACGCCCACCAAAGATAACATTCCCTTGCTCATCAGCAAGTTTTTTATATGATTTATACAAATGATTATTACGATCATTATTTACTGGATAATAAGGCTCATCACCTTTTTCCCATGTTTTCGAATGTTCTTTAGTAATGATAGTCTTTTCTTGATTGCTAAACTCAAAATGTTTGTGTTCAATAATGCGAGTATATGGGGTATCTGCATCTGTATAGTTGACAACTGCATTTCCTTGGTAATTCTCCATATCCAAGGTCTCGTTTTCAAAACGAAGACTACGGTACTCTAGTTCACCTAATTTATAATCAAAGAATTCATCAATCATACCAGTAAAGACAATCTTAGGGAAGTCTTTCATATATTGTTCTTTATTCGCAAAGAAATCAACATTTGTTTCTACATCAATGTTTTCATGATTCAACATTTTTTCAACTATTTTAGTGTAGCCACCAATTGGAATCCCTTGATAGGTATCATTAAAATAGTTGTTATCATAGGTCAAGCGTACTGGCAAACGGCGAATGATAAAGGCTGGAAGTTCCGTAGTTGGCCTGCCCCACTGTTTCTCTGTATAGTCTTTGATTAATTTTTCGTAGATATCTGTACCTACAAAAGATATAGCCTGTTCTTCCAGATTTTCTGGAGTTTTGCCATTTAAAACAACACGTTGCTCATCAATCTTAGCCTGGGATTCTGCTGGCGTTACAACTCCCCAAAGTTTATTGAAGGTATTCATATTAAAAGGAAGATTATAAATCTCACCCTTATAGTTTGCAACTTGAGAGTTTGTTTAACGGTTAAACTCTGCAAACTGATTTACATAAACCCAAATCTCCTTATCAGAAGTATGGAAGATATGAGCACCATACTGGTGAACTTGAATTCCTTCCTCTTCACGAGTATAGATATTACCCTCGATATGATTTTGTTTTTCAATGACTTTTACTTTTTTTCCTTTTAAGGCTGCTTCATGGGCAAATACTGCACCAAAAAGACCAGCACCAACAACAAGATAATCGTACATCTTATGCTACTTTGGAGTTTATTATCTGCCTCTTTTATTAGACTAGAAAATCATTCTATTACTTATCTCACTTCTTGTTTATAAAATTCTTTCAAGGCATCTTGCCAAGTTGGAATGACAAATCCAGTAGCTTTAGCTTTGACCAGGCTCATTGTTGAGTTTAACGGACGTTTAGCTTTTGCTGGAAATTGACTTGAATCTACTGGCTTGATTTCCACATCTGTATCTTTCAAAATTTCAACTGCAAAATCATACCAAGTTGTGTCTTCTGTCGCATCATTTGATAAATGATAATAACCAAATTCCTTGCAATTTTCAGCTAGGTAGGTCATGAATTCAGCCAAGGTACGAGTCCAAGTCGGACGACCATGCTGGTCATTTACAACTGTTAAAGTCTTATGAGTTTTCGCAAGATTTTGCATGGTAAAAACAAAGTTTTTACCATAATTTCCAAATACCCAGGCAGTACGGATAATATAGAAATTAGACACATGCTTCTCAACTAACTCTTCTCCCATACGCTTAGTGCGTCCGTATTCTGTCTGTGGATCTGGTCGGTCATCTACTTCCCACTCTTGTCCCACTGGTTTCTTACCGTCAAAGACATAGTCTGTAGAAATATAAACTAGAGTTGCACCATGCTTTTCAGATGCTTTTGCGACATTTTCTGTCCCTGTAACATTGATAGCAAAGTCCAATTCTTTCCCTTCATCCTCTGCTGCATCAACAGCGGTGTAGGCTGCACAGTGGTATACTAAAGTCGGTTTCACTTCTTCAAAAACTTTCTCAACCATTTCTGCATCTGTAATATCCATCTCAGCTACATCTACGGCTACATATTCTTCATTACGCTCATCCAATAAATAACGAAGTTCCGTTCCTAATTGGCCATTTGCTCCTGTAAGTAAAATCATCTCTATACCTTTCAAATTTGTAACTCTTCCCAATATAGCAATAAAAAGCAGCGATTTCCTGCTTCTTATAATTTAATAATCTCCTGAGTCTTAGCATAATTGGCTTCAACAGCTTCTTTCTCTGCTTTCCACCAGTCTTGGTTATCTTTGTACCATTGAATGGTTTCTTTGAGACCTTGTTCGAAGTTGGTGAATTCTGGTTTCCAGCCCAACTCATCACGGAGCTTGCTTGCGTCAATCGCATAGCGAAGATCATGTCCTGCACGGTCAGTCACATGATCATAGGCATCCGCAGGTTGTCCCATTTCCTTAAGGATTAGTTCCAAAACTTCCTTGTTATTCTTCTCGCCATCAGCACCAATCAAGTAAGTTTCACCGATTTGCCCTTTTGTCAAGATTGTCCATACACCTGAAGAATGATCATCGGTATGAATCCAGTCACGAACGTTCTTTCCTTCACCATACAATTTTGGCTTAATTCCACTTAGAATGTTGGTAATCTGACGTGGGATAAATTTTTCAATGTGTTGATAGGGACCATAGTTATTTGAACAGTTGGAAATGGTTGCCTTGACGCCGAATGATCGTACCCAGGCTTTGACAATTAAGTCTGAAGCTGCCTTAGTTGATGAGTAAGGCGAGCTTGGGTTGTATTTAGTTTCAGCGGTAAATTTCTCACCTGGACCTTCACCATGACCTGGCAAATCCTCACGTAGAGGGAGATCCCCATAAACTTCATCTGTCGATACATGGTGGAAGCGAATATCATACTTACGAGCAGCTTCTAAAAGAGTATAGGTTCCGATGAAGTTAGTATGGATAAATGGTGATGGATCATTGAGCGAATTGTCATTGTGACTTTCCGCGGCATAGTGCACAATAGCATCTGCTTGAGCTGCTAACTTGTCTACCAACTCTGCATCCGCAATGTCACCAACAACTAACTCAACACGATCACCTAAAATTTCCTCAATATTAGCGCGGTTGCCAGCATAAGTCAACTTGTCCAAGACTGTCACATGAACATCTGGAAAATTCTTGTAAACATAGTGGACAAAGTTGGAACCGATAAAACCAGCTCCACCTGTCACGATAATATTTTTATATTCAGTCATATTCTTTCCTTTTTACAAATCTTCTTTTTTCAAAGGTTTTACATCCTTGAGTAGTGGATGATTTTTATCTGCTTCTGAAACCTCTGCTTCTGCAAGATTTTCCCATTCAATACCAAGGCTTGGATCAGCGTAGTTTACAAAGGCATACTTGGGTTTGAGTTCAAGAGCCCAGTAATCATTGACCAGATAACTATAAGAAACTGTATCTGATAGGACTTGGAAACCATTAGCCACGCCTCGAGGGACAAAGATTCCTTTGCTTGCATCAATTACTGTCTGGTAGGTATTTCCGAAGGTTTCGCCCTCACGTAAATCAACCCAAGAACCCAGAACTTTCCCACCATCTGCCACAGAGATGTACTTATCCCAAGGCTCTGCGTGGAGACCACGGAGAACATTTTTGCGCGAGAAGGATACATTGTTTTGCAATTTTCCTTCTGCAAAGAAAGACTCTGGAAATCCAAGTGGAAGCATTTTTTCCTTTTGGAAATTTTCTTTAAACCAACCACGATTATCACCATGAACGGGGATATCGAATTCCAACATACCTGGAATAGCTTCAACTTTGCGTGCTGCAAGCGTCTTACCGAAAAAATTATCTGTCATCTATGCTTCTCCAATCAAACGGAGCAGATACTGTCCGTATTCATTTTTCTTAAGTGGTTGGGCTAAGGCCAATACATCTTCGCGACTGATATAGCCCATGCGATAGGCAATTTCTTCCAAGTTTGCCACCTGAACATTTTGCATCCGTTGGACTGTTTCGATGTACTGTGAAGCCTCTAGCAAACTTTCATGAGTGCCCGTATCCAACCAAGCAAAACCACGTCCCATAACCTCAACCGATAAATCTCCGCAATCTAGGTAAGCCTTGTTTACATCTGTAATTTCCAATTCACCACGAGGGCTTGGTTTAATATTTTTGGAAATTTCTACAACATCATTATCATAGAAATAAAGGCCGGTCACCGCATAATTGGAACGAGGTTGTTCTGGTTTTTCCTCAATAGAAACAGCATTCATCTCCTCATCAAATTCCACAACACCAAATCTTTCAGGATCCTTAACTTGATATCCAAAAACAGTTGCACCTTTCTCCTTATTAGCAGCCTTCTGAAGCATTTTAGATAGACCAGGACCATAGTAAATATTATCTCCTAGAATTAGGGCGACACTGTCATTTCCAATAAATTTTTCACCGATAATGAAGGCCTGAGCCAATCCATCTGGACTAGGTTGTTCCGCATAAAAAAGATTAATTCCCAACTCCGAACCATCTTGAAGCAGTTCTTTAAAACGAGGTAAATCATGAGGAGTCGAGATAATTAAAATATCTTTGATACCCGCTAACATGAGTGTCGATAGAGGATAATAAATCATGGGTTTATCATAAACCGGCATCAGTTGTTTGGATATAGCACGAGTCAAAGGATACAAGCGAGTTCCTGAACCTCCTGCAAGGATAATACCTTTCATAATCGAACTACCTTTCTATATTAAATTAGAATTTTTGTAATTAGTAATCAGAGACAAGTGATATATTATTTAGTGAATTTAAACTAATTATTTAGTTAATGTATCTAAAGCTGTTTTCAAATAATATCCCGATCTTATATTATTTCCTACCTTTTGTGCATTTTCTACTAACTCTTGATATTCTTCTTCCGAAATATTATTGATTTTTTCTTTTATATCAAACAAAGAATCAACTGTAATACCACAATTATTCTTTAAGACAAAATGTGACAAAGCGGATTCCTTCCAAACAATAATGGGAAACCCCGAAGCCAAATAAAGTGACGATTTATGAGAATTGTTATAGCGTAGATATTCTCCAAAAAATCCACTACAAGTTTTAGAACTATCACCGTCCCAAACTAAACCAAAGCTTCCTTCTAATGCTGACGGTAGTTCATCTGGAAAAAATGAACCAAAATAGGTTTCATTTGATAGCTTTCTAGCCTCATCAAAACCAACACCATAGAGGTTATATGCCGGACTTGCAGGCAACTCATATAAGTAGCCAGCTTTTTCCTTGGCCAAATTACCAGCTACAATGATTGGCTGGTCTTTTGTCAGTCCACTTTTTTCTTGGAAATTTGGAATCAAATAATCAAAAATTCCAAGGCTGACAATCCTATCTTCCGCCACTCCTTTATCCACCAAAACTGACTTCATAATAGGATTATGGGCAATAATGCCAGTTACACTATGAAATGTATCACTTTCCGTTAATTTCATCCGCAACTTCATTCTAAAGGGTAGAGTCTTGTCATTTACAAAACGCAAGGTCTCTAAATCATGAATCAGCAGATAGATGTTAACACCTCTATTTTTAAGAGATTTTAGTAGACTATTGATGAACAAAGAATGATGTAACAAGGGAAATTGTATCACAATATCATCATTTTTCTTTAAGCGTTTAAAGGCTCTCAAAAGTGCTCTATATTTGTGAAGCTGAGCATTAAGAACATTCATTTTATACCAGTCATCAACTATAACTTTTAAGGGGGCATAATCTAGGTCATTTAAAATCACTTCAACGTCATTACGCGCCTTATTACCAGCATTTTTAACATTATTATCGTCTAAAAATTCTTCTTTTAAATAGTATTTCATATTTTACCTTTCATTTTTCAAAAGCAGACTTTTCTGGATAGCGTTCCTTCAAAATTTTTTTAAACCGAATGATATTCTCCTCATTAAAGTCAACATCGTCATTCACACAAAGCATTTTTTTATGTTTATCTTTGAAGATACTCTCTAATCGATCCATTTGATTTAGGTCTATCGACTCTCCAAAATTCTTTGACATCGGATAAAACTGATTACTTTCAATTTGCCAATGCTGACAGATGTATTGATTAATATCTACCCCATAATCTCTCAATTTATTTCGTGACGTTTTATCTAACGTTTTTCCTTCAATTTCCCATAGATGTGCCAAGGTGCTCTTTTTCATCGGAACAGGTAAATGCTGGTTCACATAGCCTGTTGGCCCCCATGGCAAGAGTAACAAGTTTTTCAAAACCAAGGACCCATAACGGTAATTAAAGAATTTCCAAGGCGAAGATTTTAAGGCTTTTTTATTAGGGAAATGGCGATAAATCAATTCAACGTTATTATGATAAGTGTTTGTAAACGACGACCATGGAACTAAAGCATCATAAACTGCTAAAAGCTTCGGTTGATTATTTTTAAAGAAATCTGCAGGTTTTACATCTTTTATCAAATACATGTCATCGTTAAAATAAATAAAATTCTCCGACAATCCTTCAATGCGATGGAGATTCAGTTCAATGGTCGCTGAATTATAGGTAGGTAGATACTCTTCAGGGATAAACTCCTTATGAGCAACTAACTTGAGTTTTGGATGTTCCAAATTCAACCATTCCGGCTTTTGTCCATTGGTGACTATGTAAACATTATTTACCCAAGGGGCATGCTTTTCAATCATTCGAAACCAATAATTAAAAATGCCGTAATCACGATAGCGTTGCTCTCCGTCTATTTCTTGGTCTATTTCTGCTATTTGAGCTGTCACAGCTTGTTTCTCACGGATAAACTCAGGATCACTTCCATCTACCCAGAGAACAACGATATCAATTTTTTCATGTGTCATTTTAAAAGTTCTTCCTCTACAACATTTAGAGCACGTTCAATGACCACATGCATGTCGTAGTATTTATAGTCGGCCAAACGTCCACAGAAAATTACCTTATCATTCTGTGCTGCTTCTTCTTGATATTTAGCAAACATGGCATTGTTTCTCTCATCATTGATTGGATAATAAGGTTCATCTCCACGTTTCCAATCAGCTGGGTATTCTCGAGTAATAACCGTTTTATCTTGTGTACCGTACTCAAAATGTTTATGCTCAATAATGCGAGTATAAGGAATTTCTCGCTCTGTATAGTTAACCACAGCATTTCCTTGATAATTTTCTTCATCCAGAACTTCATGCTCAAAACGAAGACTACGGTATTCTAACTCACCATGTTTATAGTCAAAGTATTGGTCAATCATCCCTGTAAAGACAACTTTTTCAGCAGAAGATTCTAATTCCTGACGATTGGCAAAAAAATCAACGCCAAGTTCTACTTCCACATCCTTCAGCATATTTTCGATAATGACATTATAGCCACCAATTGGAATACCTTGGTAACGGTCATTAAAGTAGTTATTATCAAAAGTCAAACGAACTGGGAGACGTTTAATGATAAACGGTGGAAGGTCAGTCGCAGAACGTCCCCATTGCTTTTCAGTATATCCTTTAATCAACTTTTCATAAATATCTGGACCGATCAACTTGATAGCCTGTTCTTCCAAGTTTTTAGGTTCAACGTCCTTCATATGAGCCGTTTGCTCAGCAATCTTATCTTTAACTTCTTGAGGAGTTTTTGTCCCCCACATAGCATAGAAAGTATTCATATTGAAAGGTAGATTATAAAGGCTACCCTTGTAATTAGCTACAGGCGAATTAATGTAGTTGTTAAA
This sequence comes from Streptococcus mitis, assembly GCF_023109105.1. GTDB lineage: Bacteria > Bacillota > Bacilli > Lactobacillales > Streptococcaceae > Streptococcus > Streptococcus mitis_BW. The sequence continues at coordinate 7,778 of NZ_JALDTZ010000018.1, forward strand.
TTCAGCAAATTGATTAACATAATCCCAAACTTTCTTATTAGAAGTATGGAAGATATGTGCACCATATTTATGAACATTAACACCTTCTACATTCTCACAGTAGATATTTCCACCAATGTGGTCACGTTTATCAATAACTTTTACTTTTTTTCCACACTTGGTTGCTTCATAAGCAAAAATTGCTCCAGACAAACCAGCACCAACGATTAGATAATCGTACATAATACACTCCTTTATTTTTTTAATAGTTGTTGTTTTAACTCATTTGGATTTATTACCTTCAAGATTAAAATCAAGCTGGCATAAATAATTGCTCCCAGAACAGCATATAGTCCCACATTAATCATCGGTGATACATTTAGGAATTGTTTTATAAATAACAAGATAACATACATTAATCCCGATGAAATTATAATTCTAATCAATGAACCTAGAATAGGTACCTCTCTCAAATAAGAGCGAGTATAGAATAACTGTATCAACCATACTAGCACCTCTGTTAAGACAGACACAATTGCAGCACCTATATAGCCTAACTTTGGAAGCAAAAGAAGATTTAAGCCCACACTAACAATAGCAGGGATTGTTGTTGACAGCATAAATTCTTTATTTTTATTATGAGGTATCAGAATTTGAATTCCCATAATATTGGTCCAACCAATAAAGAACATTCTAAAAATCATAATTGCTATCGCATAACGTGCCTCTTGAAAATCTTGCCCCAGGAAAAAGGTAACAAAATCATCATTTATAATTAACATACCTGCCATAATTGGAAAAATAACCAAATTATAAATTAGAAATGACATCTCATGCATTTTGTTAACTGCTTTATGATCCCCTGAAGATAAAAGATTTGAAACTCGTGGCAACATGACACTACCTAACGAAGTCACTATAGTCAATAGGATATTGATCAATTTTAATGATTGATCATAAATCCCAACATCTCTTGTTGAGGCAAGAACTCCAAGCATAGTGCTATCTAATGTCACATAAAGTGAAATTGCAATCTGAGGCAAAAACAATAAGATGACTGGTTTCAAATGCTGTTTAGCATGCATCAAATCTAAGTTTGGTTTCCCAATAAACTCTTTTGCTGGTATCCACATAATTAATTGTCCCAACAAATCAAAAGCAGTCAGTAAAAAAACATATAAATATAGATCGTTTGCTGATCTTATGAATAGAAAAATAGAAATAACACCAGCTAATTTCACCGTAATGTTTCTGACTGTAATTTTTCGAAAGTCCTCTAAACCTTGAAATAACCAAGAAATATCTAAACCTTTAGAAATCAAACTAAAACCTAGAATATAAGCCACAGGATTTTTCATAGCTGGCAAAGTCAGGCATAGTAAAACATACAGTGCAAAAGAAAAAATAGCTGATCCTAACTGTAAAGTATAAATCCCCCAAAAATTCTTACGAATTATTATTCGATTACCAGAGATCTCCTTTGTCCCATAGTTGGCTATTCCTAAAGTAGCTAACAAAATAAAATAGGTAACAATGGAGTTAAAATAACTATAAGTTCCTATATCATTTGAAGAAAACACCCTCGTAACATATGGAGTTGTAATAATCGGTAATATTATGAGTAGTAACTGATAAGAAAGATTATATGCATAATTTTTTATTACTTTCATAGTTTTACTTCTCTTTTTTCCTTGCTCTGGGTATCATACAAATTAGCAAAAATGGTAAACATAAAAATATTGTATCCTGGTCTTATCCAAAAAGCTTCAATCATACAGTTAATTGTAATAAGAGATAACAAGGCCAGAAATAAAAACTTTTTTTGTTTATGAACTCTTTTTGAAGCAAACACATAAATCAATACTAGCAATACAACAGGAATTAATCCATAATAAAATAACATTTGGATATAAGATGAATCAACATAGTTATAACTATGAACCGACTCAGTGGTTCCACCGTAGCCAATAAACTTTACTCCACTTTTACCAAATAAAGGCAAACCATATGTATCCAGTGCATTTTTACCTAAAAACAATCTCATACTAAACAGATTATTTAAATTCACATAGAAAGAAGAAGACCATGTAAAAAAGTAGGAAACATAAAACATAAAAGCAGAAAAAACAAGAGCAAAATATGGCATTATACTGTATACTTTCAATTCTCTTTCTTTAGTATAATACATAATTATGAAAATCAAGGTTGCAGCAAGAACAGATAATGAATTTAGTCGGGCATCACAAAATTTTAGTAAAAAGAATGCTAATGATAATCCCACAATCGTTCTGAAGAATATGTGTTTTTCTCTAAGCAAGTAACCCCAAGCAATATATAGGTAAAAACAGTGTGAAGCAAAATCAGTTGGATAGATGAATCCAAATGAATTTCTAACTACTAAACTAGATGAGCGGATTTGAGCAAATTGTAAATTAGGTACTACTCCTAAAATTGAAAGTAGAAAGATTAACAAAACAATTATACCTGATATACCCACATATGTTTTCAAAACCACATCAACATCTACTTGATACAATAGTATAATCAACAATGAATACAAAAGAAAATTGGTACCACCTGTATGTAAAAACACTATAATACTTGTCAATATCAATAAAATACTCGATATAATATAAAATGCACTAAATTTTTTTATAAATAAAAATCTAAAAATCAATAATAAAACTACACATATTAATAAAATCACAGGAATATTAGGTAGTGTCCTATTCAACATTGTAGTCATAATAGTATCATATCCGGTAATTATAGTTAATACAATAATAACCAAAAGGTTCTCAAATTTAATTTTTAACATAATATCCTTTTTATTGTTAGCTCTTATAGCCAAAATTATTTAAAAGCAATCTTACGTAAGATTGGATTCATTTTTAATTTTTCAATAAACAATACTGTTCTGAATTTTTTTCTGGCAAGTAGCTCTATCGTCAACCTTCTAAATAATAAAGAAAATTTTTTATTCTTTAATAAATCACCATAAGAACCAATGATTTGATAAACCTCTCCGGAAAAAATTTCATCAAATTGTTCATTTTCAATAATATTTTTTAATAGTTCTACTCTATAATTTTTTGTATTTTCTAAATTAGAAATTTGAAAGGTAGAACTTACAATAATTTTTGTTTTTATTTCTTTTAACAAAGTATAATCTTCTATATTAAATTTTTTCAATAGCTGTTTCAACTCATCAAGCTCATTTAGTTGAATTTCAATTCTATCGGGATTAAATTCTGTTAAAGCAGAACCACTTCTACCAGCTATATAATTGTATAGACAAGGTTCAATAAATCGAATAGTTTCTAAATACTTATAAACTTGAAAATTAAATAAGGTATCTTCCCCAATGGATTTTTTGGGAAACTCGATACCATGTTCCAAAATAAAATCTTTTTTATAAATTCTTGACCAAACATTGTACATCATATCTGTCCTAAAGAAATCAATAAAACTATTAATAAATTCCTCATGAGTTAATTTTCCTATTTTAGTATATCTATGTGTCCGACAAGATATTGTAGCCATATCTTTTTCTTTTACTTCATTAAAACCAAAACATAAAATATCCCAATTATCATTTATATATGGAGCAAGCTCTATAAAAAAATCCTCTGCCAAATAGTCATCTGGATCAACAAAATACAATAATTTCCCATTTGATAGAGATATCCCAAGGTTCCTAGCTGCTGCAACACCACTATTTTTTATATGCTTCACCTGAATATTAGAGAAATGCGATTGGAAGTCATCACAAATTCTTCCACTTGAATCAGTCGATCCGTCATTAATCAATATAATCTCATAGTCTACTAAAGTATTTTGTTTAAGTATAGAGTCCAAACATCTTCTTAGGTAAGCTTCAACATTATAAACAGGTATTATAATACTTAACGTTATATTATTCATTGATTTTTCATCCTTATCTTATGAAGCATGAATTCCAAAGTCCATTTCTCTTTCTTAAATTTTTTCTGAATACTCCTCTTTATATGTTCCCAGTAAATTTTATTTTGAGTCATACTTTTGATTTCTTCAACTGATAATTTATCACCATTAACTAGACGATTGGGAACCACATAAAATTGTTTATTTTCTAGAACTTCTGGACATTCAATATTCCTTTTTTGGAAATGAACGTATAGAGGTCGCGTTATCTCTATATTTCCTTTTTTTAACTCTATCGACTCTAGGCCTTTTAAGTCTGTCCAATAATAATATCTTCGTACCTTTTTCTCACCATTACATCTAAAAGAAAAACAAGAAATATCTAAATCATGAAAGCAAGTTACTTGTAATTGATTCATCCGAGAGTATTCAAAAAGTTTCTGAACTCCTTCTTGCTCGTCAAAAATAAAATTTTTACTACTGCTATAAACATTTTGGTAGTCCAGTCGATAACTCATACCAACACCTGTTTTAAAAATAGTATTTACCTCTTTTATATTTTTGTATATCTGAAGGTGACCTAAAAGTCCATATCTATCATATTCTTTTGTAAAAAACTCATAATCTTCTAAAAATTGATAAATATCTCCTAATAAGATATCAGTATCACAAAAACCCCAATAATCATACCCAATTAGCTCATCTTCAAAAATTAACCCATAAGCTGGTTTATAATCACACAGCTTATAGGGATTATCTAGCGAAATTTCAAAATTAAATTTTGATTGAATTTTCTTTTTTAAATCAGAAAAGCTCAATATATTAAAATGTATATTTCTTGCATTTAATAAAGAGAACTGCTCTATTGGTTGATCCGTAAAGATTTCAAAATCTATATTCTTATTTCTTCTAGCTGTCATTAAAAAATAAGGGAAAAATTTTGGGAATGCTCCAAAGTATGGAATAATGATTTTTATTTTTTTCATTTATTTGAATCATCCTTATTTATTTTTTATATAATTATGAAAGAATTTTTAAAATATCATATTAACAAATCGCAGAAATTTACTTGAATAAATAAATTTTTTTGTTATTTTCTAAGAGATTTTTTAATATTAAAATTTAAAACTTAGCACAATTTTTAGTTGTTTCTTTATGTATGTGGAAAATCTCTAGAATAATTAATTTTTAAAGAGTTTCAACTAAGACCTTTTTTTTAAAATCTTAGCGGGTACACCACCAATAATAACATTGTCTGGGAAATGTTTCGTTACTACTGAGTTAGCGGCTACAATACACCCCGATCCTATACTTGATCCATCTAAGAATACTGCACCCGCCCCAATCCAGCAATTATTCCCAACAGAAATTCCTTTTCTATTGACACCTTGTTCTCTTATTAATTTATCAATATTATCATAATTATGATTTTCAGAGTGGAAGCGTACATTTTGGCCTGAAATTACATCATCTCCAATAGTTATTCCTCCTGCAGCGCCAAATAAACAAAATTCTGAGAATGAAGAATTTTTTCCAATACTTAGACCTTTACCCATATTATTTATTGAGCCAGTTCCTATAATCTGGGAATAATCACCTATTTTTACATAATCCGCAAGTTGTACACCATTTTCTGATAGCGCATCTATCACTACATAGTGACCAATTCTTACATTATTTCCAATATATAATTTATGTTTGGCAGAAATAGAAACACCATTACCTATAAAAAAACGATTCCCTCTTTTACCAAATCCTATACTACGAATTACACCTTTTATTAAACCTAAACTATAAATAATTCCTTTTTTCATAACGTAATTTATTGGAACATCTGGGTGAATTTCAATATCTCTTCCAGTGATTATTTTAACTATTCTTTTTATATTCATTTATTATTCTTTCATAATATTTTTTTACTTCAACCATATGATCTTCCATAGTATTTATAGCTTGTTCTTCATATTCAATACTTTTTATTTTGTATAATAAATCTTGTTTGTCTCGGAATACATACGATTCTGAAAGTAAATCTTTAGAACCCACATTCTCGCTAACAAATACCTTCACACCGTACGATAACGCTTCTATCGTAATAAGACCAAATGTTTCTTTCCAATTACTAGGTACGATAAGAATATCTATATCAGAGTATATCGAATCAATATTTTTTTGTGTGAAATATCCATTTTGTTGAATATAGGTAGGACACTCTCCATTAGGTAAATGACCGTAGGTTTTTATTTCATATTTTTCTTTATCAATATCATTTACAAAATCGATAAAATCAAAATAACCTTTATAATCTTCATCTGGACCAATATAGGCTATTACACTTTTATTACGATTTTTTCTAATTACATTTCGTTTTCGAATATTACTATTAGAAATAGAAATAATTTCTTCTGTTTGGGGAAGAACTCCGTTTTTTATATAAACATCCCTTGCTAAACTACTATTAAATAAATAAGCATCAATTAAATTAAATATTTCTTTATAATATGATCGGATATCTCTATAATTAACAAGCTCTTTTCTCTCAGAAACTTCTATAGTGCTCCTAGATTTTAGACTTTTTCTTAATACTCTCAATACTCTCCTAATTGTTGGATAAAAGGGAACTTGAAAAAAACGAAGTTTTTTTACACTGAGAGCATTTGAAGACATTATATTCCAGGATATATTAGTATTATTCTCACTATAATCTACTCCGTTAAAGAAAAAATTGGGGACTGGTGCCAATCCATAATAGTCATGACTAGTAAAAAATATCTTTATACCTAATTCATGGGCAGATTCAAAAAATTCTTTATGTATTCCCATTAATGAGTGTACATGAATTATATCTGGATTAATTTTTTGTAGAAAATTATAATATACTCTTTTATCACATTTTTTCATAAATGAATCCGGCTCTGTAAAACCACCAAATATTGCTAATGGCAAACTATTTATTAATTCGTAACAATCAAAACCTCTTGATTTTGTAGATTTTATAACTAAATCATGCGAAAAAATTTTAATACTACCCGGATAAAGTGCTATTACTTCATATCCTGATTCAACCTGCTGATTCATTAAATCTTCTGCATACTTAACAAGTCCACCTGTACGTAATGGCTGAAAACCTAAAGTATAATGTAAAATTTTCATTTAATAAATACTTCCTCGTAATCTGATACAATCTTTTCCCATGTGAAAGCTGAGAGGATTCTTTTGCTTGAGTTAAAATCCAAGTCAGCTATCGTTGCCTGATCAAATCCTTCTACTTCCTCAATGACGCGTGCCAACTCGTCTTTTTCCCAATAAATAGCCCCGTCTTCACCAACCTCACGGTTAAAGCCAACATCTAGCAATAAATTCAGTTTAGTTGATGCCAGAGCTTCTAAAAGCGAAGGATTGGTTCCCCCAACTTCATGACCATGGAAATAAGCAAAGGCATTTTCACGAATGTACTTGAGCAATTCTTGGTCATAGACTGTACCAACAAATTTAACCCTAGGATCTTTGTCAAAACCAGTATCCTGTAACAACTGATCGTAAAAATTATTCTGCTCCACATTTGTGATGAGGACAAAGTCCTTCTTGGACTTGGACTTGATAAATTCACGAATCATGGTTTCGTAGTTGTTTTCAGGAACAAATCGCCCCACCACTAGATAATAGCCATTTTCGCTAACACCTTTTTCCTGATACCAGTTCCGAACCTTGGCATCTTCAGCCTTCAGGCTTGAAGGAGCAGTGTCTGTCCCATAGGCAATATAGGTGGTCTTTGGTTGATACTGTTTATAGTCCTCTTGAATATATTGTTCGATATTTTTGCTATCACATACCAATAAATCCGTATGCTTGACCATGAGTTGCTCTGAGAATTTCCAGTACTTACGAACTGGCAGGCTCCATTTTGCTCTCAACCATTCATGCCCATCGGGATTCACAAGTAGACTTCCTCCGATCGCACGAATTTTTTTCTTGAGTCCAGAAATAAACGGCCCGATGCGACAAGCTAGAATGTAAAAAATGGGAGCCTCGTCCTTGTTTTCCTTAGCCAATTCAATAGCCTTATTGACCGCTGCAATATCGTAAGCGATAGCACGAGCCGGCCCAATATTAGGCACATCAATATTGAAACAAATGGCCCCATTATGCTCAAATTGGTCATCCATGATGCCTGATTTAGCTGAATTTTCACGCATACAAGCTACATAGTATTGTATGTTGCTGTCTTTTTGATATTCGGTTAATTTTTCTACAAAGGTTTCAAAGCCTCCATACTTTGCAGGAATCCCTTTGGAACCAATGATATAAACTGACTGTTTCATTTCACTCCTAACAAGATGGAAGGGCAAAAATCACTTTGCCCCATCTCTCATAACTACAACTTTAATTGTTTTCAATAAAATTTCAATATCTTTCCAAATTGTCCACCCATCTATATAGGCAACATCTAACTTAACAACATCATCAAAATTCTTAATTTCACTTCTACCACTAATCTGCCAAAGACCTGTGATTCCAGGTTTAAAACTTAGACGACGTTTTTGTTCCGGTGTATACGTCATATACTCATCTAAGGTTGGTGGTCTAGTACCAACTAAACTCATATCACCTTTTAGAACATTCCAAAATTGTGGCAATTCATCTAGACTCGTTTTTCTAATAAAATGCCCAATCTTTGTAATTCGTGGATCGTTTTCAATCTTAAACATTCCACCCTGCATCTGATTCTGACTCATCAAGTCCTTCTTGATTTCCTCCGCATCTACTCTCATAGAACGGAATTTATAAAATTTAAATACTCGGCCATTTCTACCAATCCTATCTTGGATAAAAATAGCAGGGCCTCCATCTCTTTTTATCAGAGGAACAAGAAAAATAGACACCAGACCACAAATAATCAGACCAACCAAGGAGCCAATAATATCTATAGAACGTTTAAGAGCAATATCACTTGAACGATAGAAGGTTGTGGAAAAATTAACAACACTAGAGTTCCCAAAACGTTGAATCGCTTTTTCACTATTGGTTACAAATTCTAACGCCGCTATATTGACAGCTACTGGCAACCCCATCATTTCAAATTGAGAAACAAAATCTGCAATTAAAAAATTTTCACTTGGGAGATTAATCACCACTTGATCTACTACTGATCTCGTAGCATAGGTTACTAAGTTATCCAACGTAACGATTGTAAAATTAGAAGATTCAGATTGCTCACCATCTACAATACAAACAGCTGAAACATAGCCATACTCATAAGCAGAAAGTTGCTGTAGTACTCTCTCAACTCGTGAACGTGTGGTCACTAGCAAGATTCGCTGAGTATATTTTTTTTTGCGAGACAAGAACTTCCAAAGCTTACGAATAAAGAGATTAAGTACTAGGATAAAAAGCGTATTTACCTCTACAATCCATAATAAATTGTAGATGCTTAAATAAGGTAAGTCGGGTGCTAACAATGGAAAAACAACAAGAGCTAATAACAGGTATACCAATTCGTACTTTATTGTCTGTATCAGCTCTTCTGCTATACTCCGATATTTAAAATTCTTACTATAATCACTGACATAGTAAGACATGACATGAACAACCATTAGAAATAGTACATGTTCATGAATATCCAATACAAAAGGTAACAGATAAATTGGAAACAGTTGTATTATGAGAATCTCTAATTTTCGAATATTTGATACTTCTCTCAAAACTACCTCCTAGGTAACTCTACCTACTTCTTTTTCCCATAATTTCCATAGGAACCATAGGCTCCATAGCCACCATAAGCTCCGTATTTTTCAACTTCCGTATTAAATTTATTTAGAACTACACCTAAAAATGGAGTTCCTGTTTGTTCTAACTGTTCCTTCGCCTTTAAGACATCACGTCGTTTTGTCTCTCCAGCTGCTGTTACTAAGATAGAAGCGTCACATTTTTGTGTAATGATAGCAGCGTCAATGACAATCCCAATCGGTGCAGTATCCACAATGACATAGTCAAAATACTTACGCAAAGTATCAATCATGGTATGGAAATTTTCACTCTGCAGGAGGGCTGTTGGATTAGGTGACACTGGACCTGCCTGAATAACAAATAGATTTTCAACATTTGTATCACAAAGTCCATGAGAAAGGTCTGTTGTCCCTGCCAAAAAGTCAGTCAATCCAGTAATTTTTTCTCTTGACTTGAAGACCCCAGACATAACTGAATTACGGATATCCGCATCTACTAGTAATGTTTTATAGCCTGCACGCGCGAAAGCCCAGGCGATATTAGTTGACGTTGTAGATTTTCCTTCACCAGGTCTGACAGATGAGATGGCAAGAACTTTCAAATTATCACCACTCAATTGAATATTGGTGCGCAAAGCATTATAGTGTTCTTCAGCTTTTTTAGCAAAATCTAAACGCTTTTGTGCGATTTCTAATGTTGGCATGTCTTCTCCCTTACTTTAACTTATCCAAATCTGGAACAATTCCTAAAAGTGCAACCTGCATGACTTCTTCGACATCTTCTGGTCGTTTGACACGATCGTCAAATAATTCAAGCAATAAGACTGAAACAACCATCACTGCACCACCTACTAGGAAAGCAAGCGCAGTATTTCGACGAATATTAGGTGATGAAGGTGTTAGTGCTGGTCTTGCTTCCTCTAGTGTTGTCACATCAGATACTCGAGTTACAGAAATGATTTTTTCAGCAGCCACTTCGCGAAGAGCATTTGCGATACGGCTGGCCTCTTCTGGTTGGGAATTTTTTACAGCAATTGACACGATACGAGTATCTACAGGTACTGTTACCTGAATCTTCTTGCTTAATTCCTTAACTGTCTTCTCTAGTTTAAGATTTGAAATGACTTTCTCCAGTACATCTTGAGAAAGGATAATTTCCTTATAGTCTTTTACTAGATAGCTACCGGCTTGCAAATCCTGGTTGGTCAACCCTGCTTTTTCCGATTGATTTCGATTGACCACGTAAATACGTGTCGTACTCGAATACTCAGGCGTAAGAACAAAACTGCTTACACCGAAAGCTAAGACAGCTGCTACAATCGCAGTTAGGATAATAGCGATTTTTTTCTTCCAAAGGATTTTAAATAATTGAACAACGTCAATTCCGATTTCTTTATTTTCTTTCATGTCAACTCCTAAATAATTTGATCAGCTAAGATGAGGCGAGGATTTTCGATAAATAATTCTCTCGCCTTGCTTTCACCGTATTGTTTTGAGACGATCTCGTAAGCTTCTTTCATGTATGGTGGTCTTTGGTCTAAATTATGCATATCACTTGCAACAAAATGTACCAAATCACGCTCTAGAAAATAGCGAGCTCGTTTCTTCATAAATTTATATTTATCCCCAAATAACTTTGGTTTTAAAATGCTTGAACTATTGATTTGAGTGTAGCAACCCATATCAATCAACTCTTTCACCCGTTTTTCGTTATTCTCTAATTCATGGTAACGTTCAATGTGGGCAACTACAGGCGTTAGCCCAAGCATGAGAAGATTGCTCAAAGCAGTATGGATTTCTCGATAAGGAGTAGCCATACTAAACTCAATGAGAGCATAGCGTGTCCCATTAAGACTTGGAATAACCTGTTTTTCTAACTTCTCAAGCACATCATGGGTATAATAAATTTCTGCCCCATAGAGAATGGTCAAGTCTGGAGCCACTTCCTTGGCTAGCTCCTTAACTTCTTGGAAGTTTGTCTCTATTGTCTCCTCAGGAGTTTCAAACATCCCTTTTCGTCTATGCGATGTCGATACAATAGTCCTTACCCCTTGCCTATAGGCTTCTGTTAAAAGCGCCTTGCTTTCTTGCTTAGATTTCGGACCATCATCCACACCAAATACAATATGCGAATGAATATCAATCATTTTGTCTTATTTTCCTTCCATCACATCATTAATTGCAGCCTTGACTGACTCTAAACTGCTATCACTTATCTCCATCATGTAGAGGTTACTCTCAGGCATAGCATAGGATGGTAAATCCATCCGCCCGGTTCCCTTAAGATCCTGTGAATTAATTTTATAAGTTCCACCACTCTCAAGTTGGGCATTGACCAAGTTCATCATGGTTTCAAGTGGCATATTGGTTTGAATCGAATCTTGCAGCCCCTTAATAATACTGTCATAATTTTTCAAAGCTTCTGTCGAGGTTAGCTTTTGCAGTATAGCAACAATGACCTTTTGTTGGTTGCGACCACGATCCCGATCTCCATCTGCTAAAGAATAGCGTTCACGTACAAATCCAAGAGCTTGTTCAGAATCTAAATGAACATTGCCTACTGGGAAATGGAACTTCCCATGTAGGGAAGTGAAATCCTGATCATTATGGACATCAACTCCACCAAGGAGATCAATCAATTTCAAGAAAGAAGTGAAATTCAAACGAGCATAATAGTTCAGGTCAATACCATAAAGATTTTCCAGTGTATGAATGGAAGCATCTACTCCATAAATCCCCGCATGGGTCAACTTATCTTTTTGGTCGTTGCCACCATCGGCAATTGGAACATAGGAATCACGAGGCGTTGTAGTCAAGAGAATCTTTTTCGTTTCACGATTCACTGTCATAATGATATTGACATCCGAACGAGAAACTGAACTGATTGGACCATAAGTATCAATTCCACTGATATAAACGTTGAAACTGTCACCTTTGACATCTTTTGGAGTTTCAACCGTTTTCGTTAATTCTTTGGTATAGATTTTCTTAATTTTTGAAGCATAGTCAGGATATTCTGATTCGATAATGTTTTCAAAGACACTATTTAATATAATCGCCTTTGTATCGCCAGCTAGCAGGCTCTTATAGGCCGCAAGATAGGAGCTACTTTCTTCGACTGTTAACTCCTTATTTTGACTAGCCTTCAGATCATTCATCAACTGTTGGATATTATCCTTATCCGTCCCAGTCGGCCCCGTTACACTGCTTAGCTGACTGATATGATCAATTGAACTATCTGCTAACACCGCAATACTCATCGAATAATTTGAGTAGTTCGATGTCGCATTCAGGCGGCTGGTAAATCCAATGAACTGCCCTACAGTAAAGAGAGAAGTCCCATTAATCAAAATACCTAGTAATAATAAAATCAGCGTTAGATTTTTAACTTTCCTGGACCGAATTAAAAAGAAGCTCACGATGGCTAAGGCCACAATTAAGACAGTAACTACTATATTGAGATATCGGAAGGCTAGCATATTGTACTTGAAAATCAAAAACAATAAAAAGACTGATAGTACTGCATAGATAGCTAGCAACCCCCAACAAATCACTATTTTTGTTTTACCCTGACGAACTCGCTTCGAAGATCTACTCACGATATACCTCTATTATCAATTTTTATTTCATTTTATTATATCATAAAAAATACGCCTGTGTTGTAAATCCGCTTAGGTAAGGCGTTTTCATCTGCTTCCCGAAACATTCTTTTTTACTTGCAAACAATTACTTCAATAAATTTAATATATAAACATAAAAACGAGGTCCCTTACGAAACCTCGCTCATCATTATTTAACATGATTTTCTGCTTCTTTTTGAGCTTTTTCGATTGCTTTTTTGCTTTCTTGCTCCCATTTAGTCTTGGCTTCTTCATACTGTTTGGTCGTAACAGTATCTTTTTGCAGTTTCATGTACTTGTAGTTATTTCCATCGCCCTTGATACCAACCAATGAATAACCTCTTGTAAATGGTGTCACTTTAGTTACAGAAGCTGTTCCACCATTTGACATAGCTGACATAAGGAGAGAGTTATCGATCATCCAAGCTTGAGCTTCGGCGTATTTTTCATAACGCTTCGCCACATCTTTGTTTTCACTATCCGCTTCCTTGAGCATTGTAGTGTAAGTATCTAGACCTAGGCTAGCAATTTTTGCTTTATCTTCCTTGGCATCTAGACCAAAAATCTTGAGGTAGAAACCATCCTCTGCATTGAAAGGATTGAGATAAGTTGATGGATCTTGATAATCACCTACCCAGCCATCAAAGTTCAAATCGTAGTCTCGATCAGCTGGTGTCGGTGCCAAGAAGGCTACGTTATTAAAATCATCTGTTGAAAGTTGTTGAACATCAATGACAATATTATCAGCACCTAAAACCGACTCAAGGGTCTGCTTAACTGAGTTCATGCCTGTCACAGCATTTTTATTTGTCTGATCAACAGCTACATCCAAGTGAATTGGGAAGGTCATACCTTGACTTGCCAATTCTTTTTTGGCTTCTGCAAATTTTGCTTGGGCTTTTTCTTTGTTGAAATAGGCATCCTGAGCATCTGCCAAGTTAATACCTGACCATTCTGTTCCGTAGTTGACCAATTTAGAAGCGACTACTTCTCCAAAGGTCTTATCTCCAACTTGGACAAAGGTAGGAGGAACCAGGGTGTTCCGAAGGGTCTTGCTAGCCGCTTCTTCCCCATTTGACTGAGCAGAATAGGCTGTGCGGTCCAAGGCAAAGTTCACTGCTTGGCGGAACTTCTTGTTCAAAACAGCTGTCTCAGTTGACTTCTTCTGCTCATCTGTCGTTTTAGCAGTGTGATTGTAGACCTTACGATTAACGTTGAAATTGAAATACCAAGAAGTCTTGTCCTGCAAACTATAGACGATATTATCATTATATTTCTCCTTGGTCTTAGCAAAGTTTGAACTATTTGGATAAACCCCAGCGATAGAATAGGCTCCACTTTCAAAGTTACGGATGGTTAATTCTTGGTCTGAGCCATCAAAATAAGCTAATTTCACGTGTTCAATCGATTCTTTGTCATGATCATAGTAATGCGGATTCTTCACATACTCGATAGATGATTTTGATGTGAAATCTTTTAACAAATAAGGTCCGCTGTAGAGAATGCTATCTGGAGATAGGGTACCAAAATCTTTCCCTTTTGAATTTAGAAACTCTTCGTTTACTGGGAAAAGAATACTATTCGTTGTTTTTGAATTCCAGTAAGGCTCTGGACGTGCCAAAGTATACTCAACCGTCTGGTCGTCAATAGCCTTCACCCCAACCTTAGAAAAGTCGGAATCCGCTCCTGTAATATAATCATTCAAGCCCTTGATCGAGTTTTGAATCAAATCAATCGCCTGTGATTTATTATCCACTGCGTACTTGATACCTGTCACAAAATCTTGTGCCTTGACTGGGGCGTACTCTTCACCGTCAGCTGTAAACCATTTGGCATCTTTTCTCAATTTGTAGGTATAAGTCAGGCCGTCACTTGAAACAGACCAGTCCTCTGCTAAAGACGGAACTAGATTTCCATAATTGTCATTTTCAAGCAAACCATCAACTAGGTTAGTAATAATAGCTGTATTATCAGCGTAGTAGTCTAATAAATAGTTAAATGTAGTTGGATTTCCACTAAAGGTTGATGAGTAAGTTTTTGTATCTGAACCTGATTGACCGCAAGCAGCTAAAAGCAAAGCAGCCGCAAAAGTCAGGCCTGCACTAAGGACACGCTTTTTTGTATTCATCTTCTTTCTCCTTTATGTTAGTTTTTATAACATAAGTTTATTTTACCAAATTAGTGGCGATTTGTAAAGTTAATTGAATTTCTAGAATGGAAGTTTATAAACTCTAGGAATTAAAAAAACAAAGGTTTTCTGTCTTTCATACAGTCTTCCCTTGTTTTTATGCGATTTATTGATTAAAAATTATTTGTAAAAACAAGCCTAGACTCATTTTACGTGTTTTTCTAAATCCTTTTGATACTGAGCATTAGATTCTAGTTTTTCCTTTTGCCATTTTTTGAGGGCTGCCTCATACTCTTTAGTCGTAACAATATCATTTTGAAGTTCCATTCCTTTAAAAATAAATGGATCCCCTTTGATACCAACTTGTGAATAAGCTTTAGTAAATGGCACAGAACGACTTACCATAGGAGAACCTCCTGAAGACGCCACTGGAATAAGGAGAGAACTATCTGTTACCCAAGCTTGAGCCTTAGCATATTTTTCATAACGCTCATTGAGGTTACTTGTTTCAGCTGCAGCGTCATCTAAAAGCTTTTTGTACTCATCCAAGCCAAT
Source organism: Streptococcus mitis (assembly GCF_023109105.1). GTDB lineage: Bacteria > Bacillota > Bacilli > Lactobacillales > Streptococcaceae > Streptococcus > Streptococcus mitis_BW. The sequence goes on from NZ_JALDTZ010000018.1 coordinate 23,689, forward strand.
TTTCGCCATAACTTCAGGATCCTTGCCCTTTGTTATACCTAGATGTTTCAAGGCAGAACCCTTCTTAGCATCTAAAATATTGAGATAGGTTGCTGGATCTTGGTAATCTGGTCCCCAACCTGTTCCGTTCAAATCATAGTCTTTTTGCGCTGGCACTTTTGCTTGAGAAGTAATACTCTCCTTCTCATTGTCTGTCATTTGAAGAACATCTACAATGACATTCTCCGTTCCAAGCGTTTCTTCAATTGATTGTTTTAGCGAATTGGTTTGTTGAACCGCAACTACATCTGTCTGTTCTACTGGCACATCCAAATGAATCGGGAAACTTACTCCCTTAGCTTGTAATTCTGACTTCGCTTTCTCAAATGCAGATTTAGCCTTTGTAGGATTGTAAATTGTATCCTTACCATCTGTGAGAGTCACATCTTTCCACTGTTCTCCATATTTCAGTAGTTCATCTTGAGCCAACTGTCCAAAGGTCTTCTCTGCTACTTGAACGTAATTATCTGGTACTAGACTATTACGAATAATCTTATCCGCACCTTCTTCACCGTTTAATTGAGCTGTATAGGCGTGGCGATTGAAGGCAAAATTAATTGCTTGACGGAAATTTTTATTCAGCATGGCTTCTTTTGTAGAAAGCTTTTGTCCTTCATCTGTCTTGGCTGTTTTATTATATGATTGACGATTTACGTTAAAAGTAAAGTAATAACTAGTTGCTTCCTGAGGGCTATAAATAATCTGATCTCCATATTTTTCTTTGGTGGAAGCAAAACTTGAACTATTTGGAAAAAGTCTCGCTGTATTATATGCTCCTGTAGCGAAACTACGGATAAGAGATTCTTGATCCGATCCGTCATAAAATGTTAATTTTACATTATCAATCTTGACATTTTCCTTATCCCAATAGTTAGGATTTTTTTCATATTCAATCACAGATTTAGAAATCAAAGATTTCAAAAAATATGGACCATTGTAAAGAATACTTGATGGGGTTGGCGCTCCGTAATCCTTGCCTGTTGCATTCAAAAATTCTTCATTTACAGGAAGCATGGTTGCTGTTGTTACTTTAGAGTTCCAAAAACTTTCTGGTTTATTGAGGGTATATTCTACCGTATAATCATCAAGAGCTTTAACACCTACAGTTGAAAAATCATTGGTCTCACCACTAACATAAGCTTCCAAACCTTTGATTGATTTTTCAATCAAAGAAAGACCTTCTGACTTACCATCTGCTGCATGTTTCAGACCGGTAACAAAATCCTGTGCCTTAACTTCTGCATACTCCTCTCCTTCAGAAGTATACCATTTCACACCCTTACGAAGTTTGTAAGTGTAAGTCAAACCATCGGCTGAAACAGTCCAATCCTCTGCTAAAGACGGAATAAGATTTCCATATTTATCATTCTCTAAAAGACCATCAACAACATTACCAATCACGTCAGAGGTAGAACTTTTACTCGTAACGCTATAATCCAAGGAAGACGGATCCACTGCATAAACATAAGAAAAACTCCTCGGGGCATCTGCTTTCTTATCACTTTTACCACAAGCTGCCAAAAGAAGGGCTGCACTCAAGGTCACTCCCGCTCCTAAGAGCCACTTTTTCGATTTCATAGGCAATCTCCTTTAAGATAGGTTTTTCACCATTATAACCTATTTTTCTATAAATGCAAGAGCTTTTGAGAGATTTTTTAGAAAATTCTAACAAATATTTTTTAAAGATTTTTCTATACAATTTTTAGTAAAAAACCTCAAACTCTATAAGCTTGAGGTTCCCACTTTTTAGTCAATCAATTCCACACAGAAAGCATCCCATGGAGCCAAGATTTGTTTTTCAAAAACTTCTTGAGCTAGGGTGTTTTCAATCAAGACCGATTTGATTTTTCCTTCTACTGTTAAGTCTTGTTTTTCATTGGATAAGTTAGCCACAACTAGGAAGCAACGGTCACCGTCCTTACGGATATAGGCAAAGACCTTGTCAGCCGTATCAAGCAATTCAAAGTCAGCTCGAATCAGCCAGCTATTCTCCTTACGGATTTGGACCAACTTCTGATAGGTATAGAAAATAGAATCTGGATTTGCCAGTGCTTCTTGAACGTTAATTGCTTGATAGTTTGGATTCACTGGCAACCAAGGTTGACTTATTGAGAAACCAGCATTTTTGCTCTCATCCCATTGCATAGGGGTGCGGGCATTATCTCGTCCAATGACACGGATACTGTCCATGATTTCTTCCATCGGAACGCCTTTTTCTAGAGCCTCACGCGCATAGTTGAGGGATTCAATATCTTCTACTTGATCCAGCGTCTCAAACGGATAATTTGTCATCCCAATTTCCTCACCTTGGTAGATATAAGGAGTCCCTCTCATGAGATGAAGCAAGATGGCAAAGGCTTTGGCAGATTTTTCGCGATATTCTTGGTCATTTCCCCAGATTGAGACGATACGAGGGAGGTCATGATTGTTCCAGAAGAGGGAATTCCAGCCGTCCTCAACTCCTAATTCTGTCTGCCATTTGTTGAAAATCTCTTTTAACTTAGTGATATTCAGCTCTTTTTGATAGTGCCACTTAGGTTGACCTTCCTGATACTGAAGACAAATATGTTCAAATTGGAAGACCATAGACAATTCTTGCCTCTTTGGATCAGAGTAGAGCTTGGCAATTTCTGGCGTTGCTCCCCAAGTCTCCCCTACTGTCAAGAGATTCTTATCTCCAAAGGTCGCCTGATTCATCTCCTTGAGATAAGGATGGAGCATAGGTCCATTATTGACTACCTTCTCATCAGGAATTTTCCCAATCATGTCAATGACATCCATACGGAAACCGCCAATCCCTTTATCAATCCAAAAGTTCATCATCTCATAAATTTTCTGGCGAAGTTTTTCATTCTCCCAGTTGAGATCGGGCTGTTTCTTACTGAAAAAGTGGAGATAGTATTGACCTGACTTTTTATCGTATTCCCAAGCAGATCCACCAAAGATAGAATCAAGGTCGTTGGGTTCATCCCGCCAGATATAGTAATCTCGCTCAGGGCTATCAGGATTTTCACAGGCCTCGACAAACCAAGCATGCTCATCTGAAGTATGATTGACCACCAAGTCCATGATGATACGAATATCACGCTTCTTAGCTTCTGCTATCAGTTGGTCCATATCCTCCATGGTCCCAAAAATAGCCGCAATCGCTTGATAATCAGCAATATCATAACCATTATCATCCATAGGACTATCATAAACGGGAGAAAGCCAAATCGCTGTAATCCCCAGCTTGGTTAGATAGTCTAACTTACTAGTAATTCCTGGCAAATCGCCAATTCCATCTCCATTACTATCCATAAAACTCTTTGGATAGACTTGATAGACTACGGCATTGTGCCACCATTTTTCTTGCATTTTCTTACCTCATTATTTTAATAATCCACAGTCTATGATAGCGCTTTTCGGAGCTTTATGCAAGCGTTTGCCTAATCTTTTTGATTTCTTTTTTAACTCCATAGTTTCCTAACTTCCAATTTTTTATTATAATAGAGGTCAGAGGTAAAAAAATGAAAAAACAAGCTTTTAGTTCTGAACAATATTTGAATCTACAACGCGACCACATCTTGGAGCGCATTAACCAATTTGACGGCAAACTCTACTTAGAGTTTGGTGGCAAAATGTTAGAAGATTTCCACGCTGCTCGTGTCCTTCCTGGCTATGAGCCTGACAACAAAATCAAGCTCTTGCAGGAGTTGAAAGAGCAAGTTGAAGTTGTGATTACCATTAATGCTAGCAACATCGAACATTCCAAGGCACGTGGTGACCTAGGCATTTCTTATGACCAAGAAGTCCTTCGTTTGATTGATAAATTCAATGAATTAGGGATTTTTGTTGGCTCCGTTGTCATTACACAATACGCTGGACAACCCGCTGCAGATGCCTTCCGCAACCAGTTAGATAAAAACGGAATTGATTCTTATCTTCATTATCCAATCAAAGGATATCCGACGGATATGGATCACATCATTTCTCCAGAAGGCATGGGAAAAAATGACTACATCAAAACTAGTCGCAACTTGATCGTCGTAACTGCTCCTGGACCTGGTTCTGGAAAATTGGCGACCTGCATGTCCAATATGTACCACGACCAAATCAACGGTATCAAGTCTGGTTACGCTAAATTTGAAACTTTCCCAGTTTGGAATCTACCCCTTCATCACCCAGTCAATTTGGCCTATGAGGCCGCCACAGCTGACCTTGATGATGTCAACATGATTGACCCCTTCCATCTCCAAACCTACGGAGAAACCACTGTCAACTACAACCGTGATATCGAAATTTTCCCAGTGCTCAAGCGCATGTTGGAACGTATCCTTGGGGAATCTCCATACGCTTCTCCAACAGACATGGGTGTCAACATGGTTGGTTTCGCTATCACAGATAATGAGGCTGCTATCGAAGCTTCTAAACAAGAAATCATCCGCCGTTACTATCAGACTGTTCTTGATTTTAAAGCTGAAAAAGTTGGGGAATCTGCTGTCAAGAAAATCGAGTTGCTTATGAATGACCTCGGCATCACACCTGCAGACCGTAAGGTTGCTGTTGTTGCACGCCAAAAAGCAGAAGAAACTGGCGGACCAGCCCTAGCTCTTGAATTGCCAAGCGGGGAAATCGTGACTGGTAAGAACTCAGAACTCTTTGGCCCTACAGCAGCTGCTCTTATCAACGCCATCAAGAAATCAGCTAACATCGCTAAAGAAGTAAAACTAATCGAGCCTGAAGTTGTTAAGCCAATCCAAGGTCTTAAAATCGATCATCTCGGTAGCCGTAATCCACGCCTGCATTCAAATGAAATCCTGATTGCACTAGCTATCACAGCTACGGAAAATCCTGACGCTGCTCGCGCTATGGAAGAACTTGGCAACCTCAAAGGAAGCGAAGCTCACTCAACTATCATCTTGACAGATGAAGACAAGAATGTCCTTCGTAAATTGGGGATCAACGTAACCTTTGACCCCTACTACCAATACGACCGTTTGTATCGTAAGTAAAGATTTGAACCTCTCCACTCTCGGAGAGGTTTTCTCTCTGTCTCAGGAGCCAGCTTTATGTTATAATGAAAGAAGAAAACTGAAAGGATTTACCATGTCAAAAGAAGTTATTGTTGAAAGTTTTGAACTTGACCACACCATTGTTAAAGCACCCTATGTCCGCTTGATTGGGGAAGAAACAGGACCAAAAGGAGACATCATCTCCAATTATGATATTCGCTTGGTGCAACCAAACGAAGACTCGATCCCTACTGCCGGCCTTCACACTATCGAGCACCTCTTGGCAAAACTCATCCGCACCCGCATTGACGGCATGATCGACTGTTCACCATTTGGTTGCCGCACAGGCTTCCACATGATTATGTGGGGGCGTCATACCAGCGCTGAAATTGCATCTGTTATCAAGGATTCGCTCAAGGAAATCGCTGAAACTACCACTTGGGAAGATGTCCCTGGAACAACCATCGAATCTTGCGGAAACTACAAGGATCACAGCCTCTTCTCTGCTAAAGAATGGGCTAAACTCATCTTGAAACAAGGAATCTCAGATGATGCCTTTGAGCGTCATGTCATCTAAACACAAAAAAGGAACCAGTTTTTCAGCTGGCTCCTTCTTTTTTATTCTCAAAATCTCTAGTTAAGCTTTCTCACGAATAACCAAACCACCATCTTCCATATCTGCTTCTAGGTGTTTGGCATCTAGGTGATCCAAATGGAAGTCTGTCACCTTATCACGAATTTCTTGTTCAACCACGCGACGGAGCGGACGAACACCCATGACTTCGTCATAACCTTCTTCTGTGATATAGTCTTTAGCCGCTTGACTGACTACCAAATCAATATCTTTCTTAGCCAAGGTTTGGTTGACTTCAGCTAACATCAAGTCCACAATCTTAGAAAGGTCTTCCTTCGTCAAGTGTGAGAACTCGATAACTGCGTTGAAGCGGTTAAGGAATTCTGGGCGGAAGAATGGTTTCAAACGGTCCATCAATTCTGGTTTATCCGCATCTTCTGTCAAGTTGTCTTCATAGCCAAATCCAGCATTTGAAGTCGCAATAATGACAGTGTTCTTGAAGTTTACTGTATTTCCTTGACCATCCGTCAAACGACCATCATCCAAGACTTGGAGGAGAAGAGTGATTACTTGAGGATCAGCCTTTTCAATCTCATCCAAGAGAATGATAGAGTATGGATTGCGACGAACACGTTCTGTTAATGTATTGCTATTATCATCATAACCCACATATCCTGCTGTTGTACCAATTAGCTTAGAAACGGCTGTGCGGTCGCTATATTCCGACATATCCAAACGGATGATAGCATCCTTGGTACCAAACATATCCAGTGCCAATTGCTTAGCAAGTTCCGTCTTACCAACCCCAGTTGGACCTACAAAGAGGAAGCTACCGATTGGGCGATTGCCTTCATCGAAACCAGCACGGTTACGACGGATGGCACGAGCTACAGCTTCAACTGCCTTGTCTTGGCCAATCACCTTGTCTTGCAGACGATGAGCCATATCTTTCAAACGTTCGATGTCTGATGCTCCCATTTGTGACACTGGGATACCCGTCATTCGTTCCACAGATTCAGCCACATCGTTGACACTTGCAGTCACCTTCATATCTTCTGTGTGGTTTTCGATTTTCTTTTCTAATTCTGCAATGCGTGTTTTATAGTTTAGAGCTGCTTCAAAATCTTCTGCCTCAACAGCTTTTTCTTGCTTGTCTTTTTCTACCTCAATTTCACGTTCAACAGCATGAACATCTGTTACTGGATGCTGAGCTGCCAAGTGAGCCGCCGTTACATCGACAAGGTCGATAGCCTTATCTGGCAAGCTACGTTGAGGAATATACTGAACAGAATAATCCACTGCTGCTTTCAAGACTTCATCTGGCAAAATGACATTGTGGTGTTGTTGATAGAGATCACGAATTCCTTGAAGAATTTTATATGTATCCTCTGCTGAAGGGGCATTGACCTTGACTTCGTTGAAACGACGAGCAAGAGCAGCATTCTTCAAGATGGTGTTACGGTATTCATCTTGAGTCGTTGCCCCAATCACTGTCAACTCACCACGAGAGAGAGCTGGCTTGAGAATATCCGCAAGCCCTTTAGAACCACTATCTCCACCAGTGCTACCGGCACCGAGAATTTGATGAATTTCATCAAAGAAGAGGATAATATTGCCTGCTTCTTTTACTTCATTGACCAAGTTTTGAACGTTTTCTTCAAAGCTACCACGGTATTGAGTACCAGCCTCAAGACCTGAGATATCAATAGAAATAATTTCCTTGTTCTTGATGGCAGCTGGAACATCTCCATTCACAATAGCTTGCGCTAGACCTTCGACAACAGCTGTCTTACCAACACCTGCATCTCCGACCAAAACAGGATTGTTCTTAGTACGGCGTGAAAGGATTTCAGATGTTTCTTGAATTTCCTTATTTCGTCCGATAACAGGATCCAGCTTGCCCTCACGTGCTTCTGATGTCAAGTTACGACCGAGTTTAGCAAGGACACCATCTTGTTTCATACCTAAAGCCTGTTGTTGCATTTGCGCATCAGATTCTGCATTTCCTGGCAATTGACCAGTTGCACGATAGTGAGCAAATTCCTCAGGTGTGACTTCACGTCCATTGATCAAGTAACGGCGATTTTCAGAACTATATCCTCGCATACCACCCATCAATTGGTTAAATAAATCATCCATGTTGTTAAAGTTATTAAAGTTGTTGTTCATATTCTTTACCTCTTTTTGTTTACTTAGTTATGATTACTGATATTGACTATCTTTGACCTTTGTTTTAAAAAATTTAGACTAGCTAAATAGCTACTCTACGTACTATTTCTGGTTTTTCTTTTTCAAGTAGGAGTAGACTATCTTTACTTCTGAAAATTTCTAGATTAAACATAGACACACCTCTTTCTATTTTACTTTAAATAATACTCTTCGAAAATCTCTTCAAACAACGTCAGCTCTATCTGCAACCTCAGAACAGTGTTTTGAGCAACCTGCGCTAGCTTCCTAGTTTACTCTTTGATTTTCATTAAGTATAAGTGTTCTAGTAAGGCTTTCATTTACCTTACGTTCATAATATACTACATTAGTCAGAAAAGGTCAAGAGATTTGACTTTAATTGACCAATATTTTTTAGAATGCAAAAACACCCTGAAATATCAGGGTGCTATTCTTACATCAAATACAAAATTGCTAGTGTCAAGAGACTTGCTAGAAGTCCCACTCCCCAAAAGAAGAAGTCAACCTTCCACTCGCTCCAAGGATTTCCTTTACCAGACAATCCTCCAAGTTCAAAATGGTGATGCACAGGCGTCATACGGAAAATACGTTTGCCACCAGTCATTTTGAAATAACTGACTTGCATCATAACCGAAGTTGTTTCAAAGACATAAACAATTCCAATAATCAAGAGAGTCCATTCTTGGTGGAGGGCCATAGAAATAGCTGCCAACATTCCACCTAGAGCCAAACTTCCTACATCCCCCATAAAGACCTTTGCAGGCTTATGGTTAAAGACGAAGAAGCCGAGCAAGCCACCAATCATGGCTAGAATCACCAGAAGAATATCCATCTGACCTTGCACATAGGCAATAACTCCATAAGCAGACAAACTAATCACCACTGAAATACTAGCTAGACCGTCAATGCCGTCTGTCAAGTTGACTGCATTTGAAAAACCAACTAGCCAGAAAAGGGCGAAGACAATATAGAAAATCCCTAGATGCACTTGGTAGCCAAAGACTGAAAGCATATCGCCACCGCGCTCATAGAAAAGGTAAAAAATGACACCACCTAGAAGCTGAAGAGCCAATTTCTGCTTGGGATTTAGCCCCTCATTGATTTTGCGGAAGACCTTGAGGAAGTCGTCCAAAAATCCGATTAAACCATAAAGAACCAAGATAAATAAAATCATACCAACATTATTGCTGAGTTGATTACTAAATAGGGCGAAAAAGAAAGCAACTAAAACAGAAGCAATTAAGAAAACCAAACCTCCCATTGTAGGAGTCCCAGCTTTTGCCTGGTGCTGTTTGACATCCTCATGCATCTGCTGGCCTGTAATTTGCGCCTTTCTATAAAATTGGATAAAGGCCGGAATTCCTACTAAAGTTAGTAAAAATGTCACAATTCCAGCACTGATGGAAATAAACATATTAGTCTCCTAAAGTTAATTTAATTTTTTTAATGTTTTTGATAGCTGTATTAGTCCGAACATCTTGCTTCTGAACAACAGAACCTGACCCTTCAAATTCCAGCTCAATATCCAACCATTTAGCAAAGGCCTCAGCAGTCTCTTTTTTCCAGCCATACATGTCTGGAATTTCTTCTACCTTATCCGATAAAAGGAGAACTTGTTGGTTTGGTGCAAGATTGGTCCCTTCTTCTACAGATGATTCTTTAATCTTTGTTCCAGTACCTACAACGATTGGTTGCACAATATTTCGGCGTAAGGCTTCTGCCAAATCACCAGGTGAAATATCCTTGATGCTAGGCATTGCATAAGAAGACTCTGTCGTCACTTGATCTAAATTCTTAGCAGGAGATTGAAGATTGAGAGATTCTTTCATAGCTGAAGCTCTTTCAAGAATTGGGTTGGCAAATTCTCCCAATTGGATACCTGAATAATGTTCAGGCTGTTGAACCGTTACATACAAGATAAAATCAGGATTTTCAGCAGGGTTCATAGCCACAACCGAGAAAATGTAGTTGGTAGAACCAACCAAGTAGCCTCCATTTTTCTCGTCAGCGATTTGGGCTGTACCAGACTTGAGGGCTACATTTTGACCTGGAACATTGACAGTTGCTTTTCCTGTACTATGATTGTACATAGTTCCATATCTAGGATCCGTTCCTACCAAGACCATGTGAGTACGAGTTTGGCTAGCTGCATCTTTCGAAACGGGATTTCCTACGATTTCTTTTTGAGATTTACGAACGGTTTGATCATTTGGATCATACAAGGCCGTAATAAATTTCGGCTCTAACATAACACCATCATTGGCAATGGCTGTAAAAGCACGTAGCATCTGGGTCTGCGTTACAGAAATCCCCTGACCAAATGCACTCATGGCAATATTGACAATATTATCAGCTGGAAGTTGACCAGCGTATTCATCTGTCAAGCCAAAGCGAGTTGGGACCCCAAATTTAAAGCGGTTTAGATAATCCAACCAAGTAGTATCTCCCATTTTTTGTTCAAGTAGACTCATTCCAACATTACTGGAGTGAGCGAAACCTTGTAAGAAAGTCATCATCCCACCAGTAGTCAAACCATCATTAACATCCCAATCTCGAATCGTCACATCCGCTATTTTTAATTCACTGCTATTGAAGTATTCTCCACTTGGGAAGGTATTATTATCAATAGAAGAAGCTAACGTCATAACCTTCATGGCTGATCCTGGTTCATAGTTACTTTGATAAAGAATATCACGCCAAACAAAGTCCTCAGTGATTCCTTCTTTAGTATCTGCATTAAAGGTAGGTCGTTGGGTGGTAGCGAGGATTTCACCGGTCTTTGCACTGACCAAGGTCGCGGTCATGTACTTACCTTTTACTTTTTCTAGAAAGGCATCCATCTGAGTTTCCATGAAAGATTGTAGCGGACTAGACAATGTTGTATAAACATCCTTACCATTCACAGTCTTCTGTGATATCTGTTCTGTACCTGGGACGATATTTCCTACACGGTCTTTTTCATAGGTAATAATACCGTCTGTCCCAGCAAGAATGGTATTCAAGGAACTCTCTAAACCAGAAGTTCCTAACAAACTCTTGCTACCATCCTCATTTTCATGAAGTTGGGCTAAACCAATAAAACTAGATGCAAATTGTCCATTTGGATAGCTTCTGTTAGGGCTAGTTGTAAAGTCAATCCCTTCCACACTAGCATCTTTTAATTCTTTTTTTATAGCCATCATATTGGCATAGGTAATCCCATTTCCTTTTGCACCAAAGGAAACCTGGGTCAGATTTGGTTGACCCAGTTGTTCTTTCACATAAGCTTCATCCATATCCAAATACTTATGGAAGACTTCAGCTACCTTATTAAATTGAGAATCCTCTACATAAAGAATTTTACCCGTTGCTGACTTGTATTTTTTATCAATAACAGCATAGACGTTATAAGAGGTCGCATCTTCAGCGATAGGCACTCCATTTCGGTCATAAATAGTCCCACGTTTGGCAGGAACTGTTCGGGTTGTTTGGTGAACTTTTCTAGCCTCTTTCACCAAGTCAGTACCAAATATATTACCTTTTGCGATAATATACGCAAAATTGGCCAAAAAGAGGGCGAAAAGAGCAACAGCTACAAAGCTGAGGTACTTGCCAACTATCCTACGGTTTTTTGCTGGAGATTTACGATTTTTTATCGCAAATCGGGTTATTTTTTCTGTCCATTTCATATCTTACTCCGCTGTTCGGATATTTTCATTATTCAATTTCAAATCTTTTTTATCTGCAATCTCTTTCAAGCGCTCTAAACGAATCAATTCATTGACTTCCTGCTTGGCATCATCGAGCTCTGTCTTCTTCTCCTCTATCTGCGCATTGATTTTTGTCAAATCACTTTGCACTTGCAGGAGCCGTGTCTGCATAAAGATAATGCTCACTGCTAAAACAAGAGCCGTGAAAGCGATGGAAAGATAAAAAGCCTTCTCCACACGGGAGAATTTTTTTATACGACTCTGCAAGAATTGACTGGTTGTTTCTTTCTTATCTACCATTTTTTCCTCTTACTTGTGAATTTTTCTGGCCACGCGCAACTTGGCTGAGTGCGAGCGGTTATTGGCTTCTAATTCCTCTGCACTTGGCAAGATTGGCTTACGGGATACCAATTCCATCTTGGGCTTGAGATCATCTGGGATGAAAGGCAAACCTTTGGGAACTTCAACCGTTGAAGCTTCCTTGAATAACTGCTTAGTCAAGCGGTCTTCCAAGGAATGAAAGGTAATCACTGAGATTCTCCCATCCAGAGCCAACATATCCATAGCCTGCTGGATAGATTCATCCGCCGCTCCCAGTTCATCATTGACTTCAATTCGAATAGCCTGAAAAATCTGCTTAGCAGGATGCCCCTTCTTCTTGAGTTCTTTTGCAGGTTTAGCCGACTTGATAATTTCTGCCAACTCAGTCGTTGTCTCGATTGGCTTGACTTCCCGCGCCTGTTCAATCTTACGCGCAATCTGTTTAGAGAATTTGTCCTCGCCATACTTGAAGAAAATACGAACCAAGTCATGATAGTCATAGTGGTTCACCACTTCATAGGCTGTCAAACTAGCTTCCTGATTCATGCGCATGTCCAGTGGCGCATCCTTTTTATAAGAAAAACCACGCTCACGCTGGTCCAATTGAGGACTAGACACTCCCAAGTCATAACAAATTCCATCAATTTCCTGAACACCAGCTTCACGTAAACGTGCCTGTAAATGACGGAAGTTATCCTTGATAAAGGTCACCATCCCCTTTTCAATGTAAGATGCCAAGCGTTTTTGTGCATTGTCAATGGCATTCTGGTCCCGGTCAAAGGCATAGAGATGGCCTTTTTCACTTAATTTACTTAATAAATATTCGCTATGGCCCGCTCCACCCAAAGTTGCATCAACGTAGATACCGTCAGGCTTTACGTCGAGCATATCAATCGTTTCGTGGAGTAAGACCGTTACATGATGAAATTCTTTTGTCATATCTTATTTATTTTACCACAAATCCGACCAGCTTGCACTAGTCAGACAAATAGGCCAAAAAAAGTAAGATTTCTTTAAGAAATGGTAACTTCTCAAAGTAACTTCCACTTGTCTGACCAAAGTGGAAGTTAGTCTAAAACAAATTTTTATGGTGGAATTAAGTATGAGACGTTTGAGTTAGAAATGAGGTCTACTATGACAAAACATAAACATCTTAC
>NZ_JALDTZ010000019.1 GCF_023109105.1 Streptococcus mitis
TGGTTCGTCTTGTTCAGTTTTCAAAGGTCTTTGTCACTCAATCTCTCTCAAGTGACAACTATATTAGTATATCACAGTCGCTTTCGCTTGTCAACACTTTCTTGAAACTTTTTTAAAACTTTTTTCATCAAGTGTTTCATCCGTAACATACCATAGTCCGTACGGGATTCGAACCCGTGTTACCGCCGTGAAAAGGCGGTGTCTTAACCCCTTGACCAACGGACCTGAGTTGGTTTTTTCAACTCTTACTATTATACCGACTTTTTCTAACTTGTCAACTACTTTTTTATATTTTTTTTAATTATTTTTGCATAGCTTCCTAGTGTGTACGGATGTCAAACTCTTTAAACACAATACGTAAGTCCCTTAGCACTCTTTGACGTCCTCGGAAGCGTTCATTTCTTAAGACGCGTTCTAACTCTTCTTGTTTGTCTTTACTTTCTTTTCTTCTATAATTGCTTAGTGTCTCATGAAAGAGATAATAATCATCCAGCCAGAGTCCTCCCTCACTGATACGATGGCTAATCTCACCTACTTCTTCATAGGGTTCTTTATCATATCTCCGTTTTTGACTTTCTTGCTTACGGATATAGTCTAGAATTCGATTCCGGAACTTAGTTTTGAAGTATTTCCTCAAACGAGAAATATCTTCTACCAACCCTTCTTCTTTACTAATCAATTCATATAAGCAAATCATTCCCTCTTGGTCCCAATCCGATAGCTCCCATAAATGAAGGTAGTATTCATTTCTACACTTGTATACAATTCCTTGGACTTCTTCATATAATGTTTTAAACATTCTATTCCCCTTTCTAGATACAGTCTAACAGATTCAGAAACACTTTTGGACCTTTTCTTCCATTCTGTCCCCTACACCGTCTCAACTGCACAAAAAAGAGAGGGCATGCCTCTCTTTGGGGTTATAATTCTGCAATTTGGTTTAGGTTTACTTCTGCAACTGTGTCATTACCAAACATAGAGATAATCATCTTCACTTTGTTGTTATCAATCTCTGTAATCTTACCAGTATAATCTGCAAAAGCACCATCAATAATACGTACAGTTTGACCAACCTCAACATCGAAATCAAATTCTTGAACAGTTTGTCCCATAGATACCAAAATGTCACGAATTTCTTGTTCCAATAATGGAGTTGGTTTTGATCTATTCCCGTGTGATCCGACAAATCCTGTAACATTTGGTGTGTTTCGAACGACAAACCAAGCTTCATCTGTCATGACCATTTCTACAAGAACATAACCTGGAAAGCGATTTTCTTCTACTTCTTTTCTCTTTCCATTTTTTTCAACTTGCACTGTTTGTGTTGGAATTTCAACACGTAAAATATTATCCAACATATTGTAGGTTTGTGCACGTTGCAATAGATTTTCTTTTACCTTATTTTCATAACCAGAATAAGTTTGTAAAACAAACCACCCTTTATCAAAACTATCCATGATATTTCCTTTCATAAATAGAAGATTTCTAGTGTAATTAACTCCACTAACCTTCTAAAAAATGTTAATAAATCGAATCAAACCTGAAACAATCAACTGGTCAAAAATGTAAATAATTACTACAAAGAAAGCAGTGTATTCCATGATAGAACGAAAATCTCTCCAGCTTTCCTTGCGAGTTGGCCATGTTGTGTCTTTAAGAAGTCTAAAAATATCTCCAATAAAACGCATCGCTCTCTCCTATCTCGTTTCTCTGTGTGTAGTGTACTTACCACAATGCTTACAAAATTTATTTACTTCTAGTCGTGTTGGCTTGGGATTTCCGCTGATTTTAATTGAATAGTTTCTCGAACCACAAACCGCACAAGCTAGGCTTGCTTTTTTTAGTGCCATAACGCCTCCATCTTATCTATTATAACAAGAAAGCTAGGCTTTGACAAGCATCTTATCGAAATAGATTGACTACCGAATCCCATATTGTTTGAGCCTTTTCTTTAATCTTCGCATCCGAGATAGCCCGACTAGCCTCATCTACTAGACTTTGCGCACGTCCTCGAATATCAGACAAATTATCATCTGTCTGGCTATTATCATTAGTTTGTACTTGTCTTTTTGTGTTAGCTGGTGCAATTCCATTTTTCTTATATGCATTTTCAACTGTAAAGGTACTTCCTGGGGTATAAGGTAAAATGGTATTTGCAATATTTCTGAAGACATGAGCTGCACCGTTTGAAGTAGATCCTGCTAGATAGTGATTTTCATCAGTGGTCGGAAAACCAAGCCAGTGACTAATCACTACATCTGGAGTATAACCAATTACCCACTGGTCACTTGTGTATTCTGGATTGAAAACTGCTTCGGTTGTACCAGTTTTCCCTGCCATGACATAGTCTGCAGGCGATGAACTAATTCCCGTTCCGTTGGTGAATGTACCCAACATCATACTGGTCATCTTGTCAGCCACAGACTTATCAATCACCCGTTTTTGTGAATTTTTATGGCTGGCAATAACCTGACCACTAGCATTTTCAATTATACTAATAAAATGAGCTTCAGGCATTAATCCTTCATTTGCAAAGGCAGCATATGCTTGAGCCATTTGCAGAGGATTGGTTTCAACACCGCTTCCCAAGGCGACGCCAAGAACACGATCGACCTTTTCCATGTTGAGTCCGAATTTTTCGCCCGCCTCAAAAGCCTTATCAACGCCCAAATCATTAACAGTGGCAACAGCGGGCAGATTAAGCGATTCTGCCAAGGCTTGATACATGGGAACTTCTCGACTCGTTTTGATTCCTGCATAGTTATCAACCTTATAGCTGTCATACTGCATGGTATGGTTATCCAACTTCTTATTCAAAGCCCAGCCTGCTTCAACTGCTGGCGTATAAACAACTAAAGGCTTAATTGTAGAACCAGGGCTACGTTTTGATTGAGTTGCATAATTGAAATTCCGGAATCCAGTCTTATCATTGTCAGCAATCCGACCGACAACCCCACGAACTCCCCCTGTTTTCGGTTCAAGAGCTACACTTCCTGATTGAGCAAATGTTCCATCCTCTGCCCTCGGAAATAGCGATGTATTTTCATAGACAACCTGCATATTTGCTTGATAGTTTTGGTCCAGCTCTGTATAAATGCGGTAGCCATTATTGACAATTTCTTCCTCTGTTAGATTATACTTGGAAACGGCTTCGTTAACCACCGCATCAAAGTAAGAAGGATAGCGGTAATCTGAGATTTTTCCTTCATACTTATCGTGCAATTGCGAAGTCATATCAACTTCTGCTGCTTCGGTTTCTTGATTTTTATCAATATATCCTGCTGCAACCATATTCTGCAAAACAGTATCGCGCCGATTGGTAGAATCTTCTACGGAGTTTAAGGGATTATACAGTTCCGGCCCCTTGAGCATCCCTGCCAGAGTTGCAGCTTGATCCAAACTCACTTCTGATGCAGAAACTCCAAAGTATTTCTTACTCGCATCTTCTACACCCCACACACCATTTCCAAAATAAGCATTGTTAAGGTACATGGTTAAGATCTGATCCTTACTATATTTTTTTGTTAATTCTAAGGCAAGGAAGAATTCTTTCGCTTTTCTCTCAACAGTTTGATCCTGTGACAAATAGGCGTTTTTAGCTAGCTGCTGGGTAATAGTAGATCCACCACCTGAACGTCCAGCAGTGACAATAGCCAAGAAGAAACGACCATAGTTAATTCCATCATTTTTATAGAAAGAACGGTCTTCTGTCGCAATAACAGCATTCTGCAAAATTTTACTGATATCAGTCAATTCAACATAGGTTCCCTTTTGACCAGACAAGGCACCAGCCTCTTTTTCTTCACGGTCAAAAATGATAGTCCGAGTTTTCAAGGCGTTTTGCAAATCGTTAACATTGGTTGACTTAGCTACAGCAAACAAATAGGTTCCAACTAGCAAGCCTGCACTCAAACCTAGTATAAGGACAATCTTTGTTAGATGATAGCGACGCCAGAATTTTCGAATCGGACCCACTTGGGCTAATTTTTTTCTATCACTGCGAGAACGACGTAAGCCAGTAGAATCAGAATCCTCTGATTCACTTGTTTCTTTTTTAAAAAGAGAAAGAAATTTCTCAAATAATTTATCTAATTTCATGCGTTTATTTTATCATCTTCATCATAGGAAGACAAGAATTTAGCTATTTCCTATCCAAATGGGGCTTTTTTTGTTACAATATCTGTATGCAATTCACATTTACATTACCAGACTCTCTACCTCAAATGACGGTAAAGCAATTACTTGAGGAACAACTCCTCATCCCTAGAAAAATCCGTCATTTTTTGAGAATCAAGAAACATATTTTGATAAATCAAGAAGAAGTCCACTGGAACGAAATCGTAAATCCTGGAGATGTTTGCCAGTTAACTTTTGACGAGGAAGATTATCCCGAAAAAGAAATTCCTTGGGGCAACCCAAACCTCGTTCAGGAAGTTTATCAAGATCAACACTTAGTTATTGTGAACAAACCAGAGGGGATGAAAACGCATGCTAATCAGCCAAACGAAATTGCTCTTCTTAACCATGTCAGTGCCTACGTTGGCCAAACCTGCTATGTCGTTCATCGTCTGGACATGGAAACCAGCGGTTTAGTTCTCTTTGCCAAAAATCCTTTTATCCTGCCTATTCTCAATCGCTTATTGGAGAAAAAAGAGATTGCTAGAGAATATTGGGCACTTGTTGACGGAAACATAAAAAGCAAAGAACTTGTTTTCAAAGACAAAATTGGGCGTGATCGCCATGACCGCAGAAAACGAGTAGTTGATACAAAGAATGGGCAATATGCTGAAACGCATGTAAACAGATTAAAGCAATTTCCCAACAAAATAACCCTTGTCCGTTGCAAACTAAAGACAGGGCGAACCCATCAGATTCGTGTCCACCTTTCTCATCATAACTTCCCCATCTTGGGTGACCCTCTCTATAATAGTAAACCAAAGACAAGTCGGCTTATGCTTCATGCCTTTCGACTTTCCTTTACCCATCCGCTTACTTTAGAGAAATTAAGCTTCACTACTCTTTCAGATACTTTTGAAAAAGAATTAAAAAAGAATGGATGATCGTGTCATCCATTTTTCCATATAAGAAAAGCAAGACCAAGAGGCCTTGCTTTTTATCGACTCATGAATTATTTAGCGATTTTTGCGAAGTATTCAAGAGTACGAACAAGTTGTGCAGTGTATGACATTTCGTTGTCGTACCATGATACAACTTTAACCAATTGTTTACCGTCAACGTCAAGAACTTTAGTTTGAGTTGCGTCAAACAATGAACCGTAAGACATACCTAGGATATCTGAAGATACGATTGGATCTTCAGTGTATCCGTATGATTCGTTTGAAGCTGCTTTCATAGCTGCGTTCACTTCATCAACAGTAACGTTCTTTTCAAGAACTGCTACCAACTCAGTTACAGAACCTGCTGGAACAGGAACACGTTGAGCAGCTCCGTCCAATTTACCGTTCAATTCTGGGATTACAAGACCGATAGCTTTTGCAGCACCAGTTGAGTTAGGAACGATGTTTACAGCACCAGCGCGAGCACGGCGAAGGTCACCACCACGGTGTGGTCCGTCAAGAATCATTTGGTCACCAGTGTAAGCGTGGATAGTAGTCATCAATCCTTCTACAACACCAAAGTTGTCTTGAAGAGCTTTAGCCATTGGAGCCAAGCAGTTTGTAGTACATGAAGCACCTGAGATAACTGTTTCAGTACCGTCAAGAACGTCGTGGTTAGTGTTGAATACAACTGTTTTAACGTCGTTTCCACCAGGAGCAGTGATAACAACTTTTTTAGCTCCACCTTTAAGGTGTTTTTCAGCTGCTTCTTTCTTAGCAAAGAAACCAGTAGCTTCAAGAACGATTTCTACACCGTCAGTAGCCCAGTCGATTTGTTCTGGATCACGTTCAGCAGAAACTTTAACGAATTTACCGTTAACTTCAAATCCACCTTCTTTAACTTCAACAGTACCGTCGAAACGACCTTGAGTTGTGTCGTATTTCAACAAGTGTGCAAGCATAACTGGATCTGTAAGGTCGTTGATGCGTGTAACTTCAACACCTTCTACGTTTTGGATACGACGGAAAGCAAGACGACCGATACGTCCGAAACCGTTAATACCAACTTTAACTACCATTAGTGATTTCCTCCTTATGAAAATCATGAAATTTTTATTGTGAAAAGAGTAACTTGAATCACTACAAATCACCTTTCAACAAACCTATTATATAACTATTTGAGTTGAATTGCAAGCGCTGGCCTTGATTTTCTATGTCAGTTTCTTTTTGATAGAAAGCCTCTGTAATTTCTTTCCCTACTCATAGCGTAAGGATTCTACAGGATCCATTTTACTAATCTTACGTGCTGGGAAGTAGGCTGATACATAGCCAAGCAATAGAGCGAAAACTAGAGTTCCTAAAACAGATAAAAGATTTAATTCAAAAACCTTAGTGATGGATGGGTAAAAGTGACTTACAATCGCATTCGCCAAACTTCCCACTCCTTGTGCAACCAAGAAGGCTAGTAGCAAGGCGATTCCTACAATCCAGATAGCCTCGTAAATAAAAATTCCTTTGACATCACGATTCTGATACCCAACTGCCTTCATGACACCTATTTCCTTAGAACGTTGCATGATATTGATGTAAATAATGATACCAATCATGACCGCCGCTACCACAATAGCTTGTGAGGAAAGTACAATCAATAATCCCTGAATGACACGAATAAAGGTAATCACAATATCAAGAACTCTCTGTTGAGAAATAACTGTATACTTCTTATTTTTCTGTAATTCTTCTGTTACCACTTTTGTCTGTGATGGATCTTTGAGTTCCAAGATAAAATAAGATACAGCTTTTGTAAATCCAGCTTCTTTCAAAATGGATTCCATTTGATAGGCTGGCATAAAACTGTTACTGTCCTCCATATCATCTTCATCATTGATCACACGCACAATATGAGTTTGAAATTGAGAATTCTTGCTACCTTCAGCACCATTTTCTACAATACTTACCGATACTGTTTTGCCTATAACATCACTAGCTGTCAGATTTTTCCCTGTTTGTTCATTCCAATTTTTAAGCAAACTCATCGGAATCGTTAATCCCTGCTCGTTAACATCCGTATAAAGAGAGCCTGCTAGCACTTTTTCTTTTTCATTGCTACTAACAGAAATACTTGTATCTTCATATAAACTCACGACTTGAGCATAAGAAGGCATGGCTTGGCTAAAATCCACTTCTTGTCCGTCTATGCTAATCTTTGACATGCTCATGCTAAAAGGGCTTTCTAGATATTTAATATTTTCTTTCCCAATCGTGTCTGTGATGTAGTTCTTATCATCTTGGTTCAGGAAACCTCGGCCAGTAACGCTGGAATTCAGTGCAATCTGAACTTGGGAAGGAAGCTTGCCACTGTTGGTATTTTCATCGATCATCGAAATCAAGGCATTTCCTAGACCAAAAGAAATCAACACGCCTACAAAACCAATCGAGGTTGCCACCGCAATTAGTAAGTTGCGCCACTTTCTTTCCATAAAGTTACTCAAAGAAAGTTTGAATTTATTTTTAAAGGATAATCCTTTATTTTTTGACTTCTTCAACGACTTCACCATCCTTCATTTTGATAATTACATCTGCATATTCAGCTACTTCTGGGTTATGAGTCACAATCAGTACTGTTTTCCCAGATTTGGCCAAACTTTTAAATACCTCTAATACCATTTCTTGGGATTGGGAATCCAGTGACCCTGTTGGCTCATCAGCTACAATCATATCTGGTTGATTGACCAGAGCACGCGCAATGGCTACACGTTGCTTTTGCCCTCCAGAAAGTTGCTTGACATTTTTAGCCATAAAAGGTTCCATTCCTAAACTGACTAGTTGCTCTTGAGCTATCCTTGTCATTTCTTTATCCGATAAATCTTTAACATAGAGAGGCAACTTAACATTATCCAAAACTGACTGGTGAGGAATGAGATTAAAGTTTTGAAAGACAAAACCAATGTTGTCTTTGCGAAATTGAGTCAATTCAATCTCCGATAGTTCTCTGAGAGACTCCCCTTTAAAAGCTAAAACTCCCTCATACTCTCTATCCAACCCACTAATGATATTTAGTAGACTGGTTTTGCCACAGCCTGACGGACCGTAAATCGCTGTAATTTTCCCTTTTGCAATCTGCAGGTTTATATTCTTTAAAGCTTGCTCTTTATGTTTGCCGTCCAAAGCGTAAAATTTTGAAATATTTTTAATGGACAAAATGGACATAGGTACCTCCTTTAGTCACTTGTGATGTGATATAACCATAAATTCTATATTTAACAAGATTAGATTCAAAAGGAATCAAAGAATTCCTTTCTCTTTTTTACGAATTCATTGTAACAAAAAAGCGACATTCCCCCAATGACAGAAATGTCACTTCTATAAACCATTTAACGATACCTTTCTAGGTCCTCGGCCCATTCATTATCTAAACTAACTATTAACTGCTTATTGCCAAACATCCTTGCCATCATTTTTGCTTCTTCATACTTTTGTTTTGCTGTATCATAATCTGTCTGAATATAATATTTCCACTCCACCATCAAGACAATCGGTTGTTTTTGAAAATCTCGTGTTTTCTGCCCTATTTTATTTAAGGTGTCAACTGCTCTCTTAAAATAATGAAACACCCCCATAATTTCTATACAAGTTAAAGAAGCTAACAAGGTCTCTAAGTAAGTATAAACAATCAAATTCTATCTTATCAATCTGCGAACTTAGTTTCTCATGAAAATAAAGAATATTCTCATACTCAGATTCTTTTATTTCACCCGCTTTCAAACCATCCATTAAGTTACATGCAAAATACAACCTCAGTCTTAATAGATCCTCCGCTTTATATACATCTCTGGATAGTAAGTCTTGAAGACCGCCCTCAATCACACTGCTTCCGTATAAGGAATTACTAGTCGCTCTCACTGCATCTATGGCTTGAAGACAATCCACTAGCACTTTTTCATCACGTGGCAAATCATCATAAAAATTCTCAAAAATCTCATCGAAATATTCTTCCTTCTGCTCCTGCAACTCCTTATCTCCATAGTCAGGATGATGAAGAAGAAAGTATTTTAATTCTTGGTAACGCTTGGGTAATTCCTTATAGTCTGGCATCAGAATATAGGTTGGAATATCTAGCCTATTCGCTATATATTCTAGGGTTTTTATCGTCGGGCGAAATTCTCCTTTTTCAATGCGCACTAACTGACGAACTGACAGTTCTGACTCATCTCCACAAAAAACTGGACGACTAAGCCCTTTCTCCTCTCTAAGAAGTTTTACCTTTTCCCCTAGATCATTTATCTTGTTCACTTGCCCCTCGCATGATTATAAAAGATTTGATTTTCAAATAAATATATGCGTTTATTATACCATTTTTCAAAAAAATGTACAAAAAAGAGACAGGAAATTCCTGCCTCTAGGCTGATAACAATTATTTACGGCGTCCTGGTCTTTCTTTATAGCCATAGTAAGCATCTTCGATGATTTCTTGCATATGGTCAACCATTGGAAGACGTGGGTTTGCAGGTGAACATTGATCTTCATAAGCAAGGAAGGCCAATTCACGTGAATGTTCTTTCCATTCTTTTTCGTCAACACCTTGTGCTTTGAAGTTCATTTGGATACCTACGCGCTCACCGAGTTCGTAAACAGCTTTTGCGAAAGATTCAACCCCTTCTTCTGGTGTAGAAGCTGGAAGTCCAAGCATACGAGCGATATCTTGATATTTCTCGTCTGCACGGTAGTAGTTGTACTTAGGCCATGTAGCTGTCTTAGCTGGGCGAGTACCGTTGTAGCGGATAACGTATGGAAGCAAGATTGCATTTGTACGTCCGTGAACTGTGTGGAATTGCGCACCAATCTTGTGAGCCATTGAGTGAGAAATACCTAGGAAGGCATTCGCAAAGGCCATACCAGCGATTGTTGAAGCGTTATGCATTTTCTCACGTGAGTGGAAGTCTGCATTCTTAACTGAGCTTTCAAGGTTTTCGAATACAAGTTTGATAGCTTGAAGAGCAAGTCCGTCAGTGTAGTCGCTAGCCATTTGTGATACGTAAGCTTCAGTCGCGTGAGTCAATACGTCCATACCAGTATCAGCAGCAACAGATCCTGGAACTGTCAATACCAAAGCAGGGTCTACGATTGCCACAGTTGGTGTCAATGAGTAGTCAGCGATTGGGTATTTACGGTTGTTTGCTTTATCAGAGATAACGGCAAATGGAGTTACTTCAGATCCTGTACCAGATGTAGTTGGGATCGCGATGAATTTAGTCTTCTTACCAAGCAATGGGAATTTGAAGGCACGTTTACGGATATCCATGAATTTTTGTACAAGGTCACGGAAGTCCACTTCTGGTTGCTCGTAGAAGAGCCACATTACTTTAGCAGCATCCATTGGTGATCCACCACCAAGAGCGATGATTGTATCTGGTTTGAAAGCACGCATGATCTCAGTACCACGTTCAACTGTAGTGATATCTGGATCTGGTTCTACATCAGCAAAGATTTGGTAAACAACCTTATTGCGACGAAGGTCAAGTTGTTCGATGATACGATCAAGGAAGCCAAGCTCTACCATAGCGTGGTCAGTAACGATCATGACACGCTCAACGTCACGACATTTTTGAAGGTATTGAATTGAATCACGTTCAAAGTATGTTTTTGAAGGAAGTTTCATCCATTGCATGTTATTTCTCCGTCTTCCGACTTTTTTGATATTCAAGAGGTTAATGGCGCTAACGTTATCCCCAACTGAGTTACGTCCGTAAGAACCACATCCGAGTGTCAATGATGGCAAGAAGGCATTATAAACATCCCCGATACCACCGAAAGTAGAAGGTGAGTTACAGATAACACGAATAGCTTTAACAGCTTTACCAAATTCTTTAGTCAATTCTTCGTCAGCTGTGTGGATAGCTGCTGAGTGACCAAGACCGTTAAATTCAACCATCTGACGAGCCTTAGTAATACCATCTTCACGGCTTTCAGATTTCAAAACTGCGATAACTGGTGACAATTTTTCACGAGTCAATGGCTCATTTTCACCAACTTCTTTACATTCTGCAGCAAGAATGTTTGTTCCTTCTGGAACAGTAAATCCTGCTTGTTCTGCAATCCAAGTTGCTGGTTTACCAACGATGTCAGCGTTCAATTTTGCACCAGCACAGTTTTTGCTATTTGCTTTCACACCGAAGCAGAATTCTTCAAGAAGAGCTTTTTCTTTTTTATTTACAAAGTAAGTGTGGTAAGATTTGAACTCTGCTACAAATTCATCATAAATTTCTTTATCAATGATAACCGCTTGTTCAGATGCGCAGACCATACCGTTGTCAAATGATTTAGACATGACGATATCGTGAGCAGCTTGGCGGATGTTTGCTGATTTTTCAACATAAGCTGGAACGTTTCCGGCACCTACCCCAAGAGCTGGTTTACCACATGAGTAAGCAGCCTTAACCATGGCATTACCACCTGTTGCAAGGATTGTTGCAATACCTTCGTGGTTCATTAGGGCACTAGTTGCTTCCATAGATGGTTCAGTGATCCACTGTACACAGTTTTCAGGAGCTCCTGCTTTAATCGCGGCATCACGAACGATTTGAGCTGCGTGAGCTGATGATTCTTGAGCTGATGGGTGGAAGGCAAAGACGATTGGATTACGTGTCTTCAATGAAATCAATGCCTTAAAAATCGCTGTTGATGTTGGGTTTGTTGTTGGAGTGATACCACAAACAACACCAACTGGTTCAGCAATAAGAGTCAATCCTGTTACATCATCTTCTTGAATAACACCAACTGTCTTAGTGTGGCGCATGTTGTTTACTACGTGTTCACAAGCAAACAAGTTCTTAGTTGCTTTGTCTTCAAATACACCACGTCCTGTTTCTTCAAAGGCATGTAAAGCTAATTCTCCGTGGGCATCCAAAGCTGCCACTGACGCTTTTGCTACAATGTAGTCAACCTGCTCTTGATCCAACTTACGCATTTCTTCAAGAGCAACTAAAGCTTTTTGCACCAATCCATCGACATGCTTTTCAGCAGCGAGTTTCTTTTCCTCTGGTGTCACAGTTTTTTTATCAGCCATATTTTCCTCCATAGCTTTCAAGGATTTAATCCTTTGTTAATCTTTTCACAAGTTTATTATAACGCATTATTTCAACTTTGTAAACAGTTTCATAAACATTTCACAAAGAATTTTTAGTTTCTTGTGAAATTTTTATCATTATCTTTGCCTATCAAGTTTTTTCTTTAAAGTTTGTGAAATTTATTTCAAAGATTTTTTATTTCACAAACTTGCTTGGAAGAGTAGGTTGGAAAATAAAGAATTTCAAAGTAAGCGCTTACTTAAAAATTCTAACAATACCTCCTTTGATAAGGAGGCTTTATTTTTGTTGAAAAACACCTTGTTTAAAAGTTCCTTCATAAACAACTTCTTGTTCGGTTGTTAGTTTCCCTTTTCCTTCAGCCTGTCCATTTACAAAATCACCTTCGTAGGTCCAGCCTTCTTTAGATTGAAAAGTACCTTTTCCATTGAAGGCTCCATTATTGAAACCACCTGTATATTGGTCTCCATTTTGGAAAGTAATGGTACCTTGGCCATTCATTTTACCACGGACAAGACTGCCGTCGTAAACAATAGTTCCATTATCAAGCTTTAGAACACCTTTTCCGGGAATATTTAGAAAAAAGACGAGTACAGCACAGAAAACAATAGCAACTACTGCTAGAGTCTCTAAAAGTGGACGAGTCAGATAGACACGATACTTTTCGTAAAAATTCTTAAGATTTTCCATCTTCACTCTCCTTTTCTAAACGTTCTAACCAAGCTCGGCACCCTTCTTGAACACGTCGATAGGTTTCTTCAAAATCTCCTGTATACCAAGGATCTGGAACACTTTCAGATGCAAATGAGTAAATCTTATGTTGCAAGTCTGATGGACACATCTGACGTAAATCAGAAATATTTGAAGCGTCTATTCCGATAATATAATCAAAGGCTTCAAAATCTTCCTTACTAATCTGAAGCGATGTTTTGTCTTTGTCATAAGGAATCTGATACTGCTGGAAAATCCCTTGCGTTCCCTTATGAATCGGATTGCCATGTTCCCAAGAGGAAGTTACTCGACTCTCAATTTGATAATCACTCGTCATGGACTTCATCACAAACTCGGCCATAGGGCTGCGACAAATATTTCCCAGACAGACAAAGACTAGTTTTTTCATCCCATTTCCTTTCCTTTATAGAAAAACGGGAGTTAGTGATCCCGTCTTATTTTTCAATTGCGCCTTCTAGTGAAGCTGTTTCTTTCAGCGGTAATACTGTCTTGATAGCAGCTAGTTCAAAAGTCAAGTAAACTCCATCTACATCAAGAACAATTGTTCTTTTCTCAGTATCTACTTCATCGACTGTTCCGTAAAGTCCACCGATTGTAATCACTTCGTAGCCTTTTTGTAGTTTATTTAAGCTTTCCATACGTTTTTGTGCTTGTTTCTTTTGAGAGCGTTGCGTAAAGAACATCAAGCCCACCATAAGGACCAACATAATTAAAAATGTATAATTTGGATTCATTTTCTTCTCCTTTGTCTTTTACATAGGACTACTATATCAAATTTCAGCTACTTTTACAAGGTCGTACCTTGCTTTTCTAGTAAGAAAAACCAGAGCTTGCGCCCTGATTTTTAGGATTATTTCAAGTCTTGAACAACTTTTACAAGATTTTCTACAGTAAAGCCATATTCTGCCAATACTTTTGGTGCTGGAGCAGAGGCTCCAAAGGTATCAATACCAAGAACGGCACCATCTAGTCCAACATATTTGTACCAGTTTTGAGTTGCACCCATTTCGACTGCAACACGACGGCGGACCGCATTTGGAAGAATTTCTTCCTTGTAAGCTGCATCTTGTTTATCAAAGACATCTGTAGATGGCATGCTGACTACGCGGACTTTTTCGCCTTGACTAGCCAATTCTTTAGCTGCTGAGACAGCAAGATTGACCTCTGAACCTGTCGCAATCAAGATGGTATCAAAGTCTGCTGCATTTTCATAAACGACATAGGCACCTTTAGCAACCTTGTCGAAGTCTGTTCCCTCTTCAACAGTCAAGTTTTGACGTGTCAAGACAAGGGCAGTTGGTGTTTTCTCACTTGTCACTGCAAGGTACCAAGCTGCTTGAGTTTCACGCGCATCTGCTGGGCGGAAAACATTTAGATTTGGCATAGCACGAAGACCTGCTAAATGCTCAACTGGTTCATGAGTAGGACCGTCTTCCCCAACTGCAATAGAATCATGGGTAAAGACATAAGTCACAGGAAGTCCTTGCAAGGCTGACAAGCGGACAGCTGCCTTCACATAGTCAGAGAAGACGAAGAAAGTACCACCGTACACACGAAGTCCACCATGAAGGGCCATCCCGTTCAAGATCGTTCCCATGGCAAATTCACGAACACCAAACTGAATGTTACGGTTCAAGCGATTGGCATCGTCTTGAAGTCCGTCAGTCTTGATGTAAGTCATATTTGAGTGAGCTAGGTCAGCTGAACCTCCTAAGAAGGTTGGCAACTTAGCAGCTACAACGTTCAAGGCATCCTGACTCGAGTTACGAGTTGCTTGAGAGAAACCATTTTCTAAGGCTGGGAAATCTGCTGGAGTCACTTCAACTGGATCACGTCCGTCGATGATAGCTTCTACTTCTGCAGCCAATTCTGGATGCGCTTCTTTATAGTCAGCAACTAATTTTTCCCAAGCTTGATAAGCTGATGCGCCACGGTCTGCAACATTTTCCTTGAAATCTGCATAAACTTCAGCTGGGATTTCAAACGGTTCATAGTCCCAACCAAGTGATTGACGAGTTGCTGCAGTTTCATCTGCTCCAAGAGGGGCACCGTGTACAGCATTAGTTCCCTGTTTATTTGGAGAACCGTATCCAATTACAGTCTTCACTTCAATCAAAGATGGTTTACCTGAAGCTTTAGCTGTTTCGATAGCAGCATGGATGGCTTCCAAATCTGTTCCATCTTCTACCAAGGCAGTATGCCAACCGTAGGCATTGTAACGGTCACGAACACTTTCTGTAAAGGAATCCTTTGTCTCACCATCTAAGTTGATGTCATTTGAATCATAAAGAACAACCAATTTATCAAGTTTTTGCAAACCAGCGTAAGAAGCCGCCTCGCTTGAAACACCTTCCATCAAGTCTCCGTCTCCACAGATAACATAAGTATAGTGGTCAAAGATATTATAGCCTTCACGGTTATATTTAGCTGCCAAGAAACGTTCTGCCTGGGCAAAACCAGTGGCAGTTGAAATCCCTTGCCCTAGAGGTCCAGTAGTAGCATCAATTCCTGCTGTATGACCAAATTCTGGGTGACCTGGTGTTTTTGAACCCCATTGACGGAAGCTCTTGATTTCATCCATGCTGACATCTTCAAAACCAGAAAGGTGAAGAAGGGCATAAAGAAGCATTGAACCATGACCAGCTGAGAGAATAAAGCGGTCGCGGTTGATCCAGTTTGGTTGAGCTGGATTGATACGAAGTTGTTTTGTAAAGAGGCTATAAGCCATTGGAGCCGCTCCCATAACCACACCTGGGTGACCTGAGTTGGCTTTATTAATGGCGTCAATACCTAGGAAACGAATTGCATTAACAGATAGATTTGACATAGAATTTCCTTTCTATTTGAGGTGATTACTAAATCACACATTCTATTTTACTATTATATGAAAAAATACATAGAATAGCAATCAAACAATTCGACTCTATATAAGTCATTTGTTTTCTACTCTCTAGTCGCCTGATAGTAGGGAAGTAAGCGTTCATAAGCTTCTTCTAATTCTTCTAAAATCGTTTCTAATGATTGAGTTTCTATAAAAGAAACATCTGCCTTCACTAAAACTTTTCGGATTTCTTGACTGCTTACCTTCTCACGCAAAGTACGGCGATTTTCCTCAGTAGCCTCTATCTTTTGACTTTGACCATCAGAGTAGGCTAGATAATAAATCCCTTCTACCACTGGAACTTCTAAAACTTTGGACTGCTTGCCTAAAGTTTGCTCATCTTTCTTGCGCTCGATAAAACTAACTTCTAGTGAAACACCAAAATCAGAGGGTACTCCATACAAACGAAGGGACAACATAGGTTCTGTCAGTTTCCCCTCACGCTGTAGATAAACCCAGAAGTGTGGTCGCAAGCGCTGCGCCTGATTCATCCACTGGCTAGTCTGTTGGAGTAGCCATTCTGGATGACTTGCTTGAAAGGCTTTAGCCAGTTCTGTAAAAGTCTTTCGAGCCTCTTGACCTTTGTGGCGGAACTCCAGCATTTTCTCTCGCTCTTCTCCTGCTTTATCTGGATTACGATACTGCAAACCAGCAAAGGCTAGATAGTTTCTTATCTCATTTAACATCCGTTTAATCTCCTCTAGCTAGCAAAAAATCAGGAGAACCCTGATTTTACGGCTCTATAATATTTGTAGTGGGTAAATCCCCTATGGATATTATGGAGCCTATTCTGTTGTAGAAAAAAAGTCCCATAAGATCTATAACGAAAAGCAACCAAAGCATCATTAGAAAGATTCATATGGAACAATTACATTTTATCACAAAATTACTAGACATTAAAGACCCTAATATCCAGATTTTAGACATCATCAATAAGATACAAACAAAGAAATCATCGCTAAACTAAATTATAATGCCCCATCCTGTCCTGATTGTGGAAGTCTAATGAAGAAATATGATTTTCAAAAATCGTCTAAGGTTCCTTACCTCGAAACGACTGGTATGCCTACTAGAATCCTTCTGAAAAAACGCCGTTTTAAGTGCTATCAGTGCTCAAAAAAGGCTGTCGCTGAGACTTCCCTCGTCAAGAAAAATCATCAAATCCCTCGTATCATCAACCAAAAGATTGCTCAAAAGTTGATTGAAAAACTTCTATGACCGATATTGCTCATCAGCTAGCCATCTCAACTTCAACTGTCATTCGAAAGCTCAATGACTTTCACTTTAAACATGATTTTTCTCGTCTTCGTGAGATTATGTCTTGGGACGTTGAAACAGTCAGGGAAGTGACTGTTTCAATCGGGAGATGTAGATGAGTTTCATTGCGCAAGATTTTGATAATCTCAATATCAACACTGTTCTTGAGGGCAGGACACAAGCTGTCATCCGAAATCACTTTCTTAAATATGATAGAGCCGTCCGATGTCGAGTGAAAATCATTACTATGGATATGTTTAGTCCTTACTATGACTTGGCTAAACAGCTTCGCTTTCGAATTTCTAGGCTCAGGCTGAAACAGGCCACTGGACTGTTTTACTCCAACATCTAAGCTGTGCTATGAGTCGTGTGCGTGTTCAAATCATGAATAAGTTTGAGCGAAAGTCTCATGAATACAAGGCTATCAAGCGATATTGGAAACTCATCCAACAGGATAGTCCTAAACTCAGCGATAAACGTTTTTATCGCCCTACTTTTCGTATGCACTTGACGAATAAGGAGATTCTAGACAAGCTTTTGAGCTATTCAGAAGACTTGAAACACCACTGTGATCTCTATCAGATCTTGCTTTTTCACTTTCAGAATAAGGAGCTGGAGAAATTTTTCGGACTCATTGAGGACAATCTAAAGCAGATTCATCCTCTTTTTCAGACTGTCTTTAAAACTTTTTTCCAGAATAAAGACAAGATTATCAACGCCCTTCAGTTACCCTATTCTAACGCCAAATTGGAAGCGACCAATAATCTCATCAAACTTATCAAGCGAAATGCCTTTGGATTTCGAAACTTTGAAAACTTCAAAAAACGGATTTTTATCGCTCTGAACATCAAAAAAGAAAGGACGAAATGTGTCCTTTATAGAGCATAGCTTTTCTTCAACCCACTACAGTTAACAAAGAGCCTCTTATTTCACCACAATATTCACAAGCTTATTAGGTACACTAATCACTTTCACGATTTCCTTACCGTCAATTTCAGCTTTGACTTTTTCATCAGCGAGTGCTATTTCTTGCAATTCTTCGCGTGATAGGTCTTTAGCGACCATGAGTTTGGCACGTACTTTACCTTTGATTTGGACGACAATTTCAATTTCATCTTCAACCAATTTACTTTCGTCCCAAGTTGGCCAAGCCATGTAAGAGATGGACTCACCTGTTGCTGCAACTGTTTGCCAGAGTTCTTCTGCCAAGTGAGGAGCAAATGGGGCAATCAATTGGATAAAGCCTTTGGCGTAGTCTACATAAAGTTTTTCTTCCTTGTTAGCCGCATTTACAAAGACCATAAGTTGAGCAATGGCTGTGTTGAATTTCAATGATTCTATTTGCTCTGTGACAGCTTTAACGGTTTCGTTGTAAACCTTGTCGAGAGAGCCATTGTTTTCTGCAACAATTTCCTTGCTTGTAATCAAACGGTAAACACGGTCAAGGAATTTACGGCTTCCTTCCAGACCTTCTTCTGACCAAGCGATTGAAGCATCGAGTGGTCCCATGAACATTTCATAGACACGAAGGGTGTCAGCACCGTATTGTTCCACCACATCATCTGGATTGACAACGTTCTTGAGCGATTTAGACATCTTGGCTGGCGCTTGCTCCAACTCTTCCCCTGTTTCCACATGGAAGAAAGAACCGTCACGTTTTTCAACCTTATCGGTTGCCACAAGAGCCCCACGGTGGTCACGGTAGCTTGTTCCCAAAATCATTCCTTGGTTAAAGAGTTTTTGGAATGGTTCCTTAGTTGGAACAACACCGAGGTCATAGAGGAATTTGTGCCAGAAACGAGCGTAAAGCAAGTGAAGAACGGCATGCTCTGCACCACCAACGTAGATATCTACTGGCAACCATTGTTTGAGAAGGTCCTCATCAGCCAATTTCTCAGTATTGTGTGGATCGATATAGCGGAGGTAGTACCAGCTTGAACCTGCCCATTGTGGCATGGTGTTGGTTTCACGACGACCTTTAACACCATCTTCACGAGTCACTTCAAGCCAATCTGTCAAGTTAGCTAGTGGACTTTCACCAGTACCTGAAGGACGGATGTCCTTGGTTACAGGCAAGACAAGTGGCAATTCACTTTCAGGGACAGCTGTTGATGTCCCATCTTCCCAATGAATGATAGGAATTGGCTCACCCCAGTAACGTTGACGGCTAAAGAGCCAGTCGCGGAGACGGTAGGTAACCTTCTCTTGTCCACAGCCTTTTTCTTCCAACCAAGCCACAATCTTAGCAATCGCTTCTTCTTTGTTGAGTCCATCTAGGAAGTCTGAATTGACATGAAGGCCATCTTCTGTGTAGGCAGCTTCTGCTACATTTCCTCCTTCCAGCACCTCTACGATTGGAAGGTCAAATTGTTTGGCAAATTCCCAGTCACGTTGATCGTGGGCTGGCACAGCCATTACCGCACCTGTTCCGTAACTAGCAAGAACATAGTCCGCAATCCAGATTGGAATTTCCTTACCATTGACAGGGTTGATGGCATAAGCACCAGTCCAAACCCCTGTTTTTTCTTTGGCAAGGTCTGTACGAGCCAAGTCAGACTTGAGGCTAGCTTGGTGTTTGTAGTCTGCTACTGCTTCTGCTTGCTCTGTGCTTGTGATGGCATCTACTAGTTCATGCTCAGGAGCCAAAACGGTGAAAGTCGCACCGAAAAGAGTATCAGGACGAGTGGTAAAGACTGTGAATTCCTTGTCTGTTCCCTTAACTTTAAAAGTTACATTAGCACCAGTTGATTTACCAATCCAGTTGCGTTGCATGTCCTTGATAGACTCTGGCCAATCAAGTTCATCTAAGTCGTTAAGCAAACGCTCCGCATAGGCCGTTATTTTGAGCATCCATTGGCGCATTGGTTTGCGGACAACTGGATAACCTCCACGCTCAGAAGTTCCATCAGGAAGGACCTCTTCGTTTGCGATGGCTGTTCCCAATTCCTCAACCCAGTTTACTGGCACTTCCGCTTCATAGGCCAATCCTTTTTCGTAAAGCTTAGTGAAAATCCATTGAGTCCACTTGTAATAATTTGGATCTGTCGTGTTAACTTCACGATCCCAGTCATAAGAAAATCCAAGCGCATTGATTTGGCGTTTGAAGTTGGCAATATTTTCCGCTGTAAATTCTGCTGGGTCATTACCTGTATCCATAGCGTATTGCTCTGCAGGCAAACCAAAAGCATCCCAACCCATTGGGTGAAGAACATTGTAGCCTTGCGCACGTTTGTAACGGCTGAGGATATCGGTTGCAGTATAACCTTCTGGGTGTCCTACGTGCAGACCCGCTCCAGACGGATAAGGGAACATGTCAAGCGCATAAAACTTCGGTTTTGATGCATCTGTCCCTGTCTTAAATGTATGATGTTCTGCCCAGTAGCCCTGCCACTTAGGCTCAATTTCTTTATGATTGTAAAAACTCATGGTCTCTCTCCAATTTTGTGATGTTACTATTATACCATTTTTGAGGGAATTTGGTCTCGTTCTATTCTATACTTTTCTATTTTACCTTGCTCTAGAATTTTTAAACTGCTATACTTATAACAGAAAACCCTTCCAAGGAGGTAGCAGATGTCTCATTCCTTTAAAAAATCTCTCCAAAAAGAAATTCTCCATAGAAGCTCTATCGCAGCCTTTGTGACCTCTCTTTTACTACTCATTTTACTTTTTGGTTTTTCCTATTTTTTACAAAAGCAACAACTCTCCAAAGACACGAGACAGATTGTCAAACAGGTTCAAGAGATGAAAGAAGCAAATAATGAGCTCCTGACCACTATGAACTTTAAAATGATTCCTGGATTTTTGAATGGCAAACACACAGAGCGAGAAGTCTTTAGCTTATTTTACGAGACAAAAGCTAAATTAAAACTTAGTTCTGATCTCATTATCCTAAGTGATACAGGTGAATTACTATTTAGTACCAATCGAAATCATCAAGAAAGTATTTTAGCACCCTACTATCTAAAACTGCTCATTCAAAATCCTTCTCAAGATAAAGTTACAGAAAAAATTGCACTCTCTTCAGACAAGCAACACTACACACTCTTTATCAAACCACTACTTCAAAACCAACGAGTTAAAGCCTATACTATTGCTTTCGTAAATGAGAATGATTTCATCTCAAGTTTCCCAATGATCAATTCTAAATACATCATTACCGATAGCTTTGGAAATATGTTTTCCAACAATACAAATCAATTTACTCGTTCCACTCTTGAAAAATTTGATGAAAAGCTCCTACACTCTCGCACCCACTGGTATGCGAATGAACCGCTTATTGTTCAAAAAGAAAAAGTCGGTGCTATTTTTTCAATCTATACTTTTCAATCCTTCTTTCCTATTCCTAGCTTACTCGGCCTAGCCTCCATTCTCACCTTATGTATATTCTTCCTCTACTTCTGGCAAGCAAGACGAATTGCTCATAAGATTGCTACACACAACGCTGTTCCTATTGAAAGTTTAGTTTACCAACTTCAAGAAATTCCCAAACAAGCAGAAAAAAGGCTTTATCTACAAACAGGTGATGAGTTTGAATTTATGGCCGAAAAAATTAATAATATGTTGTATGAATTAGATCAACTTCATCAGAAAATGTTGACCATCGAAAAAGAAAAGTGGATTTTTGAAAGAAAAATGCTGGAAGCTCAGTTCAATCCTCATTTTCTCTACAATACACTTGAAACGATTAAAATCACTTCTTTAATGGATGCAAGCCTCACACAAGACCTGATTCAAAATCTCACGCGCATTCTTCGCTACAGTATCACTGATTTAGAAAAAGAAACAACCATTTGTCAAGATTTAAAGATTATAGAGGATTACCTTATTATTCACAAGATTCGTTTCGAGCACTTTTCCTATGATATTGTCTGTCCAGAAAGTGTCGATAATCAACCTATTCCTAAACTTTTCTTGCTTCCTCTGGTAGAAAATGCTATAAAATATGGGATGCAATACCGTATTGATCTTCATATTGATATCCAAATTACCTTGGAAGCAAATTCTCTGACTTTTTGGGTCAAGGATAATGCTGGAGGACTCACAAAACAAGAGCGACTCGCTATTTTAGACTCTTTAGATAGCCCTCATACCCAGCATGGCATTGTTAACAGCTACAAACGGTTGAGCAATTTCTTTCCTGATGTTCAGCTAGATCTAGGAGTCAATCGCCAAGGAGAAACTTGGGTCAAATTTGTAACGAAAGGACTAACTCATGTTTAAGCTCATTATCGTAGAAGATGAACACCTCATTCGAAAATGGCTAGAGATTGCTGTAGACTACTCTGCCTTAAGCATCCAAGTTGTAGGAACTGCCAGTCACGGTCAAGAGGGAATGAAACTCATCCAAGAAAAAGAGCCTCATATTGTCTTAACAGACATCACAATGCCAGTTATGGATGCTTTTATGATGTTCGAAGCCACTCGTACCCTTTCTTATGAAAAAGTTATTTTATCAGGTTATAACGATTTTCAAAATGCCAAAAAAGCCATGCAATATGGCGCGATTGATTTCCTATCTAAACCAATTGATACCAAGGAATTAACAGAATGTCTTCAAAACATTGTTTTGCGATTACAAGTTAGCACCTATCAAGAAACTCCTTTTTTAGAAGAATATCAAACTTTACTCACCTCTATCCAACAAGTTGATACACAGAACCAAATCATTCAGCAAAT
The DNA here is from genome assembly GCF_023109105.1 of Streptococcus mitis. Lineage (GTDB taxonomy): Bacteria > Bacillota > Bacilli > Lactobacillales > Streptococcaceae > Streptococcus > Streptococcus mitis_BW. Next base: position 22,692 of record NZ_JALDTZ010000019.1, read on the forward strand.
TATCTCCTTTGTCCACACGCACTATGCAGAACATTTTACTATTACTAAACTAGCAGAATCGCTGGGGTATAGCGAAAGTTATCTATATAAGGTTATCAAAGAAGACTTCCCCATGACGCTAAATGAATATATCTTACGCTATCGCCTCAAACAAGCTATAGATAAAATGGCCGAATCTCCCAACTCCCCCCTAAGCGACATCTCTGAGCAAGTTGGATTTTCAGACTATAAATATTTTGCCAAAGTGTTTAAAAAATATCTTCATATATCTCCAAAAGAATTAAAACTTATGAATAAAAATCATTGATGTAAAAGGATTGCTCAACTCTATTGTAGCAATCTTTTTATTTTATACTTACCATCGAAATCCTATCCACTGTTCACGCATCCTTACTCTAGGAGCTTAATTCCTATTTTCTATTTTAGATTTCTTTAAGGTTTTTATTATATTCTATAGGACTCTACAAATTATAAACGTTATAAAAATGTAGAGTGAAAACGTTCGTAAAAAAGGAGTCTCTTATGAAAAAACTACTATTCTTTCTCTCTTGTGGTTGGATATTGCTTACTTTATCAGGATGTTCTTCAGCTATAGGAGCGGAAACTAGCACTGAAACAGATTCGAATAACACTTTGGTTATCTATTCACCTAACCCTGAAGATCTTATCGAAGAAACAATCCCAGCCTTCGAAGAAAAATATGGTATTAAGGTTGATTTAGTACAAGCCAGCACTGGTGAATTGTTCAAAAAAGCTGAGGCCGAAAAAGAATCCCCAGTAGCCGATGTCATTTTCGGAGGCTCCTATGCCCTCTTCTCTTCTAACGAAAAACTTTTTGAACCTTATATTTCCCAAGAAAACGACCAGATAATCCCTGAATATCAAAATAAAACAGGATTCTACACACCTTATACACTGGATGTCAGTGTTATCATTGCCAATTCAGCTCTTACAAAAGATATTAAAATTGAAGGCTACAATGATCTACTCAATCCCAAATTAAAAGGAAAAATCGCTACTGCTGATCCAAGTAACGCTTCAAGTGCCTTTGCTCAATTAACAAATATGCTTGTGGATCAAGGTGGATACGAAAATGAACAAGCTTGGACCTATGTGAAAAATCTATTTACCCTAGTAGATGGAAAAATTGTATCTAGTTCTTCGAATGTTTATAAAGCCGTCGCCGATGGAGAAATGGCTGTAGGACTCACCTATGAAGATCCTGCCTTAAAACTCTTAAACGACGGAGTTGATGTAAAAGTTATTTATCCAAAAGAAGGTACCGTCTTTTTACCTGGTAACGCGGCTATCGTCAAAAATGCCAAACACATGGACAATGCTAAAAAATTTATCGATTTCCTCCTTTCTCAAGAAATCCAGGATAAACTAGGAACTGAAACTACAATCAGACCTATTCGTAAAAATGCTAAAACCAATAAAAATATGAAGGCTATGACAGAAATCAATGTTGCTACTGAAGATTCAGATTATGTCATCAAGAACAAATCCACTATTCTTAAAAAGTACAATGATATTTTTACAGATATCCAATCTAAAAAATAAAATTTGACTTTTCAATTATTAACTGTCGAACCCTACTATAAAATCAAAAAGATTACTTCCGTTTTTGTAGAGAATTTTACTCTAATAGAATAGAATTATTGGTTTTAAAAACGCTTACATTATTTTAAAATAAACTTAAATAACATAACGGAGGTATCCATCATGAAAAAGAAATGGATGTATTATGCTGCTTGCGGACTAGCTCTTTTTGGTCTTGCTGCTTGTTCTTCTAATGAATCTGCCGATGACAGTTCATCTGATAAAGGGGATGGCGGTTCGCTAGTCGTTTATTCACCAAACTCAGAGGGCTTAATTGGAGCAACCATTCCTGCCTTTGAAGAAAAATATGGTATCAAAGTAGAACTGATTCAAGCTGGTACTGGAGAACTTTTCAAAAAACTAGAGTCTGAAAAAGAAGCTCCTGTAGCCGATGTCATCTTTGGTGGTTCTTATACACAATATGCTACCCACGGTGAACTCTTTGAAAACTATACTTCAAAAGAAAATGATAATGTTATCAAAGAATATCAAAATACAACTGGCTACTCTACTCCTTATACATTAGATGGTAGTGTTTTAATCGTCAATCCTGATTTAACTAAAGGCATGAACATCGAAGGATATGGCGACCTTCTTAAACCTGAATTAAAAGGAAAAATCGCAACTGCTGACCCAGCAAACTCTTCTAGCGCCTTTGCTCAATTAACAAACATGCTCCAAGCTCAAGGTGGCTACAAAGATGATAAAGCTTGGTCTTATGTAAAAGATCTCTTCACACTTATTGATGGTAAAATCGGTTCAAGTTCATCTGGTGTCTATAAAGCAGTCGCTGACGGAGAAATGGCTGTTGGTCTCTCTTACGAAGATCCAGCAGTTAAACTCTTAAATGACGGAGCTAACATCAAGGTAGTATATCCAAAAGAAGGAACAGTCTTCCTACCTGCTAGTGCCGCTATCGTTAAAAAAGCGAAAAACATGGAAAATGCCAAGAAATTTATCGATTTTATCATCTCTCAAGAAGTACAAGATACACTTGGTACAACCACTACTAACCGTCCTGTTCGTAAAAATGCTAAAACAAGCGAAAATATGAAACCAATTGACAAAATCAAAACACTCACTGAAGATTATGATTATGTCATCAAGAATAAATCAGATATCGTTAAGAAATACAACGAAGTCTTTACAGATATCCAATCCAAACAGTAAAAGAGGTTCACTATGAGTGAGATCAAAATTATTAACGCCAAAAAAATCTACCACGATGTCCCTGTTATTGAGAATTTGAACATTACGATTCCAAAAGGAAGTCTCTTTACCCTTCTTGGACCTTCAGGATGTGGAAAAACGACTCTTCTTCGTATGATTGCAGGATTCAACAGTATCGAGGGCGGAGAATTTTACTTCGATGATACAAAAATCAATAATATGGAACCCAGCAAACGCAATATTGGGATGGTTTTCCAAAACTACGCTATTTTCCCACATTTGACTGTCCGAGACAATGTTGCTTTCGGTCTTAAGCAAAAGAAGGTTCCAAAAGAAGAATTGATTCAACAGACCAACAAGTATCTTGAACTCATGCAAATTGCTCAATATGCGGATCGAAAGCCCGATAAACTCAGTGGTGGACAACAACAACGTGTCGCCTTGGCACGTGCCTTAGCAGTTAATCCAAGTGTTCTCCTCATGGACGAGCCCCTTAGTAATCTGGATGCCAAACTGCGCTTGGATATGCGTCAAGCCATTCGAGAAATCCAACACGAAGTGGGAATTACAACTGTTTATGTAACCCACGACCAAGAAGAAGCTATGGCTATTTCAGACCAAATTGCTGTTATGAAAGATGGGGTTATCCAACAAATTGGTCGACCAAAAGAACTCTATCATAAACCAGCTAATGAATTTGTAGCAACCTTTATCGGACGCACAAATATTATCCCTGCCAATCTTGAAAAACGGAGTGACGGCGCTTACATCGTCTTTTCAGATGGCTATGCCCTTCGAATGCCAGCTCTTGATCAGGCTGAAGAACAAGCTATTCATGTAAGCATTCGTCCTGAAGAGTTTATCAAAGATGAATCTGGAGATATTGAAGGAACGATTAGCGATAGCGTCTATCTTGGACTAAATACGGAGTATTTCATTGAGACAGGTTTTGCCTCAAAAATTCAAGTTAGCGAAGAATCAACTTTTGAAGAAGATCTACAAAAAGGCGATCGTATTCGTCTACGAATCAATACTCAAAAATTAAATGTCTTTTCTGCAGATGGTTCACAAAACCTGATAAAAGGAGTCAACCATGGAACGTAAAAAACTAAATATTTGGACAGCCTCCTCTTTCTTCATCTTTCTTACCTATCTTGTCTTTCTCGTTTATCCTATCGTTACCGTGCTCAAGCAAGCACTCATACATGAAGGACAATTCTCACTAGCTAATTTTGTCACTTTCTTTAGTAAAGCCTACTACTCTGAAACACTTGTCAACAGTTTCAAGGTTTCCATTACCGCTACTGTCACTTCCTTAGTCGTAGGAACCTTATTAGCTTATCTCTTCTCTATGTATGACTTCAAGGGAAAGAAATTTCTACAAATATTGATTATCATTGCTTCCATGTCAGCTCCGTTCGTGGGAGCCTACTCCTGGATTCTATTGCTGGGACGAAATGGGGTCATCACTAAATTTCTGACAAATGCCCTTCATCTTCCAGCTATCGATATTTATGGATTCAAAGGAATTGTACTTGTCTTTACACTGCAACTATTCCCACTGGTATTTCTATACGTTGCTGGGACAATGAAAAGTATTGACAATTCTCTACTTGAAGCTGCTGAAAGCATGGGGTCCTTCGGATTTAAGCGTATCGTAACTGTTGTTTTACCTCTCCTAGTTCCAACCTTACTAGCTGCTGCCTTGCTTGTATTTATGAGAGCATTCTCAGATTTTGGAACGCCTATGTTGATTGGTGAAGGATATCGGACTTTCCCTGTCCTGATTTATACCCAATTTATTAGCGAGGTTGGGGGAAATTCTGCTTTTGCATCTGCCTTAGCAATTATGGCGATTATCATTGCCTTGGCAATTTTCCTTATACAAAAATACATTTCAAATCGCTACAGTTTCAGCATGAATTCGCTCCATCCAATTGAACCTAAAAAAACTACAAAAGGAAAAATGGCTGCTATTTATGCAATAGTCTACGGAATTATCTTGTTCTCTGTTCTACCTCAAGTCTACTTGATTTATACTTCTTTCCTAAAAACATCAGGTATGGTATTTGTCAAAGGCTATTCTCTAAACAGTTACAAGGTAGCTTTCAATCGTATGGGATCTGCTATTTTCAATACCATTCGTATCCCTTTGATTGCCTTAGTTCTAGTTGTCCTATTCGCAACATTTATCTCCTACCTAGCCGTTAGAAAACGGAATTTGTTTACAAACTTAATTGACAGCCTCAGTATGGTTCCTTATATTGTACCAGGAACCGTTCTAGGGATTGCCTTCATTTCTTCCTTCAATACTGGTCTATTTGGAAGTGGATTTCTTATGATTACAGGGACTGCTTTCATCTTAATTATGTCCCTATCTGTCAGAAGATTACCTTATACTATTCGCTCATCTGTTGCTAGCTTGCAACAAATAGCACCAAGTATTGAAGAAGCCGCTGAGAGCTTAGGAAGTAGTCGTCTCAATACCTTTGCTAAGATTACAACTCCAATGATGCTATCTGGTATTATTTCTGGAGCTATCCTATCTTGGGTCACAATGATTTCAGAACTCTCTACTTCTATCCTCCTCTACAATGTCAAAACAAGAACAATGACTGTAGCTATTTATACAGAAGTTCTCAGAGGGAATTACGGTGTAGCCGCAGCCTTGTCAACTATTTTGACTATTCTAACAGTGAGTTCATTACTCTTATTCATGAAGATTTCTAAGAGCAATAGCATTACACTTTAGTTTCCCCCATCAAAAACAGCCAAAAGGATTACCCTCGGCTGTTTTTTCTTATCTTGATATTCTTATCAAATCCCTAGTTCATAGAAAGTAATACTCAATGAAAATCAAAAAGCAAACTAGGAAACTAGCCGCAGGTTGCTCAAAGCACTGCTTTGAGGTTGTAGATAAGACTGACGAAGTCAGTTACATATATCTACGGCAAGGCGAAGCTGACGTGGTTTGAAGAGATTTTCGAAGAGTATAAGTCTGGACTGATTAAATAGAGGCTGCTTCCATCTTCTCACGTCCTAGTTCTCGATAACTACGGTCGCCGACAACTTCAACGTTAAACTGGCCGTCCTCATATTCAAGGATCGTCACGCTACCATTATCGAGACCATGAGGATGCATGCCATTAATCAGATACACAATAGTTCCAATGGTCATTCCGTGGCTGACGACAAGGGCATTTCCGCCACCTTGTTCTTCCATTTCTTTGGCAATCGTTTCAAAACCTTCTTTGATGCGGCCACTGAGTTTTTCCCAGCCTTCAGCCCAACCAGCTGTATCGACCTCTACCAAGCCCTCAGCCAATTCAGCATAAGACAATTGGTGAACATGGTCCACATTAAAGATACGAGGAATAATGCCCATGAAAAGATCGCCATCGTAGGCTCCATCAAAGCTACCAAAACACCACTCTCTGATACGCTTGTCCATGCGATAAGGGATTTTCCCCTGCAAGCCAAGTTCATCAAGAATGATTCCCATGGTCTGAATGGTGCGCCCAGAATCACTCGAATAAGCGCGAGCAAACTGCAGACCAGATTCTCGCAAACCGATCCCTAATTCTTGAATCCCTCGCTCACCTTCAGCTGTTAAGGGAGTATCGCTCCAACCTTGCGCGCGACCAATCGTGTTAAACATAGTCTTTCCATGACGTACCAAATACAATCGTACTTTTACCATTTTCCGTCCTCCGTTTGCTTCTATTATATCATGGATGATAAAACAAAAGCCACCCGTACAGGCGACTTTTACAGGAGATTATTATGAAAAAGTTTAGGAGTTCATTAAATAAAGATATTAGATGAAAATCAAATTCAAACTAAATCAGAGTTATCTGTTTCAAATAATATTAGGAGGTCTTTATTTAATGATTATAGTATACACACCCAACCTTAAATAGAACTTAAAATTTCTCCTATTTTCTTAATTTTTAAAACTATGAATTGGTGCTGGAATTTGTCCTCCACGAGAAATGAAATCAACAGACGAAGCCCCATTGATCTTCATAACAGGCGCAGTTCCTAGCAAGCCTCCAAACTCAATCATATCGCCTTCTTTTCCTTTTGGAATGATACGAACAGCCGTTGTTTTCATGTTAATAACACCAATTGCAGCTTCATCTGCAATCATGGCCGCAATAGTTTCAGCAGGCGTATCTTCTGGGATGGCAATCATATCCAAACCAACAGAACAGATAGCCGTCATAGCTTCTAGCTTTTCCAAATTAAGAGAGCCATTTTGCACTGCTGCAATCATTCCCTCATCCTCAGAAACAGGGATAAAGGCACCAGACAAACCACCGACTTGGTTGCAGGCCATAACTCCGCCCTTCTTAACTTGGTCGTTCAAGAGAGCCAAGGCAGCCGTCGTTCCGTGTGTTCCAACTGTCTCAAGCCCCATTTCCTCAAGAACACGTGCCACAGAGTCTCCAACCGCAGGAGTTGGCGCCAAGCTCAAGTCTACAATACCAAACTCTACACCCAGTCTCTCACTAGCCATCTGACCAACCAATTGACCAATACGAGTAATCTTAAAAGCAGTCTTCTTGACCGTTTCTGCTACTACGTCAAAGCTCTTTCCACGAACTTTTTCCAAGGCACGTTTCACCACACCAGGACCAGACACGCCGACATTGATGATAACATCTGCTTCTCCAACACCATGGAAGGCACCCGCCATAAATGGATTGTCCTCAACCGCATTAGCGAATACAACCAGCTTAGCTGCCCCCATATCAGAAAGATTTGCCGTTTCCTTGATAACTCGTCCCATATCTGCCACAGCCGTCATATTAATACCTGACTTGGTTGAACCGATATTAACTGACGAGCAAACCTTGTCCGTTTCAGCCAAAGCGCGCGGAATAGATTTGATGAGAATCTCATCTCCCTTTTGATACCCTTTTTGTACCAAAGCAGAAAAACCACCAATAAAATCCACACCGATTTCTTTTGCAGCCTTATCAAGCACTTTTGCCAGAACCACATAGTCTGTTGCATCTGTCGCTGCCCCAATCAGCGAAATAGGAGTCACCGATACACGCTTATTAACGATAGGAATTCCCAACTCAGCTGCAATTTCGTCACCAACAGCCACTAAATTAGCTGCTTTTCTAGTAATCTTCTCATATATTTTATCTGCAGCACGATTGATATCTGGATCAATACAGTCCAAAAGGGAAATTCCCATTGTAATAGTTCTGATATCGAAGTTCTGCTCCTCAATCATAGCAATGGTTTCAGTAACTTGTCTAATATCCATGTGCACCTCCTAGATATTATACATAGCTTCGAAAATCGCTGCACTCTGAATATTGATTTTTACATTCAAAGTTTCCCCAAAAGCTTCAAATTCCTTACGAAGAGTTGTAAAATCTTGCTTTTCATCACTAGAGACAACAGCCATCATCGTAAAATATTCATCCAAGACAGTTTGAGAGATATCGTCTATGTTCAAACCCAATTCTGCAATTTTACCAGAAACACCTGCAACAATTCCAGATTTATCTTTACCAACAACAGTTATAATCGCTTTCATAAGCAAACTCCAATTCTTCTTAAAATAAGAAACCTGAACATTAAACAGAATTCTTTTCAAATAGTATAGCATAATTGGCTCTATAATATTTGTAGTGGGTAAATCCCCTATAGATATTATGGAGCCTATTTTTGTGTAGAAAAAAAGTCCCAT
>NZ_JALDTZ010000001.1:0-58345 GCF_023109105.1 Streptococcus mitis
ATCATATTTCTTCATTTGGCTTCCACAATCAGGACAAGATGGGGCGTCGTAGTCCAGTTTAGCGATGATTTCTTTGTTTGTATCTTATTGATGATATCTATAATTTGGATATTAGGGTCTTTAATGTCTAGTAATTTTGTGATAAAATGTAATTGTTCCATATGATTCTTTCTAATGAGTTGTTTTGTCGCTTTTCATTATAGATCATATGGGACTTTTTTTCTACAACAAAATAGGCTCCATAATATCCATAGGGGATTTACCCACTACAAATATTATAGAGCCCCTTTTAGTTACCCGATAGTAATTTTAAGTATAGTAAGAGGGTAGTCACTGATCGTGACACCCTTTATAAATTATTGATGGCTGTTTCATAATTTGAGACAGCTTTTTTTGCGTTTTCTTGGTTTGTATGCCAGTAAACATTTTCAGTCACTAATAAGTTAGAGTGTCCCAATCTGTATTGGACATCTTTAGGGCTGGTCTGAGCGTATAACATCATAGTGGTATGTGTATGGCGGAAACCGTGGAATGATACATTCGTTACACCAGCATTCTCAAAATGCTTATTTAGGCGTTTGCGTAAGTTGCAAGCGTAAGCATATTTTTCTGTAAAAACTGAGAATACAACTGTTTCAGTTCGGCCTAATTTCCAAGACTGAATTTGTTGACGATTCTTGTACTGTTTAAGTAAAAGCAGGGTGGCTTTGTCTATTGGTATATCACGATAACCAGCGCTTGATTTAGGCGAATTTATTTCTTGATAGCGGTTTAGTGTTTTAGTGATACTGATAACACCGCTTTCTAGATCAATATCAGACCACTCAAGGGCTAAGGCTTCACCGATACGGCAACCAGTTGCCAATAAAGTCTTATACAGGACAACATCAAATAGGTTTTCATAATTTGATTGATCCAGAGTATCTAAATAATTCAGAAACTGTTTTAATTCTTTGTTGTCTAAGTATTTTACAGTAGACTTTTCTTTTTGCTGTTTCCGTGGAACGATGACATCGTTAGCTGGGTTGTATTGTATTACCTGGATAGCTACGCCATATTTCAAAATACGCTTATTCATGTTGTGGAGTAAGGAGTAGTTAGCAAACGCCCCTTTTTCGCCCTTATTGGCCTTATCAGCCCACTTATTTACTTGCTGTTGAAGAATAGGCGTGGTTAGCTTATCTAGCTTATAATCGCCAAATACGGGCAATAAATGCACTCTAACCAATCCATCCATAGACTGGCGAGTATTGGGTTTAACTGTATTCTTGTAACTATCCCACCAAACTTTTACCAGTTCTTCATATGTTGTGATTGTTGGTTTATCTTTAACTGTATAGCCGTTTGAAGCAAAAGCATTGACAGCCTCTCTTGCTTTGACTTTAATTCCCTTTTTAGTGTTGGCCGTAACAGTAGTTCTAGCCTTTTTCCCTGTAAGTTTATCAACTCCAAGATACACGCTTGCTCGATATACGATAGTTCCGTTTTTCTTTTTGTATTCTGTAATATTCATGGTTTACTCCTTTTCCATCAGCAGGCAAGCAATTAGGAAAGATTTTGAGTTTATACCATGCGAGGGGCTACGAGAAACCCCTTATTTTCGATTTTAAGCAGTCAGACGATAAATAATGCCAGAGCATGAAAAAATGCGGATATGGGGCTTATATAGGCTTGAAGCTTGAGCGAAGCCCGAGAATCCACGCGCCTTTGTTGGTATAATCGGACTTTTCGGCTACCCTAAAAGAAAAATATTAGGGATGAGGTTCCAGGGATTTTTAATAAACTAAAAGCCCAACTCATAAGAGCAGGGCTAGAGATGTCCTCTTGGGACAGTATCATCTATTTTGTCATCAAGCGACTTTATGATTTAATTCTAACCCTAATTTTAAAAAAAGTCAATTTTTTATTTAATATAAATCTAGTCCAAGAACTTCTTTTATCTTGTCTAATAGTTTTTTATGGTCGTTTGTATCTAGCTTGTAAGCTGGTCTATAAACTTTATCATATAACTCTTTTCCCGCTGCATCTAGCATTACTTGTCCATCACTATCAGTCTTTTTCTTTGTTTTATAGACGATTTTCCGTTTGTCTATTTCTTGGATTTTTCGGACATAAGCATAGGCTTTTGGCTTGGAAGGAGTGTTTTGATATTTACTATTTTCAATCGTGATACCACCACGATATTTCTTTCCTGATTTTTTACCAGTTAAAGGTGCTACTAGGAGTGTTCCATCAGCTTTGTCAGGAATTGTTAAGATGATAGCGTAGTGTTTTCCGTAAAATTCATTCCCACCTTTTTGTGGGAAGTTGATTAGATAAACTTCGCCTTGTTGAAATTTCATATAATGCTCCAGATAATAAAATAAGGTGTACCTCTTAGAAGTACACCAGACCGTTTTGTCCTTGACGAACAAGGCTTTATAAGTAAATATCGTATCCTTGACGAACAAGGCTTTTGACATTATCAGTGTACTGCTTTTTTAACTTTTTGTCAAGTTTTTTGTTAAATTTATTTTTATTATTGTCAACTATTTCATTTTGGAAACAGTTGTTTTTACTTGTTTATGTTATAATTATTTAAAAAGAGAGAGGAGAAAAAAATATGTTAAAAAAAGAGTTAAAAAATTTTATTGTATCGACATTTATATTTCTCTTAATTTTCAAGATTTTTTTCTCAATAACTACGATTTACATCACAAATAGCTATCTTTCAATAGCGATAACTACACTTGTCACATTTTTATTAAAAAAATTTATTTCTTTCGAGTCTAACTGATGTTAGACTTTTTTATTCCTCAAACTTACCTGGTGGATTACTAGTAGCCTGTTGTACAACTGATTTGTTTTCTATAGCAGCTGTTAGTTTTCTCGGAATACGAATTCCTAATTCAGATATTGGTACACCGAGTTCATCAGCTAGTTCTTTTGCTTGCTTAATCCGGTCGAGTTTGTTTTTTTGATAGTCTTGATACGTATTTATTAATCCTGGGACTTCAAGTTCTAATCCCATAACCTTTAGTTTCCCCCCACTTGTCAGAACAATTGCTCCACCAAGTATCATTGAAATTATAAGTCCATAGTTTACAGTATGCGTAATAAGTTCTATAATACCCTCGGACTGTACATTTATTTTTGAATCTACTCGTGTTTCAGGGAAAAGCAACCTTGTTAATAGAGAATATTGATAAACAAATTGACCCAAATAAACCCCTTGAATATCTTTTTCTTCTGTTACATGGTAGCTAATATATAGTTTTTCGTCTTCAATATAGCAAGGGAAAAGTGCGCGGTTAATGAATGGTTTATAATCATTTATATTTGATAGTGTTGCATGAGAATAAATCATTTTATACAATGCGCTGTCTGCATCGGAACGATTAAACCATCCTAACCAATGGACTTTCCACCTTTTTGCAAAGTCAGATCGACTATGCGTCAACTCTTCACTTTTGTATTGTTCAAGCTCATATTGATCGAGTTCGTAAAGTGGTCCAATAACTTTACCGACTAAAAATCGTTCAGATCCTTCAGATGGGACAACAACTATATCGTTTTTCTTAATGTTATTTACAAAGCGAAGCAGTTGACCTGCAGTGATACCATATTTGTTTTCAGATGGTTCTAAGTCATCTTGAAATGTTAGTTTTTCTTTTAAAATTTCTTTTAATACATTGGAGTTATTATCTGCTCGTCTAATATCTTCAAGGGTAATCTCATTCCATCCAATACCTATATAGCCATTTAGATTAAAATCCGTATAATATTCTCCAGAGTTAGCACGCACTAGCCAATAATCACTAGAAGAATCTAAAACAGGGATTTCTTTTTTATATTTTCTATAATTTCTTTTAATTCCATTGTAATTATCTACTTTCTTTTTTATTTCCCTCTATACACGCTCAGACTGGCCAAACTTTGTGAGTGTGGGGATTTTTTTGTTTATTCAAATCCTTTGAAACTATCTAAAATCTTATCTTTTGAGTCTGTAGCATTAAGCACTAAAACAACATAATTCCCGTAGATATAAGCAGGGTGTCCAATTAACTCTTTTTCTTTCTTAGCTTCTTTAAACATTGGGTTTTTATCGTAGTATTCGTAAACCTCTACAGCAGTATCATCTTCTAAGATGAACCCTTTCCCTGATTCGGCTTGAATAAGACTAGCTTCTTTTGAGATTTCTTCTTTGATAGTGAAGCCGTTGCTTTCTAGTGCTTTTTTAAAATCGTCTAAGCTAGTAGCCTTTTTAGAAGCAGGTTTGTCATTTGCTTTAGTTTGCTCGGTTTTTGGTTTCTCCGAGCCATCTTTGGCAGCCGATTGGTTGTTAGAACATGCTACTAGAACTGTAGCACTAAGCAAGATAGCTGATGTTGTTAGTAGTTTTTTCATAGATATTTTCCTTTTTGTTTTTCAAATTATATTAGTCATCTGATTCTTTTTCCATTGTAGAATAATTTTCTTTCCATGTTGAGCTATATTCAAATAATTGTTTGAAGTCATAATCCTTAGCAATTTCCATTTCACTTTGATAGCCGGCTCCCATTGCAACCATCAAATATCTATTATTAATATTTGACATTGTTTTCATAAGCTCTTTAATTTGCTCAATTTGATTATCTGAAAGATAGATAGAATACTTTTTGAGTAGACGGATAAAATCTTCGTCAAATTCTTGAGCAGTTTTTTCAACCTCTTTTCTTTGATTATGTAGAAGCCTGTTCCGAACAATAGATAAATAGTGATTTTTTAATTCTGGATTATTTTCTAAATCTTCTTTTTCAGTTTGAGTCAAAACATGATCTAACTGTAATTCTAATTCTTCTATAAATTCTTTTGGAACTTCATCATATCCCAATAGATATCCAACGCTTACTCCGAAGTAGTCAGCCAGTTGCTGAGCATTGTTAGACTTAATTTGACTTTCTCCGTTTTCCCATTTTTGAAATCCTCTACGAGTTATACCTATTGCTTCAGCAACTTCTTGTTGAGTTACTTTTTTCTTTTTTCTTAATTCTTTAATTCTATTCATTTATAATACCTCATTCTAATTATATCACAAAATAACAAAAAGCTAACTAAAATTCACATTTATTGTCATTTTTCTCTTGATAAGCTAACTACAGTACGCTATAATACACTTGAAGCTAACAATAGTTAGCAAAAGAAAGGAGGAACTTCATTGCTTATTACCTCAACACAAGCAAAAGCAATCCGCCGAAAGCAAGCAGACAAGAAATTGACTGCAAAGCAAGCAGGCGAAGAAATAGGAGTTACACAAGTTACCTATCGAAAAATCCGAGACGGTGGCGAAGTAAAGCCTAGCATTTATCAAAAAGCCATGCAGTGGCTTGCAGAAGATTATTAGAAAGGAGTGAACCAATCGCGATACTATTTTACATTTACAGATTTCTCATATGGTGCTTTACCACTGGGGATTGACAACAAAAAAGTCACTTGCTCAAATTTTGGTCGAGGAGAGCAAGCGACTGAATCAAGAATATAGATATTTTTTCTATATCTCAATTATAACAAAAATCAACTATTCAATCAATAACAACTAATGGCAGGCAAGCAATTAGGAGAGATTTTGAAAAATGAGTGCTGACACGGCGACTCTAAGCATTTGTTTTACAAAAATGTGGGGGAATACCCACGAAACATCACTCTATGCGTTCGCCAACTTGGGGCAACTGCCCAGCGTTTGGAGTGGTGCTAATACTGTATAGGAAACGACAATTAAAAGGCCTTCAAGGCAATTACACAAACATATAAACAGAGGTAAAAAACATGACAGAAACAACATACGAGAATTTAACTAGACGTATAGACAGAATTAGCGCAGAAATGCGAGAAATTGGCGAAAAAAATGGGCTTAGTAGACTTTCGTTATTGGCAAATCAGACAAAAACTATCAAAGAAGATTTATCCCGTTTACTTTGGATTGAACTTCCTGAATTGAATGACAGTCATAAAATCGAGGCAGTTTCTAAAAGCATTACGGGAATCTTTTTCGCCCCTGGTATTTTTGAAATGGATGCTATGCGACAAGCATTCTTTAAACGCCAAGCTAAGCACTTTTTTGACAGCGAAGCAGAGCAACAGGCGTATATAGAGCATGCTGAAAAGGAGTATTTAGGGGCTACTGTAACCTTGAAAGATATTCTTTTTAACTCTGAAAATGGAACTCAGAGAGTAAATAAAAGTTGTCTTATAGAGAAGTTTGAGGAGGCAATGCAATGACACTAAACCTAGACAACATGACACAAGCAGAATTTGATGATTTCATGGCTGATTTAAAGATAAACGATCCGAATTTTTTCCAGTTTATCGTTGATTTTATCAATAAAAAAGTAACCGTTCAAGAAGTTGAAGCTTTCCAAAAGATGGAACATGAAGTGCAACAGTTATACATCAAGAATTACCAAGCGAGGGCATGATATGAATGAATTAGATTTAACCAATACACAATCGGTAATCTGTATGGTGGTACTGGTTGGACTACTGCTTTATCTAAACCGCCGAGACCGCAAAAAAAGCGCCCAATTTGAGCGAGAAAACCAACAGACGATAGAAACACCTAGCGAGGATTTAAACCCTTGCTACGGGCGTTATATCCAGCTTGCAGGTAAGATTCATAATTAGAAAGGGGTGTAATATGCAACTATTTTCAAGAGAAACAGAACTTGAGTTTCTGGGAAAGATTGATGATCATTTACGTAAAAGGATGGAACTGGAAAAGCAACGTGATGATAATTGGGACTTGATTTCTAGACCTGAGGTGTTAGAGAAGTTAGGTATTAGTGGAACCACGTTAAATAACTGGCAGGAGCATGGTCTGAAATCGTTCCAGTCGCCTTTTGAAAACAGTAAGAAAATCTATTACCGTAAGAGTGATATTTACAATTTTCTTGCAGTAGATTAGGAGGTGCAATGAGAATAATTGAGTTGACTATATCAGTTGAGAAAATGCCCCTATTTGGCTTTCTCAAGTCAAATCCTACTCAAGTATGGAAGAATGGGGAACACTACAAATTTACCTATTATGAGCCTGTAGACGAGGCTTTGACGAGTTTTCAATATAAAGGCTTATATGTGTCTATTAAAGACGAAAATGAAGCAGTAGAGGGCTGGGAATTGGTCAGAGATTTGAATATTGCTTTGGCCAGCCCTGACTTGCTGACAATCTTGAAAGAATTAGAGGTAAACAAATTGACAGAACAACGGCAGGGACTTGGAGTGGAGTTAAAAGGCTGGATTTTTGACCTGATTTGTAATGGCATTTATACCAGATATGAGACTTCACTCTTTGTCCGACTGCTATTTGTAAATGGCTACAGTTTTAGTCAGTTGGTGGATTTGTTTTCTGCAATCGTCAAGCGGAAAGACCTAGCAAGCTATTTTTTAGAAGTAGCAAGAATATTTTATAAGGAGGTAGTATTTGAATATTAGAGACAAATTAAATGAGATCATAAGATTAAACTGGACTGAAGCAGATTTTGGTTTTTCTAAGAAAAAGGCAGACTACAAGCGTCAGTTGGCTCATATTTATCACTTAGACAGTTTTAATAAAATAAAATATAAAGGTGAAGAGATAACAATTTCCGCTAGCGAAATTATGTATACTACGGATGTAAATGGAAAAGAGGAAAAGTTTGTATCTGCTAAGATAAAGCAAAAGCAAAAGAATAATAAAGATATCATTAAAGTAGAGTTTGAATCCAGTTTCCAACCTTTTGCCAAGATGGTGATTGATTACCTTTTAGGGCGTTATGTATTCTATAATGATCAACTGTATGATGTAAATAATCGACAAGCAAATAAGATTGACGATATAAGACTGGTTAGTCTTTATGGATTTAAGCATGATACAGAGTTTGTATTGGATATTTTAAAGGGAATTGATAAGCATTTCCATATTGAGCCAATCAAAGTTCTAAAACCATTTCAGATTGCTGGTGATGATTTTATTATTGATTTGGAGAAACACACTCTGACCAGATGTATTTTGAATAACGAGGTTTCATTTTTTAAGTATTATCCAGTTGATTTTGAAACTGCTAAGAGTAGTAAAGAGATTGCCAATAAATTTTTACACTACGTTATTGAAGACCCTGACAGTTTCCACAATGCACAATTACAGACATACTACATAGCACAAGTTGCCAGTGGATTGAAAAACAAAACCAATTTCTTTATAACCAAGTCTGGAATAAGAACTGGTAAAGGATTGAGACATATCGCCTTATCTGGACTGTTTAATAAAATCGATGTTGAACTGGATAACCTAGTTTCACGAGGATTTGACGCTTTAAATGCATGGGCCATGTTTTCGGGTGGAGAAATGGCATTAGCCACCGAACAAGGAGATATTATTGGAGATAAGATTGAGCGTGTTTTAAAAGTAATTGCAACCGAGAAAACACACGTAGCAAGAATGGTAGGTGGTAACCAAGGACTTGTCATGCTTTCTAGTGTTTTGTGTATTGATACCAATAGGAATGTATCTCTTTCAGATGAAATGAACGGGCGCAAGGTATTGATCCAGTATAAAGATAGACCATCTGGAGAAACTGACTTGGAGCGTGAAGAAGCCTTTGCCGAATATTGGCAGGCATTTACACTACCAGACAAATCTCCAAGGATTGAAGGGTGTATTGGTTTCTTACTATCCAGTCTTGATTATTTCAATGAGCAAGAACAGAAATTCATCTGGAAAAATGTTGAGGTTTACAATGGTGATGAAGAGCTTGATGATTTTCAGATAGCTTTGATAAACCTACTACAAAAGACTGATTTTGTCCCTAAAACAGATAACTATGCGATTGATGAACTTTATAATAAAACGTATGGCAAAAATAACAATGAAGCTGGTAAAGCACTTAGGACAATAGGTGTGGAAAGAAAAAGAAAAAAAATAGACGGCGAAGTTGTCAGCGGATATATTATTGGCAATCAAAAACGCTTTGATACTTTTGTTATAAAAGAAGAAAGAAGAGAGTTAAGAGTAGATTTTTCAATTTTTGAATAGTAAAAGGTACACTAGGTACACAACTGGTACACAACTAGTAGCGTACCGCTTAGAAGCAGTGATATCAATGGTTTAGCACTATAGGTACACTAGGTACACAACTTTACTAAGGGTTTAAAAGAAAAAAATAATAAAAGAATAATCAAAAAAATAAATAGTATATAAGAAAAGTGGTGTACCTTGTGTACTACTAGACTAAATCGCTTGTGTCTGTAAGGGTTATGGGGGTCACAACCCCTAGTGTACCAGTAGTGCACCAGTGGTGCACCCGTAAGAAAAATAAAGGAGTAAAAATGAATTTCGTAACCGCAAAAGAGTTGACAATAGCATTAGATAGCTTAAATGAATGGCTGGGAGAAAATCCTGATTTAAGATTGACAGATATAAGATTGGGAAAGTGCACTTCAAAAGAAGTCACGTTTAGAGTTGAATATGTAGATTTGAGGAAAGGATAATAACATGAAAACTAAGTTTTTTATCATCATTATTGGGAAAGCAAAGAAGAGTTTGAAAAAGAGATCAATGATTTTATGGCAACCGTTGAAGTAGTAGATGTGAGGCATTCAGAAGCAACAGAGGGTCACTATGAGAGGATAGGGACATTGACCAGTGTAATGGTGCTATACAAATAGCATGAGAGGCTAAACATGGAAATACAAGAAGGCTTTATTTATTTCAAAAATTATGGTAAAATAAAACTGTTAGAGGTTCCAAGGTTTGGGAGCGTGACGCTAAAAATACAAGATGGCGAGATTGTCTCCAGCGTGGAATCTAAAACAACACAATATAAAAAGAATACTGACTGAAAAAATCAGAGGTATAGCATAAAGTAGAGTAATCTATTTTGGCTATGCCTCTTTTGTTTTTGGAAAGATTGGAGGAAAAAGAAATGCCAACATTGCAAGAAGTCAAAAACCAGATGGACAAAGTGCGGACTCAATTAGAGATTTTTGATCGCTTTGATGAGGAAATCAAGAAAGCAGAGCAAGAAGTTAAGGCTATTAAAGCTAAAAAAGCGGATTTGCAAACTTTTGAAGATTTTCAAGCTATCAACACAAAAGAAAAGTATATTGTGGATATGAAAGAGCAAAGAACAAAGCTTGAGAAAGAACGGATTGACTCAATCGTAGCAGACGCCAGAAAAATCAATGCTTTAGGTTATTTAGAGACAGCATTAGAGCAAAATGAAACAGTCAAACATCATCGCCAAGAAATCAAACAGAAATCTATTGAACTTTTGGAATTGATTGCGAATTATAACGAAAACTACAAAAATACCGCTAAAAGATTGGCGGATGAGGTAAGAGAAACAGGTATCGAAGAGTTATTTGACCGCCTGAATACATCTCCAGAATATAGTGGAGTAAGTAAGCCTTACATTTACAGCGGTGTAGCTGGTTACATGGGAAGTCAGCACCGCTATTTAGATCCGAGTGATGATTTGGCGTATTTTGTGAATCGTATTAATTATTTTGAAGGAGAACAATAATGAAAGACGAACATAAACAACTATTTCAAGAAATCGAAGAAGAGAAGAAGCAAGCTGACTTACTGCAAGGGCTTGCCAAGAACGTAGAAAGTATTTCAAAATCTTACGAAGAGGAAGCTGTAACTCTTGAAGAGTTTAAAGCTATGGGCTACAAGCGTAGACATGAACTATTTGAGAAAGATAAAGCCCTATATGATAAGCTACTGGGCAAAGAAAAACGTGGTTTGTTAGGTTTGTGATGTGGAGGGGAGCAATCCCCTTTTTTTACATAAATCAGACAGAATTACACACGAGGTAGGGGAATGGTTAGAAGTTTAAAAGCAAGACTAGAAAAGTTAGAAGAGTATGCTGGAAAGACGGAATATGCAACAACCGATGAATGTATATCTTTATATGTGGATTGTTTAAGATTTGCTTTTCAGCAAGATGAAATAAAAATAGATATGGATGATTTTATTAAAACACCATTTAAAGATATTAAGCTAGCAGACTATAAGAAATCAAAAAAACGTATGGATGAACTTAGGGAAATGACTGGGATAAGTGAGTTTCCAGAATTAGACCAATAAAGTGAGGTGACTAGTATTTGACAGAATTAAGCAGAAAAAAAGAAATATTTATGGCCAATTATCTCATGACTGGGAATGTAAAAAAAGCTAGTGAATTAAGTGAGATCACCAGAAAGACGGCATACAATTACTTGAACGATGCAACCTTTAAGAGAATTTACCGTGAAAGACGTAGCGAACAACTCAAGGAGTCTACTACGCTGTTACAGAATGCAAGCGTTGAGGCAGTCAATGTATTAAGGGAAATCATGCTCGATAAGACAGTAAGCCCGTATGCGAGACAACAGAGCGCCCAGAGCATTCTAAACATGGCTTATAAGGCAGTAGAAATGGTTGAAGTAGTAGAGCAATTAGAAGTATTAGAGGCGAAGATACTAGATGAAGGCGATTAAAAACCGTTTGAATAAGTTGAATAAGTTAGCGGTGGTTGATGGAGTTGATACCGTGTTTTTGACGCAGATTGATACTGGACATTTTGAGGTAAGATACCGTGAGGGTAGAAAGAACAAAGATATAATACAAGTCTATCAGACGAAAGAAGAAGCAGAAAAAGCTATTTCAGAAATTAGAAATACAAAAGGATTGCGGATATTCTGGGATGATTTTGCTTTATTGGAGGATGATTAGAGCTTATCAGTTATCAAGCAATAATAACCCTCCTTAACTCCCTGAGAAACGATAAGCAGATAAGCGAAGTTTTTAGCCCTCTTATTTCGGATTTACTCCTTGCAGAATGACAAGCAGATAAGGATGACAATAAACCTTCTTAATTGCTTACAAAACAATAGGGAGTTAAGCCGAATTTAAAAGCCCCTTATTTTCGTTTTTCTCCTTGTCAAACGGTAAGGAAATAAGACAGGAAATAACATCGCTTATTTTGATTTTGCTCCCTGAAAAACTGTAAGGAGATAAGGAGACTTATTAGCTTCCTTAATTTGGATTTTCTCCTTACAAAATG
Organism: Streptococcus mitis; assembly: GCF_023109105.1. Taxonomy (GTDB): domain Bacteria; phylum Bacillota; class Bacilli; order Lactobacillales; family Streptococcaceae; genus Streptococcus; species Streptococcus mitis_BW. The sequence continues at coordinate 12,042 of NZ_JALDTZ010000001.1, forward strand.
ATAGGGAAATAAGAGCGGTTTAAAAGTCTGTTATTTTGGTTTTGTTGCTTACCAAATGATAAGCAGATAAGCAAAGAAATAACTTGCCTTAATTGCTTGCAGAATAACAAGGAAATAAGTGAGATAAAAACGTCTCTTAATCGCTTATCAAATGGTACGTAGAATGGACTTGAATCAAGAGCGAACGCAGATACAATGAAAAAAGCACCTAGAACAATCTAAGCGCTCAGGAGTAGTGGACGGTGTGCCTGTCCCGTCATCTCATACTATGAAGTTGCGTAGCGACACTATCATCTCTACCTCACTACTCTTTAAACTAATTATACCATGAAGGAGTATCAACTTGACCATTAAAGAAATAGAGGAACAACTAAAAAAAGCAAAGAGAGGGAACGACCTTATCCAGAGACTGCAACTAAAGTACCAGAGTTTAGACAATGGACTATTATCTGGATCCAATCAATTCACTACAAGGGTAAAAACTAGCAAAACCAATACTACCGAGGATAAGATATTGAAAACCTTGGAACTTAAAGATGAGATAGTGGAGCAAATGCAAGCTATTATGGATGAACGATTTGAAGTTTTGAACATGATAAATCAGTTAGATGATGTAGTTGAAAATTTGGTTTTGGAAATGTTATATGTGAACAACCTACCTATGGCTCAGGTTTGCAATGATTTAAATTTTAGCAAAGTACAAATTTACAGAATTAAGAAAAAAGCCATTGAGAACTTGGCCAAGGTGAAAAATGCCAATCGATAAAGACGAGACATCAAAGCAGGCCTACAGATTTCTGAAAAGCTATCCCTCACTGGTTAAATTGAGCCTAGACGGTCAAGATGGAGCGTTTGAAGCCAAAGCGGTGGAGATAATTAAGCATGATTGAGGCTTACAGGGACAATCTGGACGATTTACGACGTGAGATATTTGCCAATCTCTTTACAAGGCGAACTGGAGAGAGATTAAAGCTATGGCAATTATACGAGGCGTTAGACATCGATAAGGCTCAATATGAGCGCCTCAAGGCTGAGATACTGCTAGACTTTGCTAAAAACTATCGAGACGGTGTTTTGGTGACATATCTCAGACCTAATTAGAAGCCCTTAGAAACTAATCTAGGGGCTTTTGTGGTTGAAAAGTGTTAGAAGAGGTATATAATAAGGTAAGTTCGTTAGTAGGAGTACTAGGGAATTAACAGACGATGAAAGAAAGGAGAATCAAGATATATTATGGCGATATTAGATGATTTACAAGCGTTATATGATAATGGATGGGACGCTTCTTTTGATTATAAGAGTCAAGTATGTGGTATTTTTCCTAATTCTGTTTATGACATTAGGGTAGTAATTGGAGATAAGGAATACCAGGTATCGTCATTCAATGATCTGGTTTCTTTAAAAATTGGAGATAACACTTTAATAAATATTATGGATGGAATTGAAGTGCAGTATTATTAAAATAAAAAGCACGTTTGACCGTGCTAGTTTCTTGCCTGCTGAACTCATCATTTTAAGTTCCTTTTTGTTACCCTTTATGTTTTCTCAACTTATTTGAATTTAATAGTTTTTGAGAAAATCAAGTTAGATATTGAGTAGGCTTAGGCCTATTTTTTAATATCTAATAATAGGAAGATAACCTTAAAAAATAAAATAGTTCAGTGAACAATTTTATCCCGAACCTTGAAACTCAAAAGTTCGGCCGTTGATTTAACAACGTTTCTAGCCCCTCGGATTTTATCCGGAGGGCCTTTTTTCTGTTCAGGGGGCAAAAAAGGGGCATAACTTTTTAAGAAAGCTCAGTTACGCAATAAATACGATTCAGCTAATATAATTGAAAATGATGGAAAAAAAGGTGAATTTATGATATACTTTAGTATAGGACCTTTTTAGAAATTTTGAAAGAGTATAAAAAATTTAAAATGAGAAAAATTATTATCAATGGTGGCTTGCCCCTGCAAGGTGAGATTACCATTAGTGGCGCAAAAAATAGTGTAGTAGCTTTGATTCCGGCTATTATTTTAGCAGACGATATTGTAACTTTGGATTGTGTACCAGATATTTCTGATGTTGCTAGTCTTGTCGAAATCATGGAGTTAATGGGTGCTACCGTTAAGCGTTATGACGATGTTTTAGAGATTGATCCAAGAGGTGTTCAAAATATTCCAATGCCTTATGGGAAAATCAATAGTCTTCGTGCATCTTATTATTTTTATGGAAGTCTTTTAGGTCGGTTTGGTGAAGCAACTGTTGGTTTGCCTGGAGGATGTGACCTTGGTCCTCGTCCGATTGACCTACATCTTAAGGCTTTTGAAGCTATGGGTGCCACTGTTAGCTACGAGGGAGATAACATGAAGTTATCTGCCAAAGATACAGGACTCCATGGTGCAAGTATTTACATGGATACGGTTAGTGTTGGTGCGACGATTAATACGATGATTGCTGCTGTTAAAGCAAAGGGACGTACTATTATTGAAAATGCAGCCCGTGAACCTGAGATTATTGATGTTGCTACTCTTTTGAATAATATGGGTGCTCATATCCGTGGTGCTGGAACCAATATTATCATTATTGATGGTGTTGAAAGATTACATGGAACTCGTCATCAGGTGATTCCAGATCGTATTGAAGCAGGAACATATATTTCCTTAGCTGCTGCAGTTGGTAAGGGAATTCGTATTAATAATGTTCTTTATGAACACTTAGAAGGATTCATTGCTAAGTTGGAAGAAATGGGAGTGAGAATGACTGTATCTGAAGACAGCATTTTTGTTGAGGAGCAGTCTAATTTGAAAGCAATCAATATTAAGACAGCTCCTTATCCTGGTTTTGCTACTGACTTGCAACAACCAATTACTCCTCTTTTGTTAACAGCAGAAGGACGTGGTACCATTATTGATACCATTTATGAAAAACGAGTAAACCATGTTTTTGAACTAGCAAAGATGGACGCGGATATTACGACTACAAACGACCATATTTTATATACCGGTGGTCGTAGTTTACACGGTGCAAATGTAAAAGCTACTGACCTTAGAGCTGGGGCTGCACTTGTCATTGCTGGTTTGATGGCTGAAGGTAAAACTGAAATTACAAATATTGAGTTTATCTTACGTGGTTATTCAGATATTATTGAAAAATTACGTAATCTAGGAGCGGATATTACACTTGTTGAGGATTAAACCGTAGAGGTGTTTATGAATATTTGGACCAAATTAGCAATGTTTTCTTTTTTTGAAACGGATCGCTTGTATTTGCGTCCTTTCTTTTTTAGTGATAGTAAGGACTTCCATGAGATAGCTTCAAATCCAGAAAATTTACAGTTCATTTTTCCAAGTCAAGCTAGCTTGCAAGAGAGTCAATATGCACTGGCCAATTATTTTATGAAGTCTCCTTTAGGAGTATGGGCTATTTGTGATAAGAAAACTGAAAAAATGATTGGTTCAATTAAGTTTGAAAAGCTAGATGAAATTAAAAAAGAAGCAGAACTTGGCTATTTTTTGAGAAAAGATGCTTGGTCGCAAGGATTTATGACAGAGGTTGTTAGAAAAATTTGTCAGCTTTCTTTTGAGGAGTTTGGTTTAAAACAATTATCCATCATAACCCATCTCGAAAACGAAGCTAGCCAAAAAGTCGCACTTAAGGCTGGATTCCGTTTGTTCCGTCAGTTTAAAGGAAGTGATCGCTATACAAGGAAAATGCGAGATTATCTTGAGTTTCGCTTTGTAAAGGGAGAATTTAATGAGTAAACATCAAGAAATTTTAAGCTATTTGGAAGAATTACCTGTTGGTAAAAGGGTCAGTGTTCGTAGCATTTCGAATCATCTAGGAGTCAGTGATGGGACTGCCTATCGGGCCATTAAAGAAGCGGAAAACCGTGGAATTGTGGAGACCCGTCCTAGAAGTGGTACTATCCGTGTTAAATCTCAGAAAGTTGCTATAGAGAGATTAACTTTTGCTGAAATTGCAGAAGTGACTTCTTCTGAGGTTCTAGCTGGGCAAGAAGGTTTAGATAGAGAATTTAGTAAGTTCTCTATTGGTGCCATGACTGAACAAAATATTTTATCTTACCTTCATGATGGGGGACTCTTGATTGTCGGAGACCGTACCCGTATCCAATTATTAGCGCTGGAAAATGAAAATGCAGTTCTGGTTACAGGTGGATTTCAGATCCATGATGATGTGCTTAAACTGGCCAATCAAAAAGGAATTCCAGTTTTAAGAAGCAAGCACGACACTTTTACCGTTGCGACCATGATCAATAAAGCCTTGTCAAATGTCCAAATTAAGACTGATATTCTGACAGTTGAGAAACTTTATCGCCCGAGTCATGAATATGGTTTTTTGAGAGAGACAGACACTGTTAAAGATTATTTAGATTTGGTACGTAAGAATCGTAGCAGTCGTTTCCCTGTTATCAATCAACATCAGGTTGTTGTTGGAGTTGTTACCATGAGAGATGCTGGTGATAAGTCACCAAGTACGACAATTGACAAAGTCATGTCTCGTAGTCTATTTTTAGTTGGATTATCGACAAATATTGCCAATGTGAGTCAACGGATGATTGCTGAAGACTTTGAAATGGTACCAGTTGTTCGAAGCAATCAAACTTTGCTTGGCGTTGTAACTAGACGAGATGTTATGGAGAAGATGAGTCGTTCTCAAGTTTCTGCTCTCCCAACTTTTTCTGAGCAGATTGGTCAGAAACTCTCTTATCACCATGATGAAGTAGTCATTACAGTGGAACCCTTTATGCTTGAGAAGAATGGAGTTTTGGCTAATGGTATATTGGCAGAAATTTTGACCCATATGACCCAAGATTTAGTTGTTAATAGTGGTCGAAATCTCATTATCGAGCAGATGCTAATCTACTTCTTACAGGCTGTTCAGATAGATGATATATTGCGTATTCAGGCACGAATTATCCATCATACGAGACGGTCGGCTATAATTGATTACGATATTTATCACGGTCACCAGATTGTTTCAAAAGCAAATGTAACCGTTAAAATTAATTAGAAACTAGGAGAAAAAATGATAACATTAAAATCAGCTCGTGAAATCGAAGCTATGGATAAGGCTGGTGATTTTCTAGCAAGTATTCATATTGGCTTACGTGATTTGATTAAGCCTGGCGTAGATATGTGGGAAGTTGAAGAGTATGTCCGCCGTCGTTGTAAAGAAGAAAACTTCCTTCCGCTTCAGATTGGGGTTGACGGTGCCATGATGGACTATCCTTATGCTACCTGTTGCTCTCTTAACGATGAAGTAGCTCACGCTTTCCCTCGTCACTATATCTTGAAAGATGGTGATTTGCTCAAAGTAGATATGGTTTTGGGAGGCCCAATTGCTAAATCTGACCTGAATGTCTCAAAATTAAACTTCAACAATGTTGAGCAAATGAAAAAATACACTCAGAGTTACTCTGGTGGCCTAGCAGACTCATGTTGGGCATATGCTGTTGGTACACCGTCCGAAGAAGTGAAAAACTTGATGGATGTAACTAAAGAAGCTATGTACAAGGGGATTGAACAAGCTGTTGTTGGAAACCGTATCGGTGATATTGGAGCAGCGATTCAAGAATACGCTGAAAGTCGTGGTTACGGTGTAGTGCGTGATTTGGTTGGTCATGGTGTTGGCCCAACCATGCACGAAGAACCAATGGTTCCTAACTATGGTATTGCTGGTCGTGGGCTTCGTCTCCGTGAAGGAATGGTCTTGACCATTGAACCGATGATCAATACAGGTGACTGGGAAATTGATACAGATATGAAAACAGGGTGGGCGCATAAGACCATTGACGGTGGATTGTCATGTCAGTATGAGCACCAATTTGTCATTACGAAAGATGGACCTGTTATCTTGACTAGTCAAGGTGAAGAAGGGACTTATTAATAAAAAGTAAAAAGGCTACTGGATGTTTATTTTGATAAAAAATCCAGTAGATCTTTTTATATTAAATAGATGCATTATTTTGATGTTTTCAGACTTTTGAAGACAACAAAATAGGCTCAATAATATCCATAGGGGATTTACCCACTACCAATATTATTGAGCCTAACTTTTGAGGTCTTTTATTCTTTTTCAAAGGTGAATCCTTCTCCAAGGATTTCATGGGCTTCTGTAATAGTTATAAAGGCTTGAGGATCGATTCGATGAATCATTTCCTTCATTTTCACAATTTCATTTCGTCCGACAATGCAGTAGATGATTTTCAAATCTTTTTGACTATAGTAGCCTTGTCCTGATATAAAAGTAACACCTCTTCCTAGGTCATCATTAATCGCCTTAGCAAGTTGATCAGGACGCTTTGTGATAATCATAAATCCTTTACCTGCATAGCCACCTTCGCCAATCAAATCAATAACACGAGAAACGATAAAATCAAACAAGAGCGTGTAGGTAACCAATCTCAAATCTTTGAAGATTAAGAGAATAAGCATGAGAATACAAAAATCTAAGATAAAGAGCAACTTTCCCATGGATATATGTGTATATTTGTTGAGAATACGAGCTAGAATATCAGTTCCACCAGTTGTACCACCAGCATTAAAGATAATTCCAAGACCAATTCCCAATAGAATCCCAGCTATAAGGGCAGTGATTAGTAAATCACCTTGAAGATCAATATGAAGGGGAATACGCTCAAAAACAGCCAACCAAGCGGACAAAGCTAAGGTTCCTAGTAAACTAGAATAGAGGGATTTAGCTCCAAAGATTTTCCAAGCTAGAATGAAAAGGGGAATGTTAATCAGCAGATTCATGAGAGAAACAGGGATTTTAAAAAGATAAAAAGTGATAAGGGTAATACCTGTCGCACCTCCTTCAAAGAGATGATGAGGAACTACAAAATAAGTCAGACCAAAAGCATAAATAGCAGCACCTAGTAAAATGGTTAAAATGGGATAAATTTTTTTAATCATAGGACACCTCTTTTCTTATAAGTAGATTATATCAAATTTTTAGGGAAAATTTGAATGACTCCATTAGGATTTTTAATCTTTTTTTGATATAATTAAAAGTAAGAAAACCAATCTGAATCCTAAAATAGAAAGATTGATACTATGACTAAAATTAAGATTGTAACCGATTCATCTGTTACTATTGAACCAGAACTAGTAAAGCAATTAGATATCACTGTTGTTCCGTTATCTGTAATGATTGATAATGTTGTTTATTCTGATGCGGATTTGAAAGAAGAAGGTAAATTTCTTCAGTTGATGCAAGCAAGTAAAAATCTTCCGAAAACAAGTCAGCCACCTGTAGGTGTCTTTGCTGAAGTTTTTGAAGACCTATGCAAAGATGGTAGCCAGATTCTTGCTATTCATATGTCTCATGCCCTTTCTGGTACTGTAGAAGCGGCACGTCAAGGTGCTAGCTTATCTACTGCCGATGTGACAGTTATTGATAGTTCCTTCACTGACCAAGCCTTGAAATTCCAAGTTGTTGAGGCTGCAAAATTAGCGCAAGAAGGCAAAGAGTTGGAGGAAATCTTATCTCATGTAGAAGAGGTTAAAAACCACACAGAACTCTATATTGGCGTTTCAACTTTGGAAAATTTAGTAAAAGGTGGCCGTATCGGCCGTGTAACTGGATTGTTAAGCTCCCTTCTCAATATACGTGTTGTCATGCAGATGAAAGATCATGAATTGCAGCCAATCGTTAAAGGTCGTGGAGCTAAAACTTTTAAAAAATGGTTAGATGAGTTGATAACATCACTCTCTGAACGTTCTGTAGCAGAGATTGGAATTTCATATTCTGGTAGTGCTGATTGGGCAAAAGAGATGAAAGAAAGATTACAAGCTTATGTTGAAAAGCCTATTTCAGTTTTGGAAACAGGCTCTATTATTCAAACTCACACGGGTGAGAATGCTTGGGCTATTTTAGTACGTTACCATTCCTAAAAAAATAAAGAAAATGGGAAGAAATAGCGTTTTTAACTTGACCTAAAAGGGATTTTAGGATATGATTATATTTGTTAATTAGAAATAAAATTGGAGGAATCATTAACATGGCAAACAAACAAGATTTGATCGCTAAAGTAGCAGAAGCTACAGAATTGACTAAGAAAGACTCAGCAGCAGCAGTTGAAGCTGTATTCGCAGCAGTAACTGAGTACCTTGCAGCTGGTGAAAAAGTTCAATTGATTGGTTTTGGTAACTTTGAAGTTCGTGAGCGTGCTGCACGTAAAGGTCGCAACCCACAAACTGGTAAAGAAATCAAAATTGCAGCTTCTAAAGTTCCAGCATTCAAAGCTGGTAAAGCTCTTAAAGACGCTGTTAAATAATCAACCTTCCAAAAGCCTATTGTATCAAGCTTTCTAGCTTGGGCAGTAGGCTTTTTTTGTGTATAGGGGGCAAAAAAGGGCCAGAATCTGAATGAACTAGTACCGGAAAATCTTTCAAGTACAGACTAATTCAAATTACGTAGCAGAAATCATACAAATGAAATTGATTATAGTAAAATAGGATTAGAATTATTAAGAAAGTTGGTTTTTTATTGGAAACGATAGTATTTTCAATCTCCGTTTTTTTAGCAGGGATCTTGTCCTTCTTTTCCCCTTGCATTTTTCCTCTGTTACCTGTTTATACTGGAATTTTGCTGGATGATCAGGAAAGTGCAAAAAGTTTTTCTTTGTTTGGGAGAAAAGTTGCGTGGTCCGGCTTGATTCGAACGCTTTGCTTTATCGTAGGCATTTCACTCATTTTCTTTATTCTAGGATTTGGTGCTGGTTACTTTGGTAATATTCTCTATGCCAATTGGTTTCGCTATACCATGGGAACAATTATTATCATTTTAGGCCTTCACCAGATGGAAATTTTTCATTTTAAGAAATTAGAGGTTCAAAAAAGCTTTACTTTTAAGAAATCAGAAGCTAATCGTTATTGGTCAGCCTTTTTACTCGGTATTACTTTTAGCTTTGGTTGGACGCCTTGTATTGGTCCTGTTTTGAGTTCTGTTTTAGCGCTTGCGGCTTCTGGAGGAAATGGCGCTTGGCAAGGTGCAATCTATACCTTGATTTACACTCTGGGGATGGCAATTCCTTTCTTGCTTTTGGCTCTAGCTTCAGGTGTAGTAATGCCTTATTTTAGTAAAATTAAACGTCATATGATGCTACTGAAGAAAATTGGTGGTTTACTCATTATTTTAATGGGAATTTTATTACTATTAGGACAAGTAAATGTTCTAGCTGGAATTTTTGAATAAAGGAGAAAAAGATGAAAAAAGTAATGTTTGCTGGCTTAAGCCTCTTGTCATTAGTCGTATTGATAGCCTGTGGTGAGGAAGAGACTAAAAAGACTCAAGCTCCACAACAAGCCCCAAAACAGCAGCAACAAACGCCTGTACAACAAATTGCTGTTGGGAAAGAGGCTCCAGACTTCACCTTGCAATCTATGGATGGTAAAGAAGTTAAGTTATCTGATTATAAGGGTAAAAAAGTCTACTTGAAGTTTTGGGCTTCATGGTGTGGTCCATGTAAGAAAAGTATGCCTGAGTTGATGGAATTAGCGGCGAAACCAGATCGTGATTTTGAAATTCTTAGTGTCATTGCACCAGGAATTCAAGGTGAAAAAACTGTCGAGCAATTCCCACAATGGTTCCAAGATCAAGGTTATAAGGATATCCCAGTTCTTTATGACACAAAAGCAACTACATTCCAAGCTTATCAAATTCGAAGCATTCCTACAGAATACCTGATTGACAGTCAAGGAAAGATTGGAAAGATACAATTTGGTGTTATTAGCAACGCGGATGCAGAAGCAGCCTTTAAAGAAATGAACTAGAATAGATAAAAATCTGATTACAAGAGAGTAGTCAGATTTTTTTAGAAAATTATTTTATAAATATTCACAAATATCCTATATTTATGGTAAAATAGAATCATCATTTTATTTTGGAGTCAAAGATGAATATATTTAGAACAAAGAATGTTAGTTTGGATAAAACAGAGATGCACAGGCATTTGAAGTTATGGGATTTGATTTTGCTGGGTATCGGAGCCATGGTAGGGACAGGCGTCTTTACAATTACTGGTACTGCAGCTGCAACACTTGCTGGTCCAGCCCTAGTGATTTCAATTGTCATTTCTGCCTTATGTGTGGGATTATCAGCTCTCTTTTTTGCAGAATTTGCTTCACGAGTACCTGCTACAGGTGGTGCCTACAGTTATCTCTATGCTATTTTAGGAGAATTCCCAGCCTGGTTGGCAGGTTGGTTAACCATGATGGAGTTCATGACAGCCATATCAGGCGTGGCTTCGGGGTGGGCAGCTTATTTTAAAGGGTTGCTCTCTCAATACGGGATAGCCCTTCCTCAGGCTTTAAATGGTACCTTTAATCCTCAAGCAGGGACATTTGTTGATTTATTGCCTATTCTTGTCTTGGTTCTAGTTACTTCGCTTGTTTTACTAAATACCAAGGCAGCCTTACGCTTTAATTCTATTCTAGTGATTTTGAAATTTTCCGCTTTAGCTCTCTTTGTTTTAGTAGGAATTTGGCATATTAAACTTGATAATTGGAGCAATTTTGCTCCCTATGGTTTTGGACAAATCTATGGTGCCAGTACTGGTATTATGGCTGGTGCGTCCTTGATGTTCTTTGGTTTTTTGGGCTTTGAATCCATCTCTATGGCTGTAGATGAGGTCAAGACTCCTCAAAAAAATATTCCTAGAGGGATTGTCTTATCGCTTTCTATCGTAACCATTCTTTATGCCTTGGTGACGCTTGTTTTGACTGGTGTGGTTCACTATAGTCATCTAAATGTCGACGATGCCGTTGCCTTTGCCCTTCGTAGCGTTGGGATTAGTTGGGCAGCTAATTATGTGTCATTAGTGGCTATCTTAACCTTGATTACGGTTTGTATCTCAATGACTTATGCCCTATCTCGTATGATTTACAGTTTAGCGCGTGACGGATTGATGCCTGCTGCCTTTAAAGAACTGACCAAAACAAGCAAGGTACCAAAAAATGCTACTATCTTGACAGGTCTAGCTTCAGCAGTAGCAGCAGGAATGTTCCCTCTTGCTAGTATCGCAGCCTTCTTAAATATTTGTACCTTGGCCTACTTGATCATGCTGGCTTATGGTCTGATTCGATTACGGAAAGAAAAAGGAATGCCCAAAGCAGGAGAATTTAAAACACCACTGGTACCCTTATTACCGATTTTATCAATCATCATTTGTTTATCATTTATGTTGCAGTATAATATGGAAACCTGGATTGCTTTCCTAGTTGCATTGTTAGTAGGAAGTATTATTTACTTTACTTATGGTTATAAGCATTCTACCATAGAAGAATAATACTCTTCGAAAATCTCTTCAAACCACGTCAGCTTCGCCTTGCCGTATGTATGGTTACTGACTTCGTCAGTTTCATCTACAACCTCAAAACAGTGTTTTGAGCAGCCTGCGGCTAGCTTCCTAATTTGCTCTTTGATTTTCATTGAGTATATAAAGTGAGAATCTGTTGAGTTATTGAAACTCAGCAGATTTTTATATGTGAAAGAAATTTCAAATTTTTTCTAAAAATAGCTTGACAGATTAAATTTTTAGGAGTAAACTGTTTACCAGTTAATTAAATAGTTAAGGGGTTATCTATGAAGAAAAAAAGTTTATTTTTAGTATTGTTAAGTATCTTTCTTTTGTGTTTAGGTGCTTGTGGTCAAAAGGAAAGCCAGTCAGGTAAAGGGATGAAAATTGTAACTAGTTTTTATCCTATCTATGCTATGGTCAAGGAAGTATCTGGTGACTTGAATGATGTTCGAATGATTCAGTCAAGTAGTGGAATTCACTCCTTTGAACCTTCGGCAAATGACATCGCGGCCATCTATGATGCAGATGTCTTTGTTTACCATTCGCATACGCTTGAATCTTGGGCAGGAAGTCTGGATCCCAATCTAAAAAAATCTAAAGTGAAGGTTTTAGAGGCTTCAGAGGGAATGACTTTAGACCGCGTCCCAGGGCTAGAAGATGTGGAAGCAGGTGATGGAGTTGATGAAAAAACGCTTTACGATCCTCATACTTGGCTAGATCCTGAAAAAGCTGGAGAAGAAGCCCAAATTATCGCTGATAAACTTTCAGAGGTTGATAGTGAACACAAAGAAACTTATCAGAAAAATGCGCAAACCTTTATCAAAAAAGCTCAAGAATTGACTAAGAAATTCCAGCCTAAATTTGAAAAAGCGAGTCAGAAGACATTTGTAACACAACATACAGCCTTTTCTTATCTTGCTAAGAGATTTGGATTAAATCAACTTGGAATCGCTGGTATCTCTCCTGAACAAGAACCAAGTCCAAGACAACTAACAGAAATTCAGGAATTTGTTAAGACCTATAAGGTTAAAACGATTTTTACAGAAAGTAATGCTTCTTCAAAAGTAGCTGAAACTCTTGTCAAATCAACGGGTGTGGGTCTTAAAACTCTGAATCCTTTAGAGGCAGATCCACAAAATGACAAGACTTATCTCGAAAATCTTGAAGAAAATATGAGTGTTTTAGCAGAAGAATTGAAATGAGGAAAGAATGAAAATCAATAAAAAATATGTAGCGGGTTCAGTGGCAGTTCTTGCCCTAAGTGTTTGTTCCTATGAACTTGGTCGTTACCAAGCTGGTCAAGTTAAGAAAGATTCTAATCGAGTTGCTTATATAGACGGTGATCAGACTGGTCAAAAGGCAGAGAACTTGACACCAGATGAAGTCAGTAAGAGAGAGGGGATCAATGCCGAACAAATTGTTATCAAGATTACTGACCAGGGTTATGTGACCTCTCATGGAGACCATTATCATTACTATAATGGCAAGGTTCCTTATGATGCTATCATCAGTGAAGAACTGCTAATGAAAGATCCGAATTATCAGTTGAAGGATTCAGACATCGTCAATGAAATCAAGGGTGGCTATGTGATTAAGGTAGACGGGAAATACTATGTTTACCTTAAGGATGCAGCTCATGCGGACAATATTCGGACAAAAGAAGAGATTAAACGTCAGAAACAGGAACATAGCAGTAATCACGGGGGTGGCTCTAACGATCAGGCGGTAGTTGCTGCCAGAGCCCAAGGACGTTATACAACGGATGATGGGTATATTTTCAACGCATCTGATATCATTGAGGACACGGGTGATGCCTATATCGTTCCTCATGGCAATCACTTCCACTATATTCCTAAGAGTGATTTGTCTGCCAGTGAATTAGCTGCTGCCCAAGCCTTCTTATCTGGAAAAGGTGGCCAATTAAGTACGGTTGAATATCGTTCAAGTAGAACTGAAACAAGATCTAGTGTGAGAACGAGTCAATCTGAGACACCTCAAAATCCTGCAACAGATTCTGAAAGTCAAAGTGAGGATTTAGCTAGTCTCCTTCAAGAATTGTACGCTTTGCCACTTAGCCAACGTCATGTGGAGTCTGATGGATTAGTATTTGACCCAGCACAGATTACAAAACGTACTGCCAATGGTGTGGCAGTTCCTCACGGAGATCATTTCCATTTCATTCCTTATTCACAAATGTCTGCTTTGGAAGAAAAATTGGCTCGAAATCTCCCAATTGGAGGTCAGCCAGTTCAAAGTCATTCTGACAATACGAAACCAAGCAACCCTGAGAAAACAAGTTCAACACCAAGTTCAACCATTAAACCAAACTTTAATCTCAATACGCCGGCACCGAATAGAGCAACTGGAGGCGCCTATACAACGGATGATGGGTATGTCTTTAGTCCGTCAGATGTGATTGAAGATACAGGTGACGCTTTTGTTGTACCGCACGGCAATCATTTCCACTATATTCCTAAGAGTGATTTGTCTGCAGGAGAATTGGCCGCCGCTCAAGCTTATTGGAATGGTAAACAGGGTTCTCATTCTGCTACAAGCTCAAGTAAACCAAGTAGTGATAATACTAAACCAGTCCAACCAAGTTTATCAGAAACTCCAAATCTAACTGTCACTCCAACTTATCATCAAGACCAAGGAGAAGACATTCCAACACTTTTACGTGAATTGTATGCCAAACCTTTGTCAGAACGCCATGTGGAATCGGATGGTCTAGTCTTTGATCCAGCACAGATCATCAAACGTACAGCTAACGGTGTCGCAGTGCCTCACGGAGACCATTATCACTTTATTCCTTATTCACAAATGTCACCTTTGGAAGAAAAATTGGCTCGTATGATAGCTGTCAAGGGACAAAATGGCAGTGTTTTGCCAAGCGTCACTCCACTGAAGCCAGCGCCTACTACCAAACCTCAAGCGCCAGCGGAAAATAAACCGACTGAATTTGATGTCAACCAGGTTGTTAGAAAAGTTGGCGACGGATATATTATGGAGGATAAGGGCGTGAGTCGTTATGTTCTTGCTAAAGACCTGGCCAAGGATAAGATTGACACTATTGAAAATCTTTTGTCTAAGAAAACTCAAGAAACACACAATCTAGTTGCGAAGAAAGAAAATGTCGCTCCTCGTGACCAAGAATTTTATGATAAAGCATATAATCTGTTGGCCGAGGCTCATAAAGCCTTGTCTGAAAATAAGGGTCGCTCTACTGATTTCCAAGTTTTGGATAAATTAGCAGAACGCTTGAATGATGAATCAACTAATAAAGGAAAATTGGTAGATGATTTATTGGCATTCCTAGCACCAATCACCCACCCAGAGCGACTTGGCAAACCAAATTCTCAAATTGCATATACAGACGATGAAATTAAATTAGCGAAATTAGCAGGCAAGTACACAACAGAAGATGGTTATATTTTTGATACTCATGATATTACCAGTGATGAGGGAGATGCCTATGTAACTCCACATATGACCCATAGTCATTGGATTAAGAAAGAGAGCTTGTCTGAAGCTGAAAGAGCGGCAGCTCAGGCTTATGTTAAAGAGAAAGGTTTGACGCCTCCTTCAACAGATAATCAGGGTTCAGGAAATACTGAGGTTAAAGGAGTAGAAGCAATCTATAATAAAGTAAAAGCAGCTAAGAAGGTTCCACTTGATCATATTCCTTACAATCTACAACATACTGTTGAAGTTAAAAATGGTAGCTTAATTATACCTCATTACGACCATTACCATAACATTAAATTTGGGTGGTTTGACGAAGGACTTTATGAGGCACCCAAAGGCTATAGTTTAGAGGATCTCTTTGCGACGGTGAAATACTATGTTGAACATCCTGACGAACGTCCTCACTCAGATAATGGTTGGGGAAATGCCAGCGACCATGTTCGTAAAAATAAGGCAGACCAAGACGGTAAATCTGATGAAGATAAGGACGATCATCATGAAGCAGACGAGTCAACCCGTCCTGAATCCAATGAAAAAGAAAATCACGCAGCTTTAAACCCTTCAGCAGATAATCTTTATAAACCAAGCACTGATGAAGAGGAGCCAGTAGAGGAAACACCTGCTGAGCCAGAAGTCCCTCAAGTAGAGAAAGAAAAAGTAGAAGCTAAGCTCAAAGAAGTAGAAGCTTTACTTAATAGTGTAACGGATGCTAGTTTGAAAGACAATGTGACAGAGAGCCTAGCTGGTTTACGAAATAATTTGAACCTCCAAACCATGGATAATAATGGTATCATGGCAGAAGCGGAAAAATTACTTGCTTTGTTAAAAGGTAGTGAGGCAGTAACGACGAAATCAGAAGCATAAGTTTATCCTATAGAATCAATAGGATGTAAGAGTCAGTAGCAATACTGGCTTTTATTTTTTAAAATTACATAAAAATCTTGACATGTAAGCTCAAAAAAGGTAAACTATTTACTGGTTAATTAATTGGTTAAATAACCAGTTTATGAAAAACTGTTTAACCGAGAAAAAGAAGTTAAGAAAAAACTTCATCATTTATTGAAATGAGGAAATTATGAAATTCAGTAAAAAATATATAGCAGCTGGATCAGCTGTTATCGTATCCTTGAGTCTTTGTGCCTATGCGCTAAATCAGCATCGCTCACAGGAAAATAAGGACAATAATCGAGTCTCTTATGTGGATGGTAGCCAGTCCAGTCAGAAAAGTGAAAACCTGACACCAGATCAGGTTAGCCAGAAAGAAGGAATTCAGGCTGAGCAAATTGTAATCAAAATTACAGATCAGGGCTATGTGACGTCACACGGTGATCACTATCATTACTATAATGGGAAAGTTCCTTATGATGCCCTCTTTAGTGAAGAACTTCTGATGAAGGATCCAAACTATCAACTTAAGGATGGAGATATTGTCAATGAAGTCAAGGGTGGTTATATCATCAAGGTAGATGGAAAATATTATGTCTATCTGAAAGATGCAGCTCATGCTGATAATGTTCGAACCAAAGATGAAATCAACCGTCAAAAACAAGAACATGTCAAAGATAATGAGAAGGTCAACTCTAATGTTGCTGTAGCAAGGTCTCAGGGACGCTATACAACAGATGATGGTTATGTCTTTAATCCAGCTGATATAATCGAAGATACTGGTGATGCTTATATCGTTCCTCACGGAGGACACTATCATTATATTCCAAAAAGTGATTTATCTGCTAGTGAATTAGCAGCAGCTAAAGCTCATCTGGCTGGTAAAAATACGCAACCGAGCCAGTTAAGCTATTCTTCAACAGCTAGTGACAATACTAATCAAGCTACAGAGAAAGAATCAACTAGCAAGTCAGAACGTAAATCTGAAAATCTCCAAAGTTTATTGAAAGAACTCTATAATTCACCTAGTGACCAACGTTACAGTGAATCAGATGGTCTGGTCTTTGACCCTGCTAAGATTATCAGTCGTACACCAAATGGTGTTGCGATTCCACATGGCGACCATTATCACTTTATTCCTTACAGCAAGCTCTCTCCTTTAGAAGAAAAGATTGCCAGAATGGTGCCTATCGGTGGAACTGGTTCTACGGTATCTACAACTGAAAAATCTAATGTAGTAAGGCCTAGTCTAGGCAGTCTTCCAAGTAATCCATCTACAATGACTACAAATAAGGCAATCTCTTCAGCATCTGATGGCTATGTCTTTAATCCAAAAGATATCGTTGAAGAAACGGCTACAGCTTATATTGTAAGACATGGTGATCATTTCCATTACATTCCTAAGTCGAATCAAATTGGTCAACCGACCCTTCCAAATAATGGTTTAGCGACACCTTCGCCATCACTTCCAATCAATCCAGGAACTTCACACGTGGAACATGAAGAAGATGGTCACGGTTTTGATGCAGATCGTATTATTGCTGAAGATGAATCAGGATTTATCATGAGTCATGGTGACCACAATCATTACTTCTTCAAGAAAGATTTGACAGCAGAGCAAATTAAGGCTGCACAAAATCATCTGAAAGGTAAAACGCCATCAGTACCAAGTCCAGCCCATGATAATCACGATGAAGAAACACATGGCCACAAACATGATGAAGACAATGATCATGGTTTTGATGCCAATCGTGTCATTAGTGAGGATGAGCAAGGTTTTGTCATGAGTCACGGTGACCACAATCATTACTTCTTCAAGAAGGACTTGACAGCAGACCAAATTAAGGCAGCGCAAGACCATTTGCAAACACATCATGATGCAGAGCCTGTAAAACCTCTTGCTAAAACGGTAGAGTCTTTCTCAAGAGATGCTAGCGATGAAGAAAAGATTGCTTACATTTCTAAGACCTATGGAGTTCCACTTGAAGCTATTAGAATTTCAAACGGATTCTTTGTCTTTGGAAATCCAGACCAAGCCTACGATCCAACTCATATTCATCCATATGCTGTTCGTAAAGAACATGTTCGACTTCCACTACAAACTGGCAATCCAGAACTTGATTTCCTAAATGAACTCTATACCACTGCTTTGCGAGATGGGGTGTCTCCTTATAGCTTGCAAGTGGAAAATGGTAGTTTTGTGATTCCTCATGGCGACCATAATCACTACATCAAGGTTCAAACTAAGGGATATGAAGTGGCTTTGAAAAACAAGATTCCAGCCCTGCAATCCAACTATCAACCTGGAACTTTTGATGAGAAGGCAGTCTTGGCAAAAGTAGATCAACTTCTAGCTGATAGCAGAAGTATCTACAAAGATAAGCCTATCGAACAAAGACAGATTGAGTTAGCTTTAGGTCAGTTTACTGAAAATATGAAGAAACTGGCAACGAACTCTACAGCAGGTTATCTTGCGACACTTGATCTCTTTGATAAGCAATATATCCATATTGATGAAAGTGTCAAACCAGTTGAAACAAGTGCTTTAGATAAGAAATACCAGGCCTTGATTGATAAAATTAATACACTGGATACAGACTCTTATGGACTTCCTAAGAAAGACCTTCTAGTTCGACTCCAAGAAGCTAAGCTGGCTAAAGATGAGGCTGGTTTAGCAGCGGTTGAATCACAACTTCAAGCTCTTCAAGACTTTAATGATCGTACTGGTGATACAACAGTGGAATATATCAAGTACTTCTATGAGCATGTAAATGATAGTCGTTTGAGTGATGAGCTTCGTAATAAAGTTGCTAATTTGACTTTGACTTTATATCAATCACAATCTTTCCGTAAGGCTGTGGATTTGAATAAGCTTTTCCCAAGCATTTATCAAACAAAACAAGAAGTAGAAGAGGCTTTGAAAAATCAGCCAACTTCTGCAAAAGTAAATGAAACAGCTTTAGATAAAGAAAAAGTTGATAGTCAATCTGCTAAGCAAGCAATTTATGAATTTCTGAAAGAACTCTATCCTGATCTTAAGAAGGAGGAACATGTCAATCATATTAGTAAAGATCAAGTCGAAACTATCTTAACTAAAGCAGAGCAATTCTTAGCTCAAGTTAAAGAAGTAGGAATCAGACAATCCTTAGCAGAAGAAGTAGAAAATCTAAAAGTTGCAGCTAACAAGGCTGATGCAGACTTGGATGAAATCAATGTCCAAGTTAACGATCTCTTGAAACGTATTGTAGCTACTCTGCAAAAAGAGAAAGAGACTGCGCAACAAGATCCACAAATAATTAATCTACATAAACAACTCTATGGATATATCAACTCACTACATAAGTACTTAGAAGATAACAATGGTTCAAATGAAGAATTTGACAAAGTTGATAAACTATTCGATCAGCTTGATGATGATGTGAAAAATAATGATAAAGAAGCTTTACTTGAATTAGCCAAAACAATAGTAGCCTTGACTCAAGAAATCAAGTCAAAATCAAGAGCAAGTGAAGAAGCGACTCCAACAACAAAAGCTGAATCGAATGCTGATAGCACAAGTGCAGAGAATCAACCAATTGCAGCTACAGCAGCCGAAGCACCAGTGGCATCTGAATCTAACAGTGAAACTGCCAGCGATGAAAACAAACCAAGCAACACAAGAGATTCTAAACCTGCTGAATCAACTTCAGAAAAGTAAACAACAGAATCTGCAACAAGTACTGGAAATCAAGAAAAACCAGCAGAATAAACAGAAAGGCGAAGTAGCTAAGCTACCTCGTCTTTTTTAGTCTTTATAAGCTACGATACCAATGATGGTGTCAACAGCGCGCTCCATGGTCTGAAGGCTAACGTATTCAAAACGTCCGTGCATATTTTCTCCACCCGCAAAGATATTCGGAGTTGGGATTCCCATAAAGGAAATCTTAGAACCATCTGTTCCACCTCGGATTGGTTCGATAATAGGTGTGATACCAAGTTCTTCCATAACCGCTTTAGCAATGGTAATTGGAGTCATATCTTTTTCAATGACTTCTTTCATATTGTAGTACTGATCTGTCAATGTTAAAGTAACACGATCGCTACCAAGTTCTTGGTTCATCTTATCAGCAATTGCTTGCATAGCAGCTTTTCGTGCTTCAAAGGTATCCTTTTCAAAGTCACGAATGATATAGTTAGCACGCGCTTCCTCTACACTACCAGATATATCCATGAGGTGGTAGAAACCTTGGTAACCTTCAGTCAATTCAGGTCGGTCACCAGCTGGAAGTTGGTTGTGGAAATCAATCGCTAGCTGAAGAGCATTGACCATTTGTCCTTTGGCTGTTCCTGGGTGAACATTACGACCTTGGAAATGGAGCTCAGCACCCGCAGCAGAGAAGGTTTCATACTGAAGTTCACCAAGCGGACCGCCATCAACAGTGTAAGCAAAATCTACATCGAAATCATCTGTATCAAACTTGTTGGCACCGACACCGATTTCTTCATCAGGACCAAAGCCGACACGAATTTCACAATGTTTAATCTCAGGATGAGCGTTCAAGTATTCGATAGCTGTCATGATTTCTGCGATACCTGATTTGTCATCTGCACCGAGAAGGGTAGTTCCATCTGTAGTAATTAATGTTTGTCCATGATATTTCTCTAAGCTCTTGAAATCTGCTGGATCAAGCTTGAAACCAGATTCTCCAAGCTCGATAACTCCGCCATCATAGTTTTCAATAACTTGCGGGTTAACACCTTCAGCATTAAAATCAGCTGTATCCATGTGGGAGATAAAGCCAATTTTACGAGTCAAACTAGGATCGTTAGCTGGAAGAGTTCCGATCGCAAAACCATTTGGCAAATAATAGACGTTTTGCAGTCCAACACGTTTCATCTCTGGAATGAGGGCATTAGTCGCGAAGTCAATCTGACTCTGCGTACTTGGAGTAGTAGTAGAGTGTTCATCAGAGCGCGTGTTGACCTTAACGTAGGTTAAGAAGCGGTCTAAGAGATTTGGATAAGTCATAAAAACTCCTTTTGAATTTATTTTTTCCATTGTATCATAGAAAGAAGAGAAAAACAAAAGACAGAAGTTAGGGTAATTTACGATGTTAGCGTTTACTTATCAATGAATTAATGATAAAATAAACTTGATAAAAACATCACAAGGAAGCGATTATGAAAAAAGCAATTTTAATGATGACTTTCGGTTCGCCAGAAGAGATTACCTTTGAAGGTGTGGCTGATTTTTTCACAAATATTCGTCGTGGAGTGAGACCTCAAGACCACGAAATTCAAACTCTCTATGATAATTATGTACGAATTGGAGGCACGCCTCTGCAAAAAATTACCCGTGAAGAAGTTGGCTTGGTAGAAGCTAGGCTGGGGAATGAATACAGTGTTTATTTTGCTAATAAGTTTTCTAGACCCTTTATCCCTGATGTGATTGGTCAGATGGAAGCAGACGGAATCGAGCAGTGTATTTGCTTGATTTTGGAGCCTCATTATTCTTTCTACTCTGTTATGGGCTATGAGAAATTTTTAGAAAGCAAGCAAATTCAGTTTTTGGTCATTAAGGATTGGTATCAGGAAGAAGCGCTCTTAAACTATTGGGCAGATGAAATTGCTAAGATTTTAAAAGAAGAAGTGAAGCAAGATAGCTTTAGAGTCATCTTTTCAGCCCATAGTGTACCCATTTTTGCCTTGGATTTTGGTGACCCTTATATTGACCAAATTTTTGAAAATAGCAAGCTAGTCGCTGAAAAACTAGGTTTGAGTTCCGAGCAATATACCAACACTTGGCAAAGTGAAAGTGATATTGGTATTCCATGGATCAAGCCAGATGTCTTAGAATATTTACGAGAACAAAAGCAACATCCAGAGCATTATATCTTTGTCCCGATTAGCTTTATCAGTGAACATATCGAAGTTCTTTTTGATAATGATGTGGAATGTTATGACTTGTGTCAAGAATTGGGTGTGAACTATCATCGTCCACCAATGCCAAATACGGATTCTCGTTTGATTGATGCTTTGATTAGTACAGTCAGAGCTAACGAACATCAAGAATTTAAGGAATTTCTCCCAGAAGAAGAAACCTTTGATGAGTTAGTCCCTTCAGACGATACTAAAAACATTTTGGCCGAATCTCAAGATTTACAAATGCCAGAATTTGTGAAAAAATTGATTGAGAAAAAAGGTCGTGAAAATGTTAAGATGCCTTATCTTATCAAGAGAATGCTTGAAAAAGCAGGTAAGTTACCAAAAGAGTAAAGAAAAAAGGATTTAGCTTTGTGCTAGATCCTTTTAATCGATTATTTTTTTTCAAGAAGAGCTTTGATTTCTTGAAGTACTTCCAACTCAGTTGGAGCAGCAGGAGCTTCCTCAACAGCTTCTTCTTTTTTAGTAAGGCTTTGAGCTTTTTCCATAGCTTTAATAACGAAGAAGAGAACAGTACCTACAACAAGGAAGTTGATAATAGCACTCAAGAATTTACCATATGTAACACCATTCCATGCAAGCTCAGCGATGTTTTGTACTTTCGCAGCTTTCAAGGCTGGGTTTAATAGAAGTGGAGTGATGATATCATTAACGAATGAAGTTACGATAGCACCAAAAGCAGAGGCAATAATCACACCGACAGCAAGGTCTACGACATTACCGCGGAGCAAAAATTCTTTAAGATCTTTTAACATTTTCATAATTCCTTTCCAAAATTTTTACTCTTTATTATATATTAATTAAGAAATACTTGCAAGATATATGCTCAGAGATTCTATTTATTAAAAATATAGACCTTGCTTAAAATGTAATTAAGAATGACTATTAAGAATTGTGCAATTATCGTTTCAATTGTATTTATCTTATCAAGATTTTCATTTACAAATTGCCCTATGATATGAGGGAATTGAGTCACAAACAGAAAAGTAAGGAGCAAATCTAACAGAAAAGTAGAAAGGCGAGCAAGAAAAAATTTCACTAAACGTCTTGTCCAATTCTGCCTAGCTTGCTTAAATACAAGCCTATCATTTGTGATAAAGGCAAATAGGATAGCAATTATATTTGCCAAGGCAGTAGCCAGGAGTTCCTGATGAGTTAGTTGATAAATGACTAATCTGGATAGAATGGAGACAAGAGTAGTTGCTATACCAAAAAAGAGATAGGCTAAAAGTTCGTTATTAAAAATATAAGTGATTATTTTTTTCATGCTTTTAGTATAGCATAAAGCAGCCTATTATGCTACACTAGTAAGGTTGATTGAATCAACCCTTGGTGCTTAGCTTCTTTCACCAAGCATATTTTACGCGGGCAACCGCCAAAGGAGAAAAGATGAAAAAATTAACTGTTCGTGATGTAGCTGATATTGCAATCGTTGCTGCCATCTATGTCGTTTTGACTGTCACACCGCCCCTAAATGCCATCAGCTATGGTGCTTATCAGTTTCGTATTTCAGAAATGATGAACTTTATGGCTTTTTACAATCCTAAGTACATCATCGGAGTTACCATTGGTTGTATGATTGCTAATTTCTTTAGCTTCGGACTGCTAGATGTCTTTGTTGGTGGTGGCTCAACCTTGGTATTCCTCAGTCTAGGTGTTTGGCTTTTTGCAAAATATAGCAAGGATTATCTCTTTAACGGATTGATTCGAAAAGATCATTTCTTCTTTTCAATCCTCTTTTCAATTTCCATGTTTACCATTGCTGCTGAGTTGCATATTGTAGCGCAATTACCATTTTTCCTTACTTGGTTCACAACAGGAATTGGTGAATTTGCCTCATTGATTATTGGAGCGATTATCATTGGTAAAATTGGTCGTCGAATTGATTTAAGCAAATAGAAGAAGACAAGCTAGGTAGCTCTTACCTGGCTTTTTCTTATGGAAAATTTCTTAGGAAACTTGACAAGTTTTTCTAACTATAGTATACTTCTTAAGTAAGCTGATTTAGCTCAGTTGGCAGAGCGCATCCATGGTAAGGATGAGGTCGCCGGTTCAATCCCGGCAATTAGCATAAAATAGACAGAAAAACTCTTGATTTATAAGGGTTTTTGTTATGTCTGCCCCAAATTTTTCAAAAATATTTTTTAGCGTGAAAGAGAAGAAATAACCTTTGAAAGCCAAGGTTTTTCTTGTAGAACTGTATAAATGAAGCAAAAGAGTTTCGTCTGTTGACAAAAGTGATTCTCTTTAGTAGAATAGAAGATGCGATGAGTCGATAGGTAGTCTTCGGACTACTATTGAGCATAAGGAGGTCATAACGCAGGAGCGGACCTTGATGAGTTGTGTGAACCTGCTCATCACATGAAGATGCCTCTTAGTCCCTGGTCTAACGACTGGGGATTTTTATTTTAAAAAAACGATGAAAAAACTTTGCAAATCATGGAAAAAGTAGTATAATACATCTATTATAGAAATTTTTAGAAAATTCCGAAAGAGGTTACTTATGGGATATACAGTTGCTGTAGTCGGCGCGACAGGTGCTGTCGGAGCTCAGATGATAAAAATGTTGGAAGAATCAACACTTCCAATCGATAAAATTCGCTTACTTGCTTCTGCACGTTCAGCAGGTAAGACTTTGAAATTTAAAGATCAAGATATTACGATTGAGGAAACGACTGAAACAGCTTTTGAAGGAGTTGATATTGCTCTCTTTTCAGCAGGTGGTTCTACATCAGCTAAGTATGCACCATACGCAGTGAAGGCTGGGGCGGTAGTAGTAGATAATACATCTTACTTCCGTCAAAATCCAGATGTTCCTTTGGTTGTTCCAGAGGTCAATGCTCATGCACTTGATGCTCACAACGGAATCATCGCCTGCCCTAACTGTTCAACAATTCAAATGATGGTGGCTCTTGAGCCTGTTCGTCAAAAATGGGGCTTGGACCGTATCATTGTCTCAACTTACCAAGCAGTTTCAGGTGCTGGTATGGGGGCAATTCTTGAGACACAACGTGAACTTCGTGAAGTTTTGAATGATGGTGTGAATCCACGTGATTTGCATGCCGAAATCTTACCTTCAGGTGGTGACAAGAAACATTATCCTATCGCCTTCAATGCTCTTCCACAAATTGATGTCTTCACTGACAATGATTACACTTACGAAGAGATGAAGATGACTAAGGAAACTAAGAAAATTATGGAAGATGATAGCATTGCAGTATCTGCAACATGTGTGCGTATTCCAGTCTTGTCAGCCCATTCTGAGTCAGTTTATATAGAAACAAAAGAAGTGGCTCCAATCGAAGAAGTAAAAGCGGCTATCTCAGCCTTCCCAGGTGCTGTTCTTGAAGATGATGTGGCTCATCAAATCTATCCTCAAGCTATTAATGCAGTGGGTTCACGTGATACCTTTGTTGGTCGTATCCGTAAAGACTTGGATGCAGAAAAAGGAATTCACATGTGGGTTGTGTCAGATAACCTTCTCAAAGGTGCTGCTTGGAACTCAGTTCAGATTGCTGAAACTCTTCATGAACGTGGATTGGTTCGTCCAACTGCCGAATTGAAATTTGAATTAAAATAGTCATATCGTTTAGGAGTTCAGTTGAACTCCTTCTTTAAAATAGAAAGGTGTTTCTCATGTCTTATCAAGATTTAAAAGAGTGTAAAATTATCACGGCCTTTATTACCCCTTTCCATGAGGATGGTTCCATCAACTTCGATGCTATTCCAGCCTTGATTGAGCACTTGTTGGCCCATCATACGGATGGAATTCTTCTCGCGGGAACGACAGCTGAGAGTCCAACTTTGACCCACGATGAAGAGTTGGAACTCTTTGCGGCAGTTCATAAAGTTGTCAATGGACGTGTTCCTTTGATTGCAGGTGTAGGTACCAATGATACGCGTGATTCTATCGAATTTGTCAAAGAAGTCGCAGAATTTGGTGGTTTCGCAGCTGGGCTTGCTATTGTGCCTTACTACAACAAACCTTCTCAAGAAGGAATGTACCAGCACTTTAAGGCGATTGCAGATGCTTCTGACCTACCAATTATTATCTATAACATTCCTGGCCGTGTCGTTGTTGAATTGACTCCAGAAACCATGCTTCGATTGGCAGACCATCCTAATATTATCGGTGTCAAAGAATGTACGAGCTTGGCCAATATGGCTTATTTGATTGAACACAAGCCAGACGAGTTCTTGATTTATACAGGTGAGGATGGGGATGCTTTCCATGCCATGAACCTTGGTGCTGACGGGGTTATTTCTGTTGCCTCTCATACAAATGGGGATGAAATGCACGAGATGTTTACTGCCATTGAAGAAAGCGATATGAAAAAAGCCGCAGCTATTCAGCGTAAATTCATTCCTAAGGTTAATGCCCTCTTCTCTTATCCAAGTCCTGCCCCAGTTAAGGCAGTTTTGAACTACATGGGATTTGAAGCTGGACCAACACGATTACCTCTAGTTCCAGCACCAGAAGAAGATGCAAAACGCATTATCAAGGTTGTTGTAGATGGAGACTACGAAGCGACCAAGGCAACTGTAACAGGTGTCTTAAGACCAGATTATTAATCAGTAGAAAAAGAATCCATAATCGAATGATCATGGATTCTTTTTATTTTCCTAAACAGAATTGGCTAAAGAGCTGGGTGATGAGTTCATCAGGAGCAGCATCCCCAGTGATTTCACCGAGGATTTCCCAAGTACGAGTCAAATCAACTTGAAGCAAGTCAACTGGCATCCCCAGTTCCAGCCCTTCATTAACAGCTTGTAAGCTTTCGACTGCTTTTTCAATCAAGGAAATGTGACGGGCGTTAGATAGATAAGTAGCATCTTGCTCAACCAAACCAGCATTTTCAAAGAAGAGGTTGTTGATTCTCTCTTCAATCTTATCGATGTTTTGATTTTTAAGGACTGAAATACGGATGACATCTTCTGGAAGTTCCGAAGTCTCAATCGTTTCAGGCAGGTCTGTTTTATTAAGTAGAATAATGCGGTTGCTATCTTGACTAATTTCTAGGAGTTGACGATCTTGGGCAGTTAGTTGTTCACTGGCATTTAGGACTAGAAGAACCAAGTCAGCTTCCTTAAGGGCTTTTTTCGAACGCTCAACACCGATTTGTTCAACTATATCATCTGTTTCACGAATACCGGCTGTATCAATCAATTTTAGGGGAACACCGTTGATGTTGACGTATTCTTCGATGACATCTCGGGTTGTCCCAGCGATATCTGTTACGATAGCCTTGTCCTCGCGCAAGAGATTGTTGAGAAGGCTTGATTTTCCAACGTTTGGACGACCAATGATAGCCGTTGAAATTCCTTCACGAAGGATTTTACCGCGACGGGCTGTTCTAAGGAGATTGGTTAGTAATTGCTCAAATTCCATAGTCTTTTCACGGACAACAGCAGTAGTGGCTTCCTCAACATCGTCATACTCAGGATAGTCGATATTGACCTCAACTTGGGCAAGTGTATTGAGGATTTCTTGACGGGTATTATTAATGAGATCAGAAAGGGAACCATCTAGTTGTTTGACTGCAATGTTCATGGCTTTGTCAGTCTTGGCGCGGATGATATCCATCACAGCCTCAGCCTGTGTCAAGTCTACACGACCATTTAGGAAGGCACGTTTGGTAAATTCACCAGGTTCAGCCAATCGAGCTCCTTCACGGATAGCTAGTTGGAGAATCTCATTGGTCACGGCAATCCCACCGTGGGTATTAATCTCGATAATATCCTCACGAGTGAAGGTTTTTGGAGACTTCATGGCTCCAACCATGACCTCGTCCATGACTTTTCCAGTCAGAGGATCAACAATGTGACCGTAGTTGAGAGTGTGGCTGGCAACCTTGCTCAAGTCTTTTCCTTTAAATATTTTTTGCGCAATAGCAAAACTGTCTGTTCCGCTCAAGCGGACAATACCAATAGCCCCTTCACCTAGTGGAGTAGAGATAGCAGCGATGGTATCAAATTCACGTGTAATCATAGTTTTTCCTTTAATTAATAGCTCTTTTTTTGGAAAATTTTCCAAGTCTCTTTTCAAATTGTAACAAATTTAGGCTATTTCTTCAATGAATGCTACTTGGAGATTGAAAAAGCCTAAGCAAATCTGCTTAAGCTAGCTTATTTGGTGCGCATTTCCCCTTGTGGGAAGTAAGTTCCTTCTGGCATGTCGTTGATGATGACATGGACAGCAGACTGAGGGGCTCCTGTGTTGCGAACAACAGCTTCCGTTACTTCCTTAGCAAGAGCCTTCTTTTGCTTGAGCGTGCGTCCTTCAAATAAATCGATGCGTACAAATGGCATAATAGCTTCCTCCACTAGTTTTTGATTTCTTCTATTTTACCACATTTTGCCGTTTAAAGCTTAAGAAAATTATGATATACTAGAATGTAGCAAAAATTTAGAAATGGACGTGAAGCAAGAAACATGGCACAGTTGTATTATCGTTATGGGACCATGAACTCTGGTAAGACGATTGAGATTCTCAAAGTGGCCTATAACTATGAGGAGCAAGGAAAAGGTGTTGTGATTATGACCTCGGCTCTAGATACGCGTGACGGTGTTGGCTATGTGTCGAGTCGTATTGGTATGAAACGCCCTGCCCTTGCCATTGAGGAAACGACGGATATCTTTGGCTATATTCGAGACTTACCAGAAAGACCTTACTGTGTGTTGGTCGATGAAGCCCAGTTTCTCAAGCGTCATCATGTTTATGATTTAGCTCGTGTCGTTGATGAGCTAGATATACCCGTCATGGCTTTTGGTTTGAAAAATGACTTTCGCAATGAACTATTCGAAGGATCTAAACATCTTTTGCTACTAGCAGACAAGATTGATGAGATTAAAACCATATGTCAGTATTGCAAGAAAAAGGCGACAATGGTTTTACGAACACAGGATGGACTGCCCGTTTATGATGGAGAACAGATCCAGATTGGTGGTAATGAAACCTATATCTCAGTTTGCCGTAAACATTATTTTGCCCCTGAAATCAATAAGGAGAATAAGTAAGAATGAATATCTATGATCAACTACAGGCTGTAGAAGACCGTTACGAAGAGTTGGGAGAATTGCTCAGTGACCCAGATGTGGTCTCTGATACCAAACGTTTTATGGAGCTTTCAAAAGAAGAGGCTTCAAGTCGTGATACGGTTACGGCTTACCGAGAATACAAACAAGTCCTTCAAAACATCGTTGATGCTGAAGAGATGATTAAGGAATCAGGTGGAGATGCTGACTTGGAAGAAATGGCCAAGCAAGAGCTCAAAGATGCCAAGGCTGAAAAAGAAGAATACGAAGAAAAACTGAAAATCTTGCTCCTTCCAAAGGATCCAAACGATGACAAGAACATCATCCTTGAAATTCGTGGAGCTGCAGGTGGAGATGAGGCTGCACTTTTCGCTGGCGACCTCCTAACTATGTATCAAAAGTACGCTGAAGCTCAAGGTTGGCGCTTTGAAGTCATGGAAGCATCCATGAATGGTGTCGGCGGTTTCAAGGAAGTAGTTGCTATGGTTTCGGGTCAATCTGTATACTCTAAACTCAAGTACGAATCAGGTGCCCATCGTGTACAACGTGTCCCTGTGACAGAAAGCCAAGGCCGTGTTCATACTTCAACTGCGACGGTTCTTGTCATGCCTGAAGTAGAAGAAGTTGAATACGATATTGATCCAAAAGACCTTCGTGTCGATATCTACCACGCCTCTGGTGCTGGTGGACAGAACGTCAATAAGGTTGCGACTGCCGTTCGTATCGTTCACTTGCCGACCAATATTAAGGTTGAGATGCAGGAAGAACGTACCCAGCAGAAAAACCGTGAGAAGGCTATGAAGATCATCCGTGCGCGTGTGGCGGACCATTTTGCACAGATTGCTCAAGACGAACAAGACGCTGAGCGTAAGTCGACAATCGGTACTGGGGATCGTTCAGAACGTATCCGTACTTATAATTTCCCACAAAACCGTGTCACAGACCACCGTATTGGCTTAACCCTCCAAAAACTAGATACGATTTTGTCTGGTAAATTGGATGAAGTTGTGGATGCCTTGGTGCTTTATGACCAAACACAAAAATTAGAAGAATTAAACAAATAATGAAATTAGCTCAATTATTTTCAGATTTTGAAGAAGAATTGATAAGACAAGGAGAGGAAGCTGAAAGCCTCTCTTTTGTCTATCGTAGCCTGAAAAACCTCTCTTTTACAGACTTTGTTTTTGCCCTTCAGCAGGAAGTGACAACAGAGGAAGAACTATTTGTAGAGGATATTTACCAGCAGTTAGCAGCTCATAAACCAGCCCAGTACATTATCGGTCATGCAGATTTCTTCGGAATGCAGTTAAAAGTTGATGAGCGGGTTTTGATTCCTCGTCCAGAGACAGAGGAGTTGGTTGGGCTTATCCTAGATGAAAATTCTGAGGAAAATCTAAAGGTCCTAGATATCGGGACTGGAAGTGGAGCCATAGCCCTTGCACTAGCAAAAGCTAGATCAGATTGGTCGGTGACAGCGGCAGATATTTCTCAAGAGGCCCTTGACCTTGCATCCGATAATGCCAAAAATCAAAAACTTAATATATTTTTTAAAAAATCTGATTGTTTTGCAGAAATTTCTGAAAAATATGATATAATTGTTTCCAATCCACCCTATATCTCTCGTAAAGATGAGTCAGAGGTAGGTTTGAATGTTTTGCATTCAGAACCTCATCTAGCTCTCTTTGCAGATGAGGATGGTCTGGCAATTTACCGTAGAATTGCGGAAGATGCAAAAGACTATCTCAAAGATGGTGGTAAGATTTACCTTGAAATTGGATACAAGCAAGGTCAAAGTGTCCCTGAACTTTTTAGGAAACATCTTCCTGATAAAAGAGTTCGAACACTCAAGGACCAGTTTGGTCAAGATAGGATGGTTGTCGTTGATGATGGACAGGATTAGACAAGAGTTGGAAAAGGGTGGAGCTGTTGTTCTGCCTACAGAGACCGTTTACGGTCTCTTTGCAAAAGCTCTAGACGAACAAGCAGTGGACCATGTTTACCAACTCAAACGTCGTCCAAGAGACAAGGCGCTCAATCTCAATATCGCCTCTCTCAAGGACATCTTACACTTTTCTAAGAACCAGCCAACTTATCTACAAAAACTTGTAGAGACCTTTTTACCAGGACCTTTGACCATTATTCTCGAAGCTAATAACAGAGTTCCTTATTGGGTTAATTCTGAACTTGCAACTGTTGGATTTCGGATGCCCAGTCACCCCATTACGCTGGATTTGATTCGAGAGACAGGTCCCTTGATTGGGCCGTCTGCCAATATCTCAGGTCGGGCAAGTGGCGTGACCTTTGATCAGATTCTAGAGGATTTTGACCAAGAGGTTCTGGGGCTGGAAGACGATGCTTTTCTAACCGGACAGGATTCAACTATCTTGGACTTGTCTGGAGACAAGGTGAGAATCTTACGCCAAGGGGCGATTAAGCGAGAAGATATTCTTGCTCAGTTGCCAGAGATTTCTTTTGAGGAGGAATGAGATGCTAAGAGATTTGCAAGAAACAGATGTGAAAGCTATTTGTGATATCAACCAAGAGGCTTTGGGTTATTCTTTTAGTCTAGAGGAAACGGCTAGTCAACTAGTTAGACTGTCTCAGGATTCCCATCATTTCCTTCTTGGTTATGAGGACGCAGCTAGTCATGGCTTACTTGGATATGTGCACGCTGAGGTTTACGAATCACTCTATTCTAAAGCAGGATTTAATATCTTAGCCTTAGCAGTTTCGCCTCAAGCGCAAGGTCAAGGTATCGGTAAATGTTTACTGCAAGGGTTGGAACAAGAAGCAAAAAGACGTGGTTATGAGTTTATCCGCTTAAATTCTGCCGATCATCGTCTGGGTGCTCATGCATTTTATGAAAAAGTTGGTTATACTTGTGATAAAATGCAGAAACGGTTTATTCGCATCATTTAGTTTATTTTCTTAAACTAAATGACCTGTCACACTATAAAGGAGAAGACCTATGATTTTTGACCAAGATGATTTTAAAGCATACGATGCTGATCTCTGGAATGCTATTGCCAAAGAAGAAGAACGCCAACAAAACAATATCGAGTTGATTGCTTCCGAAAACGTAGTTTCCAAGGCTGTTATGGCAGCTCAAGGGTCTATCTTGACGAATAAATATGCCGAAGGCTACCCAGGACGCCGTTATTATGGTGGAACGGATGTGGTAGACGTAGTAGAAACTCTAGCCATTGAACGTGCAAAAGAAATTTTCGGTGCCAAATTTGCCAATGTCCAACCACACTCAGGAAGCCAAGCTAACTGTGCGGCTTACATGGCCTTGATTGAGCCAGGTGATACGGTTATGGGAATGGATTTGGCAGCAGGTGGTCACTTGACCCACGGAGCTCCTGTCAGCTTCTCTGGTCAAACCTACAACTTTGTTTCTTATAGTGTGAATCCTGAAACCGAACTCTTGGACTTTGATGCTATTTTAAAACAAGCTCAAGAAGTAAAACCTAAACTAATCGTAGCAGGTGCTTCAGCCTATTCTCAAATTATCGACTTTTCAAAATTCCGCGAAATCGCTGATGCTGTTGGAGCTAAGCTCATGGTAGATATGGCCCATATCGCTGGTTTGGTTGCAGCTGGACTACATCCAAGTCCAGTTCCATACGCTCATATCACTACAACAACTACCCACAAAACTCTTCGAGGACCACGTGGTGGTTTGATTTTAACCAATGATGAGAACCTAGCTAAGAAAATCAATTCAGCTATTTTCCCTGGTATTCAAGGCGGTCCTTTGGAGCATGTTGTGGCGGCTAAAGCTGTTTCCTTCAAAGAAGTCTTAGATCCAGCCTTCAAGGAATATGCTGCAAATGTTATCAAGAACAGCAAGACTATGGCAGATGTCTTCTTGCAAGATCCTGATTTCCGTATCATCTCTGGCGGGACTGAAAACCATCTCTTCCTAGTGGATGTGACTAAGGTTGTAGAAAACGGAAAAGTTGCTCAAAACTTGCTGGATGAAGTCAATATTACCCTAAATAAAAACTCAATCCCTTACGAAACCTTGTCACCATTCAAGACAAGTGGGATTCGTATCGGATCTGCAGCCATTACTGCACGTGGATTTGGTGAAGAAGAAAGCCGTAAAGTAGCTGAACTGATCATTAAAACCCTTAAGAATGCAGAAAATGAGGCTGTCTTAGAAGAAGTGAGAAGTGCAGTTAAAGAATTAACAGATGCCTTCCCATTATACGAGGACTAAAACTTTTATGGACATTTATATTAAGAAAGCCATTATCCATCAGTTTAGCCCGGATGATACCGAGCTGTTTCTAGCGGATAAGTTTCTCAATATCACTCCAAAAATCGAAGAATACCTGCGTAAAAAAATTGAACGTGTGTATTCAGATGAAGCCAAGACTGGGATTTTCGAAGAAGAAAATCCCTTCTTCAATCACATCACAGACGATTTGTTGGAGACATCAGTAACACTGGCTAATCTCTGGAAAGAAGAGTTTAGCATTTCAGAAAATCTCAAGACCAATGACTTGATTTTTGTACAATTTTCTAAAGAAGGTATAGAACATTTCGCTTTCTTGAGAATTGCCCTGCGGGAGACCCTGACCCACTTAGGTGGAGAAGTTGATAATCCCATCAAGCTGACTCAGAATAACCTGCCTGGATTTGGGACAGGTGCTGACGAGGCCTTGGTGGTCAATCTTCAAAGTCGTAAGTATCACCTGATTGAAAAACGAATCAAGTACAACGGGACTTTTTTGAACTATTTTTCAGATAATCTTCTTGCTGTCGCTCCTAAGATTTCTCCTAAGAAATCTATCAAGGAACTGGAAAAAACAGCCCAGAGAATTGCTGAATCCTTTAATACAGATGATTTTCAATTTCAATCCAAGGTCAAATCAGCGATTTTCAATAACCTAGAAGAAAGCAATGAATTGTCACCTGAGAAACTGGCTAATGACCTTTTTGGCAATAATCTAACAGCTCGTTTGAGCTTTATTGACCAAGTTAAAGAAGCTGTACCAGAACCTGTTCAATTTGATGAAATTGATGCCAGTCGCCAATTAAAGAAATTTGAAAACCAAAAACTCTCCTTGTCAAATGGAATTGAACTCATCGTTCCCAATAACGTCTATCAAGACGCCGAGTCTGTTGAGTTTATCCAAAACGACAATGGAACCTACTCTATCTTAATCAAAAATATCGAGGATATCCAAAGTAAATAATGTTTAAACGAATTCGAAGAGTGCTTGTACTAGCAGTCTTCCTTTTTGCTGGCTATAAAGCTTACCGCGTTCACCAAGATGTCAAGCAAGTCATGACCTATCAACCCATGGTGCGCGAAATCTTGAGTGAAAAAGATACACCAGCAAACGAAGAGCTTGTGCTCGCTATGATTTATACTGAAACCAAAGGAAAAGAAGGCGATGTCATGCAGTCTAGTGAGTCTGTAAGTGGTTCCACCGACACCATCAATGATAATGCCTCTAGCATTCGGCAAGGCGTTCAAACTCTGACAGACAATCTCTATCTGGCCCAGGAGAAGGGGGTAGATGTCTGGACGGCTGTTCAAGCCTATAATTTTGGACCTGCCTATATCGATTTTATCGCCCAAAATGGTAAGGAAAATACCTTGGCTCTGGCTAAACAGTACTCTCGTGATACTGTTGCTCCCTTGCTTGGTAATTCCACTGGAAAGACTTATAGTTATATTCACCCCATTTCCGTTTTTCACGGTGCAGAACTCTATGTAAATGGAGGAAACTATTATTATTCTAGACAGGTGCAACTCAACCTTTACATCATCAAATGTTTCACTCTCTTTTCTACATCTGGCTAGTCCAGGTGTTTTTGTTATAAGTTTTCTTTAAGATAGATATATTACTCTAGAAAGGTAAAGGAGGAAATTCCCTATGAGAAAGAAACTCTTTCTGACCAGTGTTGCGGTCTTGTGGGCAGTAACAGCTATGAATAGTGCCCATGCAGCAACAGATGTTCAAAAAGTAATCGACGAAACCTATGTTCAACCTGAATATGTTTTAGGTTCATCCCTATCTGAAGACCAAAAAAATCAAACTCTTAAAAAATTGGGCTACAATGCCTCATCAGACACCAAAGAACTTAAGATCATGACACCGGATGTCTATTCTAAAATCATGAATGTAGCCAATGACTCTAGCTTACAGTTGTATTCATCAGCCAAGATTCAAAAACTGGGTGACAAGTCGCCACTTGAGGTTAAGATTGAAACACCAGAAAACATCACTAAGGTGACTCAGGATATGTACCGAAACGCAGCAGTAACCTTGGGTGTGGAACATGCTAAAATCACTGTAGCAGCGCCTATTCCAGTTACAGGTGAGAGTGCTTTAGCCGGGATTTATTATTCGCTAGAAGCTAATGGAGCCAAGGTGCCGCAAGCCAACAAAGATTTGGCTCAAGAAGAGTTGAAGGCTTTGTCAGATATCAATGCTGAAAACAAGGACAAGTCAGGCTTTGATGCTAATAAATTAAACGTTGCCCTAGCTGATATCAAGTCAGGAATCGCCAAAGCTAAAGAAAGCAAGGGAAATCTGACAGAGGAAGATGTTCGTAAAATCGTTGAAGATACCTTGAAAAATTACAAACTTGATCAGGTTATAACAGGAAACCAGATCAATATCATCATCAATTTTGCTTTGAATCTTTCAAAGAGTGATATCCTCAGCAATGCAGACTTCACTAAAACCCTAAATGACCTTAAACAAAGCATCGTTTCACAAGCTGGCGACAGTTTTAAAAATATCAACCTTAACTTTGATGCGGATAAGGCGCTAGAGGACGGTGGGAACTTCTTAAGCTCCCTCTGGCAAGCCATTGTCAACTTCTTCAAGAGTTTTGGTTCTTAAGAAATTTCATGGTATAATAGATGGTAACCGCAACGTTGCCGTCTTTTTTGTCGGCCAATAGAAAGAGAAAAGAATGTTAAAGAAAAATGATATTGTAGAAGTTGAAATTGTTGATTTGACCCACGAAGGTTCAGGCGTGGCCAAGGTGGATGGTTTGGTATTTTTTGTAGAGAATGCTCTACCGAGTGAAAAAATTCTCATGCGTGTCCTCAAGGTCAATAAAAAGATTGGCTTTGGGAAGGTTGAAGAATACCTTGTCCAGTCACTACACCGTAATCAAGATCTAGATTTGGCTTACCTACGTTCAGGAATTGCTGATTTAGGACACCTTTCCTATCCAGAACAGCTCAAATTTAAAACCAAGCAAGTCAAGGACAGTCTATACAAGATTGCAGGAATTGCTGATGTAGAGGTTGCTGAAACTTTGGGTATGGAAAATCCAGTCAAGTATCGAAATAAGGCGCAGGTGCCTGTTCGTAGAGTGAATGGTGTCTTAGAAACTGGATTTTTCCGTAAGAATTCCCACGACCTCATGCCTTTGGAAGATTTCTTTATCCAAGATTCTGTGATTGACGAGGTAGTAGTGGCCCTACGCGACTTGCTCCGTCGTTATGATTTGAAACCTTATGATGAAAAGGAACAAGCTGGCTTGATTCGAAACCTTGTGGTGCGTCGCGGACACTATTCAGGACAAATCATGGTTATTTTTGTGACAACTCGTCCGAAGATTTTCCGAGTGGACCAATTGATTGAACAACTAATCAAGCAGTTCCCAGAGATTGTGTCTGTTATGCAAAATATCAACGACCAAAATACCAATGCGATTTTTGGTAAGGAGTGGCATACACTTTACGGACAAGACTTTATCACTGACAAAATGCTTGACAATGACTACCAAATCGCTGGCCCAGCCTTTTACCAAGTCAATACTCAAATGGCTGAGAAGCTCTATCAAACAGCCATTGACTTTGCTGAATTAAAAGAAGATGATGTGGTCATTGATGCCTATTCTGGTATCGGGACGATTGGCCTCTCTGTTGCCAAACATGTCAAGGAAGTCTATGGTGTTGAAGTCATTCCAGAAGCGGTTGAGAATAGCAAGAAGAATGCCCAACTGAACAATATTTCAAACACCCACTATGTCTGTGATACAGCTGAAAATGCTATGCAGAATTGGCTCAAAGATGGAATTCAACCAACCGCAATCCTGGTTGACCCACCCCGCAAGGGTTTGACCGAAAGTTTTATCAAAGCAAGCGCGCAAACAGGAGCTAACCTCATCGCCTATATCTCCTGTAACGTCGCGACTATGGCGCGTGATATCAAACTCTACCAAGAATTGGGATATGAGCTAAAGAAAGTACAGCCGGTGGATCTTTTTCCGCAAACGCATCACGTGGAGTGTGTAGTGTTGCTACAACGAAAAAAAGGGTGAAAATCCTTGATTTTAAGCTATTTTACAAGCATTTTGTCTTTGTAGATAAAGGCAATTTTGACGTCAAAAAAGTCCTAAAAAGGCACATAGATGTATATGTATTTGTTGATGTCGTTTGCGCATCGGAAAAATGAATACAACAATAAATATTTATCTAAAGAGAGAACAATTGTATATTGTTCTCCTTTTTTTATTTTCAGGAGGGAAAATGACAAAAGAATTACAATCATCACGCTATATTGTCATTTCATTTTTAGTACGTGAAATGGGAATAGATATTGTTGAGGCCATATCTATTATGGCTGAATTGGAAAAAAGTGGCTTGGTTCACTTGGAATCAAGTGGAGATTTAACACTCAAAGAACTTGGAGGAGCGCTATGAAACGAATTACCGCAAATCAATACCAAACTTCAGAACGGTATTATAAATTACCTAAAATTCTTTTTGAGGATGAGAAATATATGGATATGAAACTAGAAGTAAAGGTGGCTTATTCTATTTTAAAAGATCGTTTAGAATTATCTCTCAGTCGTGGTTGGATAGATGAAGAAGGGGCAGTCTATTTAGTATTTTCTAATTCTAAACTGATGAGACTGTTAGGTTGTTCGAAGTCAAAATTACTGTCCATCAAAAAAATTCTTAAAGAATATGACTTAATTGATGAAGTCCAACAGTCTTCAAGTGAGAAAGGAAGACTAGCTAATAAGATTTATTTAGGGGAATTATCTTCTACCCCAGTAGCTAGTTCGAACAGGCCTAGTGTTAAAAAAAGACTAGGGCAGGATGAAAATGAAACGGCCCCCGTCTCTTATTCAACCCCTAGTGAGACTGAAGTTAGTGAGACTAAATATAGTGAGACTGATTCTTTATTTATTGAGGAAGAGGAAGAAAGGAATTCTCAACATATTTTGAGAAGAAAAGTAGAAAAGGTCACAAAATATGATCGAGATTATATTTGGGGATTGGTACAAGATCAATTTAGACGAGAGGGTTTTTCTGAAACAGCCAGTGAAATTGCTATGACTGACTTTGAGAGAATCTATCAGTATGCTCTTGACAATGTTCGCTTTGTTAGACGAGCGGAAGTACTTGCTGAATTTGTGTTTAATGGCCTATATTCCGTTTGGAATAACCGTGTTAGAAAAGGAGGTGGTTAAAATGTCGCCAATCGAGTGGATATTAGTTATGCTCATTGTCATTTCAAGTGGTGTGATACTTTGGACATTGATAGTCGATCAGAAAGGGGTAATCAAGAAATGAGATTTATTGATTTATTTTCAGGTATCGGTGGTTTTCGACTAGGAATGGAAAGTGTTGGACACGAGTGTATTGGATTTTGTGAGATTGATAAATTTGCTAGGAAATCTTATAAGTCTATATTTCAAACGGAAGGAGAAATAGAATTTCATGACATACGAGATGTTTCAGATGACGAATTTAAAAAACTTAGAGGGAAAGTCGATGTCATCTGTGGGGGATTCCCTTGTCAAGCATTTTCAATCGCAGGAAGACGATTGGGATTTGAAGATACTAGAGGAACTTTGTTCTTTGAAATTGCTCGAGCGACCAAACAAATCCAACCACGTTTTCTTTTTCTTGAAAATGTTAAAGGCCTACTCAATCACGATAAGGGACGGACGTTCACCACAATCCTTACCACGCTTGATGAATTGGGGTTTGATGTTGAGTGGCAGGTGCTTAACAGTAAGGATTTTGGCGTTCCCCAAAACAGAGAGAGGGTGTTTATTATCGGACATTCTAGAAAGAGAGGTACCCGACTCTTATTTCCTTTCAGACGAGAAGGTCAAGCAACTAACTCTGAGACTTTAAAAATATTAGGGAATTTGAATCCATCAAGAAGTGGAATGAGTGGTAAAGTCTATTATTCAGAAGGTCTTGCGCCAACCTTAGTTAGTGGAAAAGGAGAAGGATTTAAAGTTGCGATTCCTTGTATGACACCAGACAGATTAGAAAAGAGACAAAATGGTAGACGTTTCAAGGATAATCAAGAGCCAATGTTTACTTTAAATACTCAGGATCGCCATGGTATTGTCGTTGTTGGAGATTTACCAACTAGCTTTAAGGAAACTGGTCGCGTCTATGGAAGTGAGGGCTTATCTCCAACACTGACTACGATGCAAGGTGGAGATAAAATTCCCAAAATACTGATTCCAGAACCAATCCAATTTTTAAAAGTCCGGGAAGCAACGAAAAAAGGATATGCTCAAGCAGAGATTGGGGATTCAATCAATTTAGAAAGACCAAGTTCTCAGTATCGTCGTGGTAGAGTTGGAAAAGGTATAGCGAATACGTTAACAACTAGTGGGCAAATGGGAGTAGTAGTTGCTAGCTATGAAGGAGAAGATAAGCAAGTTTATCATGTAGCCGGTGTCTTAATAGATGGACAATTTTACCGTTTGAGAATACGACGAATCACTCCTAAAGAGTGTTTTCGCCTGCAGGGTTTTCCTGATTGGGCTTTTGAAGCTGCTAGAAAAGTCTCTAGTAATAGTCAGCTCTATAAACAAGCTGGTAATAGTGTAACCGTTCCTGTGATTGCCGCAATCGCAAAGAAATTAAAAGAAATAGAGGAAAAAGATGAAAGCATTAAATAAAGAGTCAATACTATATTGTGATGAATTAGAAACAGAATTACATGATGCAGAAATGATGCAATTGGATGAACAAATATTTTTGATGCCCAATTATCCATGTGAGTTTGAAGTAAAATTTTTAGATGATTACCATAAAAAACATAATTACCCACTATTTTATGAATCCTATCTTCAAAACATTATGGAATTCCTGGAAAGTCAGGATATAAAGAACGGAGCTGATGCCTTTGTAGATGATCATCATAATCTTGTTTTTGTTTTATATGGGCAAGGCTATCGAGCCGAGGGAAAAGAGGGAATACTTACAACCCAAGTAACTGTAAAAGCTTTTGATGAAGACAAGAAACCGATTAACTTCGCAAATTTATTAGATTCCTTAATCGTTTCAGAATATCAAATGGAACCGAATCTTTGGGAGGTTTCTCATGATTGATCTCTATCTAAGTAAAAATAGCCAAAGAAATCAACTTCTTTTAGACTTCTTTCAAAAATACGGCATCGAGGTATCTTGTCATTCAGTTTCTGAAATGACAAAGGACAAATTAATTGAGATGATGAGCTATTCTTCAGATTGTTTCGAGTTTTTATCTCCAAATTTATTACGTTTTAAGAATCGAGATAACCTAAAATTAACAGATTTCATCGAAATGATATTAAAAAATCCTGAACTAACCATCAGACTTCCTCTTGCGGTTTCAAATAAGCGAGTTTATCCAAATCTGAATCTGGAGGAGGCTAGAGCTTTATTGCCAAGAGATACGAAACAATTGATTTACATGGCACAAACACATTATTTATCAAGTTAAAGGAGAATCAATATGGCAGAACGATTTTGGGAGAACTTGTCCATTATTTTGGCTGAAAGAAATATCAGCTGGATTGAGTTAACCAGAAAAATGTTTGCGGGAGAGTTTCACTATCCAAGTGAATTGAATCGTTTGTATCAAAAGATTCGTCACTATAAGATGGAACAACGAATGCCTCAAAGTCCATGGGTAGAAAGGATTGTGCAGGTATTAGATTTAGATTATGAAGATTTATTTCGGAGGTAACTATGAAAAGAATAATTCCAGTTTATATATTCCAACAAGTAAATGTCCTATTGGTATCTCTATACTTACTGAAATTTCTTTGTATCGGTGAGTTAACTATACTACAGATTCTCTATGGAGCGTCACTCAGTTCTTTTTTATGGATGTATGGCCAACGAAAACAAGTGGCCAAGGTCAATATGAAAATTAGGATAAAGTGGATTGGTATTGGATTCGTTAGTCTACTGATTATAAGTCTATGTTTTAGTCTGATTCATGCTCAAGAAAGCACGAATCAAGCAAACTTAATTGGCCTTCAACATCAAGTTCCTTGGTTTTCATTTTTATTGTTCTTAACCAATGCGAGTATGGTTGAAGAATTTCTGTATCGAGAAATTTTATGGAACTTGGTTAGAAAATTAGATATACGAGTTGCTTTGACAAGTGTTTTATTTGCTTTAGCTCATCATCCAGGAACCATTCTAGCTTGGTGTTTGTATGTTTCACTTGGGATGTTTTTAGGTATGGTGCGCTATAAATCTGACTTATGGGGCAGTATGGGGCTACATTTAGTGTGGAACCTACTAGTTTATAGTTTGATGTTTTTTTAAAATAGGTGATCTGATTTATCTCATAAATCAGTAGTTTTTATAGGATTATTTTTAATTCGGAAACAAAAATGTATTAACAGCATAAAATAAAGAAACTAGGAACATTTTTTCTATTTTTTTAGAAATAAAATGTTGTATAGAAATTCCGAAAGAAATAATAAAATAAAAATATAAATTAATAAAACAGGTATATATGAGCGTATTGACGTCGACAAATGTTCTTGCAAAGCATAAAATACAAATTAAAAGAATAAAAAATTGTTATATTTCTATATTTGTTGTTCTGTTATGAAATGAAAGAAATTGGAAACTAGTTTCTAAATCATGAAAAATATTGAAAAAAAAAAAAAATAAGTGTTAAAATAAAGAATGTAAACGTTTACTTTAACAAAGGAGCTCATATGTTACTACAAAAAGAACTAATTCCAATGATAGAAGCTAACTTACCAAATATGGCATATGCTGAAAAAGACGTTGCTAAATTCTTCTTAAAACAGCAATCTCTGGATAATTATTCATGTGAGGCATTGTGCGAATGCCTTAATGTATCCAAAGCAACATTGACTCGATTTGCGAAAAAATGTGGTTTTAAAGGTTTTAGACAATTCATTTTCAAATACCAAGAGATGATTCGTGAGAAAGAAAAGTTAGCATTGTATACAGAGGCTACAGAAAAAGTTTTATCCGACTATGAAGAAATGTTGAGAAAAACTTACACGGTTCTTGATGAAGTTCAACTTGAGCGTATTGCTGAGATGATAGAAACTGCTGAGCGTGTATATCTTTATGGTAAAGGAAGTTCTGTTCTTGCTTTAGAAGAAATGAAGATGAGATTTATGCGTCTCGGAGTCATTGGTGAAGTATTATCAGACGAGGATATGATTTTGTGGAGTAGCTTATTACTTAATGAAAATTGCCTTGTCATTGGAGCATCCGTTTCAGGTCAAACTGATATTGTACTAGAAGGTCTTCAAAAAGCTGCGGATAAAGGCGCTAAAACAGTTTTAATGACTACAAGAAAATTTGACGAAGAAGATTGTTTCTTTGATGAACTATTGTTATTAGCTTCGACCAATCATCTCTCGTATGGCAATCGCATATCACCTCAGTTTCCAATACTTTTAATTACAGACTGCTTATTCTCTCATTATCTGGAAAGTCCAGAGAGACAATATTATTACAATCAAACTATTATCCATAAGGAGGAATAATAAAATGAGCCAAATTTGGACTAAAGAGAAATTTATAAGTCAAGTCCATGGTGGAGTCATTGTTTCTTGTCAAGCTTTACCCGGTGAACCCCTTTATAATGAAGAATTTAGCTTGATGCCTTTTATGGCTAAAGCAGCTTTAGAGGCAGGAGCAGTGGGCATTCGCGCAAATTCTGTGCGTGATATTAAAGCAATTCAGAAAGTAGTAGATTTACCAATAATTGGAATTATCAAAAGAGATTATCCACCTCAAGAACCATATATTACTGCTACGATGAAAGAGGTAGATGAACTTGTAGAATGCGGAACAACAGTCATTGCATTTGATGCAACTTTAAGACCAAGATATGATGGCTTAGTTGTCAGTGAATTTATCAAAAAAATAAAAGAAAAATATCCTAATCAATTGTTGATGGCGGATGTAAGTAATTTTGATGAAGGTCTCTATGCATTTAAATCAGGCGTTGATTTTGTTGGTACAACATTATCAGGCTACACAAGTACAAGTGTACAATCAGATGAGCCTGATTTTGAACTAATGAAAAAATTGGCTGATTTTAATATTCCGGTAATTGCCGAAGGAAAAATTCATTATCCAGAACAATTAAAAAAAGCTTATAGTTTAGGTGTTACCAGTGTTGTCATTGGTGGAGCGATTACACGTCCAAAAGAAATTGCTCAGCGATTTATTAATGTCATCAAATAAAAAACAATATAAAGGAGAAATCTGATGAAAGATTTAACTAAATACAAAGGCGTTATTCCTGCATTTTATGCTTGCTATGATGAAAATGGTGAAATTAGCCAAGAACGTGTAAAATCTCTGGTGCAATATTTCATTGACAAAGGTGTAAAAGGTATCTATGTAAATGGTTCTTCAGGTGAATGTATTTACCAAAGTGTAGAAGATCGTAAACAAATTATTGAAGCTGTTATGGAAGTTGCTAAAGGTAAATTAACAGTTATCAACCATGTTGCATGTAATAACACGAAAGATAGTATTGAATTGGCAAAACATTCAGAAAGTGTTGGAGTCGATGCTATTGCTGCTATCCCACCTATTTACTTCAAATTGCCAGAATATTCAATCGCAGCATATTGGAATGCAATGAGTGAAGCTGCGCCAAATACAGATTTTATCATTTATAATATTCCACAATTGGCAGGAGTTGCGTTGACTGGTAGTTTGTATGCAACAATGCGTCAAAATCCTCGTGTGATTGGAGTTAAAAATTCTTCTATGCCTGTACAAGATATTCAAATGTTTGTAGCTGCAGGTGGAGAAGATTACATT
Source organism: Streptococcus mitis (assembly GCF_023109105.1). Classification (GTDB taxonomy): domain Bacteria; phylum Bacillota; class Bacilli; order Lactobacillales; family Streptococcaceae; genus Streptococcus; species Streptococcus mitis_BW. The sequence continues at coordinate 55,727 of NZ_JALDTZ010000001.1, forward strand.
GTATTCAATGGTCCAGATGAACAATATCTTGGTGGTCGCTTGATGGGAGCAGAAGCTGGTATTGGTGGTACTTATGGCGTTATGCCAGATTTGTTCTTGAAATTGGAAAGTTTGATTCAAGAACGAGATTTAGATACTGCTAAAAAACTTCAATATGCTATCAATGAAGTTATCTATAAGATGGTATCAGGTAAGGCAAATATGTATGCTGTAGCAAAAGAGGTTTTGCGTCTAAATGAAAAACTTGATTTAGGTTCTGTTCGTCAACCCTTAGAAGCATTGGCAGAAGGTGACTTGGAAGTTGCAAAACAAGCAGCAGAACTTATTCAACAAGCACGAAAAGAATTTTTATAATAAATAAAATCAATATGGAGATATGTTATGGGCACAACAGGATTTACGATAATTGACTTAATTATCTTGATTGTTTATTTACTTGCGGTGTTGGTTGCAGGTATCTATTTCTCTAAAAAGGAGATGAAAGGAAAAGAGTTCTTTAAAGGAGATGGTTCGGTTCCTTGGTATGTTACTTCGGTATCCATTTTTGCCACAATGCTCAGTCCGATTTCCTTCTTGGGACTCGCTGGTAACTCTTATGCAGGTAGTTGGATTTTATGGTTTGCTCAATTAGGGATGGTAGTAGCTATTCCACTGACAATTCGTTTTATCTTACCTATCTTTGCACGGATAGACATCGATACGGCATATGATTACTTGGATAAACGTTTTAATTCTAAAGCACTTCGTATTATTTCAGCACTCTTGTTTATTATTTATCAATTGGGACGTATGTCTATCATTATGTACCTCCCATCAGCTGGATTAGCAGTCTTGACAGGAATTGACATCAATATTTTGATTATTTTGATGGGTGCAATTGCAATTGTTTATTCTTATACTGGTGGTCTAAAATCCGTATTATGGACAGACTTTATTCAAGGTGTAGTTCTGTTTAGTGGTGTCGTTGTAGCTTTATTTGTACTGATGGCTAATATTAAAGGTGGCTTTGGTGCAGTAGCAGAAACATTAGTAAACGGTAAATTCCTTGCTGCAAATGAAAAACTTTTCGACCCTAACTTGCTTTCAAACTCCATCTTCTTAATCGTGATGGGTTCAGGCTTTACAATCTTGTCTTCCTATGCTTCATCTCAAGATTTGGTTCAACGTTTTACTACAACACAAAATATTAAGAAACTTAATAAGATGTTGTTCACAAACGGTGTCTTGTCACTTGCAACTGCAACAGTCTTTTACTTGATTGGTACAGGCTTGTACGTATTCTATCAAGTACAAAATGCAGGTAGTGCAGCTAGCGATATCCCTCAAGACCAAATCTTTATGTACTTTATTGCATACCAGTTACCAGTAGGTGTCACAGGTTTGATCTTGGCAGCGATTTATGCAGCAGCTCAATCAACTATTTCAACAGGTTTGAACTCTGTTGCAACTTCATGGACATTGGATATTCAAGATGTCATTTCTAAAAATATGTCAGACGATCGTCGTACGAAAATTGCACAATTCGTATCTCTAGCAGTAGGTTTATTCTCAATTGTTGTTTCCATTATCATGGCTCATTCAGATATTAAATCTGCATACGAATGGTTCAATAGTTTCATGGGACTTGTACTTGGTCTACTAGGTGGTGTATTCATTCTTGGTTTTGTTTCTAAAAAAGCAAATAAACAAGGTGCTTATGCAGCGCTGATTGTATCAACCATCGTTATGGTATTTATTAAATACTTCCTTCCTCCAACAGCTGTTAGCTACTGGGCATATTCATTGATTTCAATTTCTGTATCAGTAGTTTCAGGTTATATTGTATCTGTTCTTACTGAAAATAAAGTATCTGCACCTAAATATACAACGATTCATGATATTTCAGAAATTAAAGCGGATTCAAGTTGGGAAGTTCGTCACTAGTCACTAATAGAAAAGAGAAAATAATATGATTATTTCTGAACAATCTGATTTTAGACGATATGCTTCTGTCAATAAACATTTTTCAAAAGTCTGTGATTTTTTAGAAAATACAAATTTGACAGATTTAGTTGATGGAAAAATTGATATTGACGGGGAAAATGTTTTTGCAAATTGTATGACTTATCTAGCTGATGGAGTTCCAGGAGATATTTTTGAAACTCATAAGAAATATTTAGATATTCATATTGTTGTTGAAAATACAGAAAAAATGGCAGTAACTTCCCCAGTTCGTGCTCAGTCACGTGTACCTTTTAGCGAAGAGAAGGATATTGCTTTTTACGATAGCAAAGACTATCAAATTGTTGAATTGCTCCCAGGGAATATGTTGGTGACTTTTGAAGAAGATCTTCACCAACCAAAGATTCATTGCAATGATGAAACTGTTAAAAAACTTGTTATCAAAGTTTTAAACGAGGAAAAATAAAATGAAAAAAAATATTAAACAATATGTAACCTTAGGTACTGTAGTGGTATTATCAGCATTTGTTGCTAACTCAGTTGCAGCTCAGGAGACTGAAACTTCTGAAGTATCAACACCAGAGTTGGTGCAACCTGTTGCACCAACGACTTCGATTTCGGAAGTACAACATAAATCGGGTAACTCTTCGGAAGTTACTGGACAACCTCGAACAGTTG
>NZ_JALDTZ010000001.1:58445-308883 GCF_023109105.1 Streptococcus mitis
AAACTACTGTTAAGGATCAATCTTCTACAGAGGATGCGATTTCGGGAGTACAACCTAAATCGGATAATTCTTCGGAAATTACTGGACAACCTCGAACAGTTGAAACTACTGTTAAGGATCAATCTTCTACAGAGGATGCGATTTCGGGAGTACAACCTAAATCGGATAATTCTTCGGAAGTTACTGTACAACCTCGAACAGTCGAAACTACTGTTAAGGATCGATCTTCTACAGCGGAAGAAACTCCTGTCTTAGAAAAAAATAATGTTACTTTAACAGGGGGCGGAGAAAATGTTACTAATGAGTTAAAGGATAAATTTACTAGCGGTGACTTTACTGTAGTGATTAAGTACAATCAGTCTAGTGAGAAAGGTTTACAAGCTCTGTTTGGAATATCTAATTCTAAACCCGGTCAACAAAATAGTTATGTAGATGTGTTCCTTAGAGACAATGGTGAATTGGGAATGGAAGCGCGTGATACTTCTTCCAATAAAAATCACCTAGTATCCAGACCTGCTTCAGTTTGGGGTAAGTACAAACAAGAGGCTGTGACTAACACTGTTGCAGTAGTAGCAGATTCAGTCAAAAAAACATATTCTTTATATGCTAATGGTACAAAAGTAGTAGAAAAGAAAGTGGATAACTTCCTAAACATCAAGGATATTAAAGGTATTGATTACTATATGCTTGGGGGAGTGAAACGTGCAGGAAAAACGGCGTTTGGTTTTAACGGGACACTAGAAAATATCAAATTCTTTAATAGTGCATTGGATGAAGAAACTGTTAAAAAGATGACAACAAACGCTGTTACTGGACATTTAATTTATACGGCTAATGATACAACAGGTTCTAACTATTTCCGTATTCCAGTTCTGTATACTTTTAGCAATGGTCGGGTTTTTTCAAGCATTGACGCTCGTTACGGTGGAACTCATGATTTCTTGAATAAAATTAATATTGCTACAAGTTATAGTGATGATAATGGTAAGACATGGACTAAACCAAAATTAACATTGGCATTCGATGATTTTGCGCCAGTACCATTAGAATGGCCTCGTGATGTTGGTGGACGTGACTTACAAATCAGCGGTGGTGCAACCTATATTGACTCTGTTATTGTTGAAAAAAATAACAAACAAGTACTCATGTTTGCTGATGTTATGCCTGCTGGAGTAAGTTTTAGAGAAGCTACTAGAAAAGATTCAGGTTATAAACAAATTGATGGTAATTATTACCTTAAATTAAAGAAACAAGGTGATACTGATTATAATTATACTATTCGTGAGAATGGTACTGTATACGACGATCGTACCAACAGACCAACTGAATTTTCAGTAGATAAAAAATTCGGTATTAAACAAAATGGTAATTATTTGACGGTAGAGCAATATTCGGTTTCATTTGAAAATAATAAAAAGACTGAATATCGTAATGGGACTAAAGTCCATATGAATATCTTCTACAAAGATGCATTATTCAAAGTAGTGCCAACGAACTATATTGCATATATTTCTAGTAATGATCATGGCGAATCTTGGTCTGCACCAACTTTATTACCTCCTATAATGGGACTTAATCGGAATGCGCCTTATTTGGGTCCTGGACGTGGAATCATTGAAAGCTCAACTGGACGTATTCTTATTCCGTCTTACACTGGTAAAGAGTCTGCATTCATTTATAGTGATGATAATGGAGCGTCTTGGAAAGTTAAAGTTGTGCCACTTCCTTCTAGTTGGTCAGCAGAAGCACAATTTGTAGAATTGAGTCCAGGAGTAATTCAAGCATACATGCGTACAAATAATGGTAAAATTGCATATTTAACAAGTAAAGACGCAGGTACTACTTGGAGTGCTCCGGAATATTTGAATTTTGTTTCAAATCCAAGTTATGGAACACAATTATCAATCATCAATTATAGTCAATTGATTGATGGTAAAAAGGCTGTCATTTTAAGTACTCCAAACTCCACAAATGGTCGTAAACACGGACAAATTTCGATTGGTCTAATTAATGATGATAATACAATTGATTGGCGTTATCATCACGATGTTGATTATAGTAACTATGGATACTCATATTCAACATTGACAGAGTTACCAAATCATGAAATTGGATTGATGTTTGAAAAATTTGATTCATGGTCTCGTAATGAACTTCATATGAAAAATGTTGTACCATATATAACATTTAAGATTGAAGATTTGAAAAAGAATTAAAGCTGAAATTTAAAAATATATAGAAAGAGGATAAAAATTATGGTAAATTACGGTATTGTTGGAGCTGGATATTTTGGAGCTGATTTGGCTCGCTCAATGAACAAAATTGAAGATGCAAAAGTGGTTGCGGTATTTGACCCAAATCATGGAGAAGAAGTTGCTCAAGAGTTGGGATCAGATGTTTGTGCAAGTTTAGATGAACTTGTAGCACGTGAAGATATTGATTGTGTGATCGTAGCTTCACCTAGCTACCTTCACCGTGAACCTGTTGTGAAAGCTGCTCAACATGGCAAACACGTATTTTGTGAAAAGCCAATTGCATTGTCTTATGAAGATTGTAAAGCCATGGTTGACGCATGTAAAGAAAATAATGTTATCTTTATGGCTGGTCACATCATGAACTTCTTTAATGGTGTACACCATGCTAAAGAATTGATTACTCAAGGTAAAATCGGTAAAGTTCTTTATTGCCATGCCGCTCGTACAGGTTGGGAAGAACAACAACCAACTGTATCATGGAAGAAACTTCGTTCTCAATCTGGAGGACATTTGTACCACCATATTCATGAATTAGATTGCATTCAGTTCATCATGGGAGGACTTCCTGAAAAAGCGACAATGGTAGGAGGCAATGTATATCATAAAGGTGAAAACTTTGGTGATGAAGATGATATGCTCATTGTAAACCTAGAATACTCTGATGATCGTTATGCTGTTTTGGAATATGGTAATGCTTTCCGTTGGGGTGAACACTACGTCTTGATTCAAGGAACTGAAGGAGCTATCAAACTTGACTTGTTCAATACTGGAGGTACTCTTCGTGTTAAAGGTGAAGGAGAATCACACTTCTTAGTACATGAAACTCAAGAGGAAGATGATGACCGTACAGCTATCTATACCGGTCGTGGTATGGATGGAGCAATTGCGTACGGTAAACCAGGAGTACGTTGCCCATTATGGTTACAAACATGTATTGATAAAGAAATGGAATATCTACATGACATCATTAAAGGTGGAGAAATTACAGAAGAATATGAAAAACTTCTCAATGGTGTAGCTGCTTTAGAATCAATCGCTACCGCTGATGCATGTACTTTATCAGTTAAAGAAGATCGAAAAGTAAGTCTTTCAGAAATCACAAATGCTTAACTATTGTAAAACAGAATAGTAAATTCTTGTCATTATATAATTTCTAAAGTTCTGTGATACAACTCATTGAATAAAGAAATAGAGATGGGACTGGGATAATGCCCAGTCCCATTTTTTATCAAAAAGTAATGAGATCAAAAATGTGGGAGTGATGAAATGAAGATTATAGGGATCGATATTGGCGGAACAACAATTAAGGCAGATTTATACGATGATTTTGGAACGAGTTTAAATCAGTTCAAAGAGATTGAAACAATTATTGACTATGATTTGGGAACGAATCAGATATTAAATCAGGTCTGTGATTTAATTGGTGAGTATATTTTAAATTATTCAATTGATGGTGTTGGTATTTCCACTGCTGGAGTTGTTAATGCTAATACAGGAGAAATCATCTATGCAGGCTATACAATACCAGGGTATATCGGAGTAAACTTTACTTCCGAAATAGAAAAACGTTTTGGGTTGTCTACTTTTGTTGAAAATGATGTTAATTGTGCTGCATTAGGTGAATTATGGAAGGGACAAGCCAAAGATAAGAAAAATGTAGTAATGGTTACTATTGGAACAGGTATAGGAGGCAGTATTATTGTTAATGGACAAATTGTTAACGGATTTAACTATACTGCTGGTGAAGTAGGCTATATTCCTGTAGGTAATTCGGATTGGCAAAGCAAAGCCTCAACAACCGCATTGATTCATTTATATCAAAAGAAGAGCTTGAAAACTAATCAAACTGGACGTACTTTCTTTACTGATTTAAGTTCTGGAGATAAAGTCGCTAAAGAAACTTTTGAAATTTTTGTAGAAAATCTAACAAAAGGTTTATTAACTATTTCTTATCTACTTAATCCAGAAATTCTCATATTAGGAGGTGGGATTCTGGCTAAAAAGGATATTTTGTTACCTGAAATTCAAAGTTCTTTAGCTAAAAATGCAATGGATAATAGGTTTTTGCCTAATAATGTTGTGGCAGCTACATTAGGAAATGAAGCTGGTCGTATAGGAGCTGTAAAAAATTTCTTAGATAGAATTTCTAATAAATAGTGTGAAAGATAAGGAGGTGTCACAATGACTAACTCTGTATTTTCGACAATGCAAGATATTGAGAATGTTGCAACCGATATTATAAAATCATATGATAATGAGATTTATACGTATAAAGCTGTCTCCCAAGAAGAATTGGAAGAACTAGAAAAAAGTTATGATGAAAAAAGTCACGAAGAATTAATTTCAATAGAAAGCAATTTGGAAATGCAACAACAGAACCTCATTGATGTGGTTAATAAAACAATCAAGGAAAATGATGCAAAGATTCAGTATATTTCATCAAGTAGGAGAGGAGAATTTGTAGAAAAAATTATTGGTAGGGTGGTAGAAAAATATGGCTATTAGTCAGATGAAAAGAATTTCTCTACTATTTTCTAAGAGTAGTCTTGATGATGTTTTAAAAACTATTCAAGAACTAGAGTCAGTGCAGTTCCGTGATTTAAAGGTTCAGGATAACTGGTCAGAAGCTCTAGAAAAAGATGAGGTTGTATTTCCAACTATTCAAATTTCTCATACTTCTAATTCCAATCATGGGGTTATTGAAGGAAATGATGCCTTGACTTATTTGATGAATAAACAACAACATTTGGAAGCAACTGTAGAGAAATTACAAGAATACCTACCGAAAGAAAACACGTTTAAGTTATTACAGCAACCTCCGATAACAACCTCTTATGAAGAATTAGAAAAATTTGGTAAAGCTAATGTTGCTGAGGGTGTTCTTAAAAAAGTGAATCATCAAATAAACAGAGTTCATGAATTAGAAAGAAACATTCAAAGTAATAATGAGGAAATAGAGAGATTAATAAAGTGGGAAAAATTAGAAATTATTCCTGCGCATTTAGAACAATTTTCTTTCTGTAGAGGAAAAATCGGAACAATTCCAAGGACTGTAGATAATCGCTTATACAATAATTTTTTAGAAAACAATATTGAAGTTCAAGAAATATTTTCTAATGATAGAGAGTACGGTGTTGTTGTTTTCTATCAGTCCAGTTGCTCTATTGATTTTGATGAATACTTATTTGAACCATTTGATTATTCTAGAAAGGAATTACCGAAGCAGCGAGTAGTAGATTTGGATCAAGAAAACATGCAGTTAATAACTGAAAAAGAGAATATTATCGCATCGTTGCAAGATTCAAAGAAAAATTTGATAGATTTACAATGGCAAATTGACTATATTTTATCTATCTATGCTCGTCAAATCTCTAAGAATAACCTTTTGAGCACTCCGCATCTAGTTGCATTAGAAGGATGGATAGAAGAAACTCGTATTTTATATTTTATAAAAGTTATGGATGAGCGTTTTGGACATTCTATTTATATTTATGAATCGGAAACATTGTCGGATAATCAAGATGAAATACCTATCAAATTAACGAATCACTCTTTAATTGAACCATTTGAATTATTGACAGAAATGTATGCTCTGCCCAAATATTATGAGAAAGATCCTACACCTGTATTAGCACCATTTTACTTTACATTTTTTGGAATGATGGTTGCTGATTTAGGCTATGGTTTACTATTGTTTTTAGGAACAATGTTAGCATTAAAAATTTTTCATCTACCTTCAGTAACTAAGAGATTTTTAAAATTCTTTAATATATTAGGGGTAGCCGTTGCAATTTGGGGTGGAATCTATGGCTCATTTTTTGGATATGAGTTGCCATTTCATCTGATATCTACAACCTCGGATGTCATGACTATATTAGTAGTGTCAGTTGTGTTTGGATTTATTACAGTATTTGTAGGTTTGTTAGCTTCAGGTCTACAAAAAGTAAGAATGAAGAAATATGCAGAAGCATATAATTCAGGATTTGCGTGGTGTGTTATTCTGCTTGGCTTGTTATTTATTGCTGTCGGAATGTTGATGCCTGATATTAGACCGTTATTTGTATTAGGGAAATGGGTATCTATTTTTAATGCTGTGGGGATTTTGATTGTTTCTATTATTCAAGCCAAAAGCTTGTCAGGTATTGGATCAGGATTGTTTAATCTATATAACATTTCATCTTATATAGGTGATTTAGTTAGTTTCACTCGATTGATGGCATTAGGATTATCTGGAGCAAGTATAGCATCAGCTTTCAATTTAATTGTTGGTTTGTTTCCGGGGACATTGGCTAAACTGACAATTGGATTAGTATTATTCATTCTTTTACATGCGATCAATATTTTTCTATCGTTACTATCAGGGTATGTTCATGGAGCACGTCTGATATTTGTTGAATTTTTTGGTAAGTTTTATGAGGGTGGAGGAAAACCATTTCAACCTTTGAAGGCTTCTGAGAAATATATTAAGGTTATTACAAAGAATTAATGGAGGATATATATAATGGAACATTTAGCAACTTATTTTTCAACCTATGGAGGAGCTTTCTTCGCTGCATTGGGAATTGTATTAGCGGTAGGATTAAGCGGTATGGGGTCTGCTTATGGAGTTGGTAAGGCTGGGCAATCTGCCGCAGCTTTACTGAAAGAACAGCCAGAAAAATTTGCCTCAGCTTTGATATTGCAACTACTGCCCGGAACACAAGGATTATATGGTTTTGTTATTGGAATTTTGATTTGGTTGCAATTAACTCCAGAACTTCCTTTGGAAAAAGGAGTTGCTTATTTCTTTGTAGCTCTTCCAATTGCTATTGTAGGATACTTTTCGGCTAAGCATCAAGGAAATGTAGCAGTAGCGGGAATGCAAATCTTGGCTAAAAGACCAAAAGAATTCATGAAGGGAGCAATTTTGGCTGCCATGGTAGAAACCTATGCAATTCTTGCCTTTGTCGTATCATTCATTTTGACCCTTCGTGTATAAGAAATTAATTTGCTATTCAAAGGAGGTGTCTAAATGAGCAATTTAGAAAACTTACGAGAGTCTGTTATTGAACAAGCTCATGAAAAAGGGCGTATGAAATTATTGGATTCCAAAAAGAAGATTGATGATGAATTTGAAATGCAAAAGTCGGTCATTGTAAAGAAAAAAGAAGCTGAACATGAACGAAAGTTAAAAGAATTACAACAGAAATATCAAATAATTTTTCAACAATTAAAAAATAAGGAACGCCAATCAACGTTAGTATCAAAACAGAAAATATTAAAAGAACTTTTTCAATCTGCTTTAATAGAAATGGAATCTTGGAGTGCAGATAAAGAAATGGAGTTCATCTATCGAATTCTGGAACGATATTCACAACAAGAGGTCATAGTAACTTTTGGGGAGCGGACTTTAGCTAAATTCAATTTGGAACAATTAGAGAAATTGAAATTCTCTTTTCCAAATCATTTATTTAGTGAACAGCCTATCTCAAATGAATCAGGCTTACTTATTTCAATAGGTAAAATTGATGATAACTATTTGTATAAAACATTAATTGGATCGATTTCTAAGGAAGAAAGTTCAAGTATCGCAAATCAAATTTTTATCAATTAAGGATGAAATTGGTTAATCCTTCTTAGAAATTTGGAGTATTCCAATAAAATTAGAAAGGTATTTTATGGATACTAATCTTTTTTCAAAAATAAATACGACGATTTCGGTAAAAGAAAACGATTTTATTACAGAAGAAAAATTTCAAAAAATTATACAATCCAAAGATACGGAGACATTGGCATTTATCTTAGAAGCAACTCCCTATCATTTATCGATTGACGTTTTAGAGAATCCTAGTCAGACAGAGATTTCGCTAATGACAAAATTAGTCAATGATTATAGATGGGCATATGCTGAAAGTCCGTCTGATAAAATTGTGACTTTATTTGCTTTACGATATGTTTATCATAATATCAAAGTTTTATTAAAATCTAAGGCGGCAATTAAGAAAGATTTTTCTAAATTATTAATTCCAATAGGGATTTTTGATATAGAAAGTTTAAAACATTTAGTTTCTTCCTTACATTCAGATACACTTCCTGATTTTATGGTTCATGAAGTAGAATCAATTTGGAATGAGTATGAAACTTTTAATAATATTCGTGTACTTGATGTCGGAGCTGATCTAGCATATTTTAAACATCTGAAACTTTTATCTAATGAGTTAGATGAGGTGCTGTCTCAGGTTATTGTTGCAATGATTGACTTTTATAATATTATTACTGTAAAACGTGGTTTATCTCAAAATAAGAGTCATGGGGATATTTTACAATTACTTTCAGATGAAGGAAGTATTTCTGCTAAAGAATTTATATACATTGTAGAAAATCAAGAAATATTTGTGTGGTTCAATAAAATAAATCCAAGCTTAGATTCAATCTTTTCAACTTACGAATTGAAGATGCAGGACGCAACAATTTCATCTTCTGAGTTAGAATTTTTATGTGATTTACTATTGTATAAAACTTTAGATCAAGGAAGGTATAATGTAGATGGGCCGTTAGTTCTTGCTAGATATTTATTGGGATGTGAGTTTGAAGTAAAGAATCTTAGAATGATCATATCAGCTCTTCAAAATACAATTCCTTTTGAATCAATAAAAGAAAGGATACGCCCGCATTATGGAAGCTAATAAGTATAAAATTGGCATAATTGGTAGCCATGATATTATTTTACCCTTTAGCATGATTGGGTTTGATATATTTCCTGCCTATCAAGAACAAGAAGCTATAAATACTCTAAGAAAATTAGTTCAATCTGATTATGGTGTCATTTATATCACTGAAGACATTGCTTCAATGATATTAGATACAATTCGCCATTATGATTCTCAAGTTGTGCCTGCTATTATTTTATTACCGACTCATAAACAAAGTTTAAATTTAGGATTAAAACGTATAGAGGATAATGTAGAGAAAGCAGTAGGACACAATATTTTATAATAATGTACAAAATTGTCTGTAATATTATTCTATAATTTTTGGACTTAGTAAGGAGAATAACTTTGACTCAAGGGAAGATTATAAAAGTATCGGGACCTCTAGTTATTGCATCAGGTATGCATGAGGCTAATATTCAAGATATTTGCCGTGTAGGTAAGCTAGGGTTAATCGGTGAAATTATTGAAATGAGAAGAGATCAGGCATCTATCCAAGTCTATGAAGAAACATCTGGTCTTGGTCCGGGAGAACCAGTTGTTACAACTGGAGAACCTCTCTCGGTTGAATTAGGGCCAGGATTGATTTCTCAAATGTTTGATGGCATACAACGCCCATTAGATCGATTTAAATTGGCTACTCATAATGATTTTCTAGTTCGTGGGGTAGAAGTTCCAAGTTTGGATAGAGATATTAAGTGGCATTTTGATTCCACTATAGCAATTGGTCAAAAAGTGAGTACGGGTGATATTCTTGGAACTGTCAAGGAAACCGAGGTAGTTAATCATAAAATTATGGTTCCTTATGGAGTATCTGGAGAAGTCGTTTCTATTGCATCTGGCGATTTTACAATTGATGAAGTTGTATATGAAATAAAAAAATTGGACGGTAGTTTCTATAAAGGAACGCTTATGCAAAAATGGCCTGTCCGCAAGGCGCGTCCTGTTTCTAAACGTTTAATTCCAGAAGAACCATTAATCACAGGTCAACGAGTTATTGATACATTCTTTCCAGTAACCAAAGGGGGAGCTGCAGCAGTTCCTGGACCGTTTGGAGCAGGAAAGACAGTTGTACAACACCAAGTAGCTAAATTTGCCAATGTTGATATTGTTATTTATGTCGGTTGTGGAGAACGTGGAAATGAAATGACGGATGTACTGAATGAGTTTCCTGAGTTGATTGACCCTAATACCGGACAATCAATTATGCAACGGACAGTTCTGATTGCTAATACTTCAAATATGCCTGTTGCTGCTCGTGAGGCTTCAATTTATACAGGAATTACCATGGCTGAGTATTTTCGTGATATGGGCTACTCTGTCGCCATTATGGCTGATTCAACTTCACGTTGGGCAGAAGCGCTACGTGAAATGTCAGGACGTCTAGAAGAAATGCCTGGTGATGAGGGTTATCCTGCTTATCTGGGAAGTCGTATCGCTGAATATTATGAAAGAGCAGGACGTTCTCAGGTTCTAGGGCTTCCAGAACGTGAAGGAACGATTACTGCTATTGGTGCTGTATCGCCACCTGGTGGAGATATTTCAGAACCAGTTACTCAAAACACTTTACGGATTGTGAAAGTTTTTTGGGGGCTTGATGCTCCGTTGGCACAGCGACGTCATTTTCCTGCAATTAACTGGCTTACATCTTATTCACTATATAAAGACAGTGTGGGCACTTATATAGATGGTAAAGAGAAGACAGATTGGAATAGTAAAATAACTCGTGCGATGAACTACTTACAACGGGAATCTAGTTTAGAGGAAATTGTTCGTCTTGTTGGAATTGATTCTCTGTCTGATACTGAACGACTAACGATGGAAATTGCTAAACAAATTCGAGAAGATTATTTGCAACAGAACGCCTTTGATTCGGTAGATACATTCACTTCGTTTGCAAAACAAGAAGCAATGCTAAGTAATATCCTAACTTTTGCTGATCAGGCAAATCATGCTTTAGAGTTGGGTTCTTACTTTACAGAGATTATGGAAGGTACCGTGGCAGTTAGAGACCGTATGGCTAGAAGTAAATATGTTTCAGAAGATAGATTAGATGAAATCAAAATTATATCAAATGAGATTACACATCAAATTCATTTGATATTAGAAACAGGAGGTCTATAAATGAGTGTTATAAAAGAATACAGAACTGCTAGTGAAGTTGTTGGGCCTCTTATGATTGTTGAACAAGTAAATAATGTGTCTTACAATGAGTTAGTTGAAATTCAACTTCATAATGGAGAAATTCGTCGTGGACAAGTTTTAGAGATCCACGAAGATAAAGCAATGGTTCAGCTTTTTGAAGGATCTAGTGGAATAAATTTAGAAAAGTCTAAAATTCGTTTTGCTGGTCATGCATTAGAATTGGCCGTATCTGAGGATATGGTTGGTCGTATTTTTAATGGGATGGGAAAACCAATTGATGGTGGACCAGATTTAATTCCAGAGAAATATTTAGATATTGATGGTCAAGCTATTAATCCTGTATCTAGAGATTATCCAGATGAATTTATTCAGACAGGGATCTCCTCTATTGATCATTTGAATACTCTTGTACGTGGTCAAAAATTACCAGTATTTTCAGGTTCGGGCTTACCTCATAATGAATTAGCTGCTCAGATAGCAAGACAAGCGACTGTTTTAAATTCTGATGAAAATTTTGCGGTTGTATTTGCAGCAATGGGTATTACTTTTGAAGAAGCTGAGTTTTTTATGGAAGAGCTCAGAAAAACAGGAGCGATCGATCGTTCGGTTTTATTTATGAACTTGGCAAATGATCCTGCAATTGAGCGTATTGCAACTCCCCGCATTGCTTTAACTGCGGCAGAGTATCTAGCTTTTGAAAAAGATATGCACGTTCTAGTTATCATGACGGATATGACCAACTATTGTGAAGCGTTACGTGAAGTCTCAGCAGCTCGCCGTGAAGTTCCAGGGAGACGAGGCTATCCGGGATATTTATATACAAATTTATCAACTCTATACGAAAGGGCTGGTCGCTTAGTTGGTAAAAAAGGTTCGGTGACACAGATTCCTATTTTAACAATGCCAGAAGATGACATAACACATCCAATTCCTGATTTAACTGGATACATTACTGAAGGGCAAATTATTTTGTCGCATGAGTTGTATAATCAAGGTTATCGTCCACCAATCAATGTTTTACCTTCTCTCTCTCGATTAAAAGATAAGGGTTCTGGAGAAGGTAAAACTCGTGGAGATCATGCTCCAACTATGAATCAACTGTTTGCAGCCTATGCCCAAGGGAAAAAGGTTGAAGAGTTAGCAGTAGTATTAGGAGAATCGGCTTTATCTGATGTAGATAAATTGTATGTGAGGTTTACAAAGCGTTTTGAAGAAGAGTACATAAATCAAGGATTTTATAAAAACCGAAATATAGAAGATACGTTGAATCTTGGGTGGGAATTACTATCAATTCTTCCTAGAACAGAGTTAAAACGTATCAAAGATGATTTGCTTGATAAATACTTACCTTTGGTAGAAGTTTAATCCAGAAATGGAGTGATTATCTATGGTACGTTTGAATGTAAAACCAACTCGTATGGAATTGAATAACTTAAAGGAACGTTTGAAAACAGCTGAACGTGGACATAAGTTATTAAAGGATAAAAGAGATGAATTGATGAGGCGATTTATTTCTTTGATTCGTGAGAATAATCAACTTCGGAAAGAAGTAGAAAGTTATCTAATTGATAATCTAAAATCCTTTGCAGTTGCTAAATCATTAAAGAGTTCTCAAATGGTGGAGGAATTATTTTCAATTCCATCGAAAGAAATTGAACTATTTGTTGAGAAAGAAAATATCATGAGTGTAACAGTTCCTAGAATGCATATGAATATTACTTCTCAAAATGAGAACAGTGAATACAGCTATTTATCTTCTAATAGTGAAATGGATGATGTATTTGCTACAATGAATAGTTTAATTGATAAATTACTAAGACTGGCAGAAGTTGAAAAAACGTGTCAGTTAATGGCTGATGAAATAGAAAAAACACGTAGACGTGTAAATGGTTTAGAATACTCGATTATTCCAAACTTGTCGGAAACTATTCATTATATAGAATTGAAACTAGAGGAGGCAGAAAGAGCCAATTTAGTTCGTATTATGAAAGTGAAGTAGATCCTTTAATTAGATTATTAATTAGATGAACAAAATATCAGCTTGGATAAGGCTTTTAGCCTTTCTAAGCTTTTTTTATTGACAGTATCAGGATATCTTTTTCAAAATTTTGGTTTGTTAGATAATGAAGATGTTTCTACTAATCTAGATTTAGGATTAATAAATCGTAAATGTAATTATAAAGAAAAAAATAAATTAAAAAAAGATGTATTAGCAAGAGTTGGTCTAACTCATATTCATCTGGAACAAAAGATATATGAATTGTCTGGCGGTGAAGCACAACGTGTTGCTTTAGCGAAAATCATTCTTAAAAATCCACCATTAATACTTGCGGATGAGTTGACTGCATCGCTCGACCCTACGACTTCACAAGGAATTATGAAATTATTATTAGATATGAAAAATGAAAATCGTCTAATCATCATTGCAACTCATAATCCCGATATTTGGAATCAAGCAGATGAAGTTATAAATTTAAATCAATTATAGTTACAGTCAATAGATATCTTCTATATTTTAAAGTTATTTTATCTGAATCCGTAAAAGCAGTTCAATCTTGTACTGCTTTTTTTCTTTTACGACTTACGCTGTTTGGTTTCATGAGCAAGTCCCTCAAAGTGAATTAATAACAAATCATTAGAAGTCATAGTGATGAAATTTATGTAACGGAAGTAGAGCGAATTGCTGAACCATTAAATGAGTATCTCTCGAAGTAGAAGCGCCTATTTTGACTTTTAATCTGATAGAGTGGTAGTTTGAAAATGTAAATGATAGCTACTGTTCATAAAACATAGAATGTATGTAGGGTGTTGTGAGAGGAGCTAGAAATTAGCACTTACCTGATTATTCCAACAACCCCAAAAATGTGATAAAAATTTCAACTACTCTTATCTATAATAAAGTTACCTGTTCTTTGAAAATTGAATCCACTCCGTCTTGATTAGCGTGCCTGTGTAAGTAGGGACTGAGAGTATTTCCCTGTGAAGGGCAACTGGCACAAGACGTGTGTGAGAATTTTCTAACAGACACGGAGTTTATCGTTACCAGACTCAAACGATGCGACAAACTAGATAAAGGAGTTAATCATGAAGGTAGTAAACTTGTATGATTTGAAACAAATGGGAAATAAAGGTGGTTGTACCATCCAATTGATTCATCACTTTCCCTTTGGTATGGGCTTAGGACATCTCAAAAAAGACTACATTGAATTTAAACGTGTTGGTATCTTTGATGGGAAAGCAGTAGAAGTCACTCTTCGAGAACCTTATTCGAGAGATCTACTGCAGGTTGTCAAGTCGATTAAGCAACATCAGAAATTGATAGCTTATCGCTATAAAGAAGGAAAACTGCTATTTGTTAAGAAGGAGGCGTCAGATGTCCTCTGAACAACAGGAACGAATGGCAGTTCAATATGCAGAGCGTAGTCTTTTATTTACTGTAAGAAGTCTCTTAAAGATTCTAGAATGGTCTAGACGTCAGGCTTTAGCACAGGATTCCGCCTATAAGATAGGTGTGCAGAAATTAGAAGAATTGCTACAATCTCCCTATGCGATTGATACGATTAATCTGAAGAAAGATTTTTTAGACAAACCAATTGATATAGAGAAATTTAAAGCTTTTTTAGAAAAAGAAGAGATTCCTTTGGCCATAGCTTGGCAAGGGGATTCTCTACATTTCTATACGAAAGACCGTTCGATTCTAGACAATCATTTAGACCATCTGTTAGAAAAAATGGTCAATGATCCGGAGAAATTAGCTGATTTTACCATGGATAAGTCATTAGACGATGCAATTGATGAAGCTAAATCCCAAATTACCTTTAGACAAGAAGGGGCCGTCAAACAGAAAGAGATGGTGAGATGATGTACAGTGGAAAGAAATTCCTACTATTCTCACTGTTAGGCGTCTTACTAGGCTATCTTTTTCATCGTTTGACGCTTTTGTATGATTCCTATACTGGAAATAGCTTAGATAAATGGACTCGTCTCCTGATGGAAGGTCAAGATGAAGTTCTTCAGTCGCCATGGAATCTTTCTTTTACTGGAAAATCAAGTGCTTTTTTTCTACTAGGTTTTGTGATGATGTTGCTGGTTTATCTCTATCTAGAGACCGGTAAGAAACAATATCGAGAAGGAGTAGAATACGGGAGCGCCCGTTTTGGAACTCTAAAAGAAAAGAAGCTCTTTTACGGTAAGGAATTTTCTCATGATACAATCTTAGCCCAAGATGTTCGTCTAACTTTGTTAGATAAAAAGCCACCCCAGTATGATAGAAATAAGAATATTGCGGTGATAGGAGGTTCAGGAAGTGGGAAGACATTTCGCTTTGTGAAACCCAATCTGATTCAGATGAATAGTTCTAATATTGTAGTGGATCCTAAAGATCACTTGGCTGAGAAAACAGGCAAACTCTTTATAGAACATGGCTACCAAGTAAAGGTGTTAGATT
Organism: Streptococcus mitis; assembly: GCF_023109105.1. Taxonomy (GTDB): domain Bacteria; phylum Bacillota; class Bacilli; order Lactobacillales; family Streptococcaceae; genus Streptococcus; species Streptococcus mitis_BW. The sequence continues at coordinate 73,982 of NZ_JALDTZ010000001.1, forward strand.
TAGTCAATATGAAGAACTCGGATGGCTTCAATCCTTTTCGATATATAGAGACAGAAAATGATTTGAATCGCTTGCTGACGGTTTATTTCAATAACACCAAAGGCTCTGGCTCCCGTAGTGATCCATTTTGGGATGAAGCTTCTATGACTTTGGTACGAGCTTTAGCCTCTTACTTGGTCGATTTCTATAATCCACCCAAAACAAGAGAACAGCTCATAGAAGAAAGTCGTTTAAGTCAAAAAGAATACCAAAACTTGTTGAAACGTCAAAAAAAAGAAGTGGAAGAGCGAAAAAAACGAGGGCGTTATCCAAGTTTTGCTGAAATCTCAAAACTCATTAAACATTTATCCAAGGGTGAAAACCAAGAAAAAAGTGTCTTAGAAATTCTATTTGAAAATTATGCTAAAAAGTATGGGACTGAAAATTTTACCATGCGAAATTGGGCAGATTTTCAAAATTATAAGGATAAGACTTTGGATTCTGTTATAGCTGTAACCACTGCTAAATTTGCCCTCTTTAATATTCAAAGTGTCATGGATTTGACCAAAAGAGATACCCTTGATATGAAGACATGGGGCCAGGAAAAATCAATGGTTTACTTAGTTATCCCAGATAACGATAGTACCTTTCGCTTTCTTTCAGCCCTCTTTTTTTCAACCGTGTTTCAAACCCTAACAAGACAAGCAGATATTGATTTTAAGGGTCAATTGCCTCTTCATGTAAGAGTTTACTTAGATGAGTTCGCAAATATCGGAGAAATTCCAGATTTTGCTGAACAAACCTCAACAGTCCGTTCTCGGAATATGAGTCTCGTTCCTATTCTACAAAATATTGCCCAACTTCAAGGGCTCTATAAAGAAAAAGAAGCTTGGAAAACCATTTTGGGGAACTGTGATAGCTTAGTCTACTTAGGTGGTAATGATGAAGATACCTTTAAATTTATGAGTGGATTACTCGGTAAACAAACCATTGATGTTCGAAATACTAGTCGTTCCTTTGGCCAGACAGGTTCAGGATCCCTTTCTCATCAAAAGATTGCTCGTGATTTAATGACACCTGATGAAGTCGGAAATATGAAACGGCATGAATGCTTGGTTCGAATTGCCAATATGCCTGTCTTTAAAAGTAAAAAGTACAATTCCATTAAGCATCCAAACTGGAAGTACCTAGCCAATCAAGAAACCGATGAACGGTGGTGGAACTATCAAATCAATCCTTTGAATCAAAGACAAGAAAATCATCTTGAAGGCCTTAGAATTCGTGATTTAACTTTTGAATCTAGTTTAAAATAAAAATAGAAAAGAGGAAATAGATGATTACGCATTTTAAAGGTTTTGTTTATGGAGTAGACGCAAGTGCTATGTTTGCACAAGCTATGTCTTTGTTACAGAAGGGATTGATTGCGGTTGGTGCCTTTCTCGTTGTTGTGGGGATTGTCAACCTTGCAACCAATATTAAAGATGGTGGACCAGGTGTTCGGAATGCCATTCTTGAAATTGTCGGTGGTGTTATGGTCGGGGCTGCTGGAGCCTTTGTAACCCAGATTTCAATTTAGGAGGATAAACAATGACATGAATCTTAGTTTAGTCTCACCCTTTGTTTACCTTGCATCTGAAAAAATATCAGCTGAAAATTTATTTGAAGGATTTAATGTGGATTTACAATCTACTGTAGATCTGATTAAATCTCTATCTAGCTACAATCCAACAGTTTGGACTTATATGTCTAGTATTACTAAAAGTGTCATGCAACCTCTTGGAGTTGCGATTTTATCAGTTGTTCTCATCCTAGAATTTTCGAAGATGGCAAAGAAAATTGCTAACTCTGGTGGAGCGATGACCTTTGAAGCATTAGCGCCGATGTTGATTAGTTATATTATGGTCGCAGTTGTAATTACCAATACTACCGTTATTGTAGAAGCTATCATCGGGATTGCGAGTCACGCCATTGAACAAGTGGCCTCGATTGTGGCTCACGGTGGGGCGAAGTATGATACCATCTCTGGATTAAAAGGGTCAGGATTTATTGGCCGGATGATTGTGGGCTTTTTCGCCCTCCTCATTTGGCTAGTTCGGATAGTAAGTGCAGCCATGGTCAATCTTTTGGTATCTATTCGATTTATTCAACTCTACCTTATGATTCCATTTGCCCCTCTTACGATTCCAACATTTTTAAGTGATGAGTGGAAGTCTATTGGTATTGGCTATTTAAAAAATATTATGGTCTATGCGGTACAAGGGGTTCTTATTTTTCTGATTGTTTCTCTTGTTCCTTTGTTTGAATCTGCTGGGAAAATAGCCGTTTCAAATGGTGCAGGAGTCCTGCAATCTCTTGCGATTATGTTTGGTAGTTTGGTACAAGCTATCTTACTGATTATTGCCCTCGTTGGTTCTCAACGTACGGCTCGCTCAATTTTAGGTATGTAATTAGATAAAGGCTAGGAAGTGATTGCTTCTTAGCCTTTTTAGAAAGGAAAGTCATGAATACACGTGTCTTTAAGGACATCTCAAAATACCAACACAGGGCTTGGTTAGGTTTCACCACAAGGCAAATCATCTTTGTTTTACCAGCCTTTATTGTCACAGTTATTGTTTTGGGCTTGAATCTCTTTTTCTGGCAATTAGGAGATTGGTTTGTTTACGGTTTTGTGTTTGCTTTTACCATCCCCCTCATGCTTTTTGGAGTCTATAAACCCAATGATTTATATTTTGAACATTATTTGAAATACCGTCTTCATTTTGAATTAACGGTTCCCCTACGCACAATTACAGGAAAGAAAGGACCTGAACATGAAAAGAAAATCAAATACATTAAAGAAACAAAAAACTTCAATGACTAATCAGAAAGAAGTAGTTAAAGGAAAAAAAGAGGAAGTGTTACCCTCAACGGCTAATACTCTTTCCTATCAAGCCCTGTATCAAAATGGTCTGATGCAGGTAAAAGAAGATTATTTCTCACAAAGCTATTTACTTGGTGATGTCAATTACCAGACCGTTGGTTTAGAAGATAAGGGCGCAATCATTGAGAAGTATTCTGATTTGATTAACTCCTTAGATGACCAAACCAACTTCCAATTGACCATCTTTAATAAAAGATTGAATTTAGAAAAGTTTAGACAAAGTGTTTTGTATGAGGAAAAAGAAGATGGATATGATACCTACCGTAAAGAATTGAATCGGATGATGAATCAGAATTTAGACAGTGGGGAAAATAACTTTTCAGCTGTGAAACTGATTAGCTTTGGTAGAAAGGATTCTAATCCCAAACAAGCTTATCGTTCCTTGTCTCAAATTGGAGAATATTTCAAGAGTGGTTTCTCAGAAATTGATGCTCGCTTTGAATCCTTGGCTGGAGAAAACCGTGTGAACTTGTTGGCGGATATGCTTAGAGGAGAACATCATCTTCCTTTTTCTTACCGTGATTTAACGAGATCTGGTCAGACAACTCGTCACTTCATAGCCCCTAATCTCTTGGATTTTAAAAACAAGAATTACCTACAAATCAATGACCGCTTATTACAGATTGTCTATGTGAGAGACTACGGCATGGAATTAGGAGATCAGTTTATCCGAGACCTCATGCAAGGAGATTTGGAATTGATTGTGAGCCTCCATGCTCAAAGTTCGACCAAGGCGGATGCCATGAAGAAACTACGAACAAAGAAAACCTTGATGGAATCCCAAAAGATTGGGGAACAACAAAAACTAGCTCGTACAGGTATCTATTTGGAAAAAGTAGGCCATGTATTAGAAAGCAATATCGATGAAGCCGAGGAACTCTTAAAAACCATGACCGAGACAGGAGATAAACTATTTCAAACAGTCTTCTTGATTGGGGTCTTTGGTCAGGATGAAGAAGAACTTAAACAAGCTCTAGACACTATCCAACAAGTGGCCGGCTCAAATGACCTAATGATTGATAAACTTCCATATATGCAAGAAGCAGCCTTTAATAGTTTGCTGCCATTTGGTTGTGATTTTTTAGAGGGAGTATCACGGAGTTTATTAACATCTAATGTAGCAGTGAACTCTCCATGGACTTCAGTAGATTTACAAGACCGTAGTGGGAAATATTACGGTATCAATCAAATATCAAGTAATATTATTACCATTGATCGCAGCCTATTAAATACACCGTCTGGTCTGATTTTAGGAACTTCTGGAGCTGGGAAAGGGATGGCAACCAAGCATGAAATTATCACGACCAAAATCAAGGAATCTGGTGAAAATACTGAAATTATCATCGTGGATCCAGAAGCAGAGTACAGTGTTATTGGACGGGCTTTTGGTGGAGAAATGATTGATATTGCGCCAGATTCCCAAACCTATCTCAATGTCCTTGACTTGTCTGAGGAAAATATGGATGAAGATCCTGTAAAGGTTAAATCAGAATTTCTTTTATCCTTTATCGGCAAGTTATTGGATAGGAAAATGGATGGGAGAGAAAAATCGATTATCGACCGAGTTACCAGACTCACCTATCAGTCATTTAAAGAGCCTTCTTTGGAAGAATGGGTTTTTGTCTTGAGTCAACAGCCAGAAGAAGAAGCGCAGAATTTGGCACTTGATATGGAACTGTATGTCGAAGGTTCTCTTGATATTTTTTCTCATAAGACCAATATTCAGACCGGATCCAATTTCTTGATTTATAACGTTAAGAAGTTAGGAGATGAGCTGAAACAAATCGCCCTTATGGTTGTTTTTGATCAGATATGGAATCGTGTCGTTCGGAATCAAAAATTAGGGAAGAAGACCTGGATTTATTTTGATGAAATGCAGCTTCTCTTATTAGATAAATATGCCAGTGATTTCTTCTTTAAATTGTGGAGTCGTGTTAGAAAATATGGAGCCAGTCCGACTGGAATAACCCAAAACGTCGAAACCTTATTGTTAGATCCAAATGGTAGACGGATTATTGCAAATAGTGAATTTATGATTCTTCTCAAGCAAGCAAAAAATGACCGAGAAGAACTAGTTCAACTCTTAGGATTGTCAAAAGAACTTGAAAAATACCTAGTCAATCCAGAAAAAGGTGCAGGACTGATAAAAGCTGGTTCCGTTGTCGTTCCCTTCAAAAATAAGATTCCTCAAGGTACTCAATTGTTTGATATCATGAGTACGGATCCTGATAAAATGGCTTCTAATTAAGGGGAAGGTAAATGAAGGATAAAAGAGAAATCATACGTGCCCGAAAGGCATTTAGAAGAAGTCTAAAAGATGAGAAGAAATTCTTGAAAAAAGGAAAGAAGGAGGTGAAGAAACAGAAAAAAAATTCTGCTGTACTGGATGAAAAAGCATGGAAAAAAGAGATAAAAGAAAAGCTAGAGGAGATGAGAGAAGCTTCAAAGGAGAGAGTAAAACAAGCAAATGAAGACTACAATCATATTCTTCAAAATAGTCCTCCATCTTTTTTGAATCGTAAAGAATTAAGAGACAGACGATTACCTCATGCTAGGAAACGATTGAAAATAGCCAAGAAGAAATTTAGAGAAGCAAAGGCACAGTCAAAAGAAGAAAGAAAAGAGAGTCGTAAAGAAAGAAAAACCAATCAAAAATTTCTTTATGGTCAGGAATCGAAAGCAAAATCTAATTTTTTCTTTCAAGGGAAGAGTTTAGAAGAATTAAAAGCTAAGAAAGAAGTCAAGGCCGCAAAAGAGAATCTAAAATCTACTAAACAAGCCTATAAGTCTAAAAAAGTCAGTAGGAAAGCTAAAACTTTTCTTTATGTCCTTGGACGTGAAGGAGGAGAGTTAGCTTCAGAAAATGAAGATTTAGAAGGCTATCGCACACTTCAAGAGACCATTAGAAAAGGGAAACGCTACAGTCGGCTTTCTTATAATCTGGGGAAAGCTAGTGTCAAAACAGGACAAGCAACAGGTCGTTTTACCAAGAAAAGACTGACCAACACAAAAGAGCGATACCATCATTTTAAGGATGGAAAAGGATGGAAACTAGCAAAAGATAACCCAAGTTCCTTTAAAAATCGATTTCGAAGATTAAAGAAACAAGGTCTTACAAGTGTCCGAAATATCTATCAAAAACTAAAAGCAGCCTTTTCCTTCTTTACATTTGCGGCTGGAAATCCTGCAACATGGATAGTTGGAGGAATAGTCTTTCTTCTTTTACTTATGATGAGCTTCTTTTTAGGATTTTCATCTGCTAGTTTGATTCAACAAGATGAATTTGAATTAACAAAAGCTTATACCCACCTAACTTGGGAAGACGCAGAACATACTCGTACAAATGACAAAGGAATTACTTATTACACAAAAGTTGATGATGTGATGGGCTATATGAACTTTAAATTCCATGACTATGAGTTAAACAAACCAGTTCACTTATTTAGTTCCGAAACTTACAAGGATTATCTGTCTACTTTGTGGCATGATTTAAACGATGGGGATGATTTGAAATCCATGCAAGACCTTTATGAAACTCCTAAGTATAAACTATCGAAAGACGATCAAGAGGAAATGAAGGAACTAAAAGAAGAAGGTGTGTATGCTTCCATGCAGGAATTGGACAATCCATTTGAGGGGAAAAGCAACGAAGATAGTCTAACCATGATTTATCGTTATGGATACTATGATTTAGACGGAAAACCTACTCTTCAGGAGTACATTCTACTAGAAGCGAAGGCTCACCAAACGATTGTCGCACCAATGGATGGGGTCGTATCACTAGATGGTGACAATATAATTCTCACTAACGGAAAAGGAGAGAATGAGAGTCGATTGACCTTGTATTCTATTCATAATGGCCGTGCGATTGAGGGTACAAGAGTCCTAACGGGTGATATTATTGGTGAAACATCAGACGATACAGGTTTGAAAGTTTCCTATCAAAAGTATAAGAACAAGAAAGAAAAATTGGTATATGTCAATCCGCAATTTTATTTTCCCAAAGTCATTCAACTTCAGACAACTATCTTACCTGCCATTGGTCAGTTTGGTGGAGATGAGTTTGAACGAGCAAAACATATTTATGAGTTTTTGAAATCTCAAGGGGCAAGTCCCCAAGCCATTGCGGCTATTTTAGGAAATTGGTCGGTAGAGTCTTCTATCAATCCTAAACGAGCTGAAGGGGATTATTTATCTCCTCCAGTTGGCGCTACCGATTCCTCATGGGATGATGAAAGCTGGTTAGAGATAGGAGGGCCAGCCATTTATAGTGGTGCTTATCCTAATATCCTTCATAGAGGTTTGGGGTTAGGTCAATGGACGGATACTGCAGATGGTTCAACACGTCATACAGCTTTATTGAATTATGCATACGCTAAAAATAAGAAATGGTATGATTTAGACCTACAACTTGACTTTATGCTTCATGGAGATAGTCCTTACTATCAAAGTTGGTTAAAGGATTTCTTTAAAAATACGGGTAGTGCAGCCAATCTGGCCCAACTCTTCCTTACCTATTGGGAGGGAAATTCTGGTGACAAACTACTGGAAAGACAAACCAGAGCAACGGAATGGTATTACCAAATTGAAAAAGGCTTTAGCCAAACAAACGGAGGACAGGCAAAAAGTGATCCACAATCCCTTGAAGGGGTTCGTGGGGACTTGTATGATCATTCTGTTCCTGGTGGTGGAGATGGTATGGCTTATGCCTATGGACAATGTACATGGGGTGTTGCGGCTCGTATGAACCAGTTAGGATTAAAGCTAAAAGGTAGAAATGGAGAAAAGATTTCAATCATTAATACCATGGGAAATGGTCAGGACTGGGTTGCGACAGCTTCAAGTCTTGGAGGTGAAACAGGTTCTACACCAAAAGCAGGTGCTATTGTTTCTTTTGTAGGAGGTACACATGGGACACCAGCAGACTATGGTCATGTGGCTTTTGTCGAGAAAGTATATGATGATGGTTCTTTCCTTGTGTCTGAGACAAACTATGGGGGTAATCCTAACTATACCTTTAGAAAAATCTCTCAAGCAGATAGTGCCATCAGTTTTGCTTATACGGTGAAATAAAAGAATCATGTCATCAGTTTAGGTGACATGATTCTTATTTTTTATAGAGTGACATATTTAATGCCATAGGCTGATAACTTACTTGATGATCGTCTTTAATCAATTGACTGTAAGCAACAAATCCAAACTGTTCATAAAATTGAATGACTTTAGGATGATTGATACTATCTAAAAATACCATCTGAGTTCCTACAATTGCTCGAAATTCTTCAATTTTTTGAATTACAATTTCAAATAACTCTTGTCCTGATAGTTTATTTAGCTTTGTGTTTTTGCCGAATTGACCGATAAGTAACACAGGGAGATAATCAATATTTTTGGGACTTTTCCCTTTTAGGACGAGTTTCTTTTTTAAGGATTTCTCTAAATCAGAAATATCAACAACTTTGAGAGATAAACTAAAGAATCCTATGATGTTATTTGTTTCAGTTTCTTCAACGATAAAATTACGAGAACGATGTTGTTTTTCAAAATTGGGAGCTTTATCAGATAGATAAGTCAACATCTCTTCATTACCGTTGAAATTAACATTTTCTAAAATGATAGTTTTAAATAGCTCCTGAACTTGTTTCTCAGTTTTATCAGGAGCCAGCACTTGAATATTTTCAAGATATTGTTTAAGTGGTGTTACTTGAATTGTCATCTTACAGATACTTTGAAATGAGTTTATTTTTCGTTGGAGCGGTAGCGTTTTGTGATTCAATAGATTTCAAGACTGCTTGTAGCTTTTTAGATGGTTTATGATTAAGAATTTTTAGAGCATCTTCGTTTGTTAGTTTTATATCACGTGTTAAACTGATTGTAGCCATTTGTTCTACCTCCTGTTTCTACTTAAATTCATTATAGCTTATTTTGAACAAAAGTTCAATCTAAAGATAGTGTATGTTTTCTATAGTGTATAAATCCAAAATAAGTTTTTCTCTTGCATTTGTAGCTCATATTCGTTAGAATAATGGTGTAAATGAGTGGTCGGCTCATGGTCAATCTGATAGTAATCTTGGACATAAGGGCCAAGCGGTGGCGGACACCAGAACGAAATCCGATAGCAATCTTGGACGTAAGGGCCAAGCGGTGGCAGACACCAGAATAAACCGACTGACTAGGTGGCTTACAGGTTCTGTAAGTCATCTTTTTTACTTTGATAATAATGTTTTATCATTTTAAGGAGAACGCAGTTTTGGCTCGTTCTCTTTTTTGTTGTGATATTTCTTTCAAGGAATATTTGGTAGGATTGGAGTGAAAAAAGATTAACTAGGAAAGAAGGAAGTATATGGAAGCCATTTATCAACGTGATTCGGATCAAGATGGACTAACTGATGCTCAAGAATTAGCGCTAGGAACCAATCCTCTTAGCGCAGATTCTGATGGTGATGGTCGTTCAGATTTAGTGGAAGTAGAAGAAGGAACCAATCCCTTAGAAAAGGATTTACAAGACATAGACCAAACAAGTATAACTGAACCGTCTTCAGTATTTATGGAAATGAAACAAAAGATTTCAGATATGATGGAGAGTCACTACAAGGAATTTATACAGGCTCTGATTAGTATTGAAACAGGGATTGAAAACCAACAAGACCTAGAAGACTTATATACTTACTACATGAGAACAGATGCCGTTTCTCTTTTGTCTAGTGATTTAGAAACCAGTCCTCAAGAGGTTGAAATGGAGATAGAGTTGTAGGGGAATCATGTGATTCTCCTATTTTCGTATAGATGAAAGGAGCGAGTATGGAAGTAATGCAATTATTGGCTATGTTTCGTGGAACGATTCCAAAAGATAGGGAGAAAATGGACCTATTTCTTCGTTATCAAGCGCAACATTTTGATGAGAAATGGCAGGACTTGGTAGAGAGTTTTTTGGCTGAAGAGAGCAAGATAGAAGAGATACCTCATGTCTATTCGTTTCATCAAGATATTATTTCTTTCCTAGAGGCCAGTTCTGAAAATAATGACCAAGATTTAGAAAGTTACACAAGAAGTTTTGGACAAGCGGGTCTAGATAAATTATCTCAATTAAGTAATTTTGAGAAAAACTTGGTGCTAGAAGTCGCAACCTATAACCTTTCCACTCGATTTTACATCCAATCTGAAAAAGAGAAGTTAGAACCATTAAGTGAGCTTGTATTTCATCAGAATCAGGATGTCAATTTAGTCAATGTCTATCGGGTTGCGAATAATCTATCTGACCGTGTTAGTAGAGATATAGAGGAATTTCTTCTAATGGTTGACTCAAAAGAGCTTAAAAAAGAAGTTCTTGAGATTCATTTTGAAGAAAAAGAGGGAGATGTTCTAGCTTATTTGGGTTCTGAATTAGTGGCTACTTTAGATACCGTGACGGATCTTGTCCATCATGAAGAAAACTACCAACAACTCCCACTGACACAAAAGCTGAAGATTATTACTCATTTTGATGATGTAAAAGCTAGAAGCGAAAAGTCTAATCAAGTAGAGGAAGTTTTATCTCCTTCAAGTGGTATTGAACAGGAAACGGAAGAAACGAACTCTTTTTCTAATGTCGATAAACTTGTAGAAGAAGCTTTGAAGGAATATCCAATCGGTTCACAAGTAAGTTATAAAGGACAAGTATTTCAGTTGGTTTCGATTGAAAATGCACAGTTAAATGACTTAGTTCGCCTAGAGTTATTCAATGATTCCAACCAGTTATTTGAAGAGAATCCTATCTTATACTTGAACACTTTGGAAGAGATTGAACAAGTATTGTCTCTCGTAGAACTTGAAAAAGAAGATTCAGAGATTGAGATTGATTCATCAAGTAAAAGTCAGGAAATAGATTTGTTTTCCTACCTGGAAGAAGAAAATGAAAATGAAAAGGATAAGGACAAGGAAACAAAACCTTTAATTTCGGGTATAAAAGAGACGGATGTCCCTGTTCAAGATTTTGTTTTTCCAGATGATTTAGAGGACTTTTATCCTAAGACAAATCGAGAAAAGATTGAAACGAATATCGCCGCAATTGAACTTGTTAAAAGATTAGAAAAAGAGGGACGACAAGCAAGTCCAGAAGAACAAGAACTACTAGCCAAGTATGTTGGATGGGGTGGTCTTGCCAATGAATTTTTTGATGAACTCAATCCAAAGTATGAGGCAGAACGTTTAACTCTTAAGAGCTTAGTAAGTAAATCAGAATACTCTACCATGAAACAAAGTTCTCTCACAGCCTATTATACAGACCCGATGATTATTCGCCAGATTTGGCAAAAGTTACTGGATGATGGTTTTGAGGGAGGAAGAATTTTAGATCCTTCTATGGGGACTGGGAACTTCTTTGCGGCGATGCCTAGAAGTATACGAGAGAAATCAGAACTCTATGGAGTTGAATTAGACAGTGTGACAGGCGCAATCGCAAAACAACTTCATCCCAATACTCATATTGAAGTGCGAGGATTTGAAGAAGTTCCCTATCAAAATAATAGTTTTGATTTAGTCTTAACGAATGTACCATTTGGAAATTTTCGCATTGCAGATAAAAATTATGATAGACCTTATATGATTCATGACTACTTTGTCAAACACTCACTTGATTTAGTAAGAGACGGAGGACAAGTGTCGATTATCTCATCTATTGGCACAATGGATAAGCGGACGGATAATGTCTTACAAGAGATTAAATCGAGCACTCATTTTTTAGGGGGAGTTCGTTTGCCGGATACGGCTTTTAAAAAGATTGCAGGTACTCGAGTGACCACAGACCTCCTCTTCTTTCAAAAGGATCAAGCAAAGAATCTTCATGAGGAGGAGCTTGTCTTTAGTGGCTCTATTCCCTTTGAGGAGGATAAGCGTGTCTGGATCAATCCTTATTTTGATGGGAAATACAATACACAAGTTTTGGGTGAATATGAGGTACGCAATTTTAATGGAGGAACTCTCAATGTTAAGGGGGAATCAGAAACATTCACTACTGACATCATGGAAGCATTAGAGAATGTGGAGGCACCTAAACCAATTGACAATTCTTTGAAAGAACCTGTTTTTATCCAAGAAAAAGTGGATCATTCTATCCCAAGTCGTATTCGTGAGAACTTAGCGCTCTATTCTTTTGGATATGAGGGAAATCAAATTTATTACCGAGATACACATGGCATTCGGAAAAGTTCAAAAGTAGACGAAATTAGTTATTATGTAGACGAGAAGGGAGAGTTTAAAGCTTGGGACAGTTCTTTGTCTGAACATAAAATAGACCGATTCGTGCAACTTCATTTGACTGATGAGGAAGCACTAGATGTTTACAAGTCAGAAGAAGCGAGTAAAAGGGGGAAATATAAGGGACTGTTCAAAAAAACTGTCTTTTATGAAAGTCCCTTATCGGATAAGGATATTAGTCGCATTAAGGGCATGGTTGATTTGAGAGAGACCTATCAATCCTTAATTGAAATTCAACGTCATCCAGATTATAGTCGAACAGATTTTCAGGTATTACTTAGTAAACTCAATCGTGACTATGACCGTTTTGTAAGTCAATTTGGATACTTGAATGCGTCCGTTAATCGGAACTTATTTGATAGTGACGATAAGTATTCCTTACTAGCTAGTTTAGAAGATGAATACATTGATTCTAAAAGTCAGAAAGTAAAATATAAAAAATCTTTAGCTTTTGAGAAAGCATTGGTTAGGCCAGAGAGAGTGATTGCAAGAGTATCAACGGCTTTAGATGCCTTAAACTCTAGTTTATCGGATGGTAGAGGGGTTGATTTAGACTATATGGTATCAATTTATCCCGAACATAGCCTAGCTGCTATTTTAGATGAGTTAGGAGACCAGATTTTAATGGATCCAGAAAGCTATTTAAGAGGAGAAAGAAAATATCTTTCTAAGAACCAGTTTTTATCAGGAGACATTCTCAACAAGATAGAAGTAGTTCAACTATTAGTGGAGGAAAACAATCAAGAATGTGACTGGACTCATGCTTTAGATTTGTTAGAATCTGTTCGCCCTCCAAGGATTCATCTGGCAGATATTGAGTTTAAAATAGGGTCACGTTGGATACCTCAATCCGTTTATGGAAAATTTGCCTTTGAATGTTTTACTAATCGTGAATTTGAATTGTCTTCGCCTGATGTGGAACAAGTCATTGAAGTGAATCCTGTCGATGGCCAGGTTCATTTAAGGACATCATTTGCTTATCGCTATCCAAGTGCCAAAGATAGTAGTCTTGGAGTCAGTGGGTCACGTTATGATACAGGAAGAAAGATTTTTGAGAATTTACTAAATTCAAACCAACCGACGATTACTATGACTGTTACGGAAGGAGAAAAGAAAAAGACTATCACAGATTTGGAAAAAACCTCTGTTCTAAGAGCAAAAGAGCAGCATTTACAAGAACTCTTTCAAGACTTTGTCTCACGGTATCCAGAAGTCCAACAAGTCATTGAAGAAAGCTATAATCGTCTTTATAATCGAACAGTTAGTCGAGAATATGACGGTAGCCATCTAGTCATTGATGGCTTGGCTCAAAACATTAGTCTTCGCCCTCATCAAGAGAATGCCATTCAAAGAATCGTAGAAGAAAAAAGAGCTTTATTAGCTCATGAGGTAGGTTCAGGAAAGACCTTGACCATGCTTGGTGCTGGGTTTAAATTAAAGGAGTTGGGGATGGTTCATAAGCCCTTGTATGTAGTGCCTTCTAGTTTGTCTGCTCAATTTGGCCAAGAGATCATGAAATTTTTCCCTACTAAAAAAGTCTTTGTGACTACTAAGAAAGATTTTGTGAAGGCGAGAAGAAAACAATTTGTGTCACGTATTATTACAGGAGATTACGATGCCATTGTCATTGGGGATTCTCAATTTGAAAAAATCCCTGTCAGTAAAGAAAGACAGATGAACTATATTGAGGATAAACTCAATGAACTACGAGAGATTAAAACACATTCTGAAAATAAGTATACCGTTAAAGAAGCAGAGCAATCAATAAGTGGTCTAGAGAAACAATTGGAAGAACTCCAACGCTTTAATCGTGATAGTTTTATTGATTTTGAGAACTTAGGAATTGATTTTCTCTTTGTGGATGAAGCACATCACTTTAAAAATATTCGTCCCATTACTGGACTTGGGAATGTAGCAGGGATTACTAATACAACTTCTAAGAAGAATGTGGATATGGAAATGAAGGTTCGACAGATTCAGGAAGAACATGATTTTAAAAATATTGTCTTTGCGACAGGAACACCTGTTTCCAATTCTATTAGTGAGTTATATACTATGATGAACTACATTCAACCAGATATCTTAAAACGCTATCAAGTTGATTATTTTGACTCTTGGGTAGGTGCTTTTGGAGAAATTCAAAACTCTATGGAATTAGCTCCTACAGGGGATAAGTACCAACCTAAGAAACGATTTAAAAAGTTTGTCAATCTACCTGAGTTGATGAAAATCTATAAAGAAACAGCCGACATTCAAACACAAGATATGTTGGATTTACCTGTACCAGAAGCCCATATTATCCCTATTGAGAGTGAGTTAACTGAAAACCAGAAACTCTATTTAGAAGAATTAGTTATGAGGTCAGATATGGTCAAATGTGGAACAGTTGATCCGAGCCAGGATAACATGTTAAAAATTACGGGTGAGGCACGGAAACTAGCAATTGATATGCGTTTATTGGACTCTAGTTATAGTCTAGCAGACAATCATAAACTGCTTCAGGTAGTGGATAATGTTGAAAGAATTTATCGTGAGGGAATGGAAAATAAGGCTACTCAGATGATTTTTTCAGATATTGGAACACCTAAGAAAAAGGACAATGGCTTTGATGTTTATTCTGAGATTAAGGCTTTATTAGTGGATAGAGGAATCCCTAGTAAGGAAATTGCCTTTGTACATGATGCCAATAGTGATGAAAAGAAGAATAGCTTGTCTCGAAAGGTCAATGCAGGAGAGGTGCGGATTCTTCTTGCCTCAACTGAAAAAGGAGGAACAGGTTTAAATGTTCAGAGCAAGATGAAAGCAGTTCATCACCTGGATGTCCCTTGGAGACCAAGTGACATTCAGCGTGCGTCCGTAAAGGCGGTATAGTAAATCTACTCTTGGCAAAGTAGTAGGCGTGACCTTAATGCCTATCATCACCCAACTGACCTGTGAGGGAAACCAAACATCAGGGAACAAAGCACGTTGGGAAACTCATAAGTTGATGAGTTATCACATCACGACTGAATGAGGAGATGATAATGTAACAGATGTTACTGAGATAATTATAAGGATAAAATCTAAACTGATTGAAGGATAGTCTAAACGGTCTGTGTCGGGACTGTGAGGTAAGATAACTAAAATCCTCATACTATGGAACTTCATTATCACTGTTGAAGATAGTGAAGCAAAGGGATTCCATAGCGTATTCATAGTAAATGAAAACAGATGAACGTCCTATCCGATGAAATTATCAAGCTATGTTACTATACCAGCTAAACGGAGATTACCTAAGTCAAAACGCTTGTAAAAGCTATTAAACATAAGGTTTATGAATATTTGATAAGGTAACGGAGTTCCCATAGTAGTCCGAGCGTGTTAATGGCACGTACATGGCGAAGGGGAACAGTTTATAACATTAACATTATGGAAAGGAAGGTGTGTGAGACACCATGAGAAATCCTCAAAATGTGTTAAACAATCTAACAAAACACAGTAAAGATAAAAACTATCAATTTGAGCGACTGTATCGTTTACTTTATAACAAAGAAATGTACTTAGTTGCCTATCAAACGATTTACGCTAACCCAGGACACTTGACACCTGGAGTAGACGAGGTGACGATTGATGGTATGAGTATAGCTAGAATTGATCAATTGATTGATTCCCTGAAAGATGAATCCTATCAGCCACACCCATCAAGACGAACCTATATTCCTAAAAAGAATGGGAAGCTACGTCCACTAGGTATTCCATCATTTGATGATAAGCTCTTACAACAGGTTATTAAAATGATTTTGGAAGCTATCTACGAGGGACAATTTGAACCCTCTTCCCATGGTTTTCGTCCGAATAAAAGTTGCCATACAGCACTTACTCAGATTCAGAAGACCTACACTGGAACAAAATGGTTTATTGAAGGAGATATCAAGTCATTCTTTGATAATATCAATCATGATGTGATGATTCACATTCTCCGAGAAAGAATTACTGATGAGCGGTTCTTACGCTTGATTCGTAAATTCCTCAATGCGGGATACGTGGAAGATTGGAAATTCTACAAAACCTACTCAGGAACTCCACAAGGAGGGATAATCAGTCCCATTTTAGCCAATATCTATTTGGATAAGTTTGATAAATATATGACGGATTATGTGAAGAACTTCTGCCAAGGGAAATACCGGAAACGTACCCCAGAATATCGCCAGAATGAGATAGAGTTGGGAAAAGCAAGAAGAGCATTAGAATATGTTTCAACGGAAAATCAACGACAAGAAGTTATCCAGCGTATTCGTCAATTGGAAAAGGAAAGAGTGTTAATTCCTCATAGTGATCCTATGGATAGTAGTTTTAAACGTCTAACCTACACCCGATACGCAGATGATTTTATCTGCGGTGTGATTGGCAGTAAAGAGGACGCTCTTCGCATTAAAGCAGATATTAAGGACTATTTGGAGGCAGTTCTCAAATTGGAACTCTCTGTGGAGAAAACCTTGATTACCAATGCGAGAGATAAAGCTAAGTTTCTGGGATATCATCTGTATATTCGCCAATCGAATTTAGCTAAGCGTGATTCGGCAGGACGATTGGTCAGAAATTATACAGGTAGATTAGTCCTAGAGGTTTCTATTGAAACGATTCGAGACAGATTACTGTCTTACGGAGCTATGAAAATGACTTATCATAGAGGCTACGAAGTTTGGAAACCAACGGCCCGTTATTTCATGAAAGATTGCGATGATTTAGAGATTCTAGAACGCTACAATGCAGAAATAAGAGGTTTTTATAACTATTATTGTATCGCTAATAACAGCTCTATCCTTCATCGCTTTAAGTACATCATGGAATATAGCATGTATAAAACTTATGCGACTAAATATCGTACGACTAAATCCCACATCATCCGTAAATATAAAAAGGATGGTCAATTTAGGGTACAGTATATTGGACGTAAAGGGGATACAATGACCCGTTATTTCTATAACGGAGGATTTAAACGTCAAAAGAAATCTTTCCTTGACAATGATAATTCGCCAAATACGGCGAAATATTTTAGTCGAACAAATTTAATTGATAGATTAAAAGCAAGCCGTTGTGAGTATTGTCAAGCGACCGACAGTTCCCTAGAAATCCATCATGTGAGAAAACTAAAGGATTTAAAGGGAAAGACTTTTTGGGAACGTTTGATGATTTCTAGACAACGGAAAACAATAGCACTGTGTAAAGATTGCCATAAGAAATTACATCATGGCAAGTTAGATTGAGTTTATAAACGGAGAGCCGTATACATTGAAAGGTGTACGTACGGTTCGGGGGCGAGTATTTGGAAACCTGCCGTAGTAATATGGTAAGGCGCTGGGTACTTAGCCTACAACGCAATGGACGGATTATCCGACAGGGAAATGAAAACAAGGAAGTGGATATTTACCACTACATTACTAAAGGTTCGTTTGATAATTATCTATGGGCAACTCAGGAGAACAAACTCCGTTATATTAAGCAGATTATGACTTCTAAGGAGCCGATTCGTGCTGCAGAAGATATTGATGAGCAGACCATGACAGCTTCTGATTTTAAGGCACTAGCAACAGGTAATCCTTATCTCAAGTATAAGATGGAATTGGAGAATGATCTAACCCTATTAGAAAATCAAAGACGCGCCTTTCAACGCAGCAAGGATCACTATCGTCATACAATCTCTTACTGTGAAGAAAATATACCCATTCTTGAGAAACGATTAAGCAAGTATGATGGAGATATTCAACAGTCTGAAATATCGAAAGACCAGGCATTTTCTATGACAGTAGGCAAGCAAGCTTTTGAGCAACGAGCTGAAGCAGGTGAATCTCTACATCGTCTTATCCGTCATAATCAAGCTGACAGCAAAGAATTCCGTACCCTAGCAAGCTATCGAGGATTTGACATTAAAATGCTTAGTCTTCCAACAAATCAACCTCTTCCTGAAACCTTCTCTGTTAAGATTGTAGGAGAAAATCAGTATTCTGTCAGTTTAGATTTGTATTCTCCTTTGGGGACAATTCAAAGGCTTCAGCATACGATTGATCACATTAAAGAGGACCAAGTGAAAACTCAGAACTTATTGGATGAATTAAAGGATAAATGGACTACTGCTAAGGTAGAAATTGAAAATAATTTTCCAAAGGAAGAGGATTATCAAACTAAAAAGGCCGAATACGATGTACTCGCGCCATTGATTGAAACAGAAACGGATTTAGATATTATTGATCAGGCCTTAAGACAATTCCACGAAAAAGGAAAAGAAAAAGAAGAACAACTTTCTTTTGAATTAGATTAAAAAATAGATATAAATAGCGGACAAGAAAAGAAAAGCGCGGTAGAATAAAGATAGAAAGAAACGAGGTAACAATTATGATGGAAGATACCTATTATCAGTTAGAAGAGGCCTTAGTACAGGGATTTCAAACACCTGAAGAATATCAAGCCTACAAGGAGTTAAAGGAACATTATGAGGAAGTGACAGGGGATTACAGCTTTTCCAAACGAGAACTTACTAGCCAATTGGAAATCGCTCTTCAGAATCATCGAGGTGTGGACTTTGAAGAACATGAAAAAGAGGAGTATTTGGACTTAGTTCAAAAGCTAGAGGAATTTGATTCCTCTCTTGCCACCCATTATCGTCAATTGATTGACTAGAGAGGAGAAAGTCATGAATGATTTACTCCTTATCCCAGTAATTTTTTTAGCAGTAGGAGGAATTCTCATTCTTTTATGGAGACTCTTTCTTATTGCCAGTGGACTTTTCCTTATTGGTTTTGTCAGTTTTCTTATTTTCGTAGAGGTCTATGGAATTTATTTGTTCTTTACTGAACCTAGTTTATATTTTGATGATATCAGACAACATGGTTTAACTAGTTTTACGGCTGTGTACCTTTTCATCAATCTGATGTTGGTTCTAGGATTCAGTTGGCGCTTCATTAACTCAATGAATAAGGAAAAAATGTGAACTTTTTAGGTAGTTAAAAGACTTTATCTGAATCTAAATTCGGATAAGGTTTTTTATTAGCCATGATTCTTTCATATACTTCATAGCTAAATTGGAGTAATAATTTATGAAAATCATTATCATCACTATTATTACTTGTATTTATGGCTCGTTTATGTCGTTCAATATGAGAAAGAGCTCTTCTCAAATTTTCTTCTTTTAATTTGTTCATGTTTATATTATAAGCTGAAGACAGCTGGTTTTGATATTTTTCTCTGAACTGTACGATTTTGCGCCTGAAATGTAGGAATCACCTTTCGTTGTGGTGTGATAAAACTTACAAGTTGTTTTTGTTATTCTTGACCTAGTTTTTATAGAAAGAAGGTCTAAGATGTTAAATAAAGTCAAAACTAAAGCCTTAATTAGTGTTGGAGCAGTTGCTGCAACTAGCTTTATTCTCATGATGGGATATACTGCTGGTCAACATTCTACTGCTAAACAAAGTCGCAAAGAAATCGAATTGGCTGCAGCTAAACTTGTAGAGGACAAACAAGCAGAAGATAAAGCCAGCATTTTGTCATCAGATACTGTAAAAGAATTTTTGACTCAGTACTATACGAAAGAAAAGCTCGGAGAAAATAATACACGTATTCAACCTTATATGACTGAATCGGCTTATTCTCAAGAATTGTCAAGTCAAAATGATGCCATGAACCAAGTGTATAAGGATTATATTTTGGATTATCATTTTGAAAAAGCTGATATCTTTGTCAATCAGACTACGAATCAAGCTATTGCCATGGTCTCTTATAATGTAACCTATGTATCTGATTTAAAGAACGCCAACCAATCAAAGACCAATCAGACAGAAACCAGAACGGTTAAGTTGTCTTATTCGAAACTACCAGGTAAGTTATTGGTCAACCAAGTACAGGTTTGGAAATCTGGGTTAGATGATTTGGATAAGGCCACTCCCAAAACTTTGGAAGAATCCTCATCTGTTCCATCACTGCCAAACACTACGACAAAATGATGATATTGCATGGAAATAGAAGAATGTAAGCAAATTTCAATTCTTGATGTAGCCAATCGTTTAGGTATCTCCTTTAAACAAGTTTCGAGCAGTGTCTATGAACATCCTGAACACGATTCATTCCGAATTTTTTCAACTACCAATACTTTTAAATGGTTTTCAAGAGATATTCAAGGTGATGTTATTGATTTTGTTCGACTTGTTAAGGGAATTTCCTTTAAAGAAGCTCTAGCTTTTCTTTCTGAAGAACCTTTTCAAAAAGAAGCTGTTCAAGAAAAAAGAGAGAGACCATTTTATTATCCTTTAAAGAGAGTAGAAGATTCTAACTGTAGTCTGGCCAGATATTACTTAACAAAATGTAGAGGAATCTCAGAAGAAATCATAGAAAAGATGATTCAACAAGGTTTGATAGCACAAGCTAGTTGGAAAACAAATGAAACTGTTGAACCTGTTATTGTTTTTAAAAGCTTTGATCATCGTCACAAGCTGCAGGCAGCAAGCTTACAAGGGATATATAAGAAACACTCTCTTCCTAGAGAGAGGTTAAAAACGATTCTAAAAGGAAGCCATGGACATGTTGGAATATCCTTTGATATTGGTAAACCAAATAGACTGGTCTTTTGTGAATCGTTTATCGACTTGATGAGCTATTACGAACTTCATCAACAAAGTCTAACTGATGTTCGTTTGGTATCTATGGAGGGATTAAAAAGGTCTGTTGTCGCTTATCAAACTTTACGACTGATAGCTGAAGAAAATCAGAAGTTGGAATTTTTAGATACAGTAACACCTTCAAAGTTATTGCCCTTAATCAATACAATTCGTGATACCACCAGCTATTTCGATAATCATCCTGATTTATTGACACTTGCGGTAGATTGTGATGATGCAGGTAAAGATTTTTCTGATAAGTTATCTCAATCAGGATTTCCTGTTTTACTGGATTTACCTGATAATGAATCTGGGAAAGAAAAAAGAGACTGGAACGATATTCTTCGAGAAAAGAAATCAGATTTACAATTGATGATCGAGAATGCAAAAGAGACATTGAGGAATCAACCAGTAAGACAAACCTCTCAATGTTTAGAATTGTGATAACAAAATCAAGATGTTTTAGCTAATATTAGAATGAAGGAGGATCGTATATGACCATTATTGAACGCTTAGAAGAAAAGGTCACTAGGCAAGAAAGCAAGGTAGCAAGAGAGACAGAAAAACTCGCTGCTTACAAAGAGCAACTGGAGACAGCGATGTTTGCGACGTTCAAAAGGCGTCAAAGCATCAGTCACATGAGTTTTGAAGAAGCTCTTGACCATGCCTTTGGTAAAGAAAGACAATTCGATGATTCTGAATTTAGAAAGGATGAAATGAGTGAATGACAAAAGATTGGAATTTTAATCAACCATTAGAAAGTAAATCAGAAAATCAAGGGGATTCAGATAAAATTGCGGCCTTATTTGGAAATCATCAAGGAGGTAATGATGTAAATTATGAAGCAGCTTTTCAAAAGCGAAAACAAGCGCCTGTGACGGAATCAAATTCTAGTTCTAAACCTAAAGTTACAGAGGTTAGAACAGGAAAAGAGACAGATATCACTACAAGTTATCAGCAACATCTTAAAAGACTTATTGCTGATAACAATAGCGATATTCAAAGCAGTCAAAAGAAAATTGAAGAGCTACATACGTTGATTGACACAAAGAATAAAGATAATAAGAAATTGCAGTCCATTTACGATGCGATTTCCGAATTACACTAAGCAGTCCTGATAGGCTGCTTTTTTTGAGAGGTTATAGATGTTTACAACATTTTTTAAGAAAAATCACGACAATAGTGATGTATTTAAAAAGCTGATTCATAGATTATCTGATATGTCTGTCCAAGATCTTGAAAAAATAGACCGACTGCTAGATATCATTTTTACTCCAGAACAAGAATCGGAACAACTAAAAACAGAATCAACTTATAGAGAAGAAACTTTGGACAACACATTAAAGGAAGCTAAGAATCAACTTCATAAGGAACAATTGGAGAAGAATTTAGAGAGATTTAGGAAAAATAGTCAATAACGCACCAAAAATGGTGCATTTGCTTTTTCTAAATGTTATAATGGTGGTATCAAATAAAAGGAGTTTGCCATGATTGGAAAAAACATAAAATCCTTACGTAAAACACATGACTTAACACAACCCGAATTTGCACGGATTGTAGGTATTTCACGAAATAGTCTGAGTCGTTATGAAAATGGAACGAGTTCAGTCTCAACCGAATTAATAGACATCATTTGTCAGAAGTTTAATGTATCTTATGTCGATATTGTAGGAGAAGATAAAATGCTCAATCCTGTTGAAGATTATGAATTGACTTTAAAAATTGAAATTGTGAAAGAAAGAGGTGCTAATCTATTATCACGACTCTATCGTTATCAAGATAGTCAGGGAATTAGCATTGATGATGAATCTAATCCTTGGATTTTAATGAGTGATGATCTATCTGACTTGATTCATACGAATATCTATTTAGTAGATAATTTTGATGAAATAGAGAGGTATAGCGGCTATTTGGATGGAATTGAACGTATGTTAGAGATATCTGAAAAACGGATGGTAGCCTAATGGAAATCCAAGATTATACTGATAGTGAATTCAAACATGCTCTAGCACGGAATCTTCGTTCTCTGACAAGAGGAAAAAAGTCCAGTAAGCAACCTATAGCGATTTTGCTTGGAGGGCAAAGTGGAGCTGGTAAGACTACAATTCATCGTATTAAACAGAAAGAATTTCAAGGAAATATTGTTATCATAGATGGCGATAGTTTTCGCTCTCAACATCCACACTATTTAGAACTGCAGCAAGAATATGGCAAAGATAGTGTAGAATACACCAAAGAGTTTGCGGGGAAAATGGTAGAGTCTTTAGTAACAGAATTGAGTCAATTAGGATACAATCTTTTGATAGAGGGAACTTTACGAACAGTTGATGTTCCAAAGAAAACCACACAACTCTTGAAAAATAAGGGATATGAAGTACAATTAGCCTTAATTGCGACAAAGCCTGAACTGTCTTATCTGAGTACCCTTATCCGATACGAAGAACTGTACGCTATCAATCCAAATCAAGCACGTGCAACTCCAAAAGAACATCATGATTTCATTGTTAATCATCTAGTTGATAATACACGACAATTGGAAGAACTGGCTATCTTTGAAAGAATTCAAATGTATCAACGAGATAGAAGTTGTGTATATGATTCAGGAGAAAATACAACTTCAGCGGCAACCGTTCTTCATGACTTACTATTTGGAGAATGGAATCAAGTAGAGAGGGATATCCTTAAATCAGGAGAAGAAAGATTGAAAGATTTAACTAAACGAAATGGTTTGTAGAGTTAGATTTTTAAAATAAAGTCTATTGGATCGTCAATTAAAAAATAACGATCCTTTTTTATACTCTCTATTTTCTTCTTCTTCATATTTTTTCAAAAGTTTTAGCATTCTTCAGTCATGATTTCCTAACACTATAAGTACAAATTTAGCGCAGTTTATGATTATTTTAAATCTTTGGGGTTTATTAAACTCTTGATTTTTTCAAGAAGCTATGGTATTCTTTTGTTAGTTAATAAACTTACAAAGGAGAAAAGATGTTTTCACCTACTAAATTAAAAGAAAAAAGAGAGAGTCAGGGCTTATCTCAATCTCAACTTGCATCCAGTTTGGGAATTAGTAGAGCTTCGTACTTTAATTGGGAATCAGGTAAAACAAAACCGAATCAAAATAATCTAAGCAAATTGAGTGAGATTTTTAATGTAGACCCTCGATATTTTGAATCAGAGTATGAAATAGTAGAAACCTATCTCAAGCTAACTAAAAAGAATCAAAAAGCAACACTTCATTATGCTACAGAATTGTTGAACAAACAGAATGCGAAGGTTGTAGAAATTCCTGAGCGTTTTGCTTATAAAGTTTACGAAAAATTATCAGCTGGTACAGGAACAGCTTATTTTGATGATGGTAATTACGATACAGTTTATTTTAATCATCAATTTGATTATGACTTTGCATCATGGGTGTTTGGAAATTCAATGGAACCGACATATGAAAATGGTTCTGTAGCCCTTATTAAGCAAACGGGATTTGATTATGACGGGGCTATCTATGCCATAGATTGGGATGGTCAAACCTATATTAAGAAAGTGTATCGTGAAGAAAATGGGCTTCGTTTAGTTTCACTCAATCGGAACTATTCAGAT
The DNA here is from genome assembly GCF_023109105.1 of Streptococcus mitis. Classification (GTDB taxonomy): domain Bacteria; phylum Bacillota; class Bacilli; order Lactobacillales; family Streptococcaceae; genus Streptococcus; species Streptococcus mitis_BW. The sequence goes on from NZ_JALDTZ010000001.1 coordinate 98,342, forward strand.
AAGTTTGCGCCTTATGATGAGAATCCTCGCATTATAGGGAAAATAGTTGGGAACTTTATGCCTTTAGAGGACTAAGCATGAGTTGGTTTGATTATAGTCTAGAACCTCAAAGTGACATTGCCTTTATTGATATGAAATCTTTTTACGCAAGTGTAGAATGTGTAGATAGAGGATTACACCCACTTAAGACTTCGCTTTGTGTTATGAGTCGTGCAGATAATTCTGCTGGTTTAATTCTTGCTTCCTCTCCTATGTTTAAAAAGGTCTTTGGAAAGTCGAACGTTGGACGTTCCTATGATTTACCATTTGATGTAAAGACTCGCAAATTCTCTTATTATAATGCTAAGAAGCAAGGTTTACCGACAACGATAGACTATGTCCGCTATATAGAGGAATGGGCAAAATCAACCGTGATTGTCCCTCCGAGAATGGATACTTATATAGCAGTCAATATGGAGATTCAAAAAATCTTTCATGATTTTGCGGCACCAGATGATATTTATCCCTACTCAATTGATGAAGGATTTATTGATTTAACAAGTTCATTAAATTATTTTGTACCAGATAAAAGTATTAGTAGGAAAGATAAATTAGATATTATTTCGGCTGCTATTCAAAAAAAGATTTGGAGAAAAACTGGAATCTATTCAACTGTAGGCATGTCTAATTCCAATCCCTTATTAGCTAAGTTAGCACTAGATAATGAAGCGAAAAAGACTCCGACAATGAGAGCCAATTGGTCCTATGAGGATGTCGAAAAGAAAGTATGGGCTATTCCTAAAATGACAGATTTCTGGGGAATTGGAAATCGGATGGAGAAGAGATTACATGGTTTAGGTATCTTTTCGATTAAAGAATTGGCACAGGCTAATCCTGACTTGATAAAAAAAGAGCTTGGCATTATGGGTCTAGAGTTATGGTTCCACGCCAATGGGATTGATGAAAGTAATGTTCATAAACCTTATAAGCCAAAGTCAAAAGGGATAGGGAACTCTCAAGTTTTACCAAGAGATTATATTAAACAAAGAGATATTGAGATCATACTTCGTGAGATGGCAGAACAAGTTGCAGTTAGATTGAGAAGAGCTGGTAAAAAAGCAACAGTAGTTTCTATACACTTGGGGTATTCTAAGGCGGAACAGAAACGATCTATTCATACTCAAATCAAGATTGAACCAACCAATCAAACAGCACTACTGACAAACTACGTTTTAAAGTTATTTCACACTAAATATACTTCAGGAGCTATCAGGAATGTGGCAGTGAATTATTCTGGTTTAGTGGATGAATCCTTTGGATTGATTTCATTATTTGATGATATTGAAAAAATAGAAAAAGAAGAAAGGCTCCAGTCCGCAATCGATGCTATTCGAACAGAATTTGGTTTTACTTCACTATTGAAAGGAAATGCCCTAGATCAAGCTTCTAGAACAATTGCAAGAAGTAAACTTATTGGTGGTCATTCAGCTGGAGGATTAGATGGACTAAAATGATGAATCGTTCTTATTTGCCTTTTTTGTCTGCAAGAGAGTATCAAGATCGTGGGATGGCTAAGTGGATGGGCTTCTTTTTGTCAGAACATTCAAGTTCTCTTTGGGAAGAAAAAAATAAAGAAGATATCTCCATTTCCCTATCAATGGAAGAGAAAGTTCTATTTGTTCGGCAACTGTATACAAATGTCTTCCCAGCAACTTTTGTTTTTAAGCATTCGAATAGAAGAAAAGTAGTATCAGGTATTGTAAAAGAAATTAGAAAAGAGTCTATATCTATTAAATCAGACACTGGTTTTTTACTATTAAAATGGGAAGATATACTCGATATTCAGATAGAAGGAGAGAGTCTAGATGAATCGGAAAGAATTATATGATGATAAATTGCAGCTAGATTATTTTTCTGATTCTTATTTACGGTTTGAATCAGATTTTTACAAGTATTCAGCTTTAGATATACCGTTAACATTTATCACTGATGACATTTTACGTACAATGGCTATGTCTCAAAAACATTATTTTAAACTTAATAAAAGCAAATCTTTAGACGGTCGTGATCATTACTTTGTTTTTTCTATCAAGATGAACAAAGACAGTAGTGGCATTAGACAGTATGAATATCAGAGACATTGTTTTAATTTGTAAGAGTCCGACAGGGCTCTTTTTCTGTGATAATTTTATCAAAAAGTATTTGTTATACTTTTTTTAATTTAGATTTATCTTGGGGGTTTGGGGGCGTGCCACCACATTGTCATATCGTTTGTTTTTTGAACCGTAAGGTTTGAAATGGCAGGCGATATGATTTTTGGGATATTGTGGACACAATATCTGAGCTCGCAAAGCCTTACAAAAATGTTGAAGCTATTTTGAAAAATGTACTGACAGTGTCTGTAAGCTTACATTGTCAGTACAGGTATCAATGAAGGAGGAAAAGTCATATGAAAAGAGATATACGTAGTATTCGGAAACAATTTCGCTTAACAGAAACGGAAGAAAAACAAATACTAGATTTAATGAGAGAGAAAGGAGAGGATAATTTTTCTGATTTTCTCCGTAAAAGCTTACTATTGTCTGATGGACAAAAACAGATGGAAAAATGGTTCAGTCTTTGGAAACAGCAAAAGTTGGAACAAATTAGCCGTGATGTTTATGAAGTATTGATAATTGCTAAAACAAATCATCAGGTTACTCACGAACATGTTTCTATTTTGTTAACTTGTATTCAGGAATTAATTAAAGAGGTAGAAAAAACAGCTCCTCTTAGTGAAAATTTTCGTAACAAATACATGAGGTAGTAGAGTGGAGCACCGATATAGAACAAATTTAAAAAAAGTCTTTTTATCTGACCTAGAATTAGTGAAATTGAATGAAAATATCTCAAAAAGTAACTGCTTATCATTCTCAGAATATGCTAGACGAACTCTACTAAATCCTGGTATGAATTTTATCACCATTGTTACAAATAGTTATCAAGATTTGGTTTTTGAATTAAAACGAATAGGAAATAATATTAATCAAATAGCTCGGAGCATAAATTATTCTAATTTAATAACGGAAGTTGAATTAAATGAGTTGAGAAAAGGTATAGAAGAGTTAATAGTAGAAGTGGAGAAAGATTTTCTTATTCAATCTGAAAAATTGAGGAAATTTTATGGTCATCACTAAACACTTTGCGATTCATGGAAAAAATTATCGTAGTAAACTAATCAAATATATTTTGAATCCAAGTAAAACAAAAAACCTAACACTAGTTTCAGATTTTGGAATGAGAAATTATTTAGATTTTCCTAGTTATGAAGAACTAGTGAAGATGTACAATGATAATTTTTTAAGTAATGATAGTCTTTACGAATTTCGTCATGATAGGCAAGAAGTAAATCAACGAAAAATTCATTCTCATCACATCATTCAGTCCTTTTCTCCAGATGACCATCTTACTCCCGAACAAATCAATCAGATTGGTTATGAGACAGTTAAAGAGTTGACAGGAGGTAGATTTCGTTTTATCGTAGCAACTCATGTCGATAAAGATCATATCCACAATCATATCATCCTAAATTCAATTGATCAGAATTCTGATAAAAAGTTTCTATGGGATTATAAGTCAGAACGTAATCTACGAATGGTTTCTGATCGTCTTTCAAAAATTGCAGGGGCAAAAATTATAGAAAATCGTTATTCGCATCGTCAGTATGAAGTTTATCGCAAAACAAATTACAGATATGAAATAAAACAACGGGTATATTTTCTAATCGAGAACTCGAAAAATTTTGAAGATCTTAAGAAAAAAGCTAGAGCTTTAAATTTAAAAATTGATTTTAGACACAAGCATGCCACCTTTTTTATGACGGATTCAACTATGAAACAGGTGGTGCGTGATAATAAATTGAATAGAAAACAACCTTATAATGAAACATATTTTAAGAAAAAGTTTGTTCAAAGGGAAATCATAAACATCTTAGAATTTTTACTTCCGAAAATGAAGAATATGAATGAATTGATTCAACGAGCAGAATTTTTTGGATTAAAAATAATTCCTAAAGAAAAACATGTTCAATTTGAATTTGATGAGATTAAGATTTCAGAGCAGGAATTGGTAAAAACGAATCGGTATAGTGTTAGTTATTTTCAAGACTATTTTAATAACAAAAATGAAACTGTTGTCTTAGATAATAAAAATTTAGTTGAACTTTACAATGAAGAAAAGCTAATTAAAGAACAAGAGTTGCCGACAGAAGAGGTGGTATGGAAATCCTATCAAGATTTCAAGAGAAATAGGGATGCAGTTCATGAGTTTGAGGTAGAGTTGAATCTTAATCAAATAGAAGAAGTAGTAGACGATGGAATGTACATTAAGGTACAGTTTGGCATCCGACAAGAAGGACTTATTTTTGTACCAAATATTCAAATAAATATGGAAGAAGAAAAAGTTAAAGTATTTCTCAGAGAAACTAGTTCTTACTATGTATACCATAAAGACTCAGCAGAAAAAAATCGCTTTATGAAAGGTAAAACTTTGATTAGGCAATTTAATCTTCAGTATGAACCGCAGCATATGTATGGAAGAATTCCTCTTAGCAAAATTAAAGAAAAAATAGAACAATTAGATTTTCTTATATCTGCGGAAAATAGTCCGAATGATTTTGAAGATATAACAAATGATTTCATTGCCCAAATATCATATCTAGAGAATATGATTGAACAAGTCCAAAATAAAATTGATGATTTAACTAATTTAGAGGAAGTATTGTTGAATAATATGGCAAATAGTTCTAGCAATTTAGAAAATAGTATTCAAGGTAAAAGTTCAGTAGATACAATAGAGAAGGATTTATACATATATAAAGGAAAGATTGAAACACTGAAGGAACAACATAGAGAAGCAATAAATTTATTTGAAATGTTTAATAAAACAATAAAGAAATATAAGGAAAAACAAAATATGAAATCTATTAAGGAAAATGAGATACATTTAGAGTAAACAGTTTCCTAAAAAGTATATATAGAATAGTTTCATGTGCCAATTTGTCACATATTTAAAAATAAGAAAATAACTATATTATACTTGTTTTAGGAGACATTGGATGTTGAAAAGGATTAGAGATTTACGCGAGGATGATGATTTGACACAAGAATATGTTGCAAAAACAATCTTAAATTGTACAAGATCAGCGTATTCTAAAATGGAATCAGGTACCAGGTTAATCTCTATAGATGACCTTATCAAACTTGCAGATTTTTATAATGTAAGTTTAGATTACCTTGTAGGTCGAGTGGATAATAAAGAAGACCATTACTCCAAAAAGTATTAGGTTAAGAAAGCACATTGACAATTGAATAGTCCAAAATGGTACTTTCCTCATTTGTGGAGCAGTTTTGAATGGCTCGCCATGATAAGAGCGACATTAAAACCATCAATAAAATAGAGCGATACTTTATATGCCATGATACAAATGATATACAATGATACTTCTGACCGTTCAGGCTGCCAACGTAAAAGAGCAGCAAGTGAAATTCTTATGATGACTTCATCAGTCATGCCATGGAGGAGATTGATAAAAGATAAAAGGGAAGTGATTTTTTGAAATCAAATTTAGAAAATTATATAGTCGAGCTAGAGATGCTAAATCTATTATTCTTAAAAAAACTTATTAGCGAAAAAGAATATGAAAAAATAAAGCTGAAACTGCGTAAAATATACACAAATTAGCTGACCTTTTTTATTGGTTGCGGTAAAATAAATGCAGAGAAATAGGAGGTTAAGCCATGTCAAACAACGTTGAAATTATAAAAGCAAATCCTTTAGTAACTAGAAGAAATGATAATAGTGGTTCTTTATCGAGGAGAGTAGCAGCATATTGTCGTGTTAGTTCCGATAGTGATGATCAAAAAAATAGCTATGATTCTCAAGTTCGTCATTATAGAGAGTATATATCACAGCACCAAGATTGGATTTTGGTTGACATTTATGCTGATGAAGGGATTTCAGGAACTCAAGTTGGAAAAAGACAAGATTTTCAAAGATTGATTTCAGATTGCCTTGATGGAAAAATAGACTATATCATTACCAAAGCCATTGCTCGCTTTGCTAGAAATACATTAGATACTCTCAAATATGTTCGTTTGCTCAAAGATAAACAAATTGGTGTATTTTTCGAAGAAGAAAATATTGATACTTTAACTATGGATGGTGAGTTACTATTGACGATATTAAGTTCAGTGGCTCAACAGGAAGTTGAAAATACATCTGCCCATGTTAAAAAGGGGTTAAAAATGAAGATGCAACGTGGAGAACTTATTGGTTTTCAAGGTTGTCTTGGTTATGACTATAATCAAGATACAAAGTCGATATCAATAAATGAAAAAGAAGCCAAGATAGTACGTTATATTTTTGAACGATACATTGATGGTATTGGGGGTAGGGCAATAGCTAGAGAACTTGATGAACTAGGTTATAAAACTCCGAGAGGTCTTGATCACTGGCAAGATACAACAGTTTTAGGAATTATTAAAAACGAGAAGTATAAAGGTGATATTCTAATGGGAAAAACTTTCACTGTTGACCCCATTAGTAAGAGACGTTTAATAAATTTCGGTGAAGAAGATAAATACTACATTAAAAATAATCATGATGCGATAATTAGTCCAGAAATTTTTACACAGGCGCAAGAAATTCGATTACGGAGATCAGGAAACAAAAAAACCATAGCAAATACAAAAGGTAAACGAGAAAGATATTCAAGAATGTACCCTTTTAGCAGTAGATTAGAATGTGGTTTTTGTGGTACTGTTCTGTCTAGAAGAAGTTGGCACTCTAGTTCAGAGTACAAAAAGATTATTTGGCACTGTACAACATCTATAAAGAGAGGTAAAAAGTATTGCACTCATAGTAAAGGAATAGAGGAAAAAGCAATAGAAAATGCTTTTTTACAGAGCTACCAACAGTTGTTTTATGAAAATAATAACCTAACTGAAGACTTTCTTGAAATTATAAAAGAAGAGCTTACTGATGATACCTTAAAAGTGGAGTTGACTAAGATAGTTAGTAAATTAAATTCGTTGTACAAAAAAGAAGAAAAATTAGTTTCAATGAATCTAGATGGAAAAATAAGTGATTCTGTATATGAAGATAAATTCAATCAAATACAAATTGAGAAAGAAAAACTTTTAGAAGAAAAAGTAAATTTAGAAGTAACTTTAAAATCAGAAGTTGATATAAAAAGTAGATTAGAGAATTTTAAAGAAATTTTAACTTCACAAAAAACTTTGACGGAGTTTGACAAGGACATTTTTGAAAGTATCGTTGAAAAAATAATAGTAGGCGGAATAAATTCTGATGGAGAAATTGATCCAGCAATGTTGACTATAATTTTTAAAACGGGAGATTCTTCGACTAAAGATGCAAAATCTTACAAATCTAAAAGAAAGAATGCTAAAATAGATAATGATAAATTGTGTTTTAATGCCGTAACCGATGACGAAAAAAAGTGTACAAATAAAGAAAACAACGCATGTCGAGTGTGTGAGTTTGTTAGTGAAACATTTTTAATATGCATAAGAGTTAAAATTGACTACTAAAAAAGGAATTATTATCATGGGAATATTCGATGATTTTGAGTACAAAGAAAACTACCAAAATGAAGAAAAAGTAATTGAAGTACTTAAAAATATTTTAAGAGCAATTCATCTAAATAACTATAGAGATATTATGGATTGTGTTGATGGTTCAGAAGTTGATGATATAAGAGAGTTACTTGAATATATTGACGATTCATTACAATTAAATGATTTTGATAAAATTGATGAATATGGCGTCGAATGTAATTTCTATCCGAATTATGAGTATTCTCAACTACAAGTTTATGAATTTAATGATCAAACTGGTTTTGCAGTTGAATATCAGATGACCTCCGATTCTGAATTGGTAGATTTAACCCTACAATTAGAATTTTTATACAATGAGGATGGCTACAAAATAACTTCTATAGATGTAGATCCTGGATAAACCAAACTTAATTATCTTCGTTATATAGTACCTTTGTATACTAAGGATAGATAATTAGATTATAAGTTGCTTAGAATCTCGGTTAGTTTTTCAAATATTGAGAGGATGAAAGATGTATCTATTGGAATTGTATCAAGGTGATTATCAAAAAGATTTAGTCGCTTTTGATTCTTTAGAAGAGGGGAAAGAATTTGTAGCCAAAATACCTGGATATACTCGAGAAAACAAAGATGGGTTTGAAGTGGAGTATGTGAATCCTAAATACTTGCCGGATTATATGGAAATTGTCTTTAATGGAAATATTGTCCCTTTATCTAGATTTTCCTTTGACCCTGCAGAAAATGTCGAAATTATTTGGAAAGAAATTTCGAATCTATCCGTTAAAAACGATAAAGTGGTCGAAGGAGCTACAAAAGTCGATGCTTATGTAGTGAATAACGATGAAGTGAAAGCCTATATCGAAGCCAGAGAAGCAAACTTCCGAAAGGCAAAAGCTTTCTTAGAAAGCAATGGGTATGAAGTTGATAGAAGCTATTTCGGAAGTGAAGATGGCGAAGCTATCGTCTATAGAAAAAAAGGGAGTGAAGATTGGCACTTCTTGTGTCACTTAGACCCAATGTTTGTAGAGATTGAAGATGTAGAAGGATATGTGAAAGAAGCGATGGAAGAGATACAATAGTTAAAATAAATTCCTTGTGAGTGTCTAGCTTTGCTGGTAAAAGCGTAAAAGCCTTGTAACAAAGAAAATCTTTTACGTTTTAAAGTAGATTGGTGAGTTTAAACATAATTTCTAGTATAGCTAGTAGGGTTGGAGAAATAAGTTGATTTGGGATAAAGAATATTTTTCAAAATTTGAATTTATTATCTATTGTGGATGTGAAATTATTGGTTATTTTAAGTGTAATTTGATGACCTCTGAACTGTCTTACCAAGAATCTAGTAATCGTGGAATCATCTCTTTTGAACATAGTCAGAAACTGTCAGAAAAAGCTCTGTCAAAACTAAAGCTCTATACGCATCTTATTGATTTTGAACAATATAGAACGGGGAACAATTCAAATAAGAAGGAAAAAATTATTGGTTATAGAGATGTATTTTCGATAACTTTTAAGGGCTATAGCCAAGATGGAAACCCTTTGCTGATTTATAAGATGGAATATGTATACAAGGATTGGTACAAAAGACCGATTGATAAACTATACAATTTTATCAGTAATACCTATTTTTCAGACTGCCAAAATAATAGTTGTTTTATTGCTCAAGGGTTGATGGCTGGTGTACTTCCATTTTAGGTATAATAGAAAGGTTTAATAGATAGTGAAATCAAAAAAATTATTACTCATAAATGGAATCAGTGCCATCATTGGATTTTATGTGATTGGTTACGCCTCTTCTGATTTTGAGGATTTTAAAATTTTTCATTTAATCTATCAGTTTTTTGAATCTCCTGATAGTGGTGCTGTCGTCAATGTAATCTGCTTTATTTTACTTATTTTAGCTTTTATAGCATTCTTTCTTCATGATGAGGACTCAAAAGTCAATAAGAAAACCTATCAGTTTCTGTTTACTGCATCCATTCTTGGCTTTGCCCCCTTTTTTTCCTACTTTTCTTGTATATTAGCTTTAGTTTCAGGTGTTTTGTACCTGACAGACTATGTGAGTTTATCTACGAAAGACGTGTAGGAGTTAAATTATTGTAGCTTTAATTTTTTTAGTGAGTTATTGGATCTATTTGTCCAAGCTTATAAATGGAGTTTCAATAACACAAATGATATAATCAGGTACTAGAAATTTTGCGATATCTTTAAGGAGAATTATAAATGAAAAAAATTATGTTAATTATTAATCCAACATCTGGAGGCGAAAAAGCCTTGGATTTTAAAGTTAAGTTAGAAAATAAAGCCTTAGATCATTTTGAGCATGTGGAAACCAGAATTACTGAAAAAGCACTTGATGCGACAAGCTTTGCGGCAGAAGCTTCTAAAGAGAAGTATGATGCTGTCCTTGTTTTTGGTGGAGATGGGACTGTCAATGAAGTCATTTCTGGTATTGCTGAAAGAGACTATATTCCTAAGTTAGGGATTATTCCAGGTGGGACGGGAAACCTCATTACAAAACTGTTGGAAATCAATCAAGACATCGATGGTGCGATTGATGAACTGGATTTTGATTTAACCAATAAGATTGATATCGGAAAAGCGAATGACAATTATTTTGGTTATATCTTTAGTATCGGTTCTCTACCTGAGGCGATTCACAATGTTGAAATCGAGGACAAGACAAAATTCGGTATTTTAGCCTATGCTGTAAATACCATGAAGTCTGTCATGACGGATCAGGTTTTTAACATTAAGGTTGAGACGGAAAATGGAAATTATATTGGTGAAGCTAGTCATGTTTTGGTTCTCTTGACAAATTACTTCGCTGATAAGAAAATCTTTGAAGAAAACAAAGACGGCTATGCCAATATTTTGATTCTAAAAGATGCCTCTATATTCTCTAAATTATCCGTTATTCCTGATTTACTAAAAGGAGATGTTGTCGGCAATGATAATATCGAGTATATCAGAGCTCGTAATATTAAGATTTCTTCAGATAGTGAATTGGAGTCAGATGTTGACGGCGATAAATCGGATAACCTACCTGTAGAAATCAATGTCCTAGCTCAGCGAGTAGAAGTATTTTCAAAACCGAAAGAGGATTAGTATATAGAGAAAGCCTTTTTTAAGGCTTTTTGTATACTTTAAAAGATTGTTCTTGTAAGGACGGACATTCCTTGCAAATAGTTTACAAAAATAGTATACTGGATTTATTGATTTTGAAAACGTTTGCGTAAAATTTGAATTAAAAATTTAGGAGACAAATTGATGGAATTAAGTGCTATTTACCATAGACCTGAGTCGGAGTATGCCTATCTTTACAAAGATAAGAAACTCCATATTCGGGTTCGAACTAAGAAAGGGGACATTGAAAGCATTAACTTGCATTATGGGGACCCTTTTATCTTTATGGAGGAGTTTTATCAGGATACAATAGAAATGTCCAAAATAACTTCTGACGCCTTATTTGACTATTGGCAGGTTGAAGTGTCAGTTGACTTTGCACGTATCCAGTATCTCTTTGAACTCAAGGATACAGAAGGTCAAAGTATTTTGTATGGTGATAAAGGGTGTGTGGAAAATTCTCTAGAAAATCTTCATGCTATTGGAAATGGATTTAAGTTGCCTTATCTTCATGAGATTGATGCATGCCAGATTCCTGACTGGGTTTCAAATACGGTATGGTATCAGATATTTCCTGATAGATTTGTCAATGGAAACTCTGACATCTCACCAGAAGGAACTTTAGACTGGGATTCATCTGCCACACCTAAGAGTGATGATTTCTTTGGTGGTGATTTACAGGGGATCATTGACCATCTGGATTACTTGCAAAACTTAGGCATTACTGGACTTTATTTGTGTCCAATCTTTGAATCTACGAGCAATCATAAGTACAATACGACAGATTACTTTGAAATTGACCGTCATTTTGGAGACAAGGAGACCTTTCGGGAGCTGGTCGAGCAAGCTCATCAGCGTGGCATGAAAGTCATGCTGGATGCTGTATTTAACCATATTGGTTCGCAATCGCCTCAATGGCAAGATATTGTCGAAAATGGTGAGGAGTCTGCTTATAAAGATTGGTTCCATATCCAACAATTCCCAGTGACGACTGAAAAACTAGCTAACAAGAGAGACTTACCCTATCACGCTTTTGGTTTTGAGGACTATATGCCTAAACTAAATACAGCCAATCCAGAGGTCAAAGACTATCTGTTAAAGGTTGCGACTTATTGGATTGAAGAGTTTGATATCGATGCTTGGCGTTTGGATGTGGCTAATGAGATTGATCATCAGTTCTGGAAGGATTTTCGAAAGGCAGTTTTAGCTAAAAAGCCTGATCTTTATATTTTAGGAGAAGTCTGGCATACGTCTCAGCCTTGGCTAAATGGAGATGAGTTCCATGCGGTCATGAATTATCCTTTATCTGATAGCATCAAGGACTATTTTTTGCGTGGGGTTAAGAAGACGGACCAGTTCATCGATGAAATCAATGGCCAGTCTATGTATTACAAGCAGCAGATTTCCGAAGTTATGTTTAATCTCTTGGATTCGCATGATACTGAACGAATCTTGTGGACGGCAGCTGAAGATATTCAACTGGTCAAATCAGCTCTAGCCTTTCTCTTTTTACAAAAAGGAACACCCTGCATCTATTATGGAACCGAGCTAGCCTTGACTGGCGGTCCAGACCCAGATTGTCGTCGTTGTATGCCTTGGGAACGCGTATCAAGTGACAATGATATGCTGAATTTCATGAAGAAGCTCATCCAGATTCGCAAACATGCGTCAGCAATCATTCCGAATGGCAAGTATAGCCTAAAAGAAGTCAAACCAGATCTAGTAGCCTTGGAATGGCAATACGAAGGACAGGTCTTTAAAGCCATCTTCAACCAATCAACAGAAGATTATCTTTTAGAGAAGGAAACCGTAGCACTAGCAAGCAATTGCCAAGAATCTGAGAATCAGCTTGTGATTTCTCCAAATGGATTTGTTATTTTCTAAAAAGTGGTTGATAAGATTATGATCTTTTACTCAACTTATCTAGTATAATAAGGCTAGTTACTAAACCTGTAAAAGGAGAAAGAGATGAAGAAATCAAGAAAATTAGCAACATTAGGAATCTGTTCATTCTTGTTTTTAGGCTTGGTTGCTTGTCAACAACAAAATACTACTTCTGAAGGGGCGAGTCAAAGGCTAATCAGTTCATCTAAAGTCCCATGGAAAGCTACATACACCAATCTAAACAATCAGGTAAGTACAGAAGAGGTCAAATCGCTCTTATCAGCCCATTTGGATCCAAATAGCGTTGATGCATTTTTTAATCTTGTAAATGATTACAATACCATCGTCGGATCAACTGGCTTATCAGGAGATTTCACTTCCTTTACTCATACAGAATATGATGTTGAGAAAATCAGTCATCTCTGGAATCAAAAGAAGGGCGATTTCGTTGGGACCAACTGCCGTATCAATAGTTATTGTCTTTTGAAAAATTCGGTCACCATTCCAAAACTTGAAAAGAATGACCAATTGCTTTTCCTAGATAACGATGCGATTGATAAAGGAAAGGTCTTTGATTCCCAAGCTAAGGAAGAGTTTAATATTCTATTTTCGAGAGTTCCAACTGAGGCAACGACGGATGTCAAGGTTCACGCTGAAAAGATGGAAAAATTTTTCTCCCAGTTTCAATTTAACGAAAAAGCTCGAATGCTGTCTGTAGTTTTGCACGACAATCTGGATGGTGAGTTTCTTTTTGTTGGACACGTTGGTGTATTGGTTCCAGCAGAGGAAGGCTTCTTATTTGTTGAGAAATTAACTTTTGAAGAACCTTACCAAGCGATTAAATTTGCCAGTAAGGAAGATTGCTACAAGTATTTAGGTACCAAGTATGCAGATTATACAGGTGATGGATTGGCTAAGCCGTTCATCATGGATAATGATAAGTGGGTTAATCTTTAAAGGTGGTATGATATGACAGTAATCTTAGGATTGTTATTTCTATTTTTCATGAGTTGGTGGGTTATTTCAATCGTTAATAGCCAGAAACCACGAAAAAATGAAACATTTATCGGATATATCCAAAGATATGATATTGATGGGGAAGGCTATCAAGCAGAAGTATGAGAAGTGACTGAGGAGGAAGATTCGTAATTAAAGAACAGAGTCATTGCTCATATTTCCAAACAGTCCATTTGTAGTTTTATCTGGATTGGTATATAATTTAACGTATAGAAAATAGGAGGACTAATCGAATGGAATTAAAAGATTTTACAGAAAAAGAGCAGGAAATAATTAAGAAGGGGCTTACGACATCTAAGGTTAGTGACAAGGAAACTGCTGAGAAGATTCTCGCACTCGTCCCACAAGACTTGATTAAGCGAATCCCATTTTTCGTTAGAAAACACGCTACGACACGTACGATTAAACGCATTTCCATTGAACACCCTGAACTCTACGCTGCAGCTCAAACAAGTGGTGAAATACCAGAAAAAGAACGTGAGGAATTGCGTCAGATTATCACGACTATCTTTGAACAAAAAATGAATAAGCATAGTATTAAGTAGAGAATGAAAATATATTTTATTGGCGGTTTGGGAAGCAATGTCTATCATAGCAAGGATTTTCTTCAAGAACTAGATTCGCAGGTCTATTTTCTGAATCCATATGAAACGCATCTTCGAGATGAAACAGAATTGAAATCATGGTTTAAAAATGAGATTGTAGGGGAAGAATCTATCTGTCTGATAGGTCATTCTCTTGGGGGAGATTTAGCTCGTTATCTTGCATCGGAATTTGAAGAAGTGAAGAAACTGATTCTTTTGGATGGTGGCTATTTAGATTTAGATAAGATTTTAACTTTAGATGTGGAATTAGAGGAAACTAAAAACTATATCAAATCTCAAATTATTTCGGACTTAGATGTTCTTATTTCTAAAGAAAAATCTGAAGCAAAGCATTGGTCAGAAAATATGGAGAAAGCCGTAAGACAGTCCTATCACTGGAATTCTGACTATAATAGATATGAGTTAGCTATAAATTATGAAAATATAGAAGCGATACTCAGCCTACGGAGGAAAATACAAGCTTTTAAGAGAGAAGTGGGAGATACCTTGTTTATCAGTCCTTGCTATTCTAATGAAGCTACATGGAGAGAGGAAGCCTTAAAAGAAATGCCAGATTATTTTGATACTATTTTTCTAGAAAACGTTAGCCATGAGCTTCATACTGAAGCCCCCAAAGAAATCGCTAGTATGATTAATGAATGGCTCTCTCATTCTTTCTGAGATGGTGATTGAATAGTGATTATTAATATAGAATCAAAGTCTACTTAGACTCAACACAAAATGAGCAGGCTCTTTTTCTGTGATTCAGAAGAGAACTTGTTCGTTTTGTATTTTTATTCTTTTAAAATATGTTACGACACATATGATTAAACGCATTTCAATTGAATACCCTGAACTCTATGCTGCAGCTCAAAAAAGTGGTGAAATACCAGAAAAAGAACGTGAGAAATTGCGTCAGATTATCACGACTATCTTTGAACAAAAGATGAATAAGCATAGTATTCGTTAAATACAAAATCTGAGAACTAGAGCTTTCTAGTTCTTTTTATATCCGTTTTCATATTATTAAACTTATACAAATCTATATAAAACAATATATTTCCGAACAAAAATAGATATTTTTTCAAAAAAGTACTTTACAGAGTGTTGGAAGTATGTTATATTAATAAAGCTTAGAAAATGAAATGATGTTTTCTAGCAAATATAAACCCGAGTAAAAAATGCCTACGGACAGGCAGGGTTGAATGCCGAAGCGTGGTTGAAAAACCACATTATTGATAGGGTTAAAAGCCTACTTTTATAAGTTGATGTTAGGACGTTTGTCCTAATTCATAAATTTTTAGTGTGGTGAAAGCACACGTCATCTTGTGAAACGATCAATAAAGTACGTAATATTTGCTACTAGAGAGTTAGGAAACATCGGGAACAGACATACTCAACAGAAACAAACATAAAAACGTCAGAAGATTGCAGAGCAGGTGAAAACCTGCTCTTTTTTCATAAGTATCCTTTAGCGCCTTGCATTGTTAAGGTGTAAAACTATGTAAAGGAGTATGTCTCTATAATGTTAAATCAAAACCAAGCTCCTATTTATGAGGGACTGGTCAAGTTACGAAAGAAAAGGATTGTTCCCTTTGATGTTCCAGGTCACAAGCGTGGACGAGGAAATCCAGAACTTGTCGAACTCTTGGGGGAAAAATGTGTTGGCATTGATGTCAATTCGATGAAACCCTTGGATAATCTAGGACATCCCATTTCGATTATTCGAGATGCAGAGGAGCTGGCTGCGGAAGCTTTTGGAGCTAGCCATGCCTTTCTAATGATTGGGGGAACAACTTCATCGGTGCAGACTATGATTTTGTCAACCTGCAAGGCTGGAGATAAGATTATTTTGCCGCGAAATGTACATAAATCTGCTATCAATGCGCTGGTTCTATGTGGTGCCATTCCCATCTATATCGAGATGAGTGTAGATCCAAAAATCGGTATTGCTTTGGGGCTTGAAAATGACCGTGTGGCACAGGCCATTAAGGACCATCCGGATGCTAAGGCTATCCTAATCAACAATCCAACCTACTATGGGATTTGTTCAGATCTTAAAGGATTAACAGAGATGGCTCATGAAGCTGGCATGATGGTTTTAGTAGATGAAGCTCATGGAGCGCATTTGCATTTCACTGATAAACTTCCAATTTCTGCCATGGATGCAGGGGCTGATATGGCAGCGGTCTCTATGCATAAGTCTGGTGGCAGCTTGACTCAAAGTTCCCTTCTTTTAGTTGGTGAACAGATGAATCCTGAATACGTGCGTCAGATTATTAATCTGACACAGTCAACATCAGCATCTTACTTGCTAATGGCTAGTCTCGATGTTTCTCGTAGAAACCTTGCCCTTCGTGGGAAAGACTCCTTTGAGAAAGTTATTGAGTTATCGGAGTATGCCCGCCGTGAAATCAATGCTATCGGAGGCTACTATGCCTACTCAAAAGAGTTAATAGACGGTGTGTCTGTCTGTGATTTTGACGTGACCAAGTTGTCAGTTTACACTCAAGGTATTGGCTTAACAGGTATCGAGGTTTATGACCTGCTGAGAGACGAATATGACATTCAGATCGAGTTTGGTGATATTGGCAATATCTTGGCCTATATTTCGATTGGTGACCGCATCCAAGACATCGAGCGCTTGGTTGGTGCTCTGGCTGACATCAAGAGACTCTACTCGAGAGATGGTAAGGACTTGATAGCTGGCGAATATATCCAACCAGAGTTGGTGCTATCTCCACAGGAAGCCTTCTATGCAGAAAGAAGAAGCTTAACCTTGGACGAGTCCGTTGGACAAGTCTGTGGGGAATTTGTCATGTGTTACCCTCCAGGGATTCCAATCTTGGCACCTGGTGAGCGCATTACACGAGAAATTGTCGACTATATCCAATTTGCCAAGGAACGTGGTTGCTCCCTCCAAGGGACGGAAGATCCAGAGGTCAATCACATCAACGTCATTAAGAGAAAGGAGAACTAGATGGATTTATGGTTTTCTGAAGTTCATACTCCAGATGTGAAATTGTCCCTGAGAACAGCCAAGCAACTCTACGCTGGAAAAAGTGAATGGCAGGATATCGAAGTCTTGGATACGCCAGCTTTTGGGAAAATACTGATTTTAAATGGGCACGTATTGTTCTCAGATGCGGATGATTTCGTCTACAACGAAATGACCGTTCATGTTCCTATGGCTGTGCATCCCAATCCAAAGAAAGTCTTGGTTATTGGAGGTGGTGACGGCGGTGTTGCCCAAGTATTAACCCTCTATCCAGAACTGGAACAAATTGATATTGTGGAACCGGATGAGATGCTGGTTGAGGTCTGTCGTGAGTATTTCCCTGATTTTGCTGCAGGGTTAGATGATCCTCGTGTTACCATTTACTATCAAAATGGACTGAGATTTTTGAGAAACTGTGAAGATGATTACGATATTATCATCAACGATGCGACAGATCCATTTGGTCATACGGAAGGGCTCTTTACCAAGGAGTTTTACGGAAATAGTTACCGTGCTCTCAAAGAAGACGGAATTATGATCTATCAGCATGGTAGTCCCTTCTTTGATGAAGACGAGTCAGCTTGCCGTAGTATGCACCGCAAGGTCAATCAAGCCTTTCCAATCAGCCGTGTCTATCAGGCACATATTCCAACCAGTCCTGCTGGTTATTGGTTGTTTGGATTTGCATCGAAAAAATATCACCCTGTCAAAGATTTTGACAAGGAAGGCTGGAAAAAACGCCAGTTATTTACGGAATATTACACTGCAAACTTACATGTCGGTGCCTTTATGTTGCCTAAGTATGTTGAGGACATTTTAGAAGAAGAGGAAGGAAGAAAATGAGTCGTTTATTAGTTATCGGATGTGGGGGCGTTGCCCAAGTTGCTATTTCAAAGATTTGTCAAGATAGCGAAACCTTTAAAGAAATTATGATTGCTAGCCGTACCAAGTCAAAATGTGATGACTTGAAGGCTAAATTAGAAGGCAAAACTAATACCAAGATTGAGACAGCCGCTCTTGATGCTGACAAGGTAGAAGAAGTGATTGCCCTGATTGAAAGCTACAAACCAGAAGCTGTTTTGAACGTAGCTTTACCATATCAAGATTTAACCATTATGGATGCTTGCTTGGCTACGGGTGTTCACTATATCGATACAGCCAACTACGAAGCAGAAGACACAGAAGATCCTGAGTGGCGTGCTATCTATGAAAAACGTTGTAAGGAACTTGGTTTTACAGCTTACTTTGATTACTCATGGCAATGGGCTTACCAAGATAAATTCAAAGAAGCAGGCTTAACTGCTCTACTTGGATCTGGTTTTGACCCAGGAGTGACTAGTGTCTTTTCAGCATACGCTCTTAAACACTACTTTGACGAAATCCACTATATCGACATTTTAGACTGTAATGGTGGTGACCACGGTTATCCATTTGCGACCAACTTTAACCCAGAAATCAATCTACGTGAAGTTTCTGCACCAGGTTCATACTGGGAAGACGGAAAGTGGGTAGAAGTCGAAGCTATGTCTATCAAGCGTGAGTACGATTTCCCTCAAGTTGGACAAAAAGATATGTATCTTCTTCACCATGAAGAAATTGAATCACTTGCCAAAAACATTCCAGGAGTCAAACGCATTCGTTTCTTCATGACTTTTGGTCAATCTTATCTAACGCACATGAAATGCTTGGAAAACGTTGGACTCCTTCGTACGGATGCGATTAATTTTAATGGACAAGAAATCGTACCAATCCAATTCTTGAAAGCTTTGCTTCCAGATCCTGCAAGCCTTGGCCCACGCACTGTTGGAAAAACAAATATCGGATGTATCTTTACAGGTGTCAAAGATGGCGTTGAGAAGACAATCTACATTTACAATGTTTGTGACCATCAAGAATGTTACGCAGAGGTTGGTTCACAAGCGATTTCTTACACGACAGGCGTTCCAGCCATGATTGGAACAAAATTAGTGATGGATGGCACATGGAAGCAACCAGGAGTTTATAACCTTGAAGAATTGGATCCAGATCCATTTATGGAAGCTTTGAATAAATACGGTTTGCCATGGGTTGTGGTTGAAAATCCACAAATGGTGGACTAATGAAGTTAGAACAAGTACCAACACCAGCCTATGTTATTGACTTGGCCAAGTTAGAAGCCAACTGCCGCATTCTACAATATGTACAAGAAGAAGCTGGTTGCAAGGTTTTGCTAGCTCAAAAAGCTTATTCCCTCTATAAAACCTATCCTTTGATTAGTCAGTATCTGTCAGGTACGACAGCTAGTGGACTCTTTGAAGCTAAGCTAGCTAGAGAAGAGTTCCCGGGAGAAGTTCATGTATTTGCGCCCGCTTTCAAGGAATCAGATATGGAAGAGCTACTGCAAATATCGGATCATATTGTTTTCAACTCAGAGAGACAACTACGTAAATATGGTCAACTTTGTCGTGAGGCTGGTATTAGTGTAGGCCTTCGCATTAATCCTCAATGTTCAACGCAGGGTGACCACGCGCTCTACGACCCTTGCGCTCCTGGCTCACGTTTTGGAGTGACTTCAGACAAGATACCAAGTGATTTGTTGGATTTGGTTGATGGACTACATTTTCATACCCTCTGTGAGCAAGGGGCAGATGATTTAGAGACAACTTTGAAAGCAGTAGAAGCGCAGTTTGGTCCTTATTTACATGAGGTGAAATGGCTCAATATGGGTGGCGGACACCACATAACAAGAGAGAACTACGATGTGGATTTACTGATTTCTGAAATCAAGCGAATTCGAGAAACCTATAACCTTGACGTCTATATCGAACCAGGAGAAGCCATTGCACTTAATGCGGGTTATCTAGCTACTGAGGTCTTAGATATCGTTCAAAATGAGATTGAGGTTCTAGTGCTGGATGCATCGGCGACTTGCCATATGCCTGATGTACTTGAGATGCCTTATCGTCCCCCATTGAGAGATGGCTTTGAAGCGCAAGAAAAAGCGTATACTTATAGACTCTCTTCCAATACCTGTCTAACAGGTGATATCATTGGAGACTATAGTTTTGAAAATCCTGTTAAAATTGGAGATAGACTTTATTTCGAAGATATGGCAATTTATTCCTTTGTCAAAAATAATACCTTTAATGGTATTGGATTGCCAAGTCTCTATCTCATGGACGAGCAGGGTGACTGCAGCTTAGTCAAAGCCTTTGGCTATCAAGATTTTAAAGGGAGATTATCATGATGGACAGTCCAAAAAAATTAGGCTATCGTATGCCGGCGGAGTATGAACCCCACCATGGAACTCTCATGATATGGCCGACTCGACCAGGTTCATGGCCTTATCAAGGAAAGGCTGCTAAAGCAGCTTTTAGCCAAATTATTCATACCATTGCTAAAGGTGAACAAGTCTATCTCTTGGTAGACCAAGCTCACTTATCTGAAGCACAATCTTATCTTGGAGACAAGGTCGTTTATCTAGATATCGCAACAAATGATGCCTGGGCGCGTGATACAGGTCCGACCATTCTCGTTAGTGATAAAAGAGAAAAGTTGGCAGTTGATTGGTCTTTCAATGCCTGGGGTGGGGCTGTTGATGGTCTCTACCAAGACTATGAAGCCGATGACCAAGTAGCCAGTCGTTTTGCTGAGGTCTTGGAAATGCCTGTCTATGATGCTAAACCTTTTGTATTAGAAGGTGGAGCTATTCATAGTGACGGTCAAGGAACGATTCTTGTTACAGAAAGCTGCTTGCTCAGTCCGGGTCGAAATCCTCACCTGACTAAAGAGGAAATTGAAGAGACCTTACTAGAGAGTCTTGGTGCAGAAAAAGTTATCTGGTTGCCTTATGGGATTTATCAAGATGAGACAAATGAACACGTCGATAATGTTGCAGCATTTGTTGGTCCTGCTGAGGTTGTTTTAGCATGGACGGACGACCAAGATGATCCCCAGTATGCCATGTCTGCAACTGATTTAGCTATCTTAGAAAAAGAAACTGATGCAAAAGGCCGTCCCTTCACTATTCATAAACTCCCGATTCCAGCATGTCATCAAGTAGTTACAGAAGAAGATTTACCGGGCTATTCTTATGAAGAAGGAGAAGAGGAGCGTTATGCTGGGGAACGTCTAGCAGCTTCCTATGTGAACTTTTACATCGCTAATAAGTCTGTATTAGTTCCACAATTTCAGGATGTAAACGACCAAGTAGCATTAGATATTCTGAGTCAGTGTTTCCCAGACCGTGAAGTTGTCGGAATTCCTGCAAGAGATATTCTATTAGGTGGTGGAAATATCCACTGCATTACCCAACAAATTCCAGAATAGGAGAAAAAGATGAGAAATGTAACGGTTGCAGCTATTCAGATGCAATGCGCTAAGGATGTTGAAACCAATATCCAAACAGCTGAACGTTTAGTTCGACAAGCTGCTGAGCAAGGAGCCCAAATTATTCTCTTGCCTGAATTATTTGAACGTCCCTATTTCTGTCAGGAACGTCAGTATGACTACTACCAGTATGCCCAATCGGTGACAGAAAATACGGCTATTCAGCATTTTAAAGGAATTGCCAAGGAGCTTAAGGTCGTTTTACCGATCAGTTTCTATGAAAAAGATGGCAATGTTTTATATAACTCTATTGCTGTCATTGATGCGGATGGAGAAGTGCTAGGAGTTTATCGCAAAACTCATATCCCAGATGACCATTATTATCAGGAGAAATTCTTTTTCACACCTGGAAATACAGGCTTCAAGGTCTGGGATACCCGCTACGCCAAGATTGGTATCGGCATTTGTTGGGACCAGTGGTTCCCTGAAACAGCACGTTGCCTTGCATTGAATGGTGCTGAATTACTCTTTTATCCAACAGCCATTGGTTCAGAGCCGATTTTGGATACAGATAGTTGTGGTCATTGGCAACGTACCATGCAGGGACATTCTGCAGCAAATATTGTCCCAGTTATTGCAGCCAATCGTTATGGTTTGGAAGAAGTTACTCCTTGTGAGGAAAATGGGGGACAAACTTCCAGTCTTAATTTCTATGGTTCATCCTTTATGACGGATGAAACAGGAGCTATTCTAGAGCGAGCTGAAAGTCATGGAGAAGCTATTCTGCTAGCAACTTATGACCTTGACAAAGGAGCAAGCGAACGCCTAAACTGGGGCTTGTTTCGAGATAGAAGACCAGAAATGTATCAACGGATTACGGACTAGTATGGGAGAAATGAGAGATTCATTCTGCTAGACTAACTTCTTATTATCAACAGAAAAATACTATGTTATCTAGCAAGTGGATTGTACATTTTAACCCTTTAAGGCTTTCTCGCGCTTTTATGCGAGGAGCTTTTCTGTTTAAGCTTTATCAATAAAACATGCTATAATAGTTGCAGAAAGGTTGGTATTTATGGCTAGAATACTTATCATTGAAGATAATAATGAGATCCAGGAAATTTTGAAAACTCTTCTTTCTAAGGAACATGAGGTGATTCAAGCTTTTTCTGGTACTGAAGGAATGATTCGATTTGAACAAGAGGCTATTGATCTAATCTTGTTAGATATTATGCTTCCGGGTAAAAATGGTGATCAGGTATTAAAACTCATTAGACAAGATAGTTCAGTTCCTATCATCATGCTAACTGCCCTAAGCGATAAAAAGCTTATCAGTCAATATCTCCTAGATGGTGCTAATGATTATATTGTAAAGCCTTTTGATTTGGATGAAGTTTTTGCCAGGGTTATGGTACAATTACGTCAAAATAGTGACAAACAACCAGCTGAAATTGAACATTCAGACAAGTTAATTCAAAAATTAAAAAACATTCAATTTGATGCAGATAGTTTTGAAATAAAAAATAGCCAGAAAACTATTCGCCTAGCTAAGAAAGAATGTTTGATACTCCAAACCTTGCTGAGACATCCTAAGAAGATTTTTACGAAAGAAGAACTCTATGAGTTGGTCTGGGAGGATACATATTTACCAGGCGACAATACTCTCAACACTCATTTAAGTAATCTCCGAAAAAAATTAGGTCAACTAGACCCAGAGCAAGAGTATATTGAAACTATCTGGGGAGTTGGTGTTCGGTTAAAAGGAGATGAGCAATGATCTATATTTTACTTTCTTTTCTACTGCTGGTTATTATCCTATTGACGATAGGCTTGATTCGTTATCATTTAGCACTCATGAACTTGAGCCAACAAATCGAAGACAAGATTCATACTGGAAGTATGAAGAGAATAGGAGTGTCAACCTTCTCCAAGGCTTTTTTACATCTTTACCAGCAAGTCAATCATCTTTTTCAAGAAGTTGAACAGTCACGCTTGATTATGAAGCGTGAAAAACAGACTTTAGACATGGCTATTAGCAACATTGCACACGATATTAGAACCCCTTTAACGATTGCGTCGGGTTATACTCAGCAATTACTTAAAACAGAAAATCCTGAGTCTGAGAGTTTAAAAAAAATTTCCCATCATCTCAATCAAGTTTCAAAACGTCTAGAGGCTCTTTTGGACTATCGTCGGTTAATGGAAGGAGCAGTGAAACCTAACTTATCAGAGTTAGAAGTTTCAACTTTTATAACTCAAAAATTACTGATCTATTATGATTCTTTTCAAACGGCAAAGATTAACCTTGATTTGCAAGTAGAACCTGGTTTGTATTTACTGACAGATTCAGATTTATTAGACCGTATGTTACAAAATCTGCTTGGCAATGTTCTAAAACATGGTAAAGATGAAGCAACATTTTCTTTGAAGGAAGTGGACAATCACATCTGTTTAGAAATTGCGAATCTGGTCAAACAACCGATTCGTAAAATTGAAAATCTCAGTCAACGATTTTACTCTGAAAATCTCTCAGATACTGAAGAATCCTCTGGTTTAGGTCTTTATATTACAGAAGAATTATCCCATATACTTGGTGCAGAACTGCAACTAAGTACAGATGGTGCTTGGTTTACAGTTAAAATACTCTTTTAATACTCTTCAAAAATCAAATTCAAACCATGTTAGCTTCACCTTGCCGTACTCAAGTACAGCCTGCGGCTAGCTTCCTAGTTTGCTCTTTAATTTTCATTGAGTATAAAACAAGAAAACCTCCTCTTTTTGAACAGAGGAGGTCATTTTTTATAGACTTTTCTTTTTGAAAACTGTCAGTCCACTTATATTAAAGATTACAATAACAACTAAAGTAACTATAAGTGTGTAGAGAATTGACTCACTATTAGCAGTCATAGCATAGACAAATTGTAATGATAAATATGGTAAAATTTTGATATTTGGAAAAATGAGCATCGGCAATGAAAGCAAGGTAGAACTGATTAAATAGCCAATGAAAACAGCCAAATAAGAATGAGTCACATAGAGAATGAAGGAAACAATAGATAGCCAAGCTAGAATGCAGAGAAATTGAAGAGAAATTGTTAGAAGGAGATTGCCAATAAATCCTTCTGGCATCGTACCAAGACCGTTTAGGATAGTCGCTGGTACGAAAGCAATAACTAGGCTAACAAGAATTTGCATTAGAGCGATACTTGCTAATACTACAGACTTGGCTAGGAAGAATTCTGTGCGAGAAACACCCACTGTCAAACTGTTTTTATAGAGTTTTCCGATAAGATCAACTCCTAGAACTAAGCAAGCAAGGATAATACAGAGGAAAACTAGGTTTGAGCTATTGCTAGAGGTGTTAATAAGGGCTTGTATACCATCCCATCCCTTGCTTGGCAGTTCGGTTTCTGCGTTTGTACTTGTATTGACGGATACGAAGTGTCCTGTAGCTCCGAAAGTAGCCCCCATTAGCATGAGTGCAAAGAGAATGAGCTCTGTAATCCAAAAGCCTTTGGAACGGAAAAGACGGTAAAAGTCTGCTTGAATTGTGTGTATCATGGTTTATCTCCTATTTTACTAATTGTGTGAAGTAATCTTCAAGATTTTGACGAGCATAGTAAATCTCATCCACAGCAACATCTGCTAGAGTAAGTTCTTTGAGAATGCGTTTGACATCTTGTTCATGACTAAAAATATGAATCTCATTGTCTGAATTAACAACTTTAAATTCAAGATGCACTTTGTCTTTTAAGATTTGACTAGCTTTTTCTTTGTCAATTGTTTTTAGAACGATATAGTCTTCATTAAGTGTCTCAAATTCGGTCTTACTGATTTCTCGAATGATTTTCCCTTGGTCAAGAATTCCAAAGCGATTGGCAACCAGATAGAGTTCTGACAAGATATGACTAGAGATGAGAATTGTTATTCCTAGTTCTTGATTCAGACGTTGAATCATTTGACGAAACTCTTTGATACCGATTGGGTCAAGTCCATTGATAGGTTCATCAAGGATGAGAAAGTCTGGTTTTGATAGGAGGGCAATCGCAATGCCTAAGCGTTGTTTCATCCCAAGAGAGAAATCTCGAAAAACTTTTCTACCTGTATCTGTTAACCCTACATACTTTAATGTTTCCTGAATGACTTGATCGGCATTTGGGATATGTCGAATAGTACAATAGTATCTTAGATTTTGATAGGCTGTTAAATGATTGTGAGCTACTGGGGATTCAATGACTGAACCTACTCGAGATAGGGCTTTCGTGCACTCCTTATACCCTTGACTAGAAAAGAGGGAAATAGTTCCATGGTCAGCAGATAATAATTGGGTAATGATTTTAATCAGAGTTGTTTTACCAGCACCATTTTTTCCGATAAGTCCATAGATATCTCCTTCTTTAACCGAGAGACTTAGATCTTGTAGAATAGGTTGTTTGCCAAAGTGTTTGGACAAGCCATGGATTTCGAGGACTGTTTTCATAGTTTTCTCCTTTAATCTTTAATACTCAATGAAAAACAAAGAGCAAACTAGGAAGCGAGCCGCAGGCTGTACTTGAGTACGGCAAGGCGAAGCTGACGTGGTTTGAATTTGATTTTCGAAGAGTATAAGATGTTTTATTTTTATAACTCTAGTATAAAGCATAGATATCAAAGAATCGTCAAGCATTTCTAAAGAGTTTCTAAAGTTTTTTAAATTTTAAATAAAATAAAAGCCCAGTTGGCTAGAAATACTAGTTGACTGGGCTTATTTCTACAAAATATATTTTTCAATAGCTCGTGCAACGCCGTCTTCTTCATTACTGGCAGTTACGGCATCAGCGAGAGATTTGACGTGGTCGCTGGCATTTCCCATGGCGATCCCCAGCCCAGCAAACTCTAACATCTCAATGTCGTTATTGGCATCACCCATAGCCATGATTTCAGAAGGTTGGATATCTAAAATCTCAGCCAAACGAGAAAGAGCAGAAGCCTTGGTTGTACCGAGTGGCATTGCTTCATAGATAACAGGTTGAGAACGAACACCGCTAAATCTTTGACAAAGCTCTTCAGAGAAACGTTGTTCAAAGTCATCTGTCTGTTCTTTTGTCCCTAAAAACATTCCCTGGAACATACGATACTTCCCACTAGTAGCTTCTTCCAGTGAGATTTCAGTCAGATCGGCAAAAACAAGTGTGGCATCATATTGAACGATAGGATTTGGTTTGCCTCCAAGAACGAAATAGTGTTCCTCATCAAAGAGAGTCAACTGGACCTCGCTCTTTTCAGCAAGGTCATTCAGGTATTCAATGTCTGATTTGCTAAGTTCTCGCCAGTCAATCAGACTCCAGTCGCTAGTTCGGTGAGTCGAGCAGCCATTATTGACAATGATATATTCATTTTTCGTATCTAAGCCGAGTTTTTTGTAATAGGGAAGAACTCCGAAAAGTGGGCGCCCAGTACAGAGAACTAGTTTAACACCTTTTTCTATGGCCTTATGAATGGCATCAATATGAGCCTGAGGGATTTCCTTGGCTTCGTTGAGAAGAGTACCATCCATATCTAGAGCAAGTAGTTTAATCATAATATTTCCTTTTCTCGTGTTTTGCCTATATTATAGCATATTTTGGAGGAAAGGAGGAGGAATCTTCGGGCTAATCATGGTATAATAAAAGGTAATGAAAAATTCCAACGAGGCAGAGATGAAATTACTTTACACTGATATTCGGACTTCTTTGACAAAAATTCTAACCAGAGAGGCAGAAGAGCTGGTTGCTGCTGGTAAGCGGGTATTTTACATTGCCCCCAACTCTCTTTCTTTTGAAAAGGAACGAGCCGTGCTGGAATGCTTGCCCCAGCAGGCTTCTTTTGCGATTACCGTCACGCGCTTTGCTCAAGTGGCTCGTTACCTGATTTTGAATGACTTGCCTATAAAGACCAGTCTAGATGACATCGGTCTTGGGATGGCCTTTTACAAATGCCTTGCAGAACTTGACCCTAAGGATTTACGTGTTTATGGTGCCATTAAGCAGGATCCTCAATTTATCCAGCAGTTGATTGAACTTTACCACGAGATGACCAAAGCTCAGATGAGTTTTTTGGACTTGGAGAGCTTGACGGATGAGGACAAGAGAGCCGATTTGCTCTTGATTTTTGAGAAAGTAACGACCTATCTTAATCAAGGCCAGTTGGCTCAGGGAAGTCAGTTGTCCCATTTGATTGAGGCTATTGAGAATGACAAGGTAAGTAGTGATTTTAGCCAAATCGCCTTGGTTATTGATGGATTTACCCGTTTTTCTGCCGAGGAAGAGCGGATTGTGGACCTACTTCATGGCAAGGGAGTTGAGATTGTCATTGGGGCTTATGCTAGTAAGAAAGCTTATACTAGTCCCTTTAGTGAGGGCAATCTCTACCAAGCCAGTGTGGAGTTTCTCCATCATCTAGCCTCTAAATACCAAACTTCTGCTCAGGACTGTTCTCAGACTCATGAGCAAATGGATAGTTTTGACAAGGCCTCTCGTTTACTGGAGTCTTCTTATGACTTTTCAGAACTCGCTTTGGATGTCGATGATAAGGACCGTGAAAACCTTCAAATCTGGTCTTGTTTGACACAAAAGGAGGAGTTGGAGTTAGTAGCCCGTAGCATTCGTCAGAAATTACATGAGAACCCAGAGCTGAGTTACAAGCATTTTCGAATTCTCTTGGGGGATGTAGCTTCTTACCAGTTATCGCTGAAAACCATTTTTGACCAGTACCAGATTCCTTTCTATCTTGGAAAAAGCGAATCCATGGCTCATCATCCCTTGACACAGTTTGTCGAGTCTATTTTAGCTTTGAAACGCTATCGTTTCCGTCAGGAAGATTTGATTAACCTTCTTAAAACAGGTCTGTATACCGACCTTAGTCAGGCTGATATTGATGCTTTTGAGCAATATATCCGTTATCTTGGTATCAATGGCTTGCTAGCCTTTCAGCAAGCCTTCACCAAATCTCACCATGGAAAATTTAATCTGGAACGTTTAAATGTTCTTCGTCTGCGTATTTTAGCCCCTCTTGAAACTCTTTTTGCCAGTAGAAAACAGAAGGCAGAAAATCTCTTGCAAAAGTGGAATTCTTTTCTAAAAGAAGGAGCGGTGACTAATCAACTCCAAGATTTGACAGCTACCATGGAAGCCCTAGAGCAGGAAAGACAGACTGAAGTTTGGAAGGCTTTCTGTCATGTTTTAGAACAATTTGCGACTGTTTTTGCTGGTTCACAAGTTAGTCTAGAGGACTTCCTAGCCTTGCTCCATTCTGGAATGAGTTTATCTCAGTATCGCACTATTCCAGCGACAGTGGATACTGTTCTGGTGCAGAGTTACGATTTGATTGCGCCACTGACTGCTGACTTTGTCTACGCCATTGGGTTGACTCAGGACAATTTACCAAAAATTTCTCAAAACACCAGTCTTTTGGCTGATGAAGAAAGGCAAAACCTAAACCAAGCGACTGAAGAGGGAGCGCAATTGCTGATTGCCAGCAGTGAAAATCTCAAGAAAAATCGCTATACCATGCTATCCTTGGTCAATTCTGCTCGTAAGCAGTTGATTTTGTCGGCTCCAAGCCTTTTTAATGAAAGTGAAAGCAAGGAGTCAACCTATCTTCAAGAGCTAGTCCATTTTGGATTTAGTCGGAGAGAGAAGAGGATGAATCACAAAGGACTGTCTAAGGAGGATATGGGGTCCTATCACAGTCTTTTGTCTAGTCTGGTTGCCTATCACCAGCAGGACGAACCGAGAGATACTGATCAAGATTTGACTTTTGTTAAGGTTCTGGCGCGTGTCATGGGTAAAAAACTTGACCAAAAAGGCCTTGCAAATCCTGCCCTTCCAACCAGCCCAAGCAGCAAGCCCTTGACCAAGGACACCTTGCAAGCTCTCTATCCTGCTGAACAGGAGTTTTACTTGTCTACCTCTGGTTTGACAGAGTTTTATCGTAATGAATACAGTTATTTCCTCCGCTACGTGTTAGGCTTGCAGGAAGAACTGCGCCTACGTCCTGATGCCCGTAGTCACGGGAATTTCTTACACCGTATTTTTGAACGAGCCTTGCAGTTGCCTGATGAAGATTCTTTTGACCACCGTCTAGAACAAGCTATTCAAGAAACCAGTCAAGAACGAGAATTTGAGGCTATTTATCAGGAAAGTTTGGAAGCCCAGTTTACCAAGGAAGTTCTTCTTGATGTAGCTCGGACGACTGGCCACATTCTCCGACACAATCCTGCTATTGAAACAATTAAAGAAGAGGCAAATTTCGGTGGAAAAGAGCAGGCCTTTATTCAATTGGACAATGGACGCAGTGTCTTTGTACGAGGCAAGGTTGACCGCATTGACCGCTTGAAAGCTGATGGTGCGATAGGAGTGGTAGACTATAAATCTAGTCTGACTCAGTTCCAGTTCCCTCATTTCTTTAATGGACTCAATTCCCAACTGCCAACCTACCTAGCTGCCTTAAAAAGAGAAGGGGAGCAGAACTTTTTTGGTGCCATGTACTTGGAAATGGCTGAGCCTGTCCAATCTTTGATGTCCGTTAAAAGTCTGGCAGGTGCAGTAGTAGAAGCTAGCAAGTCAATGAAATACCAAGGCCTCTTTTTAGAAAAAGAAAGCAGTCATTTGGGTGAATTTTACAATAAAAATAAAGCCAATCAGCTGACGGAGGAGGAATTCCAGCTCCTACTGGACTACAATGCCCATCTTTACAAGAAAGCTGCTGAGAAGATTTTAGAAGGTCAGTTCGCCATTAACCCTTATACTGAAAATGGCAGAAGTATTGCACCGTATGTTCAGCAACATCAAGCCATCACAGGATTTGAAGCCAATTACCATTTGGGGCAAGCCCGTTTCCTAGAAAAGTTGGACTTAACTGATGGCAAGCGTCTGGTCGGAGAAAAACTCAAGCAAGCTTGGTTTGAAAAAATAAGAGAGGAGTTGAATCGATGAAGCCTATTCCCTTTTTAACTGAGAAGGAAATTCAAAAATTGCAAGACGCAGAAGCAAATTCGAGCAAGGAACAAAAGAAAACTGCCGAGCAAATTGAAGCCATCTACACTTCTGGTCAGAATATCCTCGTTTCAGCATCGGCTGGTTCTGGGAAGACTTTTGTCATGGCAGAGCGCATTCTAGATCAATTAGCGCGTGGAGTGGAAATCAGTCAACTCTTTATCTCAACCTTTACCGTTAAGGCTGCCACAGAGCTTAAAGAACGTTTGGAGAAAAAAATAAGCCAACAAATCCAAGAAAGTAGCGATGTTGACCTCAAACAACACTTGGGTCGCCAGTTGGCAGACCTACCCAACGCTGCCATCGGTACCATGGACTCATTTACACAAAAGTTCCTTAGCAAACACGGTTATCTACTTGATGTTGCTCCTAATTTCCGTATTTTACAAAACCAGAGCGAGCAACTCCTTCTAAAAAACGAAGTCTTTCATGAGGTCTTTGAAGCCCATTACCAAGGTAAACAGAAAGAGAAGTTTAGTCATTTGCTGAAAAATTTTGCAGGGCGTGGCAAGGATGAACGTGGTCTGCGCCAGCAGGTCTATAAAATCTATGACTTTCTCCAATCCACCAGCAATCCTCAGAAATGGCTGAGTAAATCTTTCCTCAAAGGCTTTGAAAAAGCTGATTTTACCAGTGAAAAAGACAAACTGACCCAACAAATCCAGCAAACCCTTTGGGACTTGGAAAGTTTCTTCCGTTACCATTTGGATAATGATGCCAAGGAGTTTCCAAAGGCTGCTTATCTAGAAAATGTTCAGTTGATTTTAGATGAAATTGGCTCCTTAAATCAGGAGTCCGATAGTCAGGCTTATCAAGCAGTGCTTGCGCGTGTTGTCGCCATTTCGAAAGAGAAAAACGGTCGAGCCCTGACTAATGCCAGTCGTAAGGCTGATTTGAAGCCACTGGCCGATGCCTACAACGAAGAAAGAAAGTCCCAGTTTGCTAAACTAGGACAACTGTCAGACCAGGTAACCATTCTCGACTATCAAGAACGTTATCATGGAGACACATGGGAACTAGCTAAAACTTTCCAAACCTTCATGAGTGATTTTGTGGAGGCTTATCGTCAGCGTAAACGTCAGGAAAATGCCTTTGAATTCGCTGATATCAGCCATTACACCATTGAGATTTTAGAGAATTTCCCGCAAGTTCGTGAGGCTTATCAGGATCGCTTCCACGAAGTCATGGTCGATGAGTATCAGGATACCAACCACATTCAAGAACGAATGCTGGAATTGTTGTCTAATGGCCACAATCGCTTTATGGTGGGGGATATCAAGCAGTCCATCTATCGTTTCCGTCAAGCAGACCCGCAGATTTTCAACGAGAAATTCCAACGTTATGCGCAAGATTCCCAAGAAGGCAAGCTAATACTCCTCAAGGAAAATTTCCGTAGTAGTTCAGAAGTGTTGTCAGCAACCAATGATGTCTTTGAACGCCTTATGGACCAAGAAGTCGGCGAAATCAACTATGACAGCATGCACAAGCTTGTTTTTGCAAATACCAAACTGACTCCCAATCCAGACAACAAGGCAGAATTTCTCCTCTACGACAAGGACGACACAGGCGAGGAAGAAGATAACCAAGCAGACACACAATTAACTGGTGAGATGCGCTTAGTCATCAAGGAGATTCTGAAACTTCATCAAGAAAAAGGTGTTGCCTTTAAAGAAATTGCCCTTCTGACCTCCAGTCGCAGTCGGAATGACCAGATTCTCCTCGCCCTGTCTGAGTACGGGATTCCTGTCAAAACAGACGGTGAGCAAAATAATTATCTCCAATCGCTAGAAGTTCAAGTCATGCTAGACACCCTTCGTGTCATTCACAATCCCCTGCAAGACTATGCCTTAGTTGCCCTTATGAAGTCTCCAATGTTTGGTTTTGATGAGGACGAGTTAGCACGTTTATCCCTTCAGAAAGCAGAGGATAAAATCCAAGAAAATCTCTATGAGAAACTAGTCAATGCTCAAAAACTGGCAAGTAGCCAGAAAAACTTGATTCACACAGAGTTAGCTGAAAAACTAAAGCAATTCATGGATATCTTGGCTTCTTGGCGCTTGTATGCCAAGACCCACTCCCTCTATGACTTGATTTGGAAGATTTACAACGACCGTTTTTATTATGATTATGTTGGGGCTTTGCCAAATGGTCCTGCTAGACAGGCCAATCTCTATGCCCTAGCTTTGAGAGCTGATCAATTTGAAAAGAGCAATTTCAAGGGTTTGTCGCGTTTTATTGGTATGATTGACCAAGTCTTGGAAGCCCAGCATGATTTGGCAAGCGTGGCTGTCGCACCGCCAAAAGATGCAGTAGAGCTCATGACCATCCATAAGAGTAAAGGGCTGGAGTTTCCTTACGTCTTTATCCTCAATATGGATCAAGATTTCAACAAGCAAGACTCTATGTCAGAAGTCATTCTCAGCCGTCAGAATGGTCTTGGTGTCAAATATATTGCCAAGATGGAGACAGGAGCAGTGGAAGTTCACTATCCTAAAACCATCAAACTCTCCATTCCTAGCCTGACTTATCGGCAGAACGAAGAGGAATTACAGCTGGCAAGCTATTCTGAGCAGATGCGTCTGCTGTATGTTGCTATGACGCGAGCTGAGAAGAAGCTCTATCTTGTCGGCAAGGGTTCTCGTGAAAAGCTGGAAACCAAGGAATATCCAGCAGCTAAAAATGGAAAACTAAACAGCAATACGAGACTGCAAGCAAGGAATTTCCAAGATTGGATGTGGGCTATCAGCAAAGTGTTTGACAAGGACAATCTCAGCTTTAGCTATCGTTTTGTTGGTGAAGATCAGCTGACTAGAGAAGCTATCGGAGAGTTGGAAACCAAGAGTCCTCTCCAAGCTAGCTCCCAAGCAGACAACCGCCAGTCAGACACCATTAAAGAAGCTCTTGAAATGCTGAAAGAAGTGGAAGTCTATAATACTCTTCACCGCGCAGCCATTGAACTGCCTAGTGTTCAAACCCCAAGCCAAATCAAGAAATTTTACGAACCTCTTATGGATATGGAAGGTGTTGAGATTGCAGGTCAAGGCCAGTCAGTAGACAAGAAAATTAGCTTTGATTTGCCAAATTTTTCAAGCAAAGAAAAGGTGACAGGAGCTGAGATTGGTAGTGCTACCCACGAACTCATGCAGAGAATTGACCTCAGTCAGCAACCAACGCTTGCTAGCCTGACAGAAACTCTCAGACAAGTTCAAACCAGCACAGCTGTCAGAGACAAGATCAATCTTGCGAAAATTCTTGCATTCTTTGACACAGCGCTCGGTCAGGAGATTCTAGCGAATACCGACCATCTCTATCGCGAGCAACCTTTCTCCATGCTCAAACGAGACCCAAAGAGTCAGGAAGACTTCGTTGTCCGTGGTATCCTTGATGGCTATCTGCTTTATGAGGATAAAATCGTTCTGTTCGACTATAAGACAGACCGCTATGATGAACCAAGTCAACTCATAGACCGTTATCGTGGTCAGTTGGCCCTATACGGAGAGGCTTTATCACGAGCCTATTCGATTGAAAATATTGAAAAATACTTGATCTTACTCGGAAAAGACGAGGTTCAAGTAGTAAAAGTATAATTCATACTCTTCGAAAATCTCTTCAAACCACGTCAGCTTCACCTTGCCGTAGGTATAGGTAACTAACTTCGTCAGTTTTATCTGCAACCTCAAAGCAATTCTTTGAGCAACCTGCGGCTAGTTTCCTAGTTTGCTCTTTGATTTTCATTAACTATTAGAAAGGAGACCTCATGACACTTCCAGTTAGAAAATCCCTGCATGATGCGGTTTTACAGGCTTCAAAAGCTGATACTTGGGAACAAGCTACCAAGGAATGGAATGAAGTTTCCTTGATTTTTAACGGTATCGGCCGTAGCAATTGTGTCTGTGGAAATGCCATCAAGTACGCCTACGAACTCTTTAACGGTGTTACAGGTCAACGACTCTTTCCTATCGGTAGCGACTGTGTTCGGCATTTTCATCGATTAATCCTTGACCAGCAACTGGAAGAGGAAGAAAAACTGCTCAGAAAGGTAGAAAATCTGACCAGAAAAGCCCAGAAAAAGGAAAAAATCAAGGTTAACAAAAGTGACTTTGACGAGCGTCTTCTCAAATGGCTCTGGGAAAAAGGTGTTTTTAAGCCCAATCGTGGCAATCAGTTCTCACCTGAAAGAGACTACCAGCTCTTCCTAGAAGTCTTTCAAGGAGGAAGTTGGACCAAGGCAGAGCCTAAGAAGAAGGCTCGTATGGAGGAAGTTCTTGAAAAATGTATCAAACCCTTTTTACTTGGAAAACCAGATGACCAACTCTATCTTGTCAAGCTGGGTAAGGAGAAAATTGACTACGAGCAAGAACTCCGTATCCAGGCAGAGAAAGAGCGCAAGAAGAGGGATAAAATCGCCAAGCAATATGCAGACAATCTAGTCCTAGCCATGGGACCAGCAGAGCGTGCCTACCAAGATTATTTTGGCTTTACAGAGACCCTGACCCAAGAAGAACGCAAGTGGGAGAAAATTCTTTTTGGTAAAAATCGAACAGAACGGGCTATTAAGGCCAAACAATACCAAAAAGAGTTGGAAAAAGACCAACGAATAGCCAGTCAGGATCCAATTGAAAGAAAGCAGAAGCAGACCTGGCTCCTCAATTCCTATTTTCGTGAGCTTCCTGAAGAAAAATCCAGATTTGCTCGGCTCTTATTAGAATATCGAAAAAGTGGAGAAGTGCCCTTTTCAACTGAATACTTATCAGATCATCTGCTCGACTTTTTCTATAAAATGAAAGCCTTTGAGTTTGAAATCTCACCAGAACAAGTCCGCGATTTTCTAAAAGAAAGCCTCCAGGCAGAACATCTCTCTTCAGCACAGGAAAGCTGGATAGAAGGAATTCTAACAAATTGTATAGTCCCATTTTTATCTCGAATACTCATCTAAAACTAAATATATAAGACATAGAATTTTATATAAAGTTAATATACAAATCAAGTGGATTTAAAATCAGTCTTCCTTAATAAAGCAGCTATTCCAGATAAAAGCTTATGCAAAAAAGAATAATTTATGATAGAATAGAGGATAAGAAAGAAAACGTTTTTACAATTTTTTCAATCCGAAGGAGATATATTATGGCTACTATTCAATGGTTTCCTGGTCACATGTCTAAAGCTCGTCGACAGGTTCAGGAAAATTTAAAATTTGTTGATTTTGTAACGATTTTGGTGGATGCACGTTTACCTCTATCTAGTCAAAATCCTATGTTGACCAAGATTGTTGGTGACAAACCAAAACTCTTGATTTTAAACAAGGCAGACTTGGCCGATCCAGCAATGACCAAGGAATGGCGCCAATATTTTGAATCACAAGGAATCCAGACGCTGGCTATTAACTCCAAAGAGCAAGTAACTGTAAAAGTTGTAACAGATGCGGCCAAGAAGCTCATGGCTGATAAGATTGCTCGCCAGAAAGAACGTGGGATTCAGATTGAAACCTTGCGTACCATGATTATTGGGATTCCAAATGCTGGTAAATCAACTCTGATGAACCGTTTGGCTGGTAAAAAAATTGCCGTTGTCGGCAACAAACCAGGTGTTACCAAGGGACAACAATGGCTCAAAACCAATAAAGACCTGGAAATCTTGGATACACCAGGGATTCTCTGGCCTAAGTTTGAGGATGAAACTGTTGCGCTTAAGTTGGCCTTGACTGGAGCTATCAAAGACCAGTTGCTTCCTATGGATGAGATAACTATTTTTGGCCTCAATTATTTCAAAGAACATTACCCAGAAAAGTTGGCTGAACGCTTCAAACAAATGAAAATTGAAGAAGATGCGCCTGTTATTATTATGGATATGACTCGCGCCCTCGGTTTCCGAGATGACTATGACCGCTTTTACAGTCTCTTCGTGAAGGAAGTCCGCGATGGCAAACTCGGTAACTATACCTTAGATACATTGGAAGACCTCGATGGCGACGATTAAAGAAATCAAAGAACTCCTTGCAACAGTCAAGGAGTTAGATAGCCCTATTTTTTTAGAGCTTGAAAAGGACAATCGCTCTGGAGTTCAAAAGGAAATCAGCAAGCGTAAAAAAGCCATTCAGGCTGAATTGGATGAGGAGCTTCGTTTAGAATCTATGCTTTCCTACGAAAAAGAACTATATAAGCAAGGATTGACCTTGATAGCAGGTGTTGATGAGGTCGGCCGAGGTCCTCTGGCTGGTCCTGTAGTCGCTGCAGCTGTTATTTTACCTCAAAATTGTAAGATTAAAGGCCTCAACGACAGCAAGAAAATTCCTAAAAAGAAACATCTGGAGATTTTTCAAGCAGTTCAAGACCAAGCCTTGTCAATAGGCATTGGTATCATGGATAATCAGGTCATCGACCAAGTCAATATCTATGAAGCAACCAAACTAGCCATGCAGGAAGCAATCTCCCAGCTCAGTCCTCAACCAGAGCACCTTTTGATAGATGCCATGAAGTTGGAATTACCAATTTCACAAACCTCCATCATCAAAGGGGATGCTAATTCCCTCTCTATTGCAGCAGCTTCCATAGTAGCCAAGGTCACACGTGATGAATTGATGAAGGAATACGATCAGCAGTTCCCTGGCTATGATTTCGCTGCAAATGCAGGATATGGAACAGCTAAACACCTAGAAGGACTCGAAAAACTAGGAGTTACTCCAATTCATCGAACCAGCTTTGAACCCGTTAAATCACTGGTTTCAGGAGAAAAAGAAAGTTAAGTTAGAAGGAATGATTATGGAGGAACAGTCAGAAACACTCAGTTCCAAGAAAGAATTTGCCTTTGCCTCGAGCACTATCTTATCCCAAGTTGAACGAGGAATCATCGTCGGCCTCGTCGTTGGAATCATCGTCGGATCCTTTCGTTTCTTAATCGAAAAAGGATTCCACCTGATACAAGGACTTTATCAAGATCAAGCGCACCTCGTGCGCAATCTTTTTGTACTGGTTTTATTTTACATACTCATCTGCTGGCTCAGTGCTAAATTAACTCAATCAGAAAAAGATATCAAAGGCTCAGGAATTCCTCAAGTCGAAGCCGAACTGAAAGGCCTCATGACCCTCAACTGGTGGGGCGTTCTTTGGAAAAAATACGTGCTAGGTATTCTTGCTATTGCCAGTGGACTCATGCTGGGGCGTGAAGGGCCAAGTATTCAACTTGGAGCAGTTGGTGGAAAAGGTATTGCCAAGTGGCTCAAATCCAGTCCAGTAGAGGAACGTTCACTGATTGCCAGTGGTGCTGCAGCAGGATTAGCCGCAGCATTTAACGCTCCAATTGCAGGTCTTCTCTTTGTAGTAGAAGAAGTCTATCATCACTTTTCTCGATTTTTCTGGGTATCTACTCTAGCAGCCAGTCTCGTAGCAAACTTTGTCTCACTACTCATATTTGGTCTAACGCCAGTGCTGGATATGCCTGATAATATCCCTCTCATGACTTTAGATCAGTATTGGATATATCTCGTCATGGGGATTTTTCTAGGACTTTCCGCTTTTCTCTATGAAAAAGCTGTATTAAATGTCGGCAGAGTTTATGATTGGATTGGTCAAAAAATCCGTTTGGATAGAGCTTATTATCCAATTCTGGCCTTCATTCTCATCATACCAGTCGGAATTTTCTTACCACAAATTCTCGGTGGTGGAAATCAGCTAGTTCTTTCCCTAACTGAGCAAGATTTTAGTTTTCAACTTCTATTAGCTTACTTTTTGATTCGCTTTGTTTGGAGTATGATTAGCTATGGAAGTGGCCTTCCAGGTGGAATTTTCCTACCAATTTTGGCGCTTGGTTCCTTACTTGGTGCCCTAGTTGGTGTTATTTGTGTCAATCTTGGGCTTGTCAGTCAAGAGCAATTCCCTATATTTGTCATTTTGGGAATGAGTGGCTATTTTGGAGCAATCTCTAAAGCACCCCTGACAGCGATGATTCTTGTGACTGAGATGGTAGGAGATATCCGTAATCTCATGCCACTTGGATTAGTAACCTTGGTCGCCTACATCATCATGGATCTACTCAAGGGTGCGCCAGTCTATGAGGCTATGTTGGAAAAAATGCTGCCTGAAGAAGCATCAGATGAAGGAGAAGTTACCCTCATTGAAATTCCTGTTTCAGACAAAATCGCTGGAAAACAGGTTCATGAACTCAACTTACCACACAACGTTCTTATTACAACTCAAGTTCATAATGGTAAAAGTCAAACGGTTAACGGTTCAACCAGAATGTATTTGGGTGATATGATTCACCTAGTTATTCCAAAAAGTGAAATTGGGAAAGTGAAAGATTTGTTGTTGTAGAAATAGATATTTACATAAATTATATTACGTAAATTGTTAATCTTTAATGAATCATTAAGATGATATACCTAATCGTACGAAAAATAACCTCGATTCCTAAATAATGGTATCGAGGTTTTATATTGTATTCTAATAAACTGCAGAAGATTTAAAATTTTTTAAAGTGAATCAATCAATGCTAAATCATTAATCATTAATTAAAATTAAACGAATCTATATGGTTTTAGAATTGTATATGGTTTATTTATCCAGTCCTATAAAAACTAAAAGTTTATGTACAATTGACTAAACAAGACTTAAACCATTGATATAACTGAATTAGAAGCATAAAGTACATTATTTAAAAAGTGTACTTTATTTTTGTTTTGTACATTATTTTGGAGTGGTATTTTGTATGTTTTGTAGTACGTAATATTCTCTAATCTAAGAAATTGATTTGTACATTTTTTACTCTAATTGGTGTAGAAGAAGTGGTGGTTCAATTGTACATTTTATTTAAAATATTTATGGTTATAAGATTAGTATTTGAAGCATAAATAAAGTAGATACAGTGGTATAATAGTGTCAAAAGACTTTCAGGAGAAATGAGATGAGATCGCATACAGTTATTCTAGGCGCTGGTGCTACTATTGCAGCAATACCAGATGGTGATAAAAACGGCAAAAGTTCTTCAGTTATGAATGGATTGCTAAAAAAACTAAATTTAGAAGAAATTCTTGCTGGTGTTGAATTACAGACAAAGAGCGAAAATTTAGAGGATATCTACTCAGAATTATTTGAGAGAGAAGAGTGCTCCGAAATAGTTAGAAAGCTAGAAGAAAGACTCTATGATTATTTTGCTTCGTTGGAGTTACCTGATGAACCAACAATTTATGATTTTTTAATATTAAGTTTAACTAATAAAGATTGTATAGCTACGTTTAATTGGGACCCTTTACTTATACAGGCTTATATTCGCTGCTCAAAAATTACTCTGAACTTGCCAAAAATTCTTTGTTTACATGGGAATGTAGCTGTTGGGTTTTGTGAAGAACATATTGAGTTTGGAGGAGTAGATTGCTACTGCCCAACATGTTATAAAAAATTAAATCCAACAAAATTATTGTATCCCGTAAAAAACAAAGACTATTCTTCCGATGGATACATAAATTGGTGTTGGAAAGCATTAGATTACTTTGTCGATCATTCATATATGTTAACTATTTTTGGATACAGTGCTCCTAAGAGCGATGTAGATGCTGTTAATTTAATGAAAAAAGCATGGGGAAATATTGAAGACCGACCACTTGAAGAAGTTTCCGTAATAGATATTGTAGACGAAGAGACTATGCTAAATACATGGAAAGACTTTATTCATAGCCATCATTATAGGTATTCAAATTCATTTTTTGATTCTTACTTAGCAAAATTTCCAAGAAGAACTTGTGAAACTGTATTTGCAACATTTTCATTAAATGTTCCTTCTGATGGTAGTAGAGGTTTTAAAGAGAATTTTAATTGGGACATGATAAAAGAGTTTTTATCTGATATGTTAGTTGAAGAACAGGAAAATAAAGGAAAATCAAATTTAAAATCGAAATATTTAGTTTGGGGTGAAGATGTTAACAAATAATCCAATTAATCATAGTGTACTTAAATTGTCAATGGATTTCGATAATGCTTTTAAACATAAAAATATAGAGGAAATCTATAGACTAATAGAATTTGGAAAAAATATGGAAAATACTATTGATGATATTTCCAAAATTCAATTATTTTATTCTATTGGAACAGCATACGCTGATATATTTGAACTAAGTGATAACTTAGTTTTCAACATAGATACCGATTTTACAGTTCAACAAATTTATTACTTTAGAAAAGCTATAGAAATTTCAAATAACGCTGATATAAATTCTGAGAACAGTAGGTTTGTTTTCCCATTATTATGTTCACTATACACCAATTACGCGAATCTATTAGAT
Organism: Streptococcus mitis; assembly: GCF_023109105.1. Classification (GTDB taxonomy): domain Bacteria; phylum Bacillota; class Bacilli; order Lactobacillales; family Streptococcaceae; genus Streptococcus; species Streptococcus mitis_BW. The sequence goes on from NZ_JALDTZ010000001.1 coordinate 139,138, forward strand.
GCTTGTGGTAGAAAGCAGTTAGCTATTAAGATGTATTGTAAATGTATACAAATCAATCCAAGATTCACAATGGCTAGTGGTAACTTGGCTATTTGTCTAGATCATTATCGTAATTTTTTGAATGATAACGAACACCTACACTTTATTAAAAAAATTAAAAATTTAATAGAAACAAGCATAACTGTTTCAGATCCAAACAGAGTTGATTATGCAGAAAAGCGATTTATTGAACTTTACGAACAATATCTTAATTATAAAGACTTAGATGAATGCTCTTGTAAAGACATCGATTATAATCCTAATTCAAAAAAGTATCGCGAATGGTGTTGGAACAACGGGCTGTATCTTAATCCACTTAATGACTTACAAGCTGACGATATAAATAGATATGATGATAATCTTTTACTACCAAGTTTATTATTTCAATCGGATAAATATTTAAACAAATATATTTCTATGTTTAATCAAATTAAGCAAGAATATGTTTATGCGCGTTATCTCTGTTTTAATAGCATTGAGAGTGATTCGGTTCATTATGCTGACGAGAATGTTAGTCTTATTGATTGTCTAGACTATGTACAATACTCTGTCAGAGTTGAAGGTTTAAAAGCGGCTTTCAAAACACTATATTCATTATTAGATAAAGTTGCAATGTTTATAAATGAATATTATTCTCTAAAAATTGAGACTAGACAAGTAAGTTTTCATTCAATTTGGAGGTCTAATAGCGATTTAAATAAATGTTTGGATAAGAACATTGGTCTGTCATCTATATTTTGGATAGCGAAAGATTTTGATAATGGTGATAATTCTTTAACAGCTAATCCAAACTCAAAGCGATTGAAAATTATTAGAAATTATTTAGAGCATAGGTTTACTAATATAACATTAAATTTTTTTGATGGAAGTGTAGATAATAACGAAAGTAGATTATATCTAACTGAATTTGAATTGAAAGAGTGTACATTAGATTTATTAAATCTTGTAAGAGAAGTTATTTTTTCACTCAAAAATGCCATTCAAATAAGTGAAAATGAAAAACAATCTACTCTAAGCAGTGAAGTTGCTTTAATTCCGATAAATTATGAAGAAGTAGATTTGGAAGATAAATTATAGCATTGAGCATACAATTTATAGTCGTTATAAAAAGCAATAGTCTAAATTAATTTAACTAATCGACTTAACTAGAGCTAAACCATTGATAAAACTGAATTAGAAGGATAAAGTACACTCATTAAGCAGTGTACTTTATTTTTGTTTTGTACATTATTTGTTGATTGCTTAATCAATACTACATCTCTATCAGGCAATTCAGACTCCATTTAGTCCTCTAAAACCCATGTTGAGGCAGCATCACTGCTTGTACGAGCTTAGAAAAAATGTTAACGAAAAAGCCCTGGTGTCAAGGTTTTTTTGGTATCCTCAAAAAGGTAATTTTATAATTGACAATTTGTCAGTAGAGTAGTATAATTTATAAACAGGAGGAATAAAATGCGAGATGTAAAAGATCCGGAAATTCGACGGGCTGAGATTATGGACGCTGCTATGCTCCTCTTTATGGAGAAAGGATATGCGAACACAACAACTCAGGATATAGTCGATAAGGTAAATATATCACGAGGTTTGCTATACTATCACTTTAAGAATAAAGAAGATATTCTGTATTGTCTCGTGGAACGATATTCAGAGAAATTATTGAGTGATATTCACGTGATTGTCTATGATGATGACAAAACTGCTATTGAAAAAACAAGAGCCTTTATAGATGCCACAATAATCTCTACAGATAACGTTTCAGCGGAAGGAACTGAGTTACAAAAGACGGTTGATCTTGAAGAAAATCGTTATATGTTAGATAAGTTATCTCATAAGCTCATTGAAAAACTGACTATATATTTTGAGAGGATAATAAATCAAGGCATCTCAGAAAAAGTATTTTCTGTAAAATATCCATCAGAAACAGCAGAATTTCTGATGACAGCCTATGTTTTTGTTTCAAATAACATAGGTATAAAAACTTCAAAGAAAGAAACTGTCAAAGATTACTTGAATGCATTTAAGATAATGCTGGAACAAAATCTAAATACAAAAGAACTCTTTAGCAATTAAAAAAAGATAGAATGTTTGTAAAGAGAACTATGTACCGATAGCTAAATCAAAACAAGCTATCGGTATTATTTCAAAATATGACTGACAAATTGTCAATGGAGACGAAAATATGTTAGAGATAAAGAATTTTAGTAAAAGTTATGGGGATAAGAAGGTTGTGGATAACCTGTCTATTTCAGTACAGCCTGGAGATATTTATGGTTTTATTGGAGCAAATGGTGCGGGAAAAACATCAACGATAAAGGCAGTTGTCGGTATCCATGATTTTGAAGAAGGAAGTATAATTATCAACGGTCATTCTATTAAAGAAGAACCTGTTATTTGTAAAAAAATGATGGCGTATATCCCAGATAATCCAGATTTGTATGAACATATGACAGGACTTCAATATATTAATTTTATTGCTGACTTGTTTGAAATTCCTACAAAAATACGCAAGGAGAGAATACAAAAATACGGTGATTTATTTGATATGACTGAGCATCTTTCGGGGATTATTTCTTCATATTCACATGGAATGAAGCAACGAACAGCCATTATTTCTGCACTTGTACATTCTCCCAAACTGTTGATTTTAGATGAACCTTTTGTTGGGCTAGATCCCAAAGCAACTTTCCTACTAAAGAAAATTATGCATGAGTGTGTTTCAGATGGAGGTGCTATTTTCTTTTCAACCCATGTATTGGATGTTGCGGAAAAATTATGTAATAAGATTGCCATTATCAAAAATGGAAAGTTAATTGCAAGTGGCAATACGGGAGACGTCAAAGGTGATGAATCATTGGAGGCATTTTTCATGGAGGTGCAGAACAATGAGTAACATTTGGATACTGCTTAAAGCGCAATTGATTAATTTCTTTCCTATTAATGAGATTAGAGATTCACGAAATAAAAAACAAAGTTCAATGGCTATTGCGAGTTTTGGCATAATAACTCTTTCCTTATTTTGCTTTGTTTATAATATAATAACAGCGAAAACATTGGTACACGTCGGACAGCAGAACTTGATTCCAGCATATATGGTCTCTGTCTCAAGTTTTTCAATATTATTTTTTACAGTATTTTATTCGAATGGCATTTTATTTGGCAGTCGAGATATGGAAATTCTCCAATCCTTACCTGTTAAAAGTTCGTATATTATCACCAGCAAGTTTATGTTTATGTACTTATTGAATTTTTTAATAGGCTTGATATTTATGCTCCCGGGTGGAATTGTATGGAGCTTGAACGGAAGTTTAAACCTCCTACAGATTATATTGTATTTTACTTCTATAATTTTTGTCCCTTTGATTCCCATGTGTATAGCGGCATGCATGGGACTCGTTATTGTTTTCGCTTCATCTTTTTTTAAAAGAAAAAATGTTATCTCTCTTATTTTTTCATTTGCGATGCTAGGTATAATTGGATATTTTGCATTATCAGCTTTGCAATCAGGTGATGAAAGTAGTATTGGGGTTACTCTGGCTAAGCAAATTACTAGACTGTATCCAATTTCTAGACTATTTATGTCATACTACAATTTTCCAATGTACTATGGGATGGGATTTTATATAGTTCTTTCAATAGTCGTCTTTTATCTATTTGTCAAAATTGCTTCGTTGAAGTATGGACTACTTAATACACTTGCCAATACAAAATCAAGTTATGCTAATGACAAAGTATCTTATGAAAGAAAATCGGTATTTTTTTCCTTGTATCAAAAAGAGCTTGGACGATTTTTAAGTTCTTATATGGCAGTCTTGAATGCTGGGCTTGGAGTAATTCTTTTATGTGTCTTTAGTATATGTTTCCTTTTTAATTCTGTAGGTCAAATAGGAAATTCTGCAGGAATTGAAAATATAAATGAGTATCTTTCAAACTTAGCTCCCGTCTTTATTGCATCTATGCTTTCACTCAGTTGTCCAGCAGCTTCATCTATATCTTTAGAAGGTAAAAATATTTGGATTTTGAAAAGTTCTCCAGTTGAAGTGAAAACGATTTTAAATGCTAAGATAGCTGTCAACCTTACACTTCATTTGATTGGATATATGATTTCTGTATCTGTATTTATGCTGAAACTTGATATGAATCCTATTCAAGTTATGAATCTAGTTATTGTTCCCATATGTTACTCCCTTTTTATAATGGTAATCGGAATTTCATTAAATAAAAAATATCCTAACTATGATTGGGACAGTGAGATGATAGTTGTCAAACAAAGTCTTCCTGTTATTGTAACTGGAATTATTAGTATGATTACGCTTATTACGCCTATTTTGCTTAATTGGTTTTTTAATCTTCCGATTATATTTGTTTTGCAAGCAGTATCAGTAATTTTACTGGCTATTTCGTTTAGAGTTTATATAAAAATGACCAAGTTAAATTTTATCTAGTTAAAGGAGGAAAATAAGATGAAAAATAGACTGTTAAAAGATATTTTGGTTTTGTTGGGAATGATGGTCATCATAGTCATTATTTGTGGATTTCTCCCTGAGAAAGTTCCTATTCATTTCAATGCAAAAGGAGTAGCAGATATGTTTGCAAATAAATACTATCTTCTACTAGCTACAGCCATCCCTTATTCTGCATATTGGAAGTTTGTTAGGGAAAGTAATAATAAAAAGATTAAATGAAACACCATCTATATTTACAAATTGCATCAAAATTAAGAACGACTATTTTAAGAGGTGATTATGCACCTGAACAACAAATTCCTTCAATAAGGAGATTAGCAGAAAACGAGAAGTGTAATCCGGCAACTGTCCAAAAAGCAATGAAAGTTCTCGAAGAACAGAATTTGGTTACTAGCTGTGGAACATTAGGATATTTTGTCATAGCAAGCGAGCAAGAAATAAAAGAGATAAGATATCAAGAATCTAACAAGCTAGTTAAAATTTTGTTTGAAAAACTTGGTGAGCTAGGCTTTTCAGAAGATGAGATTGTCAATTTATTTTTTAGAAAAGATGCTTAGAAGAAGTTGAATGGAATTTTATTAGGATTATTTGTGAAAGTATAGAAAAGCCTTGATTTTAAGGCTTTTTTCATTTTCCAATAAAGAACTTGACATTATTAGTTACTTCCACTACAATAGAATTACATACCATCAGTATGATAGAAAGGGACTAAAATGGCAAGGAATAGAAACTCACATGAAACTAGAAAAAAAATACTAGAGGTCTCCAAAAATTTATTTTTAGAAAAAGGATTTGATAATACGTCAATACAAGATATCATTGATGGCTTAGGTGGATTGACGAAAGGTGTTATCTATCATCATTTTGAGTCTAAATATGATATCCTACAAACAATCATTAGCGAAAATAATCAAGAAATTTTAAATTATAATTGGAGAGGAAATACTGGATTAGAAAAGATACAAAATTCTTTGATGGACTCTTTCTCTAATTTTGAACACCAAAGGCTCGTTTACTCTGCTTCAATTATGCTAAGAAGTCCACGTTTGTTAGGAGAGCAGTATCTAGGTCTATTTTCTGATTTTTTACCGGAAATTAGAGAAAAAGTTTACGAAGGTGTTGAAGATGGGTCTATTAAAACAGACTATCCAGAAGAGCTAGCAGATTTAATTGTTTTGACTCTAAATATTTGGATTGGTTTTCAAATTTCCGTTTTTTCAGTAGAGGAATTAAAGCGTAAAATGAATTTCATTAAACTTACTTTTGAAGGTCTAGGGGTACAGTTAATTTCTGATGAAATGATGGAGGTTATTTTCAACTTATTTGATCACTTAAAAAATAGTAAATAAGTAGTCCTATGACATTCTTGTTAATACTAATTTCTATTTATGTATTATTAATTGAATAAATTATCTTACATAATTGATAATTAAAAAATAACATACTTTAAGTGTGTTATTAAAAATCTATTATACATACCACAGGTATGTTTGTTTTTTAGTATATACATACCGATAGTATGTATGGTGTAATTGTCTGAAAAATAAGCTAATTTTTAAATATTTGTTGAGATTAGTTTGAATAGTTTACTCTTTATTTACACTTTGGAGGAAAGAATCTATGTTATCGCTTATTAAAATTGAATTAAATAAAATTTCTAAACCTAAATTATTTTTAGCCTGGTTGTGTACTATTTTTATAGTGTTAGGCATTACAGCAATCATTATTATGGGTTTAGGTACTGACAATAAACTAGGAGAATTCGCTGGTCAGGATTCTAATGTTATTAGAGTTACTGGTAAATGGGAAGGCTGGGCAATTGTAGCTTCATTGTTTTCATCTTTATTTACAAAAGCAGCATTTTTGATTTTCGAATCTTATTTATTATCTACGATTATCATTGATGAATTTAAACGAAGAACAATTTTTCAGTTGTTTTCTTACCCTATTTCTAAAATAAAGTTACTATGGGGAAAAATTCTTTTAGTCATCCTAATATCATTTATTGCCCATTTTTCTGCACATTTAGTTATTCAAATATTCATTAGATTCATGGCTGTTGTAACTGAATCTAGTTGTATCCCTGTAGCTAATCAATTAATTAACTTAGCTGGAATTACGTTTGGAACAGTACTAATAGGGTTATTACCATTTGTTTTAGGTATGATTAAGCATTCAACAGCTATAACAATGCTTACAGGACTTGGTTTAGCAGCATTACTTTCGAATGCCAGTCCAGGAAGTTTATCTAATAATATTGCTGATAACTTATTCTTTTTGATATTTGCAAGTTTCATAAGTTTAATGATTACTTCATTTTCAATTTATAATATTTCAAGACAAGATATTAGTATCAAGTAGCATAGCTGAATTTAATTGAAGGAATGTGATAATTCCTTGATGATTTCTATAAAAAAAGAGGCTGTATAAGTTGGTATTTATGCTCCAGGAGAAAAATTCTTTCATTTAAAGCTGGATATAGAAAGAGAGATAGAAATGAGAAATATTGTTGAAATAAAAGAAGTTTTTAAAACAATTGATAAAGAAGAAATTTTAAGTGGTATCAACCTTCAAATTGCTGAAGGAGAAATCTATGGTTTTTTAGGACCGAACGGTGCTGGAAAAACAACGTTAATGAAATGTATGTTAACCTTATCAACAATTACATCAGGTAGTATTGAAATTTTTGGGAAAAATCTACAAGAACACAGAGAAGAAATCCTAAGTCAGATTGGAAGTATTATTGAATCACCAATTTTTTATGATAATTGCACTGCAAAAGAAATTTTGGAAATTCACGCTCAATATATGGGGAAAAATATTATTGAATCAGATATAAAAAAAGCCTTAAGAATGGTCGGCTTAAAAAATACGACTAAAAAAGTAAAAGATTTTTCGTTAGGAATGAGGCAAAGGCTTGGTTTAGCTCGTGCCTTTCTAACAAAACCTAAATTGTTAATTTTAGATGAGCCAATCAATGGTTTAGATCCAATAGGGATTCAAGAAATTCGAAATCTTTTGTTGTCGCTTTCTAAGGAGCATGGAATTACTATTCTAATATCGAGTCATATATTATCGGAAATTTCACAGATAGCAGATAAAATTGGCTTTATCAAAAATGGAGAAATTGTAGAACAGGTTTCTATGAAAGAGATTAGGAGAGAGAATATTGACTTAGAAGAATATTTTATGTCACATTTTCTAAATGAAATTAAGAATTATGAGGTAGATTAAGGATGAAACAATTGATAAAGAACCATCAGAAGGCTTTTTATGCTTTCATGATATTTAATATACTGGTCCCTTTAACTAATATTGCTTTTGCTTATTCTATTAAAGGTATTATTGATAGTGGCATGTCCCAAAATAAAGAAGCCTTAACTCAAGCGGTACTAGTAGGAGCTACTGTTATTTTCATCTATGCAGCACTCAACTTTATATCTCTTCGATTGAGAAATAAACTTGTTAGGCAAATCATGTCAAGATACAAAAACAAGGTGTTCCAATCTATTTTAGATAGGGATTATAGAGACTTTTCTAAAGAAAAATCAGGGAAATTTATTTCCGTATTAACCGAAAATATGAAGAAAATTGAGCAAGATTATCTATACCAGTATTTTAATATTTCAAAAAACCTTTCCTTAATGATTTTTTCACTTCTAACTATGTTTATAGGTAATTGGTTTTTGACCTTATTAGTTATCATTGCTAGCATCATTCCGATGATGATTTCAGGATTTATTGGACAAAAATCAGCCTCTTTACAAAATAGAGCTATGGTTGCCGATCAGAAGTATTTAGCTAAGGTTAAAGATATTTTAGCAGGATTTCTTGTTATTAAAAGTTTTAATGTGAAAGATGCTATCTGTGAGGATTATAGTCATGAAAGTGAAAAATTTGATGAAATAAATTTTATAAAAGGGAAATTTGACGTTTTAGCTAATGTTATTTCACAGCTTTCAGGGATGATTGTTTTTTTGGTAGCCTTTGGTGGAGGGATGTATCTCGTATTTAATAGCTCTACCACAATTGGGAGTGTAACAGCTATTGTTCAACTGGTCAATTTTGTAGTAATGCCACTGAATGAAGTTGGAATGGGAATAAGTAAATTTCGTGAAGGTCAGGCAACACTAGATGCATTTGAGGTAAAAGATGTAACTGAGCTTCAGACTGGTGAAACAAAAGAATATTTCGATGATGTTATTTCTTTTTCAAATATAGACTTTTCTTACCCTAATACTAAAGAAAAAATTTTTAACCATTTATCTTTGAAGATTCAAAAAGGAGAAAAAATTGCAATTGTTGGAATGTCAGGGAGTGGGAAATCAACTTTGCTCAATCTATTACTGCGTTTTTACGATGTAACAAGTGGGCACATCTCCATTGATAATATAGATTTGCAAGCTATTTCAGCAGAGAGCCTTTATAACTTAATGACAATTGTTCAACAAGACGTTTATATCTTTGATGATACTTTAAGAGCAAATATTACTCTTAATCAATCCTTCACTGATGAGGAAATAAAGCAAGCTGTACAGCAGTCGGGTTTAGAAAGTTATGTTTTAGAAAATGAATCTGGTCTACAAACTTTATGTGGAGAGAATGGCTCAAATCTATCTGGCGGACAAAAACAAAGAGTTAGTATTGCGCGTGCCTTGATTCGAAAAACACCAATCTTATTATTGGATGAGGCTACTTCATCTTTGGATAATCAAGTAACTACTGAAATTGAAAGTTCAATCTTGGATATTCAAAATTTGACTGCACTTGTAGTAACCCACAAGTTGAATGAGAACATTTTGAAAAAATACGATAGAATTCTCTTTATGAAAGATGGCGTTATTGTTGAAGATGGTTCTTTCAGTGATTTGATGGATAGGAGAGGTGAGTTTTATAAGTTGTTTGAGTTGAGTGTGTAATTCTCTTTCATTTTATAGTATAATTTTATAAAACACTCTATCCTTTTCGTTCTATAATATATAAGCTTGCTAGCACCACATGTTGAGGCGGTAAGTTTGCTAGTCAAGGAGTAAAACGACGAAGATTAGCATTTACTTCCGCCCATGCGATAGCTGTCCGTGATTGACAAGTGCTAGCACGCAGACAGAACGGAGATAGCGAACCGCTGAGTGTGTCGCTCTGCTCGTAAAAGCTTAGAAACCTTTGAACGAAAGGGATAATGAAAGCCTTGATTGCAAGGCTTTTTGCTTTATGGTGGGTAAGTATCAGAGTGAGAAAATTTTTGGAATGAGTAGAAGTGATAGCTAGAAATTATCAGTTTCTATTTCCATTTACCCTGTGGGTACGTGTTTGTTTCCATTGACAAGGAGTTTGTGGGAATAGAAATGTACCCACCTTGTTTGAATCAAGTGAAGTGTAGTTGAAGGAAATCTGTTGAAAGCAATACTTCATTTTACCGAATAAGTAATAATTTAGGCAACTTCAAATCGATTAAAAAAAACTATTTTAAAGGTTAAGAGTAGACAAAAATTGTCCACTCTTTTTTGCAAACTCAATTTATCAATAAATGAAATGAGGGAATGTAAAATGAAATATTTTGAGGTTGAGTTAGAAAATCCTGATGAATTTTTAAAACTACAAACAGAAGATTTTGTGAAAGCTAATCGCTTGCTACTAAGGAAGATAATCCAGAGCGTTACAGTCTATGAAGAAAACTTCGTCATATCCTTTAAATCTGGCATCGAATTGGAAGTATGAGTCTCATTCCATAACTTTTATATTGAACATATCATCTTGTTGTGTTATACTATAAATTGATATAAACAAAGATGTAGGAGGAACCGAAACTATGACAGCCTCAATGCGTTTAAGATAAGCTGGCAATAAAAAAAGCAGAATCTATACCCGATGATAGGCTTTTTTGTTGTGCTTATTTATACGATATTGAGCATTCATTAGTTACGGTGAGGATATTGGTTATTTAACTATACCTTTATTTAACTATGTCTTTAATATGAATGTTTCCAAATTGTATGTATGCAGACCAAAAGCCACATTGTGGGGTTTGGCCTGCATTTTTTATTGCCTAGAATGCTATTCAAAATAGAAATTCAAGCAAAATAATATGCAGGAGATAATATAAATGGAAAAATACAACAATTGGAAACGAAAATTTTATGCAATATGGGCAGGGCAAGCAGTATCATTAATCACTAGTGCCATCCTGCAAATGGCGATTATTTTTTACCTTACAGAAAAAACAGGATCTGCGATGGTCTTGTCTATGGCTTCATTAGTAGGTTTTTTACCCTATGCGATTTTGGGACCTGCCATTGGTGTGCTAGTGGATCGTCATGATAGGAAGAAGATAATGATTGGTGCCGATTTAATTATCGCAGCAGCTGGTGCAGTGCTTGCTATTGTTGCATTCTGTATGGAGCTACCTGTCTGGATGATTATGATAGTATTGTTTATCCGTAGCATTGGAACAGCTTTTCATACCCCAGCACTCAATGCGGTTACACCACTTTTAGTACCAGAAGAACAGCTAACGAAATGCGCAGGCTATAGTCAGTCTTTGCAGTCTATAAGCTATATTGTTAGTCCGGCAGTTGCAGCACTCTTATACTCCGTTTGGGATTTAAATGCTATTATTGCCATCGACGTATTGGGTGCTGTGATTGCATCTATTACGGTAGCAATTGTACGTATACCTAAGCTGGGTAATCAAGTGCAAAGTTTAGAACCAAATTTCATAAGGGAGATGAAAGAAGGAGTTGTGGTTCTGAGACAAAACAAAGGATTGTTTGCCTTATTACTCTTAGGAACACTATATACTTTTGTTTATATGCCAATCAATGCACTATTTCCTTTAATAAGCATGGAACACTTTAATGGAACGCCTGTGCATATTTCTATTACGGAAATTTCCTTTGCATTTGGGATGCTAGCAGGAGGCTTATTATTAGGAAGATTAGGGGGCTTCGAAAAGCATGTATTACTAATAACAAGTTCATTTTTTATAATGGGGACCAGTTTAGCCGTTTCGGGAATACTTCCTCCAAATGGATTTGTAATATTCGTAGTTTGCTGTGCAATAATGGGGCTTTCGGTGCCATTTTATAGCGGTGTGCAAACAGCTCTTTTTCAGGAGAAAATTAAGCCTGAATATTTAGGACGTGTATTTTCTTTGATCGGAAGTATCATGTCACTTGCTATGCCAATTGGGTTAATTCTTTCTGGATTCTTTGCTGATAAAATCGGTGTAAATCATTGGTTTTTACTATCAGGTATTTTAATTATTGGCATTGCTATAGTTTGCCAAATGATAACTGAGGTTAGAAAATTAGATTTAAAATAAACAATATTGGAGGAATATTTATGTATCTTATTTTCATGTAACTCTTCCTGCTAAAATCGCAGGGTTTTCCCTGCATACAAGCAAATGAAAGCATGCGATTATAGACAGGAGGAAATGTTATGGAATTAATATTAAAAGCAAAAGACATTCGTGTGGAATTCAAAGGACGCGATGTTTTAGATATAAATGAATTAGAAGTATATGATTATGACCGTATTGGTTTAGTAGGAGCAAATGGTGCTGGAAAAAGCACTTTACTCAGGGTACTTTTAGGAGAATTAACTCCCCCAGGATGTAAAATGAATCGTCTGGGTGAACTTGCCTATATTCCCCAGTTGGACGAAGTAACTCTGCAGGAGGAAAAAGATTTTGCACTTGTAGGCAAGCTAGGTGTTGAGCAATTAAATATACAGACTATGAGCGGTGGTGAAGAAACAAGGCTTAAAATAGCACAGGCCTTATCGGCACAGGTTCATGGTATTTTAGCGGATGAACCTACGAGCCATTTAGACCGTGAAGGAATTGATTTTCTAATAGGACAGCTAAAATATTTTACAGGTGCACTGTTAGTTATTAGCCATGACCGCTATTTTCTTGATGAAATAGTAGATAAAATATGGGAACTGAAAGATGGCAAAATCACTGAGTATTGGGGAAACTATTCTGATTATCTTCGTCAGAAAGAGGAAGAACGTAAGAGCCAAGCTGCAGAATACGAACAATTTATTGCGGAACGTGCCCGATTGGAAAGGGCTGCGGAGGAAAAGCGAAAACAGGCTCGTAAAATAGAACAGAAGGCAAAAGGTTCTTCAAAGAAAAAAAGTACTGAAGACGGAGGGCGTTTAGCTCATCAAAAATCAATAGGAAGTAAGGAAAAAAAGATGTATAATGCTGCTAAAACCCTAGAGCACAGGATTGCGGCCTTAGGAAAAGTAGAAGCTCCGGAAGGCATTCGCAGAATTCGTTTCAGGCAAAGTAAAGCATTGGAGCTCCATAATCCATACCCTATAGTCGGTGCAGAAATTAATAAAGTATTTGGGGATAAGGCTCTGTTTGAAAATGCATCTTTTCAAATTCCGTTAGGAGCAAAAGTGGCGTTAACTGGTGGTAATGGAATCGGAAAAACAACTTTAATCCAAATGATCTTAAACCATGAAGAAGGAATTTCTATTTCGCCTAAGGCAAAAATAGGTTACTTTGCACAGAATGGTTACAAGTACAACAGTAATCAGAATGTTATGGAGTTTATGCAGAAGGATTGTGACTACAATATATCAGAAATTCGTTCAGTGCTAGCATCTATGGGGTTCAAACAGAACGATATTGGAAAAAGTTTATCTGTTTTAAGCGGTGGAGAAATTATAAAATTGTTGCTTGCTAAAATGCTCATGGGTAGATATAACATCCTAATAATGGATGAACCCAGTAACTTCCTTGACATACCAAGTTTAGAGGCTTTGGAAATACTAATGAAGGAGTACACCGGAACTATCGTGTTTATCACCCACGATAAACGATTACTCGAAAATGTAGCAGATGTAGTTTATGAAATTAGAGATAAGAAAATAAATCTGAAACATTAAATTTAAGGTAGTCGCTGGTCAGTATAGTCTGTTCTGGTTGGCGACTCCATTGTTAAAGAGTATAAAGACTTTAGATTTTATGAATATTAAAAATAGGAACAGTCAATTGAACTGCTCCTATTTTTCTGCTAAATATATTGTAGTTTTCTTATATGTATAATGATAGATTAGCGGATTCTCATCTACGGTACTTACTTCAAATATGAAGAAGTGATCGCGGTTATCTCTGGACTTTTCCTTATTGAGGACAAAGTAATTCTTACGTGAAGTCGCCATTGTTTTTAGGATATCATCAGTTAGGAAGGTCAATGGAATATTCATGTTAGAGTAGCGGTAGAAGTCACGTTCAAAATCTTGGTAGCTCTCGCTATAATAGTCCATTTGTAGGTGATTACGCTGAAACTCAAGCTGATTCATAGAGCACCTCCTCGACAAGTTCAATACTAATAATGTCTTTTAATTTCAAATTGATGTGACCTGTTGTAGTTTTTATCAAAATGAAATCTTTGGTCAGACTTGGTATTGTTCCAGTGTAGGAAACACGCTTGTTTTTTTCAATCACTTGAATGCGTGTGCGTAGCTGCCCGGCGTATACTTGACTGAGGAGTAATAATTTCTTCTCTAGTGATAAGTCAGACATGTACGTTACTTTGTTTGTATCATCAGAGAGTGCTGATGCATGTTCAGATAGGAAAAAGCCCATCCATTTTTGCATCTTTGTATCCTGGTACTCTCTTGCTGATTGAAATGGTAAATATGAACGGTCAATCATATCAAATCCTTTCTATGCAGAGGCAAGGGTATTTTTATCAAATTGAATCGTAAAACCTTGAATTCCCCCACCTGTGTAACATTCTTTAAAGCGATTGATTACCTCAGTATAGATTATCACAGATGAGCTTGTTGGCTTAATGCTAAATGTAAATTCCAATGGTAATCGGTTTTCAGATTTAGCATGTACTAGTCGTATCGATATTTCAGTTGTTTTGAGTTTTCTCTGACGAAGTTTTGAAGTTGCTGTTTCAACGATTCCATGTAAAAATCTTTCAAGCATTTCAATATCATTACATCCTTTGCTACGGATTTCTGAAAATTGTACTGTATTTTTTTCTTGTTTCATTTTAATCCCTCCAATCCACCCGCGGAATGACCACCGATAAGTTTACTGCGTTCAATATTTCTGGAACCTTCAGTTAGGACGGTTCCTTTTTGTATGGCTAAAAAACCAAACTGTTCTCTGACAACATCAATAGCTGTCTGAAGTCTATTATCTTTTTCAATTTGTTCTACATCATCAAAGAGTGATAGTAGAGTATAGCTTTCATCTACGAAGCCACTATAAGATACACCAATTTGTCTCACTGCACCAGAGGTGTATTTTTTCGGAATAATACAAGTACATGACTCACCATTGTTTTGGGGAGATTTGCGGGTTCAATTTTATTCTGAGCATTTATAGATTTTTTCATCTCAGTCCTAGAATAGCCAATATGAATAGAAACGACAGTAGTCAATACTAGGGCTACTGTTCCGTTCCACAGTATCATTTAAAAATCATTTTCACACCCTTTCGTCTATTAGTATAGAAGAAAGCTCTCAGCACATGAGGAGAAATCATGAGGGATATTCTCAGTTGAATAAGTAAGAGTATAATCTACATCTCCAAAGTAGGAGTGGCCAGTTCCAGCAGAAAGACCTTCATAGGTTTTATAACTGAATAGATCGACTACTTTGTTGTCGAATTTTTCCTGTTCTTCAAGTAATCCTGAGGAATAGACGACAACTTTAAAATCAAATAAGCTAAAAACGCTCTAAAATCATTAAATTGATATAAAAATGTTTTTTATTGTCAAAATATACAATTAAAAAAATTTCCAGTTTTTTTAAAATCACTATCTCAGATGACAATTTAATCAAAATATGATATAATACAGAAAAAGTAAAAATAACAAAAGTAACTTACAAAAGTAAAAGAAAAAAAGTAAATAGATAGCCACGGCGGATATTCCTTTCATTGTTTAGAAGGAGTTGCTGTGGTTATCGTTGTTGCTGAGCTAATTAATTGCTCTTATTACTTAGATGAAGTTACTTTTGTTATTGAATTAATTCAAATAATAATAACGATCAATGAAAGTACTCATCGATATTCCCTTTATGCAGTTTAGAGCACAAAGGAAAATGGTACTGATTTGATCGTTTTTTTGTGTATTGACATCCTAAAACCCAGTCAGAACCTTCAGTCATATTAAACAAGGAGATAACATGAGATTTGTTGTATATAAACATTCACTAGTTTTAGGTGATAACAACATCGTGACAAAGCAATTTATCGTTCTGAAGCACGATGACGGCAACTTACAATTTACTGATTTTCATCGTTATGTTAAATCTACTTCAAGAATCAAGTCTATTTCAGATGATGGGAATAAACGCTTTTCTTACGTTGTTAAGTTTCTAAATTTTATATTTGGTACTTCTGGACTTAAAAGTATAGATCAACTTACACTTGAAATGGTTAGAGAATTTTTTACGCTTTATGGATTATCTCAGTTACCAGGAGATAGAGAAAAAAGAAAGAAAAGCACCGTTGAAAAATGCGTAAATGCAGTTCTTGACTTCTTAACTCTTTATTTAAGTGAGCGAGAGGGAAAGGCTAAGTTAAAAGCAGAAGAATTGTATTCTACGACAACTTTTACGAATAGTAGAGGACGGGTTATAAAGCGTAAAGAACCAAATTTTGAAATATACGTAAATGATAGCAACACTGAGAAAGCTATTTTTCGTGATATGCCAAATAGTGCTTTTGAGATGTTATTTTCTCACATAGCACACTATCATAAAGATCTACTCATGGTTGTGGCCTTGGGAGCCTTTGTTGGCTTAAGACCATCAGAAGCATGCAATGTAAGACGTGAAGATAGTCCTCTAGGGCCAGGTATTTTGTTTCACCAAAGTGATGGGCAAGTATTTAAGATTGAGATCGATCTACGAAAAGAAATACCTCTCCGAAGCGATTTAAAGCCAACTGGACGGATTAAAAAGGAAAGACTTCAAGCAGTACCTTATATCTTTCTGGAGGTCTTTTTAGACACTTATAATGACTATATGACTTATCTGGAAGGTAAGAAGTATGAGAAGGATTATGGACCTTTAAATCTTAACAGACGAGGAAAAGCATTATCATACGATGTATACTATCAACGATTTCGTAAGATTATTCGCGACGAAATGATCCCAATCTTCTTAAAATCTGATGATGCAGAGGTTGTCTTTTTTGGGCAGCTTTTGCAGGAGCATAATATTTCCCCACATATTTTCAGACACTGGTACACGACACAGTTAGTATTATCTGGGGTTTCTGAAATAAGTGAGCTTATGTCAGCAAGAGGTGATAAATCGCCTGAGAGTGCTTGGGTTTATCTACAAAACAAAGGAGAAATCGCAAAACAATATGGTCAAGTTAATAATGGTGTTTTTGACTATATGAATTGGCGAGCAAATGAACTTTTTGGTGATAAGTTAGAAAGGTAATGTATGACTTATTCAATTAAATCTTTGATCGAAAATCTGTTAAGTGAACTCGGAAAAAACGATATACAGTATAAAGGCAAAATTAGTAAGTTTTTAGTTGATAACAATTGGTTTAATATTGAGATTGATTTGGATAACTATTCTATCTCAGATAAAGATGCTCAATTATTAATAGAAAAAATAACCAATTATCTTCTTGGACCAACTGGTTTAGCAGGAATTCAGCCTATATTTAAACAAAAATTCCCATTAACTTACAAATATTTTCAGCAATACTCAGAAGATAGCAACTTATCTAAGGAAAACATGTTTTATGTTCAAGATTTTCTTGCTTTTTATCTTAAAAGAGATTTATTTCTCTGTAATAATAATGAGATTGAATTGTTGGTTGAAGAAGCAGTATATGCACTTGAAAAGCAAAAAGGCGAAGTTTTTATTGATTTTTTAAAGTGGTTAATGAATAAAATGAGATGTAACTATCACAAAAGATATGAATTTACACCTCGATACACATTAGAACAGGAGACTAACGCTTATGAGTTAGACGAATATTTAGAATTACTGTATTTTCTTTTTAATGACAATTACATTAGAAAAGAAGATATGCTTTATAAAGCAGCAATCTCAAAAGACTACGCAGATACCTGGCTATTTCTAGCACTTCATTTTATATGTGCGCTACGTGGAACAGATTTAGAACAACTTGGACATCCACAACTTCCTAGAACACCGAAAGAAGTTCTAAAATCAGTTAGAAGTGGTAATTGGAGTAGCAGTGAGGCAAGAAGAACTCTTTTAAGTATTACAACTCGTTTAACTTATTTAAATATTACTCCAAACAAAACAAAGCGAACTAAAAATATTAGTCAGATTAAATTTCAGGTCCCTGAGAGTTGTCAGGTATTGATTGGAACGTTGTTGGCTATCTGTGAAGCTCATTATCAGTTGAATAAAGATAATAATGATGAACCTTTAATTCGACAAATAAAAGAATATAAACGAATTAATCGATATATGGGGAAAGAAATTGGAGACTTATTTCTTGAAAGGAATTTTAGTTCTAGATCTGCAAATAAATCCTATCTTCAAACTGTTGCCATGTTAGCAGATGATGTTTTGCAAGAAAAATCTGAGTTAAATATTAAAGGCTATTTTTTAGCCGCATTAGCCCGTAGCCATAAAGGTTCATTCGATGAATTTGCACAAACTACAACAACGTACCTAAAAGATGCCCAACTAAGCCAGCTTAAACCAGAAATGGTTGCGAGAGAACTATTTGAACGAGGTGTTTTATCTATGATTCCATCAATGATCCTGACGATTGTAACTAGAGGAAAGTATAAAGAATTAAGTCCTAGTCAACAGACTCAGATGATTAAACAGTTAGATTTGACACCAAATGAGATTGAAAAAACATTGGCTTTAAGCATTCAGGCAGAAGTGAAATCGCAAAAGGCATTAAAGATTTTGGTAGAAGAAGAAGCAGAGCCTAATCAACTTCTTACTATTTGTCATCGTATAGGAAACGGTGAAGCCTTCTCAAAACAAGGTGAAAGCATGTGTCTTTTATCTGCGCTTGGAAAGATTTGTCCATATGACGATAGGCAACATTGCATCGGTTGTCATTATGAATTACAAACGAAATCTACTTTATTGTTATTAGTAGGAGAATTCAATCGTTTGAACAAACAATACTCTAGAGTTCGAACTGATTTAGAAAAAGGTAAAATTCGGAGTATTTTAGAAGAACAAATAAAACCTTGTTTAACTGAAATGTTGCAAGCTTTATGCGAGCAATATGGAGATGACGTGTTACATGATTACGAAGAAATAATAAAGGAGTTAATAAATTGAACAATCAAGCTAAACTTTTTAAAATTGAAAATTATTTTGAAACTTTTGACCGTGATTGTGTTCTGCGAGCAAAAGAAGTTTTCGATGACTATTTTGATAAAGGAATTATTCTAAGTTACGATTTTGATCATAAGAAATGGGAAACTACAAATGAATATGCCAATATTAGCCTGTTTTTTAACATTTCTGAATTTCAATATAGGAGATTTTATCAATCAATTTTTCAGTTGCCTTATAAGGAATTTATCGATTACTTAAAAAGTTTTATTGTTTTCTCAATGAAACAACATGTTTTAAAAACTTTACAGCTATTTCTAATGGATATTAAACAAATTATTAAAAATACAACCAAAGATACGTTTTTAGATTTAGAAAATATTTCTGTAAAATTTCCTGGTTTATGTATTGACTTTTTCTCAAATCTTCCCTGTTCAGATGATAGTCAACTAAATCAACTATTGGAGCAATTAGATAATAAATTAACTATCAACCTTCAAAAAAAGCAGAGGTCAAAACAGCAAAGACAATTAGCGCAATTTCAATCCTATTTTACTTTTAATGACATTTTAAATGATTATTGGTCTCAAACATTATCTAAGAAAGAACGTCTATTTTATTATCCATTGTATCTCTGGTGGCAGATTACAGCAATTTTACCTTTAAGGCCAAGAGAATTTCTTTTAATACAAAGAAACTGTTTAACCGAGAAAGATGGAAAATATTTTCTTACATTAAGGAGAAATATAATCAAAGGAAGGGATCGACTTGTTGCACATAAAATTTCTGAAGATTATACTTTGAATACTTATGAAATTACTAATTCATTAGCTTCTGAAATAAAGACTTACCTCAAACTTACGGAAAATGATAATTCTACTAAATTAGATACATTATTTGTGACTGATCCTCATTATAACCGTTGGGGTCGTCGAACAGGTGTTAATAACCGATTTTTAACTTACACTAATCTCAATACTATTTTGAGGTATTTTTTTAATGAGATTATTTCTCAAAAATACGGTTATCAAGTTAATTATTTTAGTTTTCCAGCTAGATTAGATGAAAACGAGATTAATTTGATTCATATTGGGGATACGAGACACATTGCAATGATCAATTTAATTGCAGAAGGGGCTAGTCCTGTTACAGCTATGCTTTTAGCTGGTCATGAAGATGTGACAACTTCATCTCACTATTTTTCAAATTTAAGCCAATTTATTGAATGTCGTAGTTATCAAATGTATCGTAAACTAACGAGTAAGAATACGAATTACACCATAAGTAAGAGACAGCCATTTTATACAGCACAAGGACAATACATCACTTTAGAAAATAAAGGACGGTGTTACTCACCCCGCTTTGCGAAAGGTGATTATTCAGATTGTCTGAAAGTTATTAGTGAGCATGCAGAACTAGGTGCTTGTACGAGCTGCCCTTTTTACCGTAAAGCAGGTAAAGATTATTTTTCAATGGATAAAACATTTAAAAAGTCAGTTGATGAAAAAGCTATGGTTGTAGATGAAGCGATTAGAAAAGTTAGGCAAGGGAAAGGTCATATTGAAGATATTGGAGAAGCTTTGTTGAAATTAAAAACAGTTAGCAATACCTATCAAGATTACTTAAATGCTAAACAACTATCTTTAGAGGAGAATAAGTCTAATGGCTAGAAAGAAATCAATTTCTGATGATGAATTGATTCATTTGTTTGAACAGTATTTAATTTCCCAGTGTTCCTGTGATTTAAGCTTGGTAAAAATCCCTCGGTTTGGTGACTATGTTAGGAATAATGGCTATCAAAATGTTGCGGATACAACCATTAGACGTAATAAAAGATTCAGGGATTTTTTAAAAGAAAGTGAAATTAAATACCAAGATGAAAATTATGAAGCTGTAATTACTTATAAGACCATAGATCCTGACAATTTTATGGCAAAAAATCGTGCTCCAGGTGCTATGAAAAGAGCATTGGTGGAAATTAGCCAATACTACAAGAAAATAGCAAACATTGCGGCCAGCTATAAACAAGAAGCAGATAAGTTACGTAGTTTAAATTCTGAACTACAGTCAACTAATGAAGATTTAAAACAGAAGCTACAAAGAGAAAATGAGTTAAGTGATGAGAATCAAAAACTATTACAAATAATCAAAACAAGTGTCTATCCAGAAATTGCGAATGAGCTTTTAAAAGAAGAAGGATTGTTAAAATATTCTCAAAAGGTTATCAGTGAGGATTTCCTAGCAGACAATATCATCACCGCTGATTCAGAAATAGATTTTCATTCTGGTGGTCTTATTGAACAAGAAAATCCTCAAAAATTAACTAAAGTGGTTTCTATTAAAAACTTACTAGACAGCAAAACTAATTATAAATGAGGAAAGAAATGAACAAGAAAGTTAAAGATAATCCAGCTATTTACATGTACTGGGATCAAAAACGAAATGTTCTTGACCCCAAAAAATTATCGTCAAATAGTTTAAAATATGCCTATTGGTCTTGCCCTTATTGTCAACACCATTGGGAAGCGAAAATCATTGATGTGCAGCTTGACAGTTATGAATATCTTAGGTGTTGCCCCCATTGTGGATTAGGTGAACGTTCCATTGATGAAAATGAGAGCGTCCTTCAGGTTTATCCCGATTTCAGAAATTATATAAACTACAGCATTGAGCAAGATGAAGAATTAGATGAGAAACTTCTTACCTTGCCGTTCAATAGTAAAAGAAAATTCAATTTTAAATGTCCGACGTGTCAATTAAGTTGGAAAGATTCTGCGACAAATAAGAGGTTATTTCAACTAACAAGTGGGGATTTATTTCATTTTGGCTGCAATGAAACTTCCTATCATTGCGATTACAAATCAATTTATCCAAATTTAGCTAAAATCTATAGCGAACATTTAAACAAATTTAAATTTAACGAACTGAAGCTGAGTTACAATATAACAGTACCTATCCATTGGGAATGTGATAAGTGTCATTGCAAATTTGAATTATCTATTGATAGATTATTGAACCGAATTAAAAGAAGTGGTCATTACTGTTTGGAGTGTCATTCTTCATTTGAAGAGTTATTGGATAAAGATTTTGATGTTTCTCCTCTATCTTTTTTAAATTCTTCCATGCTCAAGGAGTGGTCTAAAAGGAACAATATTACACCTAATCAAGTTGATGTATTATCTAATGTTCATGTGTTATGGGAATGTACGAATTGTCACGGAGAGTATTCATGCTCACTATTTGAAAAAACAGATAGGTCTTGTCCATTTTGTTCAAATAGAGAAAAACTTCAGGATTTTAATACACTAAATGAAACACATCCCTATTTGAGGGAATTTTGGGACCTCAGTAATGAAAGGGATTTTTCCGAATATTGGTTTAAGTCAAATAATGTAGTTAGTTGGGTTTGTCCTTGTTGTAAAATCAACTTTCAATGTAGCCCAGCCGAAATGATCAGTCGAACCGATTTAGAAAATCAAAACTTTCAAACATGTCCCAATCAATGTGACTGGAGGACTGAGGTATTTAAAAATAATATTTTCCTTAAAGAACCAAAACTCATCAAAGAATGGAGCGATAAAAATAAAATTCCTATTCATTTATCTCAGACAACAATAGAAACGAAAAAATATTGGTGGGATTGTTCAAAGTGTCATGGGACATATTTATGTTCTATCCCAATTCGAAGAGAAGTTTCTCAGTGTTGTCCTTTCTGTAACAACGATAAGCCTCTGAATGGGTATAATACATTTGATTATTTGTACCCTGAACTAGCAAAATTGTGGGCACCAAATAATAAAGTCTCAATAGATAGTTTTGTTCCATTATTAACTGAAAAAAGGTTTTATTTATGGCGCTGCAAAGAATGTAACTTCGAATTTCATGAGCGCTTCAGCATTATATTAAATAAGTATTTAAATTCCGAGACAAAAGATCTTAAAGAAATGTGTCCATTTTGTGCAGAATTAAAAGAAAGACAAGATAATATCTCATTTGAAGATTTGATGAACGAGTGGGACTATCTTAACAATCTTATTCTAGGGGATCCAGAAAGAATCCCAAATAATACGCAATTAAGATTTTGGTGGATTTGTAAGAATAATCCAGAGCATCGTTATAGAATGGCTATTGTAGATAAGATTGCAAATGTAAAACGATCTATCGAGCCATGCATATTTTGTAAAGGGCGTAGACGAAAAAGAGAACATTTTGTTCCTTATAGGAAAATTTAAAAAACAGGTTCAAATTTGAACTTGTTTTTTATCATAGATTTTTATAAAGTACATTATTTTAAAAGATTGTATTTTTAGTTTTCAAGTAGATAGTGTACAGAATTTTAGTATGCGAAAGATTTAGTTTTCACGGGAATAAAGTACATTTTTTGCTCAAAAATTTTTTTCGGTTAACGCTTTTATCCCCTATAACATCTTTCCGAAAAACTATAATTTTCTTGAAAAATATATCTGATTATGCTATACTACTAGTATAGAAAGATTTGGAGATAAACATGAAACGTGAGATTTTACTAGAACGTATCGACAAACTAAAACAAATCATGCCTTGGTATGTATTGGAATACTATCAATCGAAACTAGCCGTTCCATATAGTTTTACGACCTTGTATGAATACTTAAAGGAATACGATCGATTTTTCACCTGGGTCTTGGAATCTGGTATATCAGATGCTGATATCATGAGCAATATCCCTTTAGACGTTCTGGAACACATGACAAAGAAAGATTTGGAATCTTTCATTTTATACTTACGAGAACGTCCCTTGCTGAATGCTAACACAACGAAAAACGGTGTGTCTCAAACAACCATTAACCGTACCCTTTCTGCACTGTCTAGTCTTTATAAATATTTGACTGAGGAAGTTGAAAATGAACAAGGGGAACCTTATTTCTACCGTAACGTCATGAAGAAGGTTGCTACCAAGAAAAAGAAAGAAACCTTAGCCGCTCGAGCTGAAAATATCAAACAAAAACTCTTTTTAGGTGATGAGACAGAAGATTTTCTGAACTATATCGACCAGGAATACCCTAAAACTCTCTCAAATCGCGCTCTCTCATCATTCAATAAAAATAAAGAACGTGATTTAGCCATTATAGCGCTTCTTCTTGCCTCTGGTGTCCGTCTCTCTGAAGCAGTTAATCTTGATCTTCGGGACCTCAATCTCAAAATGATGGTCATTGATGTAACTCGTAAGGGAGGAAAACGTGACTCGGTCAATGTCGCTGCATTTGCCAAACCCTATTTAGAACAATATCTCGCAATTCGAGACAAACGTTATAAGACAGAAAAAAAGGATACAGCTCTCTTTCTAACCTTATATAGAGGTGTTCCAAACCGGATTGATGCTTCTAGTGTTGAAAAGATGGTGGCCAAGTATTCAGAAGACTTCAAAGTCCGTGTGACACCCCACAAACTGCGCCATACTCTTGCAACCCGTCTCTATGATGCAACCAAATCCCAAGTTTTGGTCAGCCATCAGCTAGGACATGCTAGCACTCAGGTAACGGACTTGTATACCCATATCGTCAATGACGAACAGAAAAATGCCTTGGATAGTTTATAAGAGACATAATATAAATTATGTAATATATAGTTGCAAAAAAAGAAGCTGGATAAAACCAACTTCTTTTTTGTTTATTCAACAACAGCCTCTGCAATTTCTTCTGCAGTAATTCCTGCGAAATAACGACCTAAATTAATCGTTTGAAGTGCTTTAAGAACATCTTCGCGTTCGTATTTAACGCCACGAAGGACATCTTCTACTGCTGCAACGTCTTCAATACCAAAGAAGTCACCGTAAATCTTGATGTCTTGAATTTTTGATTCAATAACATTTGCAAAGATTTCAACCTTACCGCTTGGGAATTTAGTACCACGGCGAACATTATATTCAGGTGATTTCCCATAGTTCCAGTCCCAAGTTCCAAACTTAGTATCTTTGATACGATTGATTTCAGCCAATTCTTCATCTGAGAATACATACTCTGTCATCTCAGGATATTCTTTTTTCATGTATTCCAAGAGTAGATCACGGAATTCTTCAACGGTAATTTTTTCTGGCAATTCATTGATAATGTTGGTCACACGAGCACGAACTGATTTAACACCTTTTGATTCAAATTTGTCTTTAGATACCTTGAGAGCATTGGCAAGGACAGTCAAATCAACGTCAAAGAGAAGGCAACCATGGTGCATGATGCGTCCATTGATATAGGCTTGGGCATTACCACAGAATTTTTTACCGTCGATTTCTAAGTCGTTACGACCTGTAAATTCAGCTTTAACACCAAGTTGAGCTAAAGTATTGATTACTGGAGTGGAGAAACTCTTAAAGTCAAATGCTTTAGTTTCATCTTCTTTAGAAATGATGGTATAGTTAAGGTTGTTCAAATCATGGTAAACAGCTCCACCACCACTGATACGACGCACCACTTCAATTCCGTTTTCACGGACATAGTCACGGTTAATTTCTTCGATGGTATTTTGGTGACGACCTACAATGATAGAAGGTTTGTTGATCCAAAGAAGGAAGATTTGATCCTCGTCCAAAAGGTGTTTAAAAGCATATTCCTCTAAAGCAATATTAAAGGCAGTGTCATTTGAATGATTGATAATGTATTTCATAAGATACCTTCTAATACGATAGAGACTGGAAAATAATTCCAGTCTAGTCTATCTATTTTTATTTTTTCTTAGGTGAATGGATGGCCATTCCAAGAACATCCGCAAACGCTTCGTACATAACTTCAGAGTATGTTGGGTGACCGTGGATTGTCTTAAGCATTTCTTCAACAGTGATTTCCATTTCGATGATGCTTGACGCCTCATTGATCAATTCTGCTGCTGCAGGACCAATGATGTGGACTCCAAGGATTTCACCATATTTCTTATCGGCAATAACCTTAACGAATCCTTGAGCTGCATCTGATGCAATGGCACGTCCGTTTGCAGCAAAGTTGAATTTACCGATTTGGACATCGTATTTTTCACGAGCTTGTTCTTCTGTCAAACCAACTGCTGCTACTTCTGGAAGTGTATAAATAGCTGCAGGAGTCAAGTTCAATTTAGCAACATGGTGATTGCCTTTTAGAGCATTTTCAGCAGCAACTTCACCCATACGGAAGGCAGCATGGGCCAACATCTTGGTACCATTGATGTCACCTGGTGCATAAATACCAGGAACAGAAGTTTCCATGTACTCGTTAACCTTGATACGACCACGGTCTAACTCGAACTCAACTTCACCAATTCCCTCTAGATCTGGAACACGGCCAATTGAAAGAAGAGCTTTATTTGCGATGATATCATCTTTTCCTTCAACTTTGATACGGAGTTTACCATCTTCTTCAATGATTTCTTGAAGTTTAGTACCTGTCAAGATAGTCATACCTTTGCGTTCAAGGATCAAGCGAAGGTTCTTAGATACTTCCGCATCCATAGCTGGAACAATGCGATCCATCATTTCAATAACAGTTACTTTTGAACCAAATGTCATGAAGGCTTGACCAAGCTCGATACCGACAACCCCACCACCAATGATAACGAGGCTTTCTGGTACTTCATTCATCTCAAGGATATCGTCACTAGTCATAACAAGTGATGATTCCATACCAGGAACGTTAATCTTACTTACTTTAGAACCACCAGCAAGGATGATTTTCTTAGTTTCAAGTAATTCAGAACCATTTACCAAGACATTCTTATCTTTAGTAATAGTACCGATACCCTTATGAACATCAACTCCATAGCTACGAAGAAGTCCTGCAACACCACCAACAAGAGTATTCACAACTTTAGATTTAGTTTCTAAAAGTTTCTCCATATCAACAGTGAAGTTAGGATTTTCAATCACGATACCACGATTTGCAGCATGACCGATATTCTCAATAATTTCAGCGTTGTGAAGGTAAGTCTTAGTTGGAATACATCCGCGGTTCAAACATGTTCCACCAAGTTCAGATTTCTCAACAAGAGCAACCTTACCACCTAATTGAGCTGCTTTAATAGCAGATACATAACCAGCAGGTCCACCACCAATAACGACGATATCGTAAGCATCATCGCTCTTGCCATCATCGTTTGAAGCACTAACTGCAGGTGCTGGGTTAGCTTCTGGTGCAGGAGCTCCAGCTGATGGGATGTTTTCACCTTCCTCACCAAGATATCCGATAACTTCAGTAACAGGAACAGTCTCGCCGTCACCTTTGAGGATAGCGATCAAGTAACCGTCTTCTTCTGCTTCCAATTCCATGCTGACTTTGTCAGTCATGATTTCCAAAAGGATTTCTCCTTCTTTAACAAATTCTCCGACTTTTTTATTCCATTGGACGATTTGTCCTTCTGTCATATCCACGCCGGCTTTTGGCATAATTACTTCTAAGGCCATATCTTACTTCCTTTATCTATATTTCTAAAAATAAATTCTCTAAACCAACATTGAGATTGGGTTTTCAATCAAGGCTTTCAAGTCTTTCATAAACTTAGCACCAGCCATACCATCTACGACACGGTGGTCAATTGTTAAACCAAGACTCATAATTGGGCGAATCACGATTTCACCATTAACTACAACAGGTTTCTCAACTGTTGAGCTAACCCCAAGGATTGCTGAGTTCGGTTGGTTAATGATAGGTCCGAATGACTGAACTCCAAACATTCCCAAGTTACTGATGGTGAAGGTAGAATTTTGCAATTCGCTAGGAGCTAGTTTACCATCCAAAGTACGTCCGATAACATCTTTGAAGGCAACTACCAACTCAGACAAACTCATTTTTTCAGCATTATAAACAACTGGCGTCATCAATCCATTATCCATCCCAACTGCCATCGCAAGGTTGACATAATTGTGAGTGATAATTGTCTTACCATCTTCAGTTAATGAAGCATTGATGTATGGGTGTTTCATAAGAGTCTTAACAACCGCAAGTGAAAGCAAGTCTGTAACAGTAATTTTCTTACCAGTTGCTTCCATGATTGGATCAAGGACTTTCTTACGAAGGGCAAGCATTTCAGACATATCGACATCGTAGTTAAGCGTGAAGGTTGGTGCAGTCAAGTAAGATTCAACCATACGTTGAGCAATAACCTTACGCATCGGTGTCATTGGAATACGCTCGATTTCACCATAAGGAGTTACGTTATCTGGAACTTCCTCCACTTTTTCAATCTGAGAAGGTGACTTAATCGTATCGTTTTCGATATTTTCAGGAAGGAAAGCTAAAACATCCTTCTTCATAATCTTACCACGGTGACCAGTACCTTGGATTTCCTGCCATGCAATGTTATGTTCAAGGGCAATTCGTTTTGCAAGTGGCGAAATGCGAACCACATTAGTGTCTTTAAATGTTTCCACGTCTTCTTTGTGGACACGACCGTTTGCGCCTGAGCCAGAAATATCGTAGAGATTAATTCCTAAATCATCCGCTAATTTTCTAGCTGCAGGAGTCGCTCTTAGCTTATCATCAGCCATGACCTCTCCTATTCTATTAAAAGATACTAAGGGCGTCAAAAGTCAAAGTGAAAATAGGAAACTTGACGAAGAAACTTTAGTTTCTAGAAGAGTTTATCTTTTTCACACAGACTTTAGCCCGAGTTCAATTTTATGATGCAAAGGGCGTTTAAAAGCGACTGAAAAATAGGAAATCAAGGCAGACTTCGATGAAGTCAAGGCGATTTATCTTTTTTCCAAGCTTTTAGCCCGTGCTCTAATCAAAAGTATTAAGGACGTAGAGAACTTTGCATCATTAAATACAAAGCTTCTTCGTCTTAATTAATACAAGTTACATAATTTATTTTATGTATCACTGTTTGTTGTGAGTTTTACGGATTGCATCTTTGATGCTTTCCACTGTTGGAATCATTGCATTTTCAAGATTTTGTGCGTAAGGCATCGGTACATCTTCCCCTGCACAGCGACGGATTGGTGCATCCAAGTAGTCAAATGCTTCTGATTCAGAAATAATAGCTGAAATTTCACCGATAAATCCACTTGTCTTATGAGCATCATTGACTAGAACTACTTTTCCTGTTTTCTTGACAGAGTTAATAATAATCTCTTTATCAAGTGGAACCAAAGTACGTGGGTCTACTACTTCTACTGAAATGCCTTCTTCAGCCAACTCTTCAGCAGCTTGCATAACACGACGAAGCATTTTACCGTATGTTACTACAGTTACATCAGTTCCTTCGCGTTTAATTTCACCAACGCCAAGTGGAATTGTATAGTCAGGATCTACCGGTACTTCACCTTTTTGGTTAAATTCTGATTTGTATTCAAGAATGATAACAGGGTTGTTGTCTCGAATAGAAGACTTAAGAAGTCCCTTCATATCAGCCGGAGTACCCGGAGCAACAACTTTCAATCCAGGGATGTGAGTGAACCAAGATTCCAATGATTGTGAATGTTGCGCTGCAGAACCTACTCCATTACCAGCGGCACAGCGGATTGTAATAGGTACTTGGCCTTTACCACCAAACATGTAACGAGTTTTAGCTGCTTGGTTGACGATATTATCCATGGCAATAACAGAAAAGTCCATGAAAGTCATATCAACGATTGGGCGAAGTCCCGTCATAGCAGCACCCGCAGCTGCACCAGAAATAGCTGCTTCAGAGATAGGACAGTCACGAACACGTTCTGGTCCAAATTCTTCAAGCATACCAACAGATGTACCAAAGTCTCCACCGAAGACACCGACATCTTCACCCATCAAGAGTACATTTTCGTCGCGACGCATTTCCTCAGACATTGCAAGGATAATGGTATCGCGGAAAGACATTAATTTTGTTTCCATATTTCTCTACTTCTCCTTAGTCTGCGTAAATATCTTCGAATGCTGATTCTAGTGGAGGGAAAGGACTTTCTTCCGCAAATTTAACAGATGCTTCCACTGCTTCCTTAACTTGCGCTTGAATTTCTTCGAGCTCTTCTGCACTAGCAATATTATTCGTTACAAGGTACTTACGAAGGTTTTCAATTGGATCTTTTTCTTTCCACGCATCGACTTCTTCACGTGTACGATATTTACCAGGGTCAGATGACGAGTGACCAAGCCATCGGTAAGTTACACTTTCAATTAAGACAGGACCTTTACCAGAACGAACATGATCAACTGCTTTCTTAAATCCTTCGTAGACATCAATAACATTGTTACCGTCTTCGATAAACATTCCAGGAATTCCATATGCAGCACTACGATCATGGATATGCGCCACATTTGTCATCTTCTTGATGTCTGCAGAGATTCCATAACCGTTATTGATACAGTAGAAAATAACTGGTAGATTCCAAATTGAAGCCATATTAACAGCCTCGTGGAATACACCTTCATTTGTTGCGCCATCACCAAAGAAGCAAACAACAATCTTACCAGTGTTTTTCATTTGTTGAGTAAGGGCTGCACCTACTGCGATTCCCATACCACCACCTACGATACCGTTAGCACCAAGGTTACCCGCATCTAGGTCAGCGATATGCATAGATCCACCTTTACCTTTACAAGTCCCCGTATATTTACCAAGGATCTCGGCCATCATACCATTAAGGTCGATTCCTTTGGCAATAGCTTGTCCGTGACCACGGTGGTTTGATGTAATCAAATCATCTGGGTTGAGAGCTAACATAGCACCCACGTTAGCCGCCTCTTCTCCAACAGAAAAGTGAGTCATACCAGGAACTTTTCCCTTTTTCACTAACTGAGCTATTTTTAAGTCCATACGACGGATTTCTTCCATCTTACGGAACATCTCTAGCAAAAGATTTTTATCTAAATTTGACATAATCTTGCCTTTCTAACATTGTTCTTACCTTACTATTTTACCGTTTTTGCCAAATACTGTCAAAGTTTTTCTAAAGAAAATTTCACAAAATAAAAAAGAAAACCCCATGAAAACAAGGGATTTTCTTATCAAGAATATTTTTTCACAAACTTTTTAGCGTTTAGACTTTTCTAAAGATTCAAATCTCTTCATAACCACAGTTAAACGCCAACGGTAGAGCGCCCCACTGACAATCAGACTAATAATCAAACCGATCCAGTAAGAATAAGCGCCAAAATCTGTTAGGGAGTCAAATACCATAGCTACAGGAATTGCTACTCCCCAATAACCAACCAAACCAAGGTAAAAAGGAATAACTGTATCCTTATACCCCCGCAAAATTCCCTGAAGGGGTGCCGCAAAGGTATCTGCTAACTGGAAGAAAAGACTATAAGTCAAAAAACGCGCTGTCAAATCGATAAATTCTGGCTCGTTACCATAAAGACTGGCCACATTTCCTCTAAAAATGTAAAGGAAAGACAAGGTGAAACCTGCAAAAATAAGTGCTGTCCATCTTCCTAAACTAATATATGTTTTCGCATCATCAAATCGCTTGGCCCCCACTTCATAGGAAACAACAATAGCCATAGCCGAAGAGATACTCATAGGAAAGGCGTACATAAGAGTTGAAAAATTCATAGCTGACTGGTGACTAGCGATAATCAAGGATGAGAACTTAGCCATAATCAAGCCAACCACGGAAAAAATAGCCACTTCAGCAAAGACAGTTCCCCCAATAGGCAGACCTAAACGAACTCCTTCCTTGATTTTATCCATATTAAGCGGAATGCGTTTCCCAAGATGTAGGGCCTTGAGCTTCTCTTGTTTAAATAAAACTAGAACAGAAATCCCAAGTAAGACCCAGTAGGCCAAGGAAGTCCCTAACCCAGAACCAGCACCTCCTAGTTCTGGGACACCAAAGGCCCCGTAAATCAAGAGATAGTTAAATCCACTATTGAGAGGAAGTAACAAAAGCATGAGATACATAGAAAGTTTGGTCAAACCCAGCGAATCCAGCAAGGAGCGAATAACACTAAAGAGCAACAAGGGGATAATTCCGATAGATAAAAACCAGAGATAGCGAACAGCTACTGCCGCCACTGGTGCTTCTAACCCGATATGATTCAATATTGGTGATGCCAAGAAAAGTACCATCCCCAGCAAGACCACAGATAGACCCAAGGCCAGATAGATAAACTGGTAAAAATCAGACGCCACTTCTTCCTTTTTGCCTCGACCAAGATGGTGACCAATGATAGGCACCAAGGCCGATACAATCCCTGTCAGGAATGTAAAGAAGGGATTCCAGATACTGGTTGCCATAGACACACCAGCCAAGTCCATGGTATTGTATTGACCTGTCATAGTCGTATCAACAAAGGAGGCAGAATAATTTGCAAATTGATAAATCAGGATAGGGAAAAATATCTTTAAAAATAAGATAAACTTGTCTTTAAAATGATGGGTTTGATACATATAGGCTCTCTATTCTTTTTGTTTACAGAGCAGACTCCCACCTAGTTTTGATAGACGATTTGTCCCTTACAGATGGTGTATTTAACCTGCCCTTTTAAGGTTTCACCGATAAATGGTGAATTAGTTGCTTTCGAAGCAAAATGGGAGTCCACAAGGCGGTCAGCCTTAGCATCAAAAATAGTGATATCTGCTGGACCATTCTCAGCCAAATAACCTGCTTCAAAATGATACAATTTAGCTGGATTAATAGTCATTTTTTCTAATAACTGCATTAAGCTTAGTTCCCCAGCTTCTACTAGGTAAGTTAGACCAAGTGACAAGGAGGTTTCAAGTCCTGTCATACCTGATGGTGCTTTAGTAATATCCTCGACATTCTTCTCATCTACATGATGAGGCGCGTGGTCAGTCGCTATAACAGAGATAACTCCCGATTTCAGACCTTCAATAACGGCAAGACGGTCTGACTCCAATCGTAATGGTGGGTTCATTTTTGCATTGCTTCCTTGGGTCAATAGCAAAGCTTCAGTTTTAGAAAAATGTTGTGGTGCTACTTCTGCTGTTACTTGCGCACCTAATCCTTGAGCAAACTCGACAACTTTGACACTTTCTTCTTTTGATAAATGCTGAATATGGACATGAGCCTTTGTTGCATAGGCGATCATAACGTCACGTGCAATCATAGCATACTCAGCTACTCCTGTCGCCCCACAGATATGGAAATGTTCTTTAGCAATGTTTTCATTGAAACCGAGAATTCCATTCAAGCCAGGATCTTCCTCATGTAAGCTGATAAAGGTGTTATGTTTTTTAGCCTCTTCCATAGCTTCTTTGACAACTTTACTGCTTTCAAGCGGAATACCATCATCAGAAAAACCTACAGCTCCAGCTTCTAAAAGTACCTTAAAGTCTGTCAAATCTTGGCCATTAAAGTTTTTGGTAATAGTGGCCACAGTCTTGACGTTGATTTTTTCCTTAGCTGCTGACTGAAGGACTTCTTGCAAGGTCTCTACGTCAGAGATTGTTGGATTAGTATTAGCCATCATAACGACAGTTGTAAATCCACCAGCAGCAGCTGCAAGAGCACCTGTATGAATGTCTTCCTTGTGAGTTTGACCAGGTTCACGGAAATGAACATGGATATCAACCAGTCCAGGGGCAACTACAAGACCAGTAGCATCAATTATCTCTGCTCCTTCTTCTTTAATCTCAGGCGCAATTTTGACAATTTTCCCATCTTGGACTAAAACATCACACACTTGATCCAAACCAGTCTTGGGATCCATTACACGACCATTTTTGATTAGTAGCATCTGCTTTCTCCTTTATTCATAGAAATCAACTTGGGTATCCAACAATTTATCCCCATCATAAACAAACTTGGCTGAAAAGAAGGGTTTATCCTCTAAAAGCCACTCAACAAAGGTGTGGTCACCTTCCCAAGTCGGCTTGCTTAGAACTTGGTCGTAAGGAACCCATTCTAGTGTTCCCTCGTTACAATCAATCAAGTCGCCCTCAAACTCTGTCACCTTAAAAACATAGGTATACCAGTCTAAATCTGGTGTAAATTCAGGAAAAGTGATAACACCTTTTAGAACTGGCTTAGCTTTGAGACCTGTTTCTTCGAGGATTTCACGCGCCGCGCATTCCTGAGGCGTCTCTCCACGCTCTAACTTGCCACCCACACCAATCCATTTCCCTTCATGGACATCATTGGGTTTTTTATTGCGATGGAGCATGAGCAGTTCTTTCCCGTTATCAATGTAGCAAATCGTCGCTAACTGAGGCATATTTTCTCCTTATCTAAGCCAATCGATTGGCTCTTGTCCTGTCTCTTTTAAGAATGTATTTGCCTTGGAAAAAGGCTTGGAACCCCAAAATCCTCTGTAAACCGATAAAGGACTTGGATGGGCTGATTCGATAATCAAGTGATGAGGATTGGTAACCAGTGCTTTTTTCTTGCGTGCATAGGCTCCCCAGAGTACAAAAACGACTGGTCTATCAAGATTATTGACGACCTTTATAACCGCATCTGTAAAAGGCTCCCATATCTGACCAGCATGACCATTGGCCTGGCCAGCAGGAACCGTCAAACAAGCATTAAGAAGCAAGACTCCTTGCTGAGCCCAAGCTGTCAAATCATGAGATTTCTTAACGCCGATATCATCTGACAATTCTTTCAAGATATTTTGCAAAGATGGCGGAGCTGGGATAGAGTCAGGTACAGAAAAACTCAAGCCCTGCGCTTGATCTGGTCCGTGATAGGGGTCTTGCCCTAGAATCACCACCTTAACTTCTTCAAGCGGTGTTGTCAAGAGAGCCTGAAAAACCTTTTCCTTGGGCGGATAAACAGTTCCCTGAGCATAGACCTGCTCCATAAACTGATTGATTTTCCCAAAATAACCCTCAGGTAATTGTTCCTTAATCAAAGCATGCCAAGATGAGTGTTGCATCTTTCTCTCCTTTACCGTATCCATCTAAAAGCACGTCTTAATTCATCCGTACCATTCTCAAAAAAGCATAGGCCGTGTGCAAGTATAATCTTATCAGGTTCCCAGTTTAACATACGAGAAAAGGAAACCTTTGCCTCTATTTGTCTTCTAAAAAAGGTCATCCTATAATCGATAGGAGTTTGCCCATCAGGGGCTGTTACTCGGGCTAACCGATAGATTTTTCTTCGGATTGGACTAGCTATCTTTTCCGGTTCAAAATTCTCTATAAGGTCCGTTACAATGAGTGTTTTAGTTGATTTATGAAAAAACACTACTTCTTCAATCACAGAACTTCCCTTAAAAATAAGTTGATCAATCTCGTCAGACCATACGTCAGGAGACTCATCTGTTAAGGGAGCATCAAATACCAGCTTTACTTTCTGACTTTTTGCTCTCTCTTCAACTCCTGGACTAGACCATGCTTGCGCATGAGGATATCTTTTTTTCCAATCTGCAATATAGGTATAGTGAATCTTATTTGGAGAAATCAGGTAAGCGACTCTGCCCATAGCATCCAGTTCAGTAAAGAGCTCCTCGTTTGGCGCGATAGGAGAATGAATCCAGAGTTTGCCATCATTTAACTTAACCACCGTCATACGTGTCTGAAAAGGTAGTTTGAAGACCTTCATATCCATTTGAATCAAATCACCGTCTACTATCCAGATATTTTGATCAACTTCCTTTAGTGTATACAATGGTGCATAAAGAGAAAGAGCTGGTCTTGACATCATTTACTACTCCTTCGTTTTTACTGCCTCTATTATAGCAAAA
Organism: Streptococcus mitis; assembly: GCF_023109105.1. GTDB lineage: Bacteria > Bacillota > Bacilli > Lactobacillales > Streptococcaceae > Streptococcus > Streptococcus mitis_BW. The sequence goes on from NZ_JALDTZ010000001.1 coordinate 174,494, forward strand.
AGTGGCTATGGAAACCACTTTTTACAGTTTATCTAAGCAATCCAGCAAGTCTTGATAAGAATGGACTTCGTAAGTCGGCTGGGCTTGTGTGTGATTTTCGAGGTCATGAGGATTGTACCAGATGGTGTCAATCCCAGCATTATTGCCACCTTGAATGTCGGCGGTTAGAGAATCTCCAATCATCAGTGTCTTTTCTTTTCTAAAGCCTGCAATTTGCTGGCCGATTTTTTCGTAAAAAAATTCATCAGGCTTTTGTGTTTGCAATTGTTCAGAGATAAATACTTGATTGAAATAAGGTGCCAGACCAGATTGAGCCAAACGCCCTGTCTGAATGGCAGTAATGCCATTTGTCGCAGCATACAAGTCATAATCACGCTCGATGAGGCTGTCCAAGAGTTCATGAGCGCCCGAAATCGTTTGTCCTTGCTGGGCGAGGTAAAATTGGTAACGCTGGGCTAGAAAACTACCGTCCTTTTCCTGTTCAAAATGAGCAAATAAACGAGAAAAGCGCGTGTTAACCAGCTCTTGTTTACTGATTTTCTTCAGCTCCAAGTCCTTCCAGAGAGCCTTGTTCATAGGAACATAATAGTCTTTATAATCCTGAATATCTGTAACCCCTTCTTCTTTTAGAAGTTGCGTCAAAGCCACATCCTCAGCAGTATCAAAATCAAGCAAGGTGTGGTCAAGGTCGAAGAATAGAAATTTATAGGACAATTTGAGAGTTTTCCTTTCTAAGGAGATAAAATAGTCTCATGAACCTTCAAAACAGGAAAAGAGACAAAGTCCAAGTAATTATTTTATTTTCTTCTTTCACACAGATAATTTATTTAACAAGTCTCATTAAATTTATTTTTTATCTAGCTGATTTTCCTTTGCAACGACAAATTCCTTAACCAATCGATAGATAACAGCAAATATCGGTGTAAAGAATATCATCCCAAGTAAGCCAAAGAGATTGCCTCCAATACTAGCAGCCGCAAGCGTGAAAATAGCTGGTAAACCAATAGACTGACCTACAACTTTTGGATAAATAAGGTTTCCTTCAATCAGCTGTATAACTTGATATAGAAGAAGAGAAAGTAAGGCTTGAGTAGGACTCACTGTGAAGATAAAAATCGCTCCCACAACACAAGCAATCATAGGCCCTACATAAGGAATGAACGATAGCACTCCTGCAAATATACCTGTCATTACTCCATAGGGTATCCCAAACATGCTGTAACCAACCGCTATCATAACTCCTATGATAACTGCTTCAATCAGCTGACTCATCAAAAATTGGTCATAAGTCTCTAGTGCTACTTGTCCAATGTAAGTCAACTTTATCACCACCTTCTCTGGAAGAAAAACTTTTAGAAGTCGACTCGTCATCGCTGCCAAATGTTCCTTACTGGATAAAAATGAAAAGGTGAAGACTATAATCAAAAAGGCATTCATCAAACTTGAAAAAATATTGCCGATATTACTAGTCAGACCTGATAAAAAACCTATCAAAGCTTGGCTAATAGAACTAGATTGTCCCTGTATGCCGGATACGATAGTTGACAACATGTCTTTGGTTACAAATTCCGAGCTGCCTAGCAATTTCCCAAGTTGAGTAAGGACTGTTGAAAGGACTGTTCCCAGCTGACTAATAGTCTGAGCTAGGGTTGGCAGCACCAAAACCAAAAGAGCAATCACGATTAAGATAAGAGCTAGGAAAACAAGTACCATGGCAATCGGACGACGCAACTCTGCCTTTACCTTCAATTTAACTAAGTACTGTTCAATTTTTTTCATAGGAACATTAAGCACAAAAGCAATAACAGCACCATAAATCAAGGTTGATGTTACATCAAAGAGAGAGATTGCTCCTGATATAAAGCTCGATGCATTCAGAATTACAAGAGCAACCAGCCCTATAAAAAGGATTAACGGGGTATATTTTTTAACTAAGTTCATAAATTCTCCTTAATAAACATGTTTAGATACGACTATACTATTTGGTTTTTCAAACTCTCGATCAAGGTAGGCTTGGTAAGTTCCTGGAGCGATAAATCCTTTTGGTGAGAGGATATCTGTTCCAGCTTGACCGACTATGGTATCAGCCAAGAGCACACAGTTTGTGGACAAGACAAAGTAGGATTTAAACTTAGATTTGATAAATTTATAAAGTTCCCCATCCGTCTCATGTCTGATTTTATAAGCGTAGGTGTAGTCTTCCTTACCATCTTCCGTTTTAATTTTATCTGCGCTTGGCTCCCAAGGAATCGTTAGTTGTTTTAATTCAGCTAATTTTTCCTGAACCGCTTCTTCCATTTCCGGTGTCAAATCTATTCCGTAACCAAATAGCGTTTTTTGACTCTCCCGTTTACATAAGTCAATGTACTTATCACGGTCGCAAAAATATAAAACACCATCTCCAACCATACCAAATAAGGTCTCAGATGACGGATCATAGTTGCCATAAGAAATAACACGGCCTTGATAGCAGATATCCACATGACCAATTGCCGAAAACAGAGAGGTGTCAGCTGTATGAACAAAAATTTCAAGCTCCGCTGTCTTACCAGACTTCACCATTCCAAGATGGATATCCTCTCTCTCATCAGCATTTTCCTGCATGAATTTATTGATTTTTGCTAAAGTACTTGCAGGGATGAGAGCGGCTAGGACAATAGGTAAGCTCATTCTTACACGACGTTTGAGATGGTTTTTCCCAATTTCCTCCTCAAACAAGAAACCGTCACGGATATTGGACACACCATAAAGGAAAAAATAAGCCCCTAATACAAAGAGTTGAAAGACAGAATTTCCTGTAGAGGACAAAAGACTAGTCCCACCAAGAAAAACTAGTACGAGTCCATCTAGTAAGAGACGAAAACGAGGTCGAATTTTGTTTTTGCGGTAGAGAACATAGGTGACAAGGTTGATAGTAGCATGAAAAATCTGATAAACTCCAATCACAAGAGCCAAAATATAAATCGGCACATCCGTCGCAAAATTGGAGCCAAGCAAATATCCCAGCACTAACAATTTAACCAGTGCAACTCCCAAGGTGTCCGTTGACTGACTTTTTTTGAAAATACGTAATACTAAATCTAAGACCGTTGCTATCCAAGCTAAAAACAGAACCAGTCGAATAACCGTTACTGGCAACCAAGTCCCCGTAACCATCAAGATAAGACCTAGCAGAACAAATAAGAAACCCTGAGCAAGTAATTTCCTACCTGTCAGACCTAAAGATAGAATTTTTTCCATTTTAATACACTCTCTATAATTATTTGATTTCCTTTATTGTATCATTTCGAAAAGTAGAAATTTGTAGGACAATTTGAGATTTTCCTTTCTAAAAATTCATCAAGAATATTATAACATAAATCACCTCACACAATTAATTAATTTAATCACTTAAAAAAATTCAAACACTTTCTATACAATTGACAGCCCAAATCTTTCAGAATAGAACAATCCTAACTATCGAATCCTCTATTTTAATAAATATCCATGTAATTCTAGACTTAGAATTCCTATAAACTAAATGTTTTAGTACTCTTCTAAGCCATTGATTGCTTTAAATCTAAATTTTTGAAGGATTCTAAAGCTAGAATGATCCCATCCCAATTAGTTTTGAATGGTTCACAATTTAGAAACTCTATGGCTTTACTTCGGTTAAATTAAAAAGGAACTGCGCAAGCAATCCCTTTCTGATTTTGAAATTTTTTACTTAAAATTTGATAGTTGAGATAATCAATAACTCACCTATAAAAGGAATTATAGGAAGATTCCTTATTTATTGATTTCAAGCTCCGACAACTGTGTTTGAATAACCGACAGTTCTGCCCCAGCCTGAAGAAGAGCAGCTACAGTATAGGCGCCTTCTACAATTGGAACACTGTTGATGATGATACTCTTATCACTGAAATCAGCCACCATTTCTAAGTTCATTTTAGCAGAACCTAGGTCAAAAAAGGCAAGTAAAGTATCTGCTGGATTTTCAGAAACAACCCTATCTACTTGATCAAAACTAGTTCCAATTCCTCCATCTTCGGTTCCTCCTACATAAGTAATCGGAACATCTTTAGCTACTTCACCAATCAGTTCAACAAGACCTTGTGCAATGTGTTTGGAATGTGAAACGATAACAAGACCAATACTTCCCATTAAACCACCCCAGTTTCTAATAGAGCAGTAAAGAGTAATCCTGATGAAAATGATCCAGGGTCAATATGTCCAAGAGAACGTTCTCCTACATAAGATGCTCTTCCTTTAGTTGCAAGTAAATCTTTGGTAGCATTCACTACCTGATCAATGATCTCTTGAGTCAACTGGCCATCAGACAAGGCGGCAATAACAGGAGTCCAAACATCAACCATTGTCTTTTCTCCAACTTCTGCTTTCCCACGTTTGACAATCATATCCAAACCACTTTGTAAGATTTCCTCTATTTTCGAATTAGAATCAGCCTTGGCCATGCCCATAAAAGCAGAGCCATACAAGGGACCAGAAGCACCGCCTACCTTGCTCAGTAGTTGCATCGAGACAAGTTTAAACACATCACTGCTATTCTCAAATTGCTTTCCTTCTAAGTTTTCCATAACTGCAACCATGCCACGTGCCATATTTCCACCGTGGTCTCCATCTCCTATAGGGGTGTCTAGCTCACTAAGGTAATCTTTCTGTTCTTGAATCTTTTCATTAAAAAGCTTCATCCATTCAAGAGCTTGTTCAACATTCATGCGACATTTCCTCCTTGAGTTTTACCAAGCTGGGGTAGTAACAGGTGCATTTAAAGCATCCAACCACTCATCATCTGCCAATCGAATCAATGTTAATGACAAGCCAGCCATATCAATTGATGTCATATAGTTTCCAATTTTCTTAAACGCCAACTCAACACCTTTTTCATGGAGTAATTTAGCCACATCATTTGCAAATACATATTGTTCCATAAGAGGAGTGCTTCCTAAACCATTAATGAGAAGGCCATAGCGTTCACCAGCTTTAAGTTGGAAACCTTCAGATAGTTTTTCAACCAATTCTGATGCCAATTGTGCGGAAGGCTGCATTTTCTCTTTTTTATATCCTGGCTCACCATGAATACCAACTCCATACTCAAATTCATCATCTTCTAGAACAAAACCTGGTTTCCCAACTTCAGGAACAGTTGCTCCAGACAAGGCCAGCCCAATTGTTTTAATTTCTAACACTAGTTTATCTGCCAAATCCTTCATTTCAGCTAATGATTTACCAGAACGAGCCGCATCACCCAAAATTTTATGGACTAATATAGTACCTGCAACACCTCGACGACCTTGGGTATAGAGACTATTTTCAACCGCAATATCATCATCGACTACAACACTTGCTACATCAATACCTTCCATTTCAGCAAGTTCTTGTGCAATTTCAAAGTTCATAATGTCCCCAGAATAGTTCTTGATAACCATGAATACTCCAGCACCTTCATCAGCCGCCTTAATGGCTTCTAAAATTTGGTCTGGAGTAGGTGAAGTGAAGACTGCTCCACAAATGGCAGCAGACAACATTCCATCTCCTACAAATCCAGCATGACTTGGTTCATGTCCTGAACCTCCACCTGAAATGAGTCCAACTTTTCCTGTCTTTTCTGCCTTTCTAACGATGACATCAAAACCATCTAAGCGTTCTACTAAGTCATCATGCATGAATGACAAGCCCTGCAACATTTCATCAACAACTTGTGTCGGTTCATTTATAATTTTTTTCATGAGAAACTCCTTTCGGCATGTACCTTTGTTTTCGCTTTCATTATATATTTTTTATTGCTGGCTGATAAGGGACAGATTCTTTTATTTGTCCCCTTTTAAACCCATTTCAAACATTTTTTTGGTAAAATGAAGGAAGTAAAAGAAAGGTTTCCTATGGCATCATCACTCATTACAAAAAAACGGATTGCCAAGGCATTTAGAGACCTATTAACTACTAGAGAATTTGACAAAATCTCTATTGTAGATATCATGGAATCAGCTGGCATTCGTAGACAGACCTTTTATAATCACTTTCTTGACAAATATGAACTGCTCGACTGGATATTTGAAAATGACTTAACCGAGTATATCACCAATAACTTGGACTTCATTTCAGGCCAAAAACTATTACAAGAATTATTTTTTTATTTCGAACAAGAGCGTGACTTTTATATTCAACTTTTTGATATTCAAGGGCAAAATAACTTCTATGACCACTTTATAAGCTACTGTCGCTTGCTTGTATCAAAAATTTTAAGAGAATATGGTCAGATTGATATCGATTCATCTGCTTATACTTGTTTTTTGTTAGACTATCATTCACATGCTCTAGCAGAAATCGTGAAGGCTTACGTCAATAAAAAAAGTCCAGTTCCACAACCAGACTTTCTAATCATGACAATTATTGGAAAGAGACCACAATGACATTTATTTCAAATCATAAACAGAAAATTATTTCAAGTTACATTTCAGCCACTGTCAGCAGTCATCCTGAATTAGAAAAACACCCTACTTTACCATTAGTCTATCAAAAAAATCGCAATCCTCATCAGGTTCCAATATTGTCGGGTGGAGGTTCAGGTCACGAACCTGCTCATATTGGATATGTGGGAAAAGGCATGCTGACCGCTGCTATCTATGGCCAATTATTTACTCCACCTACAAGAAATGAAATCTTAGAGTCCATTCGTTTTTTAAACAATGGTCAAGGTGTCTTCATCATTGTTAAAAATTTCGAAGCAGACATCAAAGAATTTAGCTCTGCCATTAACACTGCTAGAAAAGAAGGAATTAAAGTCGGCTATAGTCTAGCACACGACGATATTTCAATTGAACCTCACAATAGATTTCAAATTAGAGGAAGAGGGCTTGCAGGGACAATTTTACTTCATAAAATTCTAGGATTTGCAGCTCAAAATGGAGCCGACATAGAACAACTAACTGATTTAGGTCATGAGCTTGCTCCCGAAATCGCAACGATTGGCTTTGCAAGGAAATCCGCTAGTCTACCCCAAGCCCCCCTTCCACTATTTAACTTGGAAGAAGGAAATATTTCCTATGGTATTGGGATACATGGCGAAGAAGGATATCGTATCGTCCCATTTCAATCTTCGGAAATCCTTGCAAATGAAATTATAAGTAAATTAAGATTGCACTATCATTGGAAACGTGGTGATCAATTTATATTGCTTGTAAATAATCTAGGTACTACTAGCAACCTAGAAATGGGCATATTTCTCAATGATCTCCTTCAACTCTTAGAAATTGAAGGAGTCACTATTCCCTTTATAAAATCAGGAACATTTATGACCAGTCTTGATATGGCAGGTATATCCGTAACTCTTTGCCCTGTAAAGAATAAGCAATGGTTAGAAGCTCTTAATGCTCCAACTACAGCTTTTGCATGGTAATTTGCTTGTATAACTCAAAAGGGCTACATCACTTGATAGCCCTTTGCTTTTATCTTACGTTTAAAAGAACTTATTCTTGCCATTTCAAACAGTCCATCTATCCCTTACAATTCTTCCTATGCGCTTTGAGTTTTTTCAGAGCCCAATCATAGTGGCTTGACGTACTACTGACAAAGTAGGAACCTAGACTTGTCCCACCTGTCCACTGATAGATACCTTTGGTAAAGAGTTCGTCAGTGCTGAAGCCTTCTATCAACTCTAAAACCTCTCTATGTGATTGCGTCAAGAGTCTAGTTGCTTCTTCTAATGTCGTTTTCTGGTGCTTCTTCCAAAAAGCGTCATTCATTTGTCCATAAGTTTTCCAATCATAAGGTTCAGGGAGAAAAGTTCTTTCTTGACCTTCTTGATTAGAATGTACCCAAGTCAAAAGTAACTGCTGCCATTCATAAAGATGAATCAAGACATCCCGAAGATTCTTATCCCTTTTCCAGTGTGCTTCTTTTTTCTTTGGGTTTCTTGAAAAATCAAATGGAGTCTGTAGCTCATCTTCACTTAGCTGGGAGATGAAACGGTTGAGCTTGTCATAGTTTTCCTTAGAGGCCAGCACTAGCTCCTCTTTTGTTTTTGGTCTAGGCACAGGAACACTCCCTTCATATTGCTAGTTATTATTAGAATTTTTTTATCCTTTAAATCTCTACAACTTATCCTTTAATTTCTCAACAAAGAGATAGGCTGCTGGACAGGTCAAAGTATTCTTAATCGTCAAATGGTTGATTTGATGGATCTTTTTGCGATCTGTATGGGGGAACTCTCGACAGGCCTTTGGACGAACTTCGTAGATGGAACAGAGATTATCTCCTCCTAGAAAGGGACAAGGCATGGATTTAAAAACCTTATCACCATCTTCATCTACTTGCAAAAACTCTGCTTCAAAAGCAGGTAATTTCATCTTAAAGTACTTGGCGATTCGTGTAATATCCGCTTCTTTAAAGTCAGGCCCCAATGTCTTGCAACAGTTGGCACAGGCCGTACAATCAATCTCCGCAAAAACTTCTTGGTGAATCTGTTGGGCTATCTTATCCAGATTTTTTGGTGGTTTTTTCTTTAAATTGGCTAAAATTTTACGGTGCTCCTTTTGCTTTTGCAAGGCTAGCTGGTGGTAATACTCAATATCAATTTCTTTAGACATGATTTCTCTCTTATTCTAATTACTTTCCCCTATTATACCATGCCTCTGAACCATTGAAAAGTGGACTTTAAAAGACTATACTTTCCCAAAATGTATCAAAAAACCTTGCAACTAGGTTACAAGGTTAATGACATTAATCGAAGTTAACGTATTCTTTTTGAAGTTCAAGAACTTCTTCCATTGTTGAACACTCTGTAAGGGCACGGTTAGCGTACTCTTCCATCTTAGCAGTATCCAATTTCTTCATCAAGCTACGTGTACGAAGGACTGATGTTGCTGACATAGAAAATTCATCCAAGCCCATTCCGACAAGAAGTGGAACAGCTTTTTGGTCACCAGCCATCTCACCACACATACCAGCCCATTTACCTTCAGCGTGAGCTGCCTTGATAACGTTGTTGATCAAGCGAAGGATTGATGGGTTATATGGTTGGTAAAGGTATGAAACTTGTTCGTTCATACGGTCTGCTGCCATTGAGTATTGGATCAAGTCGTTTGTACCAATTGACATGAAGTCTACTTCTTTTGCAAATTGGTCTGCAAGCATAGCTGCTGCAGGGATTTCAATCATGATACCAACTTGGATGTCATCCGCAACTGCTACACCTTCAGCAAGAAGGTTTGCTTTTTCTTCTTCATAAACTGCTTTAGCTGCACGGAATTCTTTCAAAAGAGCAACCATTGGGAACATGATGCGCAATTGACCATGAACAGAAGCACGAAGAAGGGCACGGATTTGTGTACGGAACATTGCATCTCCAGTTTCAGAAATAGAGATACGAAGGGCACGGAATCCAAGGAATGGGTTCATTTCATGTGGCATATCGAAGTAAGGAAGTTCCTTATCTCCACCGATATCCATTGTACGAACAACTACTGGTTTACCGTTCATTCCCTCAAGAACAGCCTTGTATGCTTCATACTGCTCATCTTCAGTTGGGAAGTCTTGAGAATCCATGTACAAGAATTCTGTACGGTAAAGTCCAACTGCTTCTGCACCATTGTTGTTAACACCTTCAACGTCTTTTGGAGTACCGATGTTAGCAGCCAACTCGAAGTGTTTACCGTCAGCAGTCACTGTTTGAGCATCTTTCAAAAGTGCCCATTCAGCTTTTTGTTTAGCATAAGCTTCACCAGCTGCTTTAAATTCTGCCGCTTGTTCATCTGTTGGGTTGATAATCACTTCACCAGTAATTCCGTTCACGGCAAGGATATCACCGTCTTTCACTACTTCAGTGATGTTATTTGTTCCCAATACAGCTGCAATTTCAAGTGTACGTGCCATGATAGCTGAGTGGCTTGTACGTCCACCGATATTTGTTACAAAAGCTTTTACAAAGTTTTTGTCCAATTGAGCTGTATCAGATGGTGTTAAGTCATGTGCAATGACGATTACTTCTTCGTTGATAGAAGCTGGGTTTGGTAATTTCTTACCAAGAAGGTTTGCCAATACACGTTTTGTTACGTCGCGGATATCCGCTGCACGTTCTTGCATGTATGGGTTGTCTTCCATACCTTCAAAGATAGTGATGAACATGTCAGTCACTTCTTTAAGACCTGCTTCTGCATTGACTTTCTTAGCACGAATTGTTTCTTTAATTTGACCAATCAATTCTGGGTCAGCAAGAACCATCAAATGAGCGTCAAAAACTTGAGCCGCTTCTTCACCAAGCGTACCTACAGCTTTCTCACGGATAAGAGAAAGCTCGTTTTGAGAAGCTTCAAGAGCTACATCCAAACGAGCCTCTTCTGCGTTTGTATCTTCGACTGAAACAGTCTCGAATGATAAATCCGGTTGAACGAGTAGATATGCTTTAGCAACTGCAACACCATCAGATGCTGCGATTCCTTTAAGCATTTCTGTCATATTCTTATGCCAATCCTTCTTTTTCCATTGTTTCTGAGATTGCAGCGATAGCATCATCAGCATCCGCACCTTCAGCAGAGATTGTAACGTCTGCACCTTGGCCAACACCAAGACTCATAACACCCATGATTGATTTAAGGTTAACTGATTTACCTTTGTACTCAAGAGTGATATCTGAAGCAAATTTGCTTGCAGTTTGTACCAACAATGTTGCTGGACGTGCGTGAATACCTGTTTCTGCCACTACGTGGAAATCTTTAGAAGCCATAGTTTGACTCTCCTTTTGTTCTTTCTTTTTTGAGTTATATGTGATAACCCTTACAATTTGGTATTATATCATCTTCTAGGATTTTTTTCAAGCATTTTATGGGATTTATTCGATTTCCTTTCAGATAACTTGCTGAAAATCTTCTATTCTAGATAACAAAACACAGGATATAGTTTTCCAAAAAACTACTTGTAGGATTATCATCACTATTTTACAAAGCAAACACTACATATTGTGTTTTGTGAGCTTAAGCATAAAAATAGACCACTATATTTAGTTTTAAATCATTGACAAAAATTTATTTTCTGATATACTAAGAAAGTAATCTATTTTGAAAGAGGAGTTACACAATGGTAACCGTTTATTCTAAAAACAACTGTGTCCAATGTAAAATGACCAAACGTTTCTTGGACAGTAATAATGTCGCTTATCGCGAAATCAATCTCGATGAGCAACCTGAGTACATCGATCAAGTTAAAGAGCTCGGTTTCAGCGCAGCTCCTGTTATCCAAACACCAACTGAAGTCTTTTCAGGTTTCCAACCAGGAAAATTGAAACAATTAGCATAATCTTAGTACATCATCCAGAAGAAACTGCTTCTAGGGTTAACTTAGAAGCCTTTCTTTTGTAATTAGATAAGGGAAATTTTATGGGATTAAAACATCTTGAGGACGTGACTTACTTCCGTCTCAATAACGAAATCAACCGTCCTGTCAATGGACAAATCATGCTTCATAAAGATAAGGAAGCCTTGGATGCCTTCTTTAAAGAAAATGTAGTTCCAAACACTATAGTTTTTGATTCAATCAAGGATAAAATCAACTACCTCATTGAGCACAACTACATCGAAACAGCCTTTATCAAGAAATACCGTCCAGAATTTTTGGAAGAATTGGCTCAATTTATCAAAGACCAAAACTTCCAATTCAAGTCCTTCATGGCAGCTTATAAATTTTACAATCAATATGCCTTGAAGACTAACGACGGTGAATATTATCTTGAAAGCATGGAAGACCGCGTCTTCTTTAACGCCCTTTATTTCGCTGATGGCAATGAAACTATCGCAACTGATATCGCAAATGAAATCATCCACCAACGCTACCAACCTGCTACACCATCTTTCTTAAATGCAGGTCGTGCACGTCGTGGTGAATTGGTATCCTGTTTCTTGATTCAGATAACAGATGATATGAACTCTATCGGACGTTCTATCAACTCAGCTCTTCAGCTTTCACGTATCGGAGGCGGTGTCGGAATTTCCCTCAACAACCTTCGTGAAGCTGGAGCCCCTATCAAAGGATATGAAGGTGCGGCTTCTGGTGTCGTTCCAGTTATGAAGCTTTTCGAAGATAGCTTTTCTTACTCTAACCAACTTGGTCAACGTCAAGGTGCTGGGGTTGTTTACCTCAACGTCTTCCACCCAGACATTATCGCCTTCCTTTCAACTAAGAAAGAAAATGCCGATGAAAAAGTTCGTGTTAAGACCCTTTCACTTGGTGTTGTAGTACCCGATAAATTCTACGAATTGGCTCGTAATAATGAAGAAATGTACCTCTTCAGCCCTTATTCTGTAGAGCTTGAATACGGTGTGCCATTCAACTACATTGACATCACTGAAAAATACGATGAATTAGTCGCAAATCCAAACATCCGCAAGACAAAAATCAAGGCGCGTGATTTGGAAACGGAAATCTCTAAATTGCAACAAGAGTCTGGCTACCCTTATGTCGTCAACATTGATACGGCTAACCGTGCAAACCCTGTTGATGGTAAGATTATCATGAGTAACTTGTGTTCTGAGATTCTTCAAGTCCAAGAACCAAGCTTGATCAACGATGCTCAAGAATTCCTGCAAATGGGAACGGACGTTTCATGTAACCTTGGTTCAACCAACGTGGTTAACATGATGACTTCACCTGATTTTGGTCGTTCTATCCGTGCTATGGTTCGTGCACTTACTTTCGTTACAGATAGTTCACACATCGTAGCTGTTCCTACTATCGACCACGGAAATAGCCAAGCTCATACCTTTGGTCTTGGTGCCATGGGACTTCACAGCTACCTTGCCCAACAATTGATTGAATATGGATCGCCTGAGTCTGTTGAATTTACAAGCATCTACTTCATGCTCATGAACTACTGGACCTTGGTAGAATCAAACAATATTGCGCGTGAACGTGGCATCACCTTCCACAACTTTGAAAAATCAGACTATGCTAACGGAAGCTACTTTGACAAGTATGTAACTGGCGAATTTGTTCCAAAATCAGAACGTGTTAAAGAACTCTTCAAAGATGTCTTTATCCCAAGTGCTGCTGACTGGGCTGAACTTCGCGACAAGGTTCAAGCAGATGGACTTTACCACCAAAACCGTCTAGCTGTTGCTCCAAATGGTTCGATCAGTTACATCAATGACGTTTCTGCTTCTATCCACCCGATTACACAACGTATCGAAGAACGTCAAGAAAAGAAAATCGGGAAAATCTACTATCCTGCTGCTGGCTTGTCAACAGAAACCATTCCTTACTACACTTCTGCCTACGACATGGATATGCGTAAAGTGATTGATGTCTATGCTGCTGCAACTGAGCACGTGGACCAAGGACTTTCACTCACACTCTTTATGCGTAGTGACATTCCAAAAGGACTTTACGAATGGAAGAAAGAAAACAAACAAACGACACGTGACTTATCTATCCTTCGTAACTATGCCTTTAACAAGGGTATCAAGTCTATCTACTACGTCCGTACCTTTACAGATGATGGTGGAGAAGTCGGTGCTAACCAATGTGAAAGCTGTGTGATTTAATCCTTGCTTGAGGAAACTACATTTTCTCAAGCTATCGATTCATTTACCAAGCTAAGCTGGAATAAGCATCTATACTATGAAATAACAAAAAAGTCGGGCTTCCGACTTTTTATGCGATACTCCTCTGGAATTATGATAAAATAGAAATAATTGTGAGTTCGCAATATTAAACACAGAAAGAGATTTCAAATGGAAACTTACTACAAAGCCATTAACTGGAATGCCATCGAAGATGTCATCGACAAATCAACTTGGGAAAAGCTGACCGAGCAATTCTGGCTCGATACACGTATTCCCTTGTCAAATGACTTGGATGACTGGAGAAAGCTATCAAATGTAGAAAAAGACTTAGTTGGAAAAGTCTTTGGTGGTTTAACCCTTCTCGACACTATGCAATCTGAAACTGGGGTTCAAGCCCTTCGCGCAGACATCCGTACACCCCATGAGGAAGCTGTTTTCAATAACATCCAATTTATGGAATCTGTCCATGCAAAATCTTATTCATCAATCTTTTCTACCTTGAATACTAAGGCTGAGATTGAAGAAATTTTCGAATGGACCAATACCAATCCTTACCTACAAAAGAAAGCTGAGATTGTCAACGAAATCTACCTAAACGGTAGCCCACTTGAAAAGAAAGTTGCCAGTGTCTTCCTCGAAACCTTCCTCTTCTACTCTGGTTTCTTCACTCCCCTCTACTATCTTGGTAACAACAAACTAGCCAATGTTGCGGAAATCATTAAATTAATTATTCGTGATGAATCTGTTCACGGAACCTACATTGGTTATAAATTCCAACTTGGTTTCAATGAATTACCTGAAGAAGAGCAAGAAAAACTCAAAGAATGGATGTACGATCTGCTATACACTCTCTACGAGAATGAAGAAGGTTATACAGAGAGCCTCTATGACGGTGTTGGTTGGACTGAAGAAGTCAAGACCTTCCTTCGCTACAATGCTAACAAAGCACTCATGAACCTGGGACAAGATCCACTCTTCCCAGATTCAGCTGATGACGTCAACCCAATCGTTATGAACGGTATTTCAACAGGAACTTCTAACCACGACTTCTTCTCTCAAGTCGGAAATGGTTACCTCCTTGGTGAAGTTGAAGCCATGCAAGACGATGACTACAACTACGGTTTGAACTAATGTTATCTATTTTATAAGCAATAACAAATATCATGGTTTGTTTAAAACAACCATGATATTTTTGTTTTTGTTTTCTTTTGTTTTTTAAATTGATTGATTGAATACTTTATGATAAAATAGTAATAGAAATAGAGGTGATAACGATGTTAAAGCAGGAAAAACTAGATAATATTCTAGAAACGGTAAATACAAAGGGAACTATTACTGTAAAAGAAATCATGACTCGCTTAGATGTATCAGATATGACTGCTAGACGCTACTTGCAAGAGTTAGCAGACAAGGATTTACTTGTTCGGGTGCACGGGGGAGCTGAAAAAATTCGCACAGGTTCTATTTTAAATAATGAACGTTCCAATATTGAAAAACAAAGCTTACAAATCGCAGAAAAACAAGAAATTAGCCGTTTTGCAGGCCATTTAATTGATGAGGGTGAAACTATTTTTATCGGCCCTGGTACCACCTTAGAATCTTTTGCCCGTGAACTACCAATTGATAATATTCGTGTTGTAACAAACAGTTTACCAGTTTTTCTCATTCTAAACGAACGAAAACTAACAGATTTGATTTTAATTGGTGGAAACTATCGCTCTATCACTGGAGCCTTTGTGGGAACACTAACCTTGCAAAACTTGGCTAATTTGCAATTTTCTAAAGCCTTCGTTAGCTGTAATGGTATTCAGGACAATGCGATTGCGACCTTTAGTGAAGAGGAAGGTGAATCTCAACGCATAGCCCTCAATAATTCCAATAAAAAATACTTACTAGCTGACAATAGTAAGTTCAATAAGTTTGATTTTTATACCTTCTACAATATCTCTGATATTGATACCATCGTTTCAGATTCTAAACTGAGCAAAGAAACCTTCGAACAACTTTCAAAACAAACAAAAATTATTCTATCTAAACCATAAAATGATCCCCACCGATTGGTGGGGATTTTTGTAAGTATTAAAAATTTTAGTTTTGAAAGACTTTCTTACACGCGTTCTTTCCATGAAGTTGCTGTTGTTTGAAGAACTTTGTTGAGCTCGTCAATGTTTTCAAATCCAGTTGTACGTAGCCATTCGCGAGCTGCTTCTTCACCATCTTTGATGTAAGCTTCAACTGATCCAGCCCATGTTGCACGTCCACAAAGAACTCCGTTAAAGTTTGCACCTGATTCATGAGCAAATACAAGAGTATCTTGGAAGAGTTTAGCTGATACACCAGCACTCAAGTAGATGTATGGCAAGTTAGTTGCTTCATCTTGTGCTTTGAAGAAGGCTGCTGCTTCTTCACGTGTGTAAACTACTTCACCTTCAGCGAAGCCTTCAACATATTTAATGTTAACAGGAACTTCAACTTTCAAGACATCAATGTTAAAGCGTGGGTCTGAGAAGACTTTCATAGCACCGATAACTTTGTGTGGTTTTACTTTAGCGTATTCTACAGAACCTGCATCAGCAATCTTTTCATCGTAAGCAAGAATTTCAAGGAAGAATGGGATATCTTCAGCCACACATTCAGAACCGATACGTTCGATGTAAGCTTGTTTTTCTTGGTTAAGTTCGTCTGAGCTATCTACATCATAGTAAAGCAAGAATTTAACTGCATCTGCACCTTCTTCTTTAATACGTTTAGCAGACCAAACATCCAAGCAGTCTGGCAAACGTTTTGTGCTTGTTGTGTCATAACCTGTTTTTTCATAAGCAAGGAGAAGACCAGCTTTTTCATCAAGAGCTTTAGTAGCTGGAAGTCCATACTCAGGGTCAAGAAGCATAGATGAAGCGTATTTAGTCAATTCATCTGCTACCAAGACTTTAAGTTCTTCCATTTGGGCTACAGTTGGTTCTTCTGATTGGTGTTGTGCCATGAGGCGTTTCAAAGCACCACGTTGGTCAAATGCAAGAGCTGAGATGATACCATTTTCATCAGAAAGTTTTTCTAAGCGTGCACGTTTTTGTTCTGTTAAAGCCATTTTATACCTCTTTTACTATTAATTGATCATATAGAGCTTGATAGTTGGCCATGTTGACATGACCAGTCATTTTTTCTTGAGCATTGAGCATACCAAGGACATTTGCCTTGATGAGTAATTCTGCATCTGATTCTTTATGAAGTAGTCCTGAAGAAATTCCTGCCACAGTAGAGTCTCCAGAGCCAACAGGATTTACTACCTGAATTCTAGGAATATCTACCTTGTAGAAAGTGTCGCCATGTTTGGCAAAGGCTCCGTTGGCACCAAGTGAAACGATAATCCATTCAATACCTGCAAACAAAGGTTCTTGAAGGACTTCTTTTAATTCATCCAAATCCTCAGAAACTTCTCTTCCAAGAAGCTGAGACAAATCCTCAGAAACTTCTCTTCCAAGAAGCTGAGACAATTCCTCATTATTTGGTTTGATGACTGTTGGTTTATGTGGAGATTCAAGAACAGCCTGAAGAGCAGCGCCTGAACAGTCCAATACAACAGGTTTCCCAGCTTGATTCGCAAGTTCAACCAAACTAGCATAGTAATCAACTGGAAGTCCAGCAGGTAGACTTCCTGAGATAGCGACTACTTCAACTGAGTCCAAGAGTTTTTTGAAATGTTCCAAAAAGCCTTGACCTTCCTGTTCCAATACTTCAGGACCTTTTTCAAGAACTTCTGTTTGGTTGTCTCCATGGAGAATAGCGATACAGTTACGAGTTTCTCCCTGAATGGAGAAGAAATCTTTCTTTACTTGATTATCGATATGTTCAACCAAAAACTCACCAAGTTTGCCACCAACTAAACCAGTAGCAAGAACAGAATCTCCAAATTCTGAAAGCACTCGAGTAACGTTTAGTCCTTTACCACCCGCAGTTTTGGTTACATCCACCACACGATTGACAGTATCAATCTTCAATTCATCCAAAGGATAGGAAATATCGATGGATGGGTTCATTGTGACTGTTAAAATCATAGGTCACCTCTTAGTCGTGGTATTCTCCGCGATCCCATTTTTCAAGGAATTCAGTGAAGAAGTTTGCGTCTGTTTGTTGAGCATTGTGGCTTTCAACGTGTTCAATTTTCGCAATCAATTTTTTGTTTTCTTCTGATGGTTTGTATTCAGCATGGATGAAAGCTTCAATGATATCACACATGAGCAATTCTCCAGTAATTTTACCACCAAATCCGATTACGTTGGCATTCAATTGTTCTTTTGCATATAGAGCTGTTGTCATATCGCGAACCAAAGCAGAACGAACACCAGGAACCTTGTTAACAGCATTATTGATACCTACACCAGTACCACAGATACATACACCAAGATCAGCTTGGCCACTAACTACTGCTTCACCAACTTTTTTACCAAAGATTGGATAGTGGGTACGAGCGTGGTCATAAGTACCAAAGTCGATAACTTCATGTCCTTTTGATTTCAAAAATTCTGAAACAGCCATTTTTTCATTTGTTACGATGTGGTCACATCCAATTGCAATTCTCATTTTTATCTTACCTTTCTTTCAATATAAAAATTAGCACATTTTGTTCAACATGTCGACACGAATTTGATGACGACCACCGTCGTATTTACCGTTAACAAATCCTTTAGCGATGTTTTTAGCCAATTCATCACCAACAAGTTGTGCACCCATAGTGATCATACGTGAGTTGTTGTGACCACGAGTCATATAAGCTGAACGTTCGTCAGATACTTCTGCAGCAACCATTCCTTTGATCTTAGTTGCAACCATAAATGGACCAGCTCCATAAGCATCAATCACGATACCAAGGTTTTGTTCTTCTTTGTTTACTTCTGCAGCAACAGCAAGAGTCACATCAACAAAGTCTTGACCTTCAGCTGTAACATCCACAACGTGGAAGTTTTCTTTTTCCAAGAAGTCTTTCACAACTTCTTTCAATCTCAAACCTGCAGCATCTGCACCGATAACAATAGACATATTGTATACTCCTTTTTATTTTTCTAGGCTAGTAAAGGCTTTTATAGTTAGCAGTTTATCTACAAAAAGACTTTCTAGCAGTTTATTGACAAATTGGATTGAATGAGATGAATTACACCTTATTCAAGTTTAGGAAACCATTTTCCTAGAAATAATCTTTCCCCACGAAAGAGAATATAACAAGCGATTATTTGTTTGTTACAAACATCATTTGTTGCTTACAAACATAATATACTCCTATTTATTGAAAAAGTCAACAGTTAATGTTTGTTTTTGTGTTTTATTTTTTAATCTAAAAAATTTCGATGTCAAAACCAATTTGATCCACTTTACCAGGCTCTAGGAGACGAACATTCTTCTTATCTTCTAGATGATCTCCTTCTTCAAGGGATGTTGACAAGCCAGACCATGGTTCAAAGGCAATGAAAGGACCTTTGTTCAAAGTTGACCAGATAATAAGGTTTGGAAACTCTGCAAAGTGTACTTTCAACCCTTTATCACGTTTACGAGAACGAAGGGCAATTGTTCTAGATTGCAATTCATCTAAGGTAACTGCATCAGTACTGAAAAGATCATAGCTGAGGTCTAATTCTTTTTGACCTTCTAACCATGGACTTCTATCTTGGAAATCCAACATACCTGTTTCTGGGAAAGGGCGTGGAACAGAGCAAGTCTCTTCTTTCTCAAACTCTAGATAATAATCTTCATAGACTTCATCATCAAGTAGAGGACAATTAAAGCCTGGATGCCCACCAATAAAGTAAGGCATGACCTTTCTAGTTTCTTTATTGAAAATCTTGTATTGAGTCCGCACTGTCTTGCCAGTAAGGCTATAAGTGATTTCTAGGCGGAAATGATAAGGGTAGTTCTGATAGCTATTCTCATCGTCTTCAATTGCAAAAGTTACACTATTATCTGTTTGTTCAACTAATTCAAATTCTTTCTTACGAACCAAACCATGACGAGGAATCTTTCCTTTGCTTTCTTGCCCCTTCTCATCTATATAGAAAGCTGTATCCTCTCTCAATGAACCACAAATGGGGAAGAGGACAGGAGCTTGTCCACTCCAATAAGTAGCATCCCCTTGCCACAAATACTCAAGTCCCTCAGCATCTTTTATAGAAGAAAGAGCCCCACCAAAACTGTTAAATTGAACTCTTAATTGTTCTGATTTTAATTCAATTACCATTATTTTCTCCGATTTCTTGATAGTTTATAAAAAACTAGGCTGTCACTCCTATCAGGAAAATGACAACCTAGTTTCAACAATTTACATTTTATAGGAGCGCATTATTTTGCTTTTGCTGCGTACTCTTCGTTACGTTTGATCATTTGTTTTCTGTACCAAGCAAAGATACCGATATAGAATACAAGGAAGACTACAGCACCAAGGATTGCTTTAATATCACCTGTTGTAGTGTTACCAATTGTCCAACCAAGAAGTTTTTCGATTGGACCTTCAAGAGTTGAGTGAGTAATCAATTGAGTTTCACTCACACCTGCTGGGAAGGCACCTACACCTTTAGCAAGTTCTGTTGCAAATGGTGCAATAAGTGTACCTGAAAGAAGGAAGAGTGGCAACAAGAGTGTTCCGAAAATAATCATGCGGAGCAATTTACCACGAGTTACAACCAAGAGAGCTGGAGTAACACCCATAGCGATGATACCTGCAAGTGGCAAGATACCATTTCCGACTTTTGAAAGAAGTACAGCTTCAATTAACATGATTGGGGCTAGTACGTTGGCACAAGCCCAGATTTCAGCACGACCAGCGATGAATGGCCAGTCAAGACCGATGTTGAATTTACGTCCTTCCAAACGTTTAGTAGCAACGTTTGTAATACCTTGTGATAGTGGTTCTACGGCTGCGATGAACCATGAACCGATAAGTGAGAAGAGTTCCAAAGATACACCGGCAGTCAAACCAAGAGACAACCATCCTTTGATAACAAGACGCCATTTATCTGCATCTGCAACCCCTTCAATTGGATGTGGAGTTCCCATAATACCGATAACAATACCAAGGATGAAACCGATAAAGAATTTAGAACCCCAGAAACCAATTTTCTTGTTCAATTTAGCAGCGTCAAAGTCATATTTATCTAGACCTGGGAAGAATTTTTCAAAAATCTTATCCAAAACCATGATAACTGGGTTCATCATGTAGTTCATGTGAGTTGAAGTCATTGGTGATGAACTTGGAGCGTTAAGAAGATCGTCAAATGTAGGTTTCATCAAGTCAGAGTTGATAATTTTCAACACACCAACCAGTACGATAGCTGCTGTAGCAATCAAGAGTGAAACCCCTTGGCTCACACCGTTGTTGTCTGCATACCATTTAATCAAAAGACCTGTGATAGACAAGTGCCAGATATCAAAGATATCAACGTCAAGTGTATCAGTTTTCTTCATAGCAAGCATTACTACGTTGACAATCAACATGATAAGCAAGAAGTAAAGTGTCCAAGCTGATCCCCAAGTGATTGTTGCAAGTGGTGCCCATCCAACGTCAGTAATACTCAATTGGATACCAGTATTTTCAACGAATTTTGCAAGTGATGCTGAGAAAGCACCATTTAGCATACCGATGATAGCTCCGATACCAGTAAGAGCGATGGCAAGTTTAATACCACCTTCAAGAGCCTTGGAGAATTTCACTCCAAAAAGTAAAGCCAATACTGTCAAAATGATTAACATGATGACAGGTCCACCCATATCTAAGATGGGTGTGAAAAAGTCTTTGATTAGGCCAAAGATTGCATCCATAACAGTTCCTCCCTTTTTTATGTTATATGAATGTTAACAAATTAGAATTAGCTTAACCCGTGTTCTTTAATGGCTGCTTCAATATTGTCAAATACTGGAGCACTCATCGCTGGGATACGGAATAAGATTGGTCCAGCTTCGATAACTGGAATACCTGGGTCAAAGCCAAGATCTGTCGCAGCAATTGGTGTGAAGATGTCGTAACCTTTGATAAGGTCTTCATTAACGTCTTTGACCATTACCGCATCACAGTGAACATCAAAACCGCGGTTTGAAAGTTCTTCTTCAAGAGCACTTTTAATTTGGTGGCTTGAGTTAACACCTGCACCGCAGGCAGCAAGAATTTTAATCATATGGATTTCCTCCGATTTAATATTTTTAATAGACAAGATTAAACGGTTGCTTCAGCTATATAAGCATAGAGGGCTTCTGGTTCAGAAATTTTTGATAGATCTTCAAGATGACCATTTCCAGTAAAGAAGTCCATCAACTGAGCAAGAATGTTAGTTTGACTTGAACTTGAGTTATTAATGATAAAGAAGAGTAAGGATACTTCTACTTCCTTATCTGGTGCAATCATATTGTGGAAAGTCACCGGTTTCTCTAATCGAACAACCACAACTTTTTCGGCTAGGTTATGAACAATATCTGTGTGAGGAATAGCCACATTCGGCAAATCCTTACCCAAAAATTCCATATCTAAGCCAGTTGGAAATGACTTTTCACGCGTGATCAAGGCTTCACGATAGGTTGGAGTTACGATTTCTCGTTCTTCCAATAAAGTTGCAACCTGATCAAAGAGATGTTCTTGATTATCCGCTTCTAAGCAAAACACAAGGTTTTTGTCAAAGAAATGATCTAATCCCATAAGGTTTTCCCTTCTTTCCATTAACTTTATGCTATAAGTATAACACTATATGAAATCGTTGTCAATATTTTTCTGTTGTTTTTTGTCTCTTTTTTTATACTTTTGTTGCTTTTTCAGTTTGTTGTGTAAAAACAAACATATAAACAAACATTTCAACCATTTTTTCTGTTCTCGAAACTAAAAAAGCAGACCATCTAAGCCTGCTTAACTATTGATTCTTATATAAATTTCCTATGAAGAAGGAAAAACAATTATGATGACTTACTCTTCATCCATACTCAAGACACTAAGGAAGGCTTCTTGTGGTACTTCAACTGAACCGATAGCTTTCATTCGTTTCTTACCAGCTTTTTGTTTTTCAAGCAGTTTACGTTTACGGGAAACGTCACCACCATAACACTTAGCAAGTACGTTCTTACGAAGGGCCTTGATATCCGTACGAGCCACAATCTTGTGCCCAATAGCCGCTTGGATTGGAACTTCAAATTGTTGACGAGGGATGATTTTCTTGAGCTTATCAACGATGAGTTTTCCACGTTCATAGGCAAAGTCCTTGTGAACGATAAAGCTGAGGGCATCCACCTTGTCTCCGTTGAGAAGGATGTCCATTTTGACTAGCTTAGATGGTCTGTACTCTGACAATTCGTAGTCAAAGCTTGCATAACCACGTGTCGAAGACTTAAGCTTATCAAAGAAATCAAAGACGATTTCAGCAAGTGGAATTTGATAGATAACATTGACACGATTGTCATCAATATAGTCCATAGTCACAAAGTCCCCACGCTTGCGCTGAGCTAGCTCCATCACTGCTCCAACAAACTCTTGCGGTACCATGATTTGCGCCTTAACATAAGGCTCTTCAATGGTCGCAATCTTGGTTGGGTCTGGGAACTCAGACGGGTTTGACACATCCATAGACTCCCCGTCGGTCAAATTAACCTTATAAATAACAGACGGAGCTGTCATGATGAGGTCGATATTGAACTCACGTTCTAAACGCTCTTGGATTACATCCATATGGAGAAGTCCAAGGAAACCACAACGGAAACCAAATCCAAGTGCCTGTGATGTTTCTGGTTCAAACTGAAGACTAGCATCATTCAGTTGCAATTTTTCAAGGGCTTCACGAAGGTCATTGTACTTGTTTGACTCAATTGGGTAGAGACCCGCAAAGACCATAGGATTCATCTGCTTGTAACCATGTAATGGCTCTACCGCAGGATTGGTTGCCAAGGTAACGGTATCACCCACACGAGTGTCCTGAACCGTCTTGATAGATGCTGCAATATAACCAACGTCACCAGTCGCAAGGAAATCACGACCAACTGCTTTCGGAGTAAAAATACCGACTTCGGTCACATCAAAGGTCTTACCATTGCTCATAAGCTGAATCTTATCGCCGGGTTTGACCACCCCATCCATGACACGCACTTGGAGGATAACCCCACGGTAAGCATCGTAAACAGAGTCGAAAATCAAGGCTTTAAGTGGCGCAGTCACATCACCCGTTGGTGCCGGTACTTTTTCTACAATTTGCTCTAGAATTTCTTCGATACCGATACCTGCCTTGGCAGAGGCTAAGACTGCTTCACTAGCATCTAGTCCAATCACATCTTCTATCTCAGTACGCACGCGCTCTGGATCTGCAGCTGGCAAGTCAATTTTGTTAATGACTGGCATAATTTCCAAATCATTATCCAAGGCCAGATAAACGTTGGCAAGTGTTTGAGCCTCAATCCCTTGAGCAGCATCGACCACCAAAATTGCTCCCTCACAGGCAGCTAGCGAACGTGAAACTTCATAGGTAAAGTCAACGTGCCCCGGCGTGTCAATCAAGTGGAAAATATAAGTTTCTCCATCTTTTGCAGTATAATTCAGCTCGATGGCATTCAACTTAATGGTAATCCCACGTTCCCGTTCTAAATCCATGCTATCCAAAAGCTGGGCCTGCATTTCACGGCTGGAGACTGTCTCTGTTTTTTCCAAAATGCGGTCTGCTAGGGTTGACTTCCCGTGGTCAATATGAGCGATAATAGAGAAGTTACGGATCTTCTCCTGTCGTTTTTTCAATTCTTCTAAGTTCATGATTCTCTTCCTTTCAGGGTATCTATTTATTATAAATTGTTTTTGACATTTTGACAAGACCATACCCTGCTAGGAGTACTAATCTTCAGCGACAAAGCCGTCATTTTCGATAAAGTGGTGTTCTGTCATTCCTTGGTCTGTAAAGACAATCCCGTGAAGGACACCACCGTAGACAGCTCCTCCGTCCATTCCAATCTTACCATCTTCTGTAGTCCAAAGCTCAGCTGTACCACGTTCTTGCTTTAACAAACCATAGACCGGTGTATGACCAAAGACAATGGTTTTTCCAGTATGATTTTCTGCTTCGTGGAATGGTTTTCTGAGCCAGACTTTCTTGTAATCTGTCGTTTCATGCCAATCATCCAAGGTCAAATCAATACCTGCGTGAACAAAGATATACTTGTCTGTTTCTACTACAAATGGCATTTGACGAATGAATGCAACCAAATCTGCTGCTTCAGTGGCAACACGCTTGGCATCCTCCACCCCGTCAACTGGTGCATCCAAGGGACGACCTAGGATTGAGTTAATAGTTGTATCTCCACCATTGCGACGATAGTGGTCATAGCTTTCTTCTGGGTTATCGAGCCAAGTCAAAAACATATACTCATGATTTCCAGACAAACAGATAGCCCCTTGATTGTCCACTAAGTTCTTAACCATCTCTAGAACACGGCGACTATCCTCACCTCGGTCAATCAAATCCCCTAGAAAGAGCAACTGGGTCTGACCATCCCATGTTTTGAGAAGGTCTTCCAGCATTCCAGCTTTTCCGTGAACATCTCCAATTACATAATAGTCTGTCATCTTATTTCTCCCTGTTTCTCAATAATTCTCTGGCTTGCGTGAGGGCTGCTTCTGTCACATCATCGCCTGCCAACATTTTGGCAACTTCTTCCACTCGCTCTTCAACCGTCAAGAGGCGAACAGTCGAAACTGTTGAATGCTCATTGCTAATCTTCTCAATAAAAAATTGATAATCCGCAATCGCAATTACTTGTGGTAAATGGGAAATAGCCAGTACCTGACCATGCTGGCCAATCTTGTGAATCTTCTGTGCAATAGCCTGAGCTACACGGCCTGACACTCCTGTATCCACCTCATCAAAGACTATGCTGGTCTTGCCTTCTTTACGTGAAAAGGCAGACTTGATGGCTAGCATGAGACGAGATAATTCCCCACCAGATGCAACCTTGACCAAGGGTTTAAAATCTTCACCAGGGTTGGTTGAAATGTAAAATTCGACCGTTTCATTTCCCTCACGACTGAATTTGCCCTTGTTAAAACGAACCTGAAACTGGGCTTTTTCCATATAGAGGTCCTGCAGTTCTTGTTTAATCTCAGCTTCAAGCTGCTGAGCCAAGTCATGACGAGCAGATGCAAGCTGGCCTGCCAAATCAACAAGATTGACTTCCAATTTCTTGAGCTCTGCTTCCATGTCCTCAGAAGAAAGATTATTGCCTGTCAAGAGATTGTATTCTTCCGTAATCTTGGCAAAATAAAGCAAGACTTCGTCTACAGTCCCACCATACTTGCGGGTAATAGTATGAAGGAGGTCCAAACGATTCTCAACCTGCATGAGACGATTGCCGTCAAAATCAAGATTCTCAATGATAGCTTCCAGACGCTTGCTAATATCTTCTAAGACATAGTAGATCTCAGACAGAGAGCTTGAAATTTCACGGTATTCAGGGTCATACTCTTCGACACTTTCCATGTCATTCATGGCCGAACGAACATTGGCCAGACTTGAAAAGTCTTCATTGTCCAACATACTGTAGGCATTGGTCAGTGTATCCGCAATATTTTTATGGTTGAGAAGTTTCTCTCTCTCTTGGTTGAGAGTCAAGTCTTCTCCAGCCTGCAAGTTTGCAGCCTCAATCTCTGCCATTTGAAATTCCAACATTTCAATACGAGCCTTATGTTCCTGTTGGTTTTTCTTGACTTCCAGAACCTGATTGCGCATTTTTCGATAAGCATCAAAACTCGTCTGATAGGTCTCTTTCAAGTCCCAAAAAGCTGCATCGCCAAATTCATCCAACATCTGGATATGAAGTTGAGGACGCATTAACTCCTCTTGGTCATGCTGACCATGAATATCTACAAGATGTTGCCCAATAGCACGTAAAACAGACAGATTGACCATCTGGCCATTCACACGGCTGATACTACGACCATTTTGCAGAATTTCTCGACGGATGATAATTTCATCCCCCATTTCCAAACCTTGCTCATCAAAAATTTCCTGTAAAAGGCGACTATTCTCAACGGAGAAAAGCCCCTCAATCTCTGCCTTTGGCGCACCATGACGAATAACATCTGTCGTAGCACGAGCTCCCAACATCATATTCATGGCATCAATGATAATCGACTTCCCTGCACCCGTTTCACCAGTCAGGACAGTCATCCCCTTTTCAAAATTGAGGGAAATAGCCTCAATAATGGCAAAGTTTTTTATCGAAATTTCAAGTAACATATAGACCTACCAATTTTTTACTTGTTCAAAGATTTCCTCAGCTAGACTTTCACTTCTGGCAATGACTAAAATCGAGCTATCATCAGCCAAACAGCTGAAAATCTTGTCCGCAAAAGTCTCGATTAACTGAGCTTTTACAAAAGCCGTATTTCCTGGGATGACTTGTAGATTGATCATCTTATTCATCAATTCAGCCGATTCGATATTGTCTTCAGCCAGTTGCAAACTTTTTACGATTGACTTTGGCAATTCATAGACATAGGTGTTGTCTCTCAAAGGAATTTTGACAATACCTAACTCTTTGATATCTCGCGATACCGTCGCTTGAGTGGCAGTGATACCAGCCTCTTTCAAATGTTCTACAATTTCTTCTTGTGTACCGATTTGATAATCTGTCACAAATCGTCTAATTTTTTCAAGTCTCTCTTTTTTATTCATTTTTAAATTGACTATGCGCCCTCTCTACTACTTCTTCAATCTCAGCAAGAACCTGATTACTTGCTGACTCTTCTTTTTTCAAATACGCTAAAAACTCAATATTTCCATGACCTCCTTGGATAGGAGAAAAATCCAAACCAAGGACTGAAAAGCCTTCCTCTACTGCCATAGCTGTGACAGATTCAAGAACATTTTGGTGAACCTTGGCCTCTCGAATAATTCCATTTTTCCCAATCTGCTCACGTCCTGCCTCAAACTGAGGCTTAACTAGAGCCACAACCTGACCTTGATTGGCTAACACTCGGTGCAAGGCTGGCAAAATCAGACTGAGAGAAATAAAACTCACATCAATACTGGCAAAACTCGGTTCCTTTTCGAAATCAGTCTTCTCTGCATAGCGGAAATTAAACTGCTCCATGCTGACAACTCGTGGGTCTTGGCGTAGTTTCCAAGCTAACTGATTGGTACCGACGTCCACCGCATAGACTAACTCAGCACCATTCTGCAACATGACGTCGGTAAAGCCTCCAGTAGAGGCACCGATATCAATCGTTGTTGCCCCTTCTACTGACAAATCAAAGACCTGCAAGGCCTTTTCTAATTTCAAGCCACCACGGCTGACATACTTGAGTTTTTCACCCTTAAGTTTTAGCTCAGTATCATCTGGGATTTTCTCTCCTGGTTTATCAAAGCGTTCTCCATTCAGGACTGCTACAACTAGACCAGCCATGACACCGCGCTTGGCCTGTTCTCGCGTTTCAAACAAGCCCTGTTTATAAGCTAGTACATCCACTCTTTCCTTAGCCATTGATTCTCAAACTTTCTACTACTCTTACAATCGATTCTATCTCAAAGGGAACCTGCTGGGCAATTTCTTCTAATTTTGCATTAGCTTGATCCAAGGTTTGGTTACAAAAGGCAATGGCCTCTTCCAAACCCAACAAGGCTGGATAGGTTGACTTCTCTGCCTGCAAATCCTTTTGTGGTGTCTTGCCAATTTCCTCAAAACTAGCTGTCACATCCAATACATCATCTCGAACTTGAAATGCAAGACCAATCAATTCACCCACAGTTTTCAGTTTTGCTTGGATTTCAGGAACCAATTCCGCTATAATAGCAGCTGCTTGGAAGGGATAGGCTAGTAACTTTCCAGTCTTATTAGCATGAATGGTCTGGAGTTCTTCCAAAGACAAGTGCTGGTGTTCTCCTTCCATATCCAAAACTTGCCCTGCCACCATGCCCAGACTTCCTGAAGCAAGGGATAAGTTGGCAATCAAGTCCACCTTGATTTGACTTGGCAAATCTGCCTGCGCTATCAAGGCATAAGGATCTAGGAACAAGGCATCTCCAGCCAAAATAGCCATTGCTTCACCGAATTTCTTGTGGTTGGTCAAGCGTCCTCGACGATAATCATCATCATCCATTGCAGGAAGATCATCGTGAATCAAGCTACCTGTATGAATCATCTCCAAAGCCGCAGCCACCTGCGCGTGAGCAGGTTTGATGGCAACCTGTAAGGCTTCTAAAACTTCTAACAAGAGAAAAGGTCGAATACGCTTGCCACCAGCATGAATGGAATAGAGAACCGACTCTCTCAAACTAGAAGCAAACTGCTGGTCTCCATAAAAATCTTCCAAGGCAGACTCGACAAGAGCTAATTTTTCTTGCTTCTTCATTCAAAATCACTTTCTGTTCCGTCTTCTTGCATGACCTTGACCAAGGTCTTTTCAGCCTTGTCCAGCGTCGCTTGGAGCTCTTTTGACAAGACCATGCCCTTTTGAAAGGCTGTAATCGCATCTTCTAGAGCAATTTCACCATTTTCCAAACTTTGGACAATGGTTTCCAGTTCTGCTAGATTTTCCTCAAATTTCTTTTGTTTTGACATCTTTAACCTCTAATTCTACTTGACCATCCCGCATCAAAAGCGTTACTTGGTCTTTTTTCTTCAAACTCTCAACCGAATCCACAACGGACTCTTCTTTTTTGACAATAGCATAACCACGCGCCACGATTCTACTAGTATCCAGCATCAGTAAGGCTTCTGAAAGTCGCTTCACCTCAGCCACCTTAGCATCATAAACCAGTGCCATTTGGCTACGTAAGAGCTTGTCCAACTGACCTAGATGATCTTGAAAGCGTTGGATTTTGGTGACAGGTGATAATTGTACCAGTCGATGCGTCCTTTCTTGGACGACTTGTTTGTTATCAGAAATCCGTGTACGTAAACTTTGTTTTAAGCGCAGTTGCAGTTGATCCAAGCGTTGCAAATAGCTATCATACAAACGTTCTGGCTGTCTAAAGATAACAGACTGACTGCATTTTTTCAAAGCTTCTTGTTTCTTCGATAGGACATTTCGGACTGCTGTTGCCATCCGTTTTTCCTGATTTTGCAAATGAGCCAATACATCCAACTTGGTCACAGGTGTTGCTAGTTCAGCAGCTGCTGTTGGTGTCGCAGCCCGTCTATCTGCGACAAAATCTGCCAAGGTCACATCTGTCTCATGCCCCACACTAGAAATGATTGGCAAACGAGATTCAAAAATAGCTCGTACCACAATTTCTTCATTAAAGGCCCAGAGATCCTCGATGGAACCTCCACCACGACCAATAATCAGCAAGTCCAAATCGTCCCGTTGATTAGCACGCGCAATATTTCGAGCAATTTCCTCAGCAGAACCTTCACCTTGAACCTTGGTCGGATAAAGAAGAATATCTACACCTGGAAATCGCCTGCTGACAGTTGTGATAATATCTCGAATAACTGCTCCACTGCGGCTGGTTACCACCCCAATTCTCTTAGAAAATTGGGGCAGAGCTTGCTTGAAGCGTTCTTGAAACAGGCCTTCTTCTGTCAATTTTTTCTTGAGCTGTTCAAACTGAATCGCAAGCGCACCAACCCCATCAGGCTCTGCCTTTTCAATGATGATGGAGTAGCTACCACTAGGTTCATAGACCTGCACACGCCCAATCACATTGATTTTCATCCCTTCTTCCAGATCGAAACCTAATTTCTGATAAATTCCAGACCAAATAGTCGCTTGAATAACTGCATGGTCATCTTTTAGGGAAAAATATTGGTGAGTAGGTCGTTTACGAAAGTTGGAAACTTGACCAGTTAAATATACCCGTTCCAAGTACGGGTCTTTATCGAATTTCATTTTCAGATATTTGGTCAAAGTTGTTACCGATAAATACTTTTCCATCTCCACCTACTATTCATTTTCTTGCTTTTCCATGGGTATTATTATACCAAAAATATGCCTAAAAATCTCCATTTATGTACCAATATGAGGGAAAAATAGAAAAAGGAGGCAAGGCCTCCACATCTATTTATTTACTGTTTCGAGCTTCTTCCAAAATCTTAGCAATCTTGGTTGTCAAAAGGTCGATAGCCACTGTATTGCTGACTCCCTCAGGAATGACGATATCAGCATAACGCTTTGTTGGTTCGATAAACTGATGGTACATTGGTTTCACCACACCTAAATACTGGTCAATAACGCTATCAAGGCTACGGCCACGCTCTTCCATATCACGCTTGATACGACGAATTATGCGCACATCGTCATCCGTATCCACAAAAATCTTGATATCCATCAAATCGCGCAGACGCTTATCCTCCAAGACCAAAATCCCCTCAACAATAAAAACATCTTGAGGTTCTTGACGATAAGTCTTGCTGCTCCGTGTATGCTCTGTATAGTCATAGGTAGGGATGTCCACCGGACGCCCTGCCAACAATTCCTTAATCTGCTCAATCATCAAGTCTGTATCAAAGGCAAAAGGATGGTCGTAGTTGGTTTTGACACGCTCTTCAAAGGTCAAGTGAGACTGATCCTTATAGTATGAATCATGCTCAATCATGGAAATCTTTTCATCAGGGAAATGCGATAGAATGGCCCTTGAAACACTGGTTTTACCACCACCAGAACCACCTGTCACTCCGATAATGATTGGTCTATTTTGCATGCTATCCTCCGTTTTTTTATCCGTCGTCTATTCTATCACATTTTTTGCAAAATTTATAGTCTGGTTTGGATAGTTTAGGGGAAACAATTCCAATTCCTACACCCCAGTTATACTAGTTAAAAACCTTCCTTGGCTTGTAGAGATTGTCTCGCTTCTCTAGAATGGCTAACAAAGTATCACATTCAAAGGCAGCCAATTCTTGGTCTGTTTGGTCGAGCTCGATAAAACGACCAAAGCGTACTTCTGTAGCCTGTTCTGGAGTTAGGAAAACTATGACAAGATCCCCTGTCCCAATCTCTAGAGGATGAAGAAAGTCCAGTTGACCAGCCTCTACTTTTTCAGCAATTTCTTCCAAGGTAAGAGCGTCTTCTAGATGTAAACCGGCTGCACTAGTACGAGTTAACTGAGACATATGAGCTGCATAGCCAAGTTTTTCTCCCAAATCAACAGATAAGGTACGAATATAGGTTCCCTTACTGCATTTTACACGAAAAGTAAAGCGTGCAAGATTATTTTCATAAGAGATGGGACTGGTCCGCTTAAAGCTATAAATTGTCACCTGACGTTCTGGACGCTCCACTTCTTGACCAGCACGCGCATACTCATAGAGTTTGCGACCATTGACCTTGACAGCAGAGTACATAGGTGGAATCTGGGTAATAGGCCCAGTCAAGCTAGCAATGGCTTCATCGACAATGGTTTCATCCAAGGGCGATAGAACAGGTGTCTCTGCGACCACTTCCCCACTGGCATCCTCAGTTGTCGTGGAATAGCCGAGAGTAATCTCCCCTTCATAGACCTTGCCCTCATCCTGCATAAACTCGACCATGCGTGTCGCCTTCCCAACCGCAATCGGTAAAACACCCACTACATCCGGATCCAAGGTCCCACCATGACCAATTTTCTTTGTTCCCAAAATCTTACGCAGCTTAAAAACCGCATCATGCGAGGTCATGCCCGCTTCTTTTTTTAAGTTGATAATACCGTTCATTTTTGCTTTCTCACTCCCCCTTCAGAGCTTCAAACTTAGCTTTCATGGTTGGATTTTTTCGAGTTAGTTTTTTTACTGAAACGTCTTCCAGTTTATTGTTTGCAAGGCGAAGTTGGTTTTCAGATGTGGTTAAGAATTTCTTTACCTCTTCCATGCGTTTTATGGCCTTGTCAATTTCATCAATTGCTTTACCAAAGTTGGTCGAAGCAGAGTTATAGTTCTTAGCAAAAGCCAGTTTAAAAGCATCCAAGTCTTCCTCAAAATGCGTAATGTCGATATTTTGCTCGCGAACCAAGGCCAACTCCTGCTTGTATTTTAGGGAATTAAGGGCAGCATTACGTAAGAGTCCAATCAACTGGATAAAGAATTGAGGACGAACCACATACATCTTTTCATACTCGTGGCTGACGTCAACAATCCCTGTGTTAAAGTAGTCGTTATCAGCCTCAAGCATAGTCACCAAAACGGCATACTCACAGTTCTTTTCTCGGCGGTCCTTGTCCAATTCCTTGTAAAAGTCTGCATTCTTATGCTTCTTTTCTGTCCCATCTGCTTCATTTTTCATCTCAAACATGATGGAAATGAATTCTAGTCCATTTTCATCATAATCACGAAAGATAAAGTCCCCTTTAGAACCACGAGCAGAGACCTTGTTGTCCTTTTCGAAGTAGGCATTGGGGAAGGCAAAACTTCGAACCTTGTTGAACTCACTCTCAGCATACTGTTCCAGACTCTCTCCGATTGCTTTGGTTGATTGTTGCGCTTTGAAATTCTTGTAAAATTCGACCTGCTCACTGGCCGCCTTGAGCTGTGCTTCGTAGTTTTGTTTAACAGAAGCAAGAGCTAGCTCATTTTCTTTTTCTTGTAAAAGAAGTTGATTTTTAACCTGATCTCGTTCTTTTTCTAGGTCAGAAAGAGTCTTTTGCAGTTGATTTTCATGCTCCAAACGCATGGTAGCCAGTTGGTTTTCCAAGGCTTGTACTTCCTTGTCCTTAGCCAATAAAGCCTCATGGCTTGTCTGTTCAACTTCTTTCTTAGCCAATTCTTTCTCTGTATCAAAGTTTTGGATTTGACTCTGTAATTGCGCAATTTCTTGGTCTTTTTGAGCTAGTTTGGTCTGTTGTTCATTCATGGCCTTTTGCTCAGCCAAAGCCAGTTCCTGCTTCATCCGATCGTGCAATTCCTTATCAAACTCTGCCGTTCTCACTTGGGACAAAAGTTCAGCATACTGACTTTCATTTACTGTAAAGACTTCCCCACAGTTGGGGCATTTGATTTCGTTCATAACGTTCCTCTTTCTAGACTTCTTTAACCATTATATCATGCCTGAAGGAAAATCAAAAACAGTGAGTCGAAACCCACTGTTTATCTTCTTTTACTTTAAATTTTCTCCAAGGCCAATCGCAAGTCTTCAATCAAATCCTCTACATTTTCAAGTCCGATTGACAAGCGGATTTGGTTTGGTGTGACACCTGCAGCTTCAAGGTCTTTTTCTGACAATTGACCATGGGTGGTTGTTGCTGGATGGACAACAAGCGATTTAGCATCTGCCACGTTTGCTAGATCAGAAAAGATTTCTAAATGATCAATTACCTTGCGTGCCTCTGCCTCCCCACCTTTGACATGGAAGGTAAAGATTGAGCCCACACCTTTAGGCAAGTATTTCTCAGCCAAGGCATGGTAAGGACTATCTGCAAGTTTTGGATAATTGACTTTTTCTACCTTAGGATGGTTGACAAGGAAATCAACAATTTTCTCTGCATTTTGCACATGACGTTCGACACGAAGAGAAAGTGTTTCCAGTCCTTGAAGCAAGAGGAAGGCATTAAATGGTGACAAGGCTGCACCTGTATCACGAAGCAATTGGACACGGACAGCGATAATAAAGGCTGCTGCACCCACATCACGAGTATAGCTCAAGTTGTGATAGCTTGGATCCTCGTCAACAAATTGAGGGAATTTCCCTGAAGCCGCCCAGTCAAAACGACCGCTATCGACAATCACTCCACCAATAGTCGTACCATGGCCACCGATAAACTTAGTCGCAGAGTGAATAGCAATATCTACACCGTGAGAAAAGACGTTAATCAAATAAGGTGTAGCAAAAGTATTGTCAGAAACAAGTGGAATCTGATACTTATGAGCAATCTCTGCCAATTTTTCCAAATCTGGAATATTAATCAAGGGGTTACCCAAGGTTTCAATCAGAACAAGCTTGGTATTGTCATTGATAGCTGCTTCCACTTCCTCCAAATTATCAATGTCGACAAAGGTTGTTGTGATACCATAACGAGGAAGGGTTTCTTTCAAAAGATTGAAGGTTCCACCGTAAATAGTTGATGCTGCCACTACATGGTCACCTGCATGGGCAAGCGCCAAAATCGTATAAGTCACTGCGGCCATACCTGATGCTGTTGCAAGAGCTCCAACACCACCTTCAAGAGCAGCAATTCTTTCTTCAAAGGCAGCTGTTGTAGGGTTGGTGATACGAGTATAAATGTTCCCTGGTTTTCTCAAGGCAAAAAGATCTGCACCTTCCTGCGTGTCATCAAAAACAAAGGATGTTGTTTGATAAATCGGCACAGCACGAGACTTAGTTGCTGGATCAACTACTTGCCCAGCATGCAATTGTAAGGTTTCAAATTTAAAATCACGAGTCATAAGGCGACCTCCATATAGTTTCATTAAGGATATTGTAGCACCTTAAGTTATAGTTTACAAATATCAGTTTTCTATATTTTGATATAAGAAATAACTATTACCTTATACTCAATGAAAATCAAAGAGCAAACTAGGAAACTAGCCGCAGGCTATACTTGAGTACGGCAAGGCGACGTTGACGAGGTTTGAAGAGATTTTCGAAGAGTATTATTTTAAAAATGAAAAAAGCACGACTCAATCGTGCTCATTTTCTTAATCTACATAAGTATCTTCGTTTTTATTGAGGAAGGCATATGGAAGACCCATCAAAAGACCACCACCAATTAAGTTTCCGATGAAGGTTACACCCCAGTGACGAAGCATATTTCCAACACCGAAGTTAGCAATTGAATCCGCAGCAACACTGAATTTCACAATCGCAAAAGAAGCAAAGTTCGCAGCGATGTGCTCGTTTGTTAAGAATACAAACATGTAAATTGCTGATAAAACAAGCCAAAGTTTAGCTCCACCATCCTTGACCAAAATAAATGAAAGAATCGCAATATTTACGAAAATATTTGCCAAAATCGCCTCAAGCAAGATTAATTCATTTGAGCGGCCTAACTTCATCTCAACAACCCCTGAGATAAAACTATCGTGAGTCAGATGTGCATAGGCTGCCGAGTGAGCAAAGCCCCAACCTGCTATCAAAGCACCGATAAGGTTGAACAAGGTACAGTAAAGTAAAATCTCAGCTGTTTTTCTCCAAGAGATTTTTTTCAAGAAACTACCAGCAGTCAAGAACATCATGTTGGATGTTACCAACTCGGCATTCAAGAAAACAATGTAGGCCAATCCCCAAGCAAATACAAATGGGAAGAGGAAACGTCCACTACCTGGTGCAATTTTGTTAATCAAATCAGCTCCAACTGCACCTGCAGCAGTACTAAAGGTTAAAAATGCACCTGCGAACATGGATCGAATCGCATACTTAAATTTGCTTTTATTATAAAGATTTTCCTTCTTCTTGCAAGCAAATTCAATCTTTGAGATAAATTCTGAAGAGACCATAATAAACTCCTAAAACTTTTTTACCTGATAATTATATCACAAACTTTAGAATTAAGGAAGCGTTTTCTATATTTCATAACAGTTTATTTTGAAAATCTATCTATAAAAAACCAGTAAAACTAAATGTTTACTGATTCTTTAACTATTAATAGCGCTGTTTGTATGGTTGATTGAAAGCTGTTAGAATTTCTTCAGGGGTTTGTGAATAATCTTTTTCTTCTTTTAAGTCACCTTTAACGATAATCCGCTCTGTCGCATCATAGTCCACACAAGTTACAAGTGTGATCTCATCAACACCACTACGGTCATCAATCTCATCCACGCGATCTGGTGTTACATGCTTGACCTCATGAATGACATAGGTATAAACCTTATCCTTATCAGTCAGATAAATTTTCATACCATTTTTAGCATGTGATAAGGGAGAGAATAGCATCTGACTGGCATTTTCTGCTGTAAAAATGTGATGACTAGCTAGTGAATAATTTCCTTTCCCCATCACTTGGTCACGCTTCATTGTACCAGCTCCATAGAAGAGATTGACATTATCAAGACCTTTAAAAATAGGTAAGTTAATTTCTACTTCAGGAATAGCAATCCCACCAATAACTGGTAATTTTTGCGAATTCCATTGTGAGGATAAGACAGCTTCTGATGAAATGGCTTTTACTGAGTCAAAGTCAAAATTACCTTCTGTATCTTGATTTTCTTCCAATTTTTCTTTTGATACCTGGCTAACTTGATACTTGTTAGTATTCCAAACCATGAAAATATCACGAATTTTGGAATTAAAGATTAATGCCAGTGACAAGAGGATTAAGAATCCTGCCAAGACATTGATTAGTAGATTTTTACGATTTGTTTTCTTTTTGTTCTTTTTATGAGACATTATGCTTCACCTTCTATTTCGTTTTCTGTCCCGACTTCTTCTTTTTCTGACGCTGCTACCGTTGTAAAGGTCACAATTTTAGCATCCTGATCCAAGCGCATCACTTTAACTCCCATAGTTGAGCGCCCTGTTTGTGAAATATTGGCAACGTTGGTTCGAATCATGACACCTGTATCAGTGATAATCATCAAATCTTCATCACCTTTAACAGTCAAAAGACCTGATAGAGGACCATTTTTTTCAGCTACATTAGCTGTCTTCATTCCTTTACCACCACGACCTTTTGTTGGATATTCAGTCGCAACTGTGCGCTTACCGTATCCTTTTTCTGTGATGATAAGAACCTCGTCCTGGTCTGTAATCACACTAGCACCAACTACTGTATCTCCTTCACGAAGATTGACACCTTTCACACCAGTAGCGATACGACTCATTCCACGAACGACTGATTGATTAAAGCGAACTGCATAACCAAGCTTGGTACCAATGATAATATCCGTATCTTCTTCCGTCAACAAGACATTAATCAACTCATCTTCATCTTTGAGGTTCAGTGCCTTAAGTCCATTTTGACGAATATTATTAAATTCCTTGACGCTGGTTCTCTTCACAATACCATGACGGGTTGTGAAGAAGAGGTAAGCATCATCACTGCGTTCAGACTCAACATTGATGATGGTTTGAATACTTTCTCCTTCATCCAATTTCAAAAGATTGACAATTGGCAATCCCTTAGCAGTACGGCCATACTCAGGAATTTCATAGCCTTTTAGGCGATAGACACGGCCTTTATTTGTGAAGAAGAGTAAGTGATCATGGGTACTAGTTGACACTAACTCACGAACAAAATCGTCATCCTTAACACCTGTACCTTGAACACCACGACCCCCACGTTTTTGAGCAGTGAATTCTCCTTGGTCCAAACGTTTAATGTAACCCTTGTTAGACAGTGTAATTAAGACATCCGATTCTTCAATCAAATCCTCATCTTCAAGGCTTAAGACTTCACCAACCATCAATTCAGTACGACGTTGGTCGCCAAACTTACGCTTGACTTCGTCCAATTCGTCTTTGATGATTTGAGAAACACGTTCGGGTTTAGCAAGAATATCTGCTAAATCCGCAATCAGAGCCAGGAGATCATCATACTCAGCCTGAATCTTATCGCGTTCCAAACCTGTCAAACGACGAAGACGCATATCAAGGATGGCCTGACTTTGACGTTCAGAAAGCTTAAACTTACTCATCAACTCAGCTTGTGCTTCCGCATCTGTTTCACTAGCACGGATGATACGAATCACTTCGTCGATATGGTCTAGTGCGATTAAGAGACCTTCTAAGATATGAGCACGCGCTTCTGCTTTTTCCTTATCAAAACGAGTACGACGAACAACCACTTCTTTTTGGTGCTCGATATAAGCATCCAAAATCTGACGAAGAGACAAAATCTTCGGTACCCCATTTTGGATTGCTAGCATATTGAAACCAAAGTTGGTTTGCATCTGAGTCATCTTGAAGAGATTATTAAGGATAACATTAGCTGAGGCATCACGCTTGACTTCAATAACAAATCGAACCCCTTCACGGTTTGATTCATCACGTACTGCTGTAATTCCCTCAATACGCTTTTCCTGAACTAAACGAACAATATGCTCATGTACCTTTGTTTTGTTGACCATGTATGGAAATTCTGTTACAACGATGCGCTCACGGCCAGTCTTAGTTTCTTCGATTTCAGTACGAGAACGAAGAACAATCGAACCTTTACCTGTTTCGTAAGCCTTATGGATACCTGATTTCCCCATGACGAGGGCACCAGTTGGGAAATCTGGCCCAGGCAAGACTTCCATTAAATCCTTAGTGGTCACTTCAGGATTGTCCATGACCAACTTCACAGCATCAATAGTTTCACCCAAATTATGAGGTGGAATATTTGTCGCCATACCGACAGCAATACCAGTAGCTCCATTAACTAAAAGATTTGGAAAACGAGCTGGCAAGACCAAGGGTTCACGTTCATTGGCATCATAGTTATCAACGAAATCAACCGTATTTTTATTGATATCACGAAGCATCTCCAGAGCAATCTTGCTCATACGTGCCTCAGTGTAACGCTGGGCGGCAGCACCATCGCCATCCATGGAACCAAAGTTCCCATGGCCATCTACAAGCATGTAACGGTAGCTCCACCATTGAGCCATACGGACCATAGCTTCATAGATAGAGGAATCCCCGTGTGGGTGATATTTACCCATGACATCCCCAGTAATACGAGCAGATTTTTTATGTGGTTTGTCTGGAGTAACACCTAATTCATTCATTCCATAGAGAATCCTACGGTGAACGGGTTTCAAGCCATCTCGAACATCAGGAAGAGCTCGTGCTACGATAACACTCATAGCGTAGTCGATAAAACTTGTCTTCATCTCCTTTGTCAGATTGACATTCACTAAATTTCTATCCTGCATTAATAAATGCCTCATTTCACAATTAGTAATTAAATATATTATACCACAATGTCTGCCATATTTCAGGTATCTAGAACCACTAAAACGTTTACATCAAGAACTGCAAGGCATATCCGTGACAAAGCATTTTAAAAGTGATAAAATTGAAATAACTGGGGAAAACCCTGAATAAAATTAAGGAGATGTTTAGACAAATGACACTAACTAAACAACACAAAAAAGTTATCCTTGTTGGTGATGGTGCTGTAGGTTCATCTTACGCTTTCGCCCTTGTTACTCAAGGAATCGCACAAGAACTTGGTATTATTGAAATTCCTCAATTGTTTGAAAAAGCAGTTGGTGACGCTGAAGACCTTAGCCACGCGCTTGCATTTACTTCACCAAAGAAAATCTACGCTGCTAAGTACGAAGACTGTGCGGACGCTGATCTTGTTGTTATCACTGCTGGTGCTCCTCAAAAACCAGGTGAAACTCGCCTTGACCTTGTAGGTAAAAACCTTGCTATCAACAAATCAATCGTTGAGCAAGTTGTTGCTTCTGGTTTCGATGGTATCTTCCTTGTAGCAGCTAACCCAGTTGACGTCTTAACTTACTCAACTTGGAAATTCTCTGGATTCCCTAAAGAACGCGTTATCGGTTCTGGTACTTCTCTTGACTCAGCTCGTTTCCGTCAAGCCCTTGCTGAAACAATCGGTGTTGACGCTCGTTCAGTCCATGCCTACATCATGGGTGAACACGGTGACTCAGAATTCGCTGTTTGGTCTCACGCTAACGTTGCTGGTGTTAAATTGGAACAATGGTTACAAGCAAACCGTGACTTGAATGAAGCTGACCTTGTTGAACTTTTCATCTCAGTTCGTGACGCAGCTTACTCAATCATCAACAAAAAAGGTGCTACTTACTACGGTATCGCCGTTGCCCTAGCTCGTATCACTCGTGCAATCCTTGATGACGAAAATGCCGTGCTACCACTCTCTGTATTCCAAGAAGGTCAATATGGTGTTGAAAACGTCTTTATCGGTCAACCAGCTATCGTTGGGGCACACGGTATCGTTCGTCCAGTAAATATCCCATTGAACGACGCAGAAACTCAAAAAATGCAAGCATCTGCAAAAGAATTGCAAGCTATCATTGACGAAGCATGGAAAAATCCTGAATTCCAAGCAGCTTCAAAAAATTAATTGTAACTAGGTTCTCATTTAATGAGAACCTTTTTTCTTTTATCATAAAGAATGAAATACTATTTTCCAAAAGATTCCTTATCTCACACCATTTGAATCGTGTTGGATACTCATATGCTAAAACAACACCACAAATATATACTCATGTTACTAAACAAATGAAAACAACCGTTACAGATGTTATAGAAAAGTATTAGTCTTTGCCCCAAAAATGCTCCAAA
The DNA here is from genome assembly GCF_023109105.1 of Streptococcus mitis. Lineage (GTDB taxonomy): Bacteria > Bacillota > Bacilli > Lactobacillales > Streptococcaceae > Streptococcus > Streptococcus mitis_BW. The sequence continues at coordinate 215,147 of NZ_JALDTZ010000001.1, forward strand.
GCAAACAAAAAAGCCTATCGAGCAAGCTAGAAAGCTTGATACAATAGGCTTTTTAATGTTAGATTAACGTACTGTACGGATACGCATTGTGTTTGTACGTACAGCTTCTCCAACTGGTACACCAGCTACGATAACGATATCGTCACCAGATTGTACAAGACCTGCTTCAACTGCTTTACGTTCAGCAATTTCGAACATATCGTCAGTTGAAGATGGAGCATCTGTCAACATTGGGATAACACCCCAGTTCAACATCAATCCACGTTCTGTCAATTCGTCGAATGTCAATGCTAAGATGTCAGCATTTGGACGGTATTTAGAGATCAAACGTGCAGTGTGACCTGTCTTAGTAAGAGTTACAATCAATTTAATGTCCATTGAGTTAGTAGCATCTTTAACAGCTGAAGCCATTACTTCTGTCTTAGAGTTACGTTCAAATGAATCTGAGTTCAAACGGCCGTATTCATTAAGAAGAGTTTGAGCGTTCTTGTCGATTGTAGCCATTGTAGTTACTGACTCAAGTGGGTATTTACCATTTGCAGACTCACCTGAAAGCATTGTAGCGTCAGTACCGTCGATAACAGCGTTGAATACGTCTGATACTTCTGAACGAGTTGCACGTGGTTTTTCAGTCATTGTTTCAAGCATGTTTGTTGCAGTGATAACAACTTTACCTGCAGCATTGACTTTCTTGATGATCATTTTTTGGTAAACTGGAACCATTTCGTACGGTACTTCGATACCCATGTCACCACGAGCAATCATGATACCATCAGCAGCTTCGATGATTTCATCCAAGTTGTCGATACCTTGTTGGTTTTCAATTTTAGCAAACAATTGAACGTGTCCATTTCCAGTCTCTTTACAGATTGCACGAACTTCTTCAACGTCTTTTGCAGTACGTACAAATGAAATCGCAATAAAGTTGATACCTTGCTCAAGACCAAAGCGGATGTCATCATTATCACGTTCAGCAAGAGCTGGGAAAGGAATTTTAGTGTTAGGGATATTAACACCTTTTTGTTTAGCGATTACACCGTCATTTTCAACTTCAACTTCAAATTCACGAGTAGCATCGTCTTTAGCAAAAATACGAAGACCAAGTTTACCGTCGTCAACCAAGACTTGGTGACCAACTTCAACATCGTCGTAGATATCAAGGGCACCAGCAACGTTCAACGCAATCACATCACGAGTTGATTTGATTCCTTGCTTAGTAGCAACACGGATTTTTTCACCAGTTGTATAAGAGTACTCTTTTGCTTCTCCTTCAAACAATTCAGTACGGATTTCTGGACCTTTTGTATCAAGAAGGAAACCAACTTTTTTACCTGCAAGTTTTTCAGCAAGTTTAACAGTTGCCATACGGTCACCTTGTTCTTGGTGGTCACCGTGTGAGAAGTTGAAACGGAATGTGTTTGCACCAGCTTCAATCAATTTAGCAATGTTTTTAGCTGAAGCTTCAACATCAAGTTTTTCACCCCAGTATCCGTCATCACCGAATTTTTTACCACCACGGATTTCAACCGCAGGACCCAAAGTTGCAACGATTTTTACACGTTTGTTCATGATTTTTGTGACTCCTTTATATAAATGACCTTTTTGGTCTTATTAACAAAATTATAAATTATGACAAGCTCTTATTCAAGTCAGATAGTTCAAGGTCTGCTTTATGAGGATTGTTAACCACAATCTTACCATCTGCAGTGAGGCTAAACAATGCTCCTTCTTCTGCTGTACCAAGAATTGGGTTTTCAACCATTTTCTCATTACGGATACCAACCGCAACACCACCAATACCTTCTTTAAGAAGTTTAACGGCATGCGCACCCATACGTGACGCCAATACACGGTCACGCGCAGTTGGAGAACCACCACGTTGAATATGTCCAAGTTCTGTCACACGAAGGTCGCTTGTATCCCCAGCTTCTTTTAGTTTTTGACCAAATTCAGCTGCTGACATAACACCTTCTGCCAAGACGATGATATTGTGTTTTTTACCACACTCATAACCAGCTTTGATGCTTGCTACGATATCTTCAATCTTGAATCCTTCTTCAGGAATGATGATTTCATCAGCACCAGTAGCGATACCAGCCCAAAGAGCGATATCACCAGCGTTACGTCCCATAACTTCGATTACAAAGGTACGACGGTGACTTGATGATGTATCACGAATTTTATCGATCGCGTCCATAGCAGTCGTAACCGCTGTGTCGAAACCGATTGTGAAGTCAGTACCAACAATATCGTTATCAATTGTACCTGGAAGACCGATAGCTGGGAAGCCATGCTCCGTCAAACGCATAGCGCCGTGGTAAGATCCGTCACCACCGATAACAACTACACCTTCAATTCCGTGTTTTTTCAATTGCTCAATCCCTTTAAGTTGCCCTTCAAGTTGAGCGAACTCTGGGTAACGAGCTGAGTGAAGGAAAGTACCACCACGAGAAATGATGTCTCCTACTGAAGCTGCATCTAGGGGATGAATTTCACCGGCAACCATACCAGCATATCCGTCATAGATACCAAACACTTCCATTCCTTCTGAAATTGCTTGACGAACAACTGCGCGGATGGCAGCGTTCATACCAGGGGCGTCTCCACCACTAGTCAAAACAGCAATACGTTTCATATTGGTTTATGCTCCTTTTTCTTTTAACATTCTTACTGATTATATCACATTTAAATGGAAAATTCTTCTATTTTCCGTAATTTTATCGATAAATCGTTTTCATAGTAATTTTATCCAATTTTGCTTCTAATTCATTGGATTTAGTTACAAAATGGTTGGGAGAAACAATTGTCTTCTGTTCCTCTTCATACCTGATGATGACTGGGATTGGGCCCTTATACTGGTCTAAAATCCTCGAAATTTCTTGATCTGATTCATGATTTTTTACCTGTATCCAAAAACGCTCAGCTACTGCTTCTCTTATTTCTTGTGCAATCATTTGCAGACGGCCATCTCGTGACTGGACTTTCCCTTTGATATAGTAGAAGGCTCCCTCTCTTACTTCCTGCCCAACCTGTCGATATAAATCCGAAAAGAGGGTAACATCCAATTTTTTCTTACTATCATCGACCTGTAAGAAAGCCATATTTTCACCCTTTTTGGTGCGAATGGTTTTAATTTTTTGAATTTCTACCAAGATAATAGAGTGACTATTTTCTGATAAATTTCCGATTGGTGTAATCGGGTAAATAGCCTTACTTGCAATAGCTTGTAGGGGATGTTTACTGACGCCTACTCCTAGAAGCTCTTGTTCCATATAGAATTTTTCTTGTTCTGTCCAATCTTCTGATTCCTGCCAACTATAAATCGTATCACCGAACAAACTTCCTAACTCTTTTACAAATTCAAACAGATTAGCTAAATTATTGAATACTTTTTGACGATTTTTTTCAAATGAATCGAAAAGGCCAACTTTTACCAAAGGTTCTAGCAGAGGAAGTTTCAGATAATTCTCAGGTAATTTAGCTATAAAATCTTCAATGTTAGAATAGGGTCTATTTTCAATAATCCAAAGCGCTAAATCATTGCTGACTCTCTTAATCGATTTCAAACCTAGATAGATGGACTTGTTGGCAATTTTATCGTGATAAGGGATAGTGTTGATAGACAACGGTGCTACTTCAAAACCTGCATCAAGAGCATCTGTTAGGTAATCACTATTAGCTGAGTTCAACATGATCTGATAAAAAATAGCTGGATAATGTGTTTTAAAATAAGCCAACTGAAAAGCCAAGGCTGAGTAGGCATAGGCGTGAGATCGGTTAAAACCATAACCTGCAAACTTCTCCATGACATCAAAGACCTGCTCTGCCTTTTCAGCAGTATGACCAGCCTCTAAGGAGCCTTGAATAAAGGAAGCCCTCATCTCATGCATAGCAGAGGCATCCTTTTTCCCCATAGCTCGACGCAAAATATCGGCCTTTCCGAGACTAAATCCAGCAAAACGCTGAGCAACCTGCATAACCTGTTCCTGATAGAGCATAATGCCATAAGTTGGAGCCAAAATATCTTCTAGAGCTGGATCTAGAACAGTCACTTCTTCCTGCCCATGCTTTCTTGCCACAAAATTATTGATGTAGTCACTAGCACCTGGTCGATTTAGGGAAGTAGTCGCTACGACATCTTCAAAACAGACTGGTTGCACACGCTTGAGCAGGCGAATAGCACCTGGCTGCTCAAATTGAAAGATCCCTTTTGTATTCCCAGAAGCAAATAAAGCCAGCGTTTCTTTATCTTCCAAATCAATTTCTTCTATTTTCAAGTGAATATCTTCTGTTTCAGCAAGCAACTCTTGCATTTTCTGGACAAAGGTCAAATTTCGTAGTCCCAAAAAATCCATCTTCAAAAGTCCACTAGCTTCAACTCCATGAGCATCATACTGAGTCAGTGGAATTTCATCCCCATGCTTCAGAGGGATGTAGTTGGTCAAATCTTGGTCACTAATGACAACACCAGCCGCATGGACAGAGGTTTGTCTGGGATAGCCCTCAATCTTGCAGGCAATTTCAAAAGCTTTTTGGTATTCTAACTTACTATTGATTTGCTGACGAAACTGAAGATTTCCCTCATAGGCTGACTTGAGATTATCACGAAAACTAATTTTCTTAGTAATTGCAGATAATTCATACTCTGGAACACCAAAGCGTTTCAAAACATCACGCAGAGCTTGCTTGGCCCCAAAGGTAGAAAAAGTAACGATTTGAGCCGCATGTTTACTGCCATATTTATTGCCAACATATCTGATAAAATCTGGACGATAAATATCTGGAATATCAATATCAATATCAGGCATAGTATAACGTTCACGATTGAGGAAGCGTTCAAAAATCAGATTCTTCTCCACAGGGTCAATCCCTGTGATGTCCAAGGCATAGGAAACCAAACTACCAACAGCTGAACCCCGTCCCATTCCCATATAGTAGCCATTCGAACGTCCAAAACGCAACAAATCCCAGACAACCAAGAAATAATCATCAAAGCCCATATCATGAATAACAGCCAATTCTTGGTCTAGACGGTCTTGATATTCTTTACCAGTCAACCCCTTCTGAATCAGTCCCGATTCAGCACGCTCTCTCAACTCCTCTACTGCTGGTCTAGCTGGATTAAAGCGAGGCAATTTTAAACTAGTATTCAAGTCATAAGAAATACCTGAAATAAGCTTTTTTAAATTGTCCAAGGCTTGAGGAAAACGTTCTTGGAAAAGTTTCTCTAAAGAACTTGCTGATATAAAGACATCTTGTCTCGACCGCAAGGGAACTTCTCTGAGAGGGAGATTCTCTTTAATCGCTGTTAATACTTGTAAAACTTCTCTATCCCTGCTTTCAAACGCATTGACCCTATAGAGAGGTAAGATAGGATGAGGAAATTCCCTTGCCAGTGTTTCCGGATAAACCCCAATATAGTAATCACAGCCTAGATTGAGCGACTCAAGCTCTTCAAAATGAGGCACAATTACTGCAATATCCTCTAAGTACTGAGCCAGAACTGACCAATTTTTCTCCCCCTGCATCTTAGCTGTCGAGAGCTTCATCAACTGCTGATAGCCCACACTAGATAGAGCTAAAAAGCGCAGATTCACATCCTTATCATCTACAAGAACATTCATTTCGAGCCCTAATAAAGGATGAATGCCATATTTTTTTGTAACCTCTAGAAAGTCGAAAGCACCATAAAGATTGTCAATATCCATCATAGCCAAATGAGTGTAGCCATATTCTTTAGCTACTCTCACATACTTGTCTATCGAAATGACACTCTCCATAAAACTATAGACTGTTTTTGTATCTAGTTGTGCGATCAATTTACACTTCTCCTCTATCATTCTCACTATATTATACCATTTTCAAAAAGAGAAAGACAAACGCAGTGACTCCTGTCTATATTTTATCTTTATCTTTAAAGTAAGATTTTTTTAATAAAAAAGTAAAAATACATTTAAAGAATCAAATGCTCTGGTAATTTTTTACTTTTTTATCCCAAGAAGTGAATATATCTTTTAAAAGAGAAGGATATATTCGGTTAACTTATTCTCTATAATAATTTGTTTTAAGCTATAGAGTCGTACCTGTTTCTCATATAAATAATATTCATTATTATTGAATTAATTTCTTTCTTATTTAATGATTCCCTTTAGCCTATTTTTTTGATATAATAACCTTAATTATTGTTTTATAAGGAGGTTATATGCGTTTTAATCAATTCAGTTATTTAGCGCTACAAAGAGATACAATTATCTTTGAATTAAAAAAGTATGGATTTGATTTAGCAGTCAACATTACAAATAAAAAAATGCTTGAAGCGTTTCTCATTCGTTTCTTTTTTAATTATAAGGATAGTACCTATCCTCTATCTAGTTTAGCAGTTGATAAAGAAACTGATTTACTGACATTTTTTCAGTCAGAAAAGGATTTAACTGCAGATATTTTTTATACTGTTGCTTTTCAACTTTTAGGCTTTTCTTACTTGGTTGACTTTGAAGACAGTGATGTTTTTCGTAAAGAGACTGGATTTCCTATTGTATACGGTGACTTGATTGAAAATCTCTATCAGTTACTCAATACTCGCACCAAAAAGGGGAATCTCCTGATTGATCAACTGGTAAGTGACGGTCTTATTCCTGAGGAGAATACCTACCACTACTTTAACGGCAAGAGCTTGGCTACTTTTTCCAGCCATGATGTCATTCGTGAAGTCGTTTACGTTGAATCTCGTGTCGATACTGACCAAAAAGGGCTCCCAGACTTAGTCAAGGTCAGCATTATTCGTCCTCGTTATGACGGACAAATCCCTGCTATCATGACTGCAAGTCCCTATCATCAGGGAACAAATGACAAGGCTAGTGACAAGGCTCTCTACAAGATGGAGGACGAACTTGAAGTCAAACCTCCTCACAAGATTGAGCTAGAAGAACTTCAACTAAATCTCATTCAACCCCAAAGTCAAGCTGAGCTTGTGTCAGAAGCTGAGGAAAAGTTAACGCACATCAACGCTAGCTATAGTCTCAACGATTACTTCCTTCCACGAGGATTTGCCAATCTTTATGTCTCAGGTGTTGGCACCAAAGACTCCACAGGTTTCATGACTAATGGGGACTACCAGCAAATCGAGGCTTATAAAAATGTCATCGATTGGCTCAACGGTCGTTGCCGTGCCTTTACTGACCACACGCGCCAGCGTCAAGTCAAGGCTGATTGGTCAAACGGAAAAGTAGCTACAACTGGACTGTCCTATCTAGGTACCATGTCCAATGGTTTAGCGACTACAGGTGTCGATGGTTTAGAAGTTATCATTGCCGAGGCTGGCATTTCATCTTGGTACAACTACTATCGTGAAAACGGTCTGGTAACTAGCCCAGGCGGTTATCCAGGAGAGGACTTTGACTCCCTTGCTGAACTGACCTACTCTCGTAATCTATTAGCTGGCGACTATATTCGTGGAAATGAGGCTCACCAAGCTGACTTAGAAAAAGTAAAAGAGCAACTGGATCGCAAATCTGGCGACTACAATCAGTTTTGGCATGACCGCAATTATCTGCTCAATGCCCATAAGGTAAAGGCAGAGGTTGTCTTCACCCATGGTTCTCAGGATTGGAATGTCAAGCCACTTCATGTTTACCAGATGTTCCACGCTCTTCCAGCTCATATCAATAAGCATCTCTTTTTCCATAATGGTGCACATGTGTATATGAACAACTGGCAGTCCATTGACTTCCGTGAATCTATGAATGCCTTATTGACTAAGAAATTATTGGGTCAAGATACAGATTTCCAACTTCCTACTGTCATCTGGCAGGACAATACCACTCCTCAGACTTGGCTATCACTTGATAACTTTAGTGAGCAAGAAAACTTTGAAACCTTCTCACTCGGTCAAGAAGAGCAAGTTATTCAAAACCAGTACTCAGATAAGGATTTTGAGCGCTATGGTAAAACATACCAGACCTTCAATACAGAACTCTATCAAGGGAAAGCCAATCAAATTACCATTGACCTTCCTGTGACCAAGAACGTTCACTTAAACGGTCGCGCTCAGCTCAATCTTCGTATCAAATCCAGTACAAACAAGGGGCTCTTATCTGCCCAACTGCTAGAATTTGGACAAAAGAAATACCTACAATCTTATCCAGCTGTTTTAAGTGCTAGAACCATTGACAACGGTCGCTATCACATGTTGGAAAATCTCTGTGAATTGCCATTTAGACCAGATGCTCAACGAGTCGTGACAAAAGGCTACCTTAATTTGCAAAATAGAAATGATTTACTGTTAGTAGAGGATATTACTGCAGATGAATGGATGGATATCCAGTTTGAACTGCAACCAACTATTTATAAGTTAAAAGAAGGAGACACTCTCCGTTTAGTCCTCTATACTACTGACTTTGAAATCACCATACGTGACAATACCGCTTACCAGCTGACTGTCGATCTTGAACAGTCTACTCTTATCCTACCTTGTCAAAAGGTATAAGGAACCAAACTTTCAATATAGAAGGATTCTAAGGAAAAGTCAATCACATGAGCTTTTACCTTCCTATAATCCATGATTTCCATTTGAACAGTCAAACTAAACATAAACTTCGTATCAAATTCAATCCCAGGATGTACTTAGAATAAATCTACAGATGGAGTTTGGAGAGAAGATACTAACAACCCTAACCAACATGTGTAACCCTCTAAACTACACGCTACCCTCCACATGTTGGACAATCTCTGTGAATTGCCCTTTAGCGTAAATTCACAACAAGCCGTGACATAAGGCTACCCTAATTGAATGATTTACTGTCATTAAAGAACATCAATGTAGAAGAACGGATAGATATCCCATTCATCTACACTCAACTAGTGACAAGTTAGACGAAGGAGATTTTCTCCATATAGTTCTTTATACTACTGACTTTGAAATCATCATACGTGACAATACCGCTTACCACCCGACTGACATCTTCGTTCAGTCCATGCTTTCTGTACCTAGTACAAGGAGTAATATTTTATGAATAAATCTGAACACCGACACCAACTCATACGAGCTCTTGTAACGAAAAACAAGATTCATACTCAAGCTGAGCTACAAGCTCTTCTTGCCGATAATGATATTCAAGTTACACAAGCAACTCTTTCAAGAGATATTAAAAGTATGAACCTCTCAAAAGTACGAGAAGAAGACAACTCTTACTACGTGCTCAATACAGGTTCCATCTCAAAATGGGAAAAACGTCTTGAAATCTACATGGAAGATGCTCTCGTCTTGATGCGCCCAGTTCAGAACCAAGTCCTACTCAAAACCCTTCCTGGACTGGCTCAATCCTTTGGTTCTATCATTGATGCCTTGAGCTTCCCTGACGCTATCGCTACCCTCTGTGGTGACGATGTCTGTCTTGTCATCTGTGAAGATGCAGAAGCTGCCCAAAAATGCTTTGAAGAACTGAAAAAATTCGCCCCACCATTTTTCTTTGAAGAATAACAAAATTCCGTGTCTCATGTGGCACGGAATCTTTTTATCTATTTTATACTCAATGAAAATCAAAGAGCAAACTAGGAAACTAGCCTCAGGTTGCTCAAAACAGTGTTTTGAGGTTGTGGATAGAACTGACGGAGTCAGCTCAAAGCACTGCTTTGAGGTTGTAGATAAGACTGACGGAGTCAGTCACATATATAATATATAATCCAAGGCGACGTTGACGTGGTTTGAAGAGATTTTCGAATAGTATTACTGAGATGGATTATCTTTTTGGGTTCGTGCCAACCTCAAAGCACGATTTGGATTGAGACGATTAAATAGTTCTTCCAATTTCTTTTCATTCCAAACGTCTGCGGCAGAAACAAAATTGCCATCCGCATCTCGGAAAGATATCGGTTTATCTCCCATACCAGTCTCCTAGTCTACAAATTCAAACTCAAATTTACCAATGCGGACCAAGTCACCATCTTTAGCACCACGCGCACGAAGGGCTTCATCAACCCCCATACCACGAAGCTGACGGGCAAATTTCATAACTGATTCGTCACGGTCAAAGTTGGTCATATTAAAGAGTTTCATGAGTTTTTCACCAGAAAGTACCCATGTCGCATCATCATCACGACTAATTTCAAAGGCTTTTTCTTCCTCGTCAAATCCATAGTAAGCTTCTTCTTCCATATCGGATTCGTCGTAGAGTAAGAATTCTGGTGTCTTGTCTAACAATTCAGCTGTTGCATCCAAAAGCGTTGCTAGACCTTGCTTAGTCAAACCAGATATTGGGAAGATAGCTGGTAACTCTTCAAATTCATCGTAGTTTTCAGCTAATTTCTTCTTGAATTCTTCAAGATTTTCCTGACTTTCAGGCATATCCATCTTATTGGCTACAATAATCTGTGGACGCTCCATGAGACGAAGATTGTATGACTCCAACTCCTTATTGATAGCTAGGTAGTCCTCATAAGGATCACGGCTTTCGCTAGCTGACATATCAATGATGTGAAGGATAACGCGAGTACGCTCAATATGGCGAAGGAACTGAGTCCCCAAGCCCACACCTTGACTAGCGCCTTCGATCAAACCAGGGAGGTCTGCCACAGCAAAGGACTCACCTGACTGGGTACGGACCATACCAAGATTAGGAACGATTGTTGTAAAGTGGTAGGCACCAATTTTAGGTTTTGCAGAGGTAATCACACTAAGTAGAGTTGATTTACCAACTGAAGGGAAGCCAACCAAACCAACATCCGCAAGGATTTTAAGTTCTAACTGTAACTCACGCTCCTGACCAGGTTCTCCATTTTCAGAAATCTCTGGAGCAGGATTTTTTGGTGTCGCAAAACGGATATTCCCACGACCACCTCGACCACCGTGAGCAACGATAAACTCTTGACCGTGCTCAATCAAGTCAGTGATGACTTTTCCAGTCTCAGCATCACGCACAGTTGTCCCTTGAGGTACACGAACAATCAAGTCTTCTGCACCACGACCATGCATTCCTTTGGTCATTCCTTTTTCACCAGAATCAGCCTTGAAATGGCGATTGTAGCGGAAATCCATCAAAGTACGTAGTCCTTCGTCTACAACGAAGACCACATTACCTCCACGACCTCCGTCACCACCCCAAGGACCACCATTAGGAACATATTTTTCACGGCGAAAGGCAACCATACCATCGCCACCATTACCAGCCTTGACCTTAATCTTAGCTGTATCTAAAAACATACTCATTTTTTCTTCTCACTTTAAAAAAGGGCTGGGAAATCCCAGTCACAAAATTTCTTAAATCTATTTTATAGATTACTGAGGGCACCGATTGCAGTTGCAAAAATCCCCAAAATACTTGCTACTAACATGATAAGCACGATAAGCAAGGTTAATTTCTCAAACATCGTTTTTTTACGTTTTCCATTATCTCCGAATGCCATTTTTCTCTCCTTCGTTACATTCTATTTTCTATTATCTTAGCATGAATTTAGCTAGTTTTCAATAGTCACTTGCTACAGGCGCAATAATCCATAAAATGATATAGGCTACAATTCCAACTCCGTAACAGCAAGCAAGGACTCCCCATATTACGCGTACGATAGTAGGATCCATATCTAAATAATGGGCCACCCCAGCACAGACACCAGCAATCTTTTGGTCACGACCACTTCTCATTAATTGTTTTTTCATAACTTGTCCTCTTTCTATTCTTCACGGTCTTTCCAATAATCTCTCATGCTGATTAACTGTGTTTTTGAAGCCTTCAGCATCCGTCTAGAGCCTTTTACAGGCACAGCAACGACCTGTTGTGGTAGATACAAAACTGTCTTAAAGATACGATGAGTGACCGTATCCTCTTTAGCTAAATCTTTTTCGAAATTATTAGAAATAATAGCATCCAGATAAAATTCTTGAACCCGTTTTCCAAAGTTCTCGGCTGAAATCTCATATAATTTCGCTGATAAGGCATGCTCATTCATATCTGGTGTTGCAATCAGAGCCTCTAAAATGGCTCCAGCCAAGTCATGTTCTCCATAGTACAAGGTCCCAAACATCTTGTCATTGATGAGATTGTCCAGATAAGGATTTCCGTGAGCAATGACAGGCGTTCCACTGGCTAAGCTTTCCAAGTATGTCAAACCTTGAGTCTCACTTGTTGATGCCGAGATGAAGAAATCTGCAGCCTTATAGTAAAGAGCGGTCTCACTAGGAGCGATCATCCCTGTAAAGACAACGGAGTCTTGAATCTCTAGTTTCTGGGCTTGCTCTTTAAGGTCATCCAGATAAGGGCCATCACCAGCAACTACCAGTTTAACCTTGTCTTCCTCTTTCAGAACTTCTGCAAATGCTGCTAAAACTGCTTGAATATTTTTTTCATAGGAAATTCTGGAAAGACTCAGCAACATCTGTTCATCATCTTGAATCCCTAATTTACTACGCAGTTCTTTCAAATTTTCCTGCTTGATTTCTGGACGCTCAAACTTAGCTAATTCAATCCCAGTAGGAATGACTCGTTTTTCAACCTTGACCTTATAGTCAGATAGCAAATCACGGACAATCTCACTCGGACAAACAACCCCATCCACGTCATGCAGGAAACCTCTTACTAAGTACTTGACCATACTAGGACGAATCAACAACCCCTTGGCAATATAATGCACATAGTCTTCATACTGGGTGTGATAGGTATGAATAACTGGAATTTCCAGTTCACGCGCAATCCAAATCCCCAACAAGCCAAGAGAAAATTCTGTCTGAGTATGGATAATATCTAGCTGATACTGTTTGGCAATTTCAAGCGCCTTACTAAAACCTCGGTAGGCAAAGCGACGATCCTTAAAAGCAAAGAAGGGAACACTTGGAATACGAATAATTTGCCAATCTTCGTAGCGATTGACATCCTTATCTGTCGTCGTAAAGATAAAAACAGCATGCCCCTGCTTTTCAAGTTCTGTTTTTAAGGTTCGAATACTGGTCGCAACACCAGAAACCTGAGGAAAATAGGTATCTGTAAATAAACCAATTCGCATAGATTACCTCACTTTTTATTTTCTCCCTAAAGCGGCTTGTTTCTCATAAAAGTCCAACCAGATTTGTAACAGATGCTCTTCAGAATACTCTCGGGAAATATTCTTAGCTTTTTCTTTGAGGTCTTTTAAGGCAGCAGGATTTGCTTGATATTCTAAAATAGCCTCTTTCATCTCTTCTCTATCTGCTGTTGCCCGATAATTTCCCTCTAAAATCACCTTATAGAGATCCAAATCACGCAACATAATAGGAGCTTCGCAACTGGCAGCCTCTAAAATAGTCATCGGAAAAAGCTCATTATAACTAGGCAACAAGAAAAGATCCGCTAAAGCATACAACTCACGCATTCGCTCTGGTGACACAATGCCTGGAAAAATCAAATTTTCAGGTGGATTTTCCATAATTTTCTTATAGCGTTCATAACCATCTGTCATGCCACCAAAAGAGAAACCACCCGCCCAGATAAAGGTAATCTGAGGCAATTCCTCAGCTAAACGGATAAAATCATCAATCCCTTTGCGTTTCTGAACTTGACCAGCACCTACTACGATAAACTGATTGTCACTAACACCAAGTTCTGTTCGCAGTCTCGCAACCTCTTCTTGTGGAAGTGGATGCCATTTTTCCTTGTTGACAAAGTTAGGAATATAGGTCACTTTTTCACGTGGAATACCAGCTGCTACCAAATCCTCAATAAACATAGGATTGACCACCACCAAGTGCTCCATCCGGTTGTAAAAAGAAAATACATAACGTTTGACAATTCCCTTTAAGAAAAATGGAATTTTCAAACTCCCCTCAAGTGTATCAGGTAAGAAATGAACATAGCCAATTTTTCTCCCTGAGCGTTTTTTTTGGAAGGTTGATAAATAATAGGGGAAATCAATCGTATGAAAGTGAGTTACATCTGCCTCGATTGGAAGATTTTCTGTAACAATCAAATGGTCCTTGGCGTCACGCTGAAGAAGACGAACTAGTTCACGGTAGGCACCTGAAACTCCTTGTCCTGCTACTTTCTCACTTGAACTCAACATATTGATGCGTAATTTCTTTTTTTCCATAGCTACTATTATATCATTTTCTTTGAATAAAATCAGCAAAAGAAAGGAGAGACTAGAGGAAAAGAGGGGAAATTTCCTCTGCTTTCCAAGGGTCTCTCACATGTTTTTATATGTTTACTTAATGCCTAGGGCAATGCGTGCATAGCGACTCATTTTTTCAACTGTCCAGGCTGGATACCAAACTAATTTGACCTCAGTATCCGTTACTTCTGGAACCTCTGTCATGGCATCATAAATCTGGTCTGTCAAAAGGTCAGCTAAGGGACAACCCATAGTTGTCAAAGTCATATCAATCTCTGTTTGCCCTGTGTCGCCGTCAAAACGAATCTCATAAATCAAACCAAGATTGACAATATCGATTCCCAACTCAGGGTCGATGACTTCTTCCAAGGCTGTTAAAATCCTTGTTTTTATATTTTCAATTTGCTCTTCTGTATAAGCCATATTTTCCTCACTCCTAGTCTTCAATAAAATCACGAAGCGGTTTGCTGCGACTTGGTTGGCGTAGTTTTCTCAAAGCCTTGGCTTCAATCTGACGAATACGCTCACGGGTTACGTTAAAGACTTTCCCCACATCTTCAAGAGTACGCATTTTTCCATCATCTAACCCAAAACGTAGACGCAGAACATTTTCTTCACGGTCTGTAAGAGTATCCAAGACCTCATCCAACTGCTCACGCAAGACGATACGAGTTGTATAGTCTACTGGATTTTCAATCACTTCATCTTCGATAAAGTCCCCAAGGTGGCTATCATCCTCTTCACCGATAGGAGTTTCAAGGGATACTGGTTCTTGGGCAATCTTCAAGATTTCACGAACCTTGTCAGGGGTCATATCCATACGTTCAGCGATTTGCTCAGGTGTTGGATCTTGACCCAATTCTTGAAGAAGGTTACGCTGTTCACGAACCAATTTATTAATGGTTTCAACCATGTGGACTGGGATACGGATAGTACGAGCTTGATCTGCAATAGCACGAGTGATGGCTTGACGAATCCACCAAGTTGCGTAAGTTGAGAACTTGAACCCTTTAGAATAGTCAAACTTGTCAACTGCCTTCATCAAGCCCATATTTCCTTCTTGAATCAAGTCAAGGAACTGCATACCACGTCCGACATAGCGTTTGGCAATAGAAACAACCAAACGAAGGTTGGCTTCCGCAAGACGTTGTTTGGCTTCGATATCGCCAGCTTCAACTGCTAGTGCCAATTCTTTTTCCTCTTCATTGGTCAAGAGAGGAACGACACCAATCTCTTTCAAGTACATACGGACAGGGTCATTAACCTTAGCCGAAGTTGACCCAATCAAGTCCTCATCACTAAGCTCTGGCTCTTCTTCAGTACTAAGAACACGCGCACTTGGGTTCCCTTCGTTATCCGTAATAGAAATTCCTGCATCCTGAATTCGTTGTAAGAGATCTTCAATCCCATCAGCATCCAAGGTAAAAGGAATAACCAGACTAGTGTTGATATCATCATCTGTTGCTGTCCCTTTTTGTTTATGATTACGGATAAATTCTGCTACTTGTACGTCAAATGTTGTTACTTCTTTTTGTTTTGTTGCCATTATTACTCCATTCTTCTCTTTTGGGAAATTAAACGTTCCAATTCTTCTAAGGCTGTGTCGGTATCTCCTACATGGCTAGCTTCCTGCACCTTCTTTTTGATTCTCATATTGTCCTGATTCAAGAGAGCCCTGTTTCGAGTCATTTCTACTTCACTAAGTTCCTGCGGCGACATCTCAGCAGGCAAATCCTGAGCTAAAACTTGATACCAAGCTCTTTCAACTTCCTCTGTCTGTTCTGCTAAAACTTCCGGAGGAAGATTTCCATACTGGCCAAGCAAGTCATATAAGACCTGAAATTCAGGTGTGTAAAATGAAAAGTCTTCTCGCAAACGGTAATCGTTTAAAATAAGGGGGGATTCCATCATTCGATAAAGTAGATGAGCTTCTGCCCTCATAATAGCTGATAACTGCTTAGTGACAGGCATAGTGATTTGCGTCGGTCTGGAAATTCCTTCCATGCGATTCTGCCTTTGCACCTGACGACTCTCATTAACAATCTGCTCAATCTGGGCATAATCAAAGGACGCCAGACTGTCAGCTAAAATATGAATATAGCTGTTTTGAGCAGTGATGGACTTTTCTTGAACAATCAAGGGAGCTATTTTTTCAATAAACTCAATCTGGGCCTGCAGATTTTCGCTATTTTCAGGTTTGTACTGGTGAATGTAAAACTCAATCGGACTAATACGAGTTTTCGTCAATAGATAGGCCAAGTCTTCTGGACCATTTTTTTGTAGATACTCATCTGGATCCAAACTATCAGGCATGCTGATAATTTGCACAGGCATATCACCAATTACGTCCAGCGCTTTCAATGTCGCGGCTTGCCCAGCCTTATCGCCATCGTAAACAAGCACCAACTTCTTGGTTAACTTTTTCAGATGTTCAACATGCTCTCGACTCAAGGCTGTTCCCATAGATGCGACAGCGTTCTCGATTCCAGCCCGATAAGCTGCAATAACATCCATGAACCCTTCCATAAGGTAAATCTCACTGGCTTTTCCAGAAGATTTTTTTGCCCTATCCATATGATATAATTCGTAACTTTTGTTAAAAATTGCAGTCGATCGGCTATTTTTATACTTAGAAATTTGTGAATCCGTTTTCTGCCAGATACGACCTGAGAAAGCAATAACCTTTCCTTGGTCATTGGTTAGAGGAAACATAATGCGATTGTGAAAGGTGTCTACAAATTGATTGGCATCCGAGAGATAAAAAAGTCCTGAATCTAAGAAATCTTCTTCACTATACTGATCAGACAAACGTTGATAGAGATAGTTACGTTCTGGAGGTGCCAAACCAATCCGAAAATGCTTGAGCACTTCATCTGTCAAACCACGCTGATAAAGGTAATTTCTGGCCTCTTGACCCATAGTCGTTGTCATGAGAATAGCATGATAAAATTTAGCTGCATCTTCGTGCATATCATAAAGAGCTTGGTGAGGCGAAACTGGCTTCTGTTCACTATAAAGCGGTTTCTCAACTTCAATCCCAACACGCTGACCTAAGATTTGGACAGCCTCCATAAAGGGAACCCCTTGGTACTCCTCTATGAACTTAAAGACATCGCCTGAGCGACCACAACCAAAACAGTGGTAAAACTGCTTGTCCTCTACAACGTTGAAAGAAGGTGTTTTTTCACCATGAAAAGGACAGAGCCCTAGATAGTTCCGTCCTGCCTTTTGTAAAGAAATCACATCTCCTATGACTTCAACAATGTTGGCATTGTTTTTGATTTCTTCAATGACTTGTTTGTCAACCATACACAATACCTCCATCTTATCATAGTATCACGTAAACTAGTATAGCTTATTTCTGAAAAAAAGTAAACCATTTCATACACTTTCCGTAATTATCTTTGCCTTATTTTTCTAGATAGAAAAGAAAGTTAAAAAACTCAGAAACACTTTAATGCCTCTAAGTTTTTCTTCTCTATTTTTTGATGAAAATAAAGTTCATCTATTCAAATAATTGATAGTAGTCTGATATTTTCATCTTAGCTTTTTCTTCATTATTGAGGTCTTGAATTATACGACCTTCCTTCATGACAATCAGACGATTACCATATTTGAGAGCATCCTCCATATGATGGGTAATCATAAGGGCTGTCAGCTGGTCTTTCTTGACAAATTCATCTGTCAACTCCATCAAGGCCACACTGGTCTTTGGATCAAGGGCTGCAGTATGCTCGTCTAACAGGAGTAATTCAGGACGCTTCAAGGTTGCCATTAAGAGACTCAAAGCCTGTCTTTGCCCACCTGATAAGAACTCAATCGGCGTATTCAAATGTTTCTCCAGACCATTTCCTACTTTTTCAATGGTTGCCTGAAACTCATCTTTATAACTAGTCAAGCGTCTTGGGAAGAGTCCACGCTTTTCACCACGAAACTTAGCAATCAGGAGATTTTCAGCGACCGTCATACGGGGAGCTGTTCCCATTTTCGGATCTTGGAAGACACGAGACAGATACTTTGCTCGCTTCTCGGGTGAAAATTTAGTGACATCCTCACCTAAAATACGGATAGTACCACTGGTTAGTGATAAGGTTCCTGCTATAGTGTTAAAAAGGGTTGATTTCCCAGCACCATTTCCACCTAAAATCGTGATAAAGTCCTGTTCAAAAATTTCTAAGGAAACATCATTTAAAATAATCTTTTCTTCATCAAAGCCATTTTTAACGACTTTGGTTGCATTTTTTAATTCTACAATTGCTGTCATTTGCTTAACTTGGCTCCTTTCAAGATTGTTTGCTTAAATGTTGGAATCATGAGACAGACTGCTAAAATCAAGGCACTGTACAAACGAAGGTAACTTGTATTAAAGCCAAGAGCGATAACTGCCCACACTAAGAATTGATAGGCGACAGAACCCACAACGATGGCAACCAGACGCTCTGCCAAGCTCAAACTCTTGAAAATAACTTCCCCAATAATCAAACTTGCAAGACCTACAACGATAACCCCGATTCCTCGAGATACATCGGCATAACCTTCTTGCTGAGCAATGAGAGCTCCCGCAAGGGCAATCACACCATTTGATAAGACCAGACCCATGAGCTCCATTCGTCCAGTATGAATTCCAAAACTTCTAGCCATATCAGGATTGTCACCTGTAGCAATATAAGCCTGTCCGAGTTTAGTGTCCAAGAAAAAGAGCATGAGAGCAATGACAATACTGACAAAGATGAGACCTGTAAAAAGTTGATTTAAATCCGAGTCAAAAGGCAAGGCATCCTGAATTTGCTTGGTTCCAAGCAAGCCTAAATTTGCACGTCCCATAATCAAGAGCATGATAGAGTGACAAGAAGTCATCACCAAAATCCCTGAGAGTAAGGTTGGAATCTTCCCTTTTGTATAAAGAAGTCCTGCTGCCATTCCAGCCAAACAACCAGATCCAACAGCAATCAGAGTTGCTAAAAATGGGTTCACACCTTTCGTTATCAAAGTGACAGCAACAGCACCCCCAAGAGGGAAGGAACCTTCTGTCGTCATATCTGGAAAGTTCAAAATCCTAAATGTCATAAAGATTCCCAGACCTAAAATCGCCCAGACAAATCCTTGAGAAATAATAGATAGTATCATCCGTTTCTTAACCTTTTCTATATGATGTTTATTGTAAAAAATTGGAGGAGATGTCCCCAACTCCTCCATTACAGATTATTCGATTACTTGCCCTGCTTCCTTTAGAACAGATTCAGGAATCGTAATACCTAGCTCTTGTGCCAATTTTTTGTTGATAACTGACTTTCCAGTTGAAAATACATTAACTGGGGTATCAGCTGGTTTTGCACCTTTCAAGACTTGCGCAATCATTTTACCAGTTGCCACACCAAGGTCATGTTGGTCAACTACAACTGATGCCAAACCACCTGCTTCTACCATGGCAGTTGCGCTTGGGTAGATTGGTTTTTTAGCTGTTTGGTTACTTGATACAACTGTTGAGAAGGCTGAAGCAATGGTGTTATCGATTGGAACCCAGATAGCATCAACCTTGCTAGTCATAACGTTAACTGTTGAAGCAATTTCATTTGTTGAAGGAACTGCAAATGTTTCGACTGTCAAACCTGCTTTTTCAGCATATGTCTTAAATTCTTCGACCTGTGTTTTGGAATTGTCTTCGCTACTTGAGTAAAGAGCACCGATTGTTTTCACATTTGGTGTCAGAGCCTTGATGAGTTCAACTTGTTGTTGAGCTGGATTGTGGTCAGATACCCCTGTAATGTTGCCACCTGGTTTTTTCAAATCTTTAACCAAGTTGGCACCAATTGGGTCTGTAATCGCAGCCATGATAACTGGTAGGTCTTTTGTGGCACTAGCCAATCCTTGAGCAGCTGGTGTTGCGATACCAACCACAAGGTCATTCCCATTTGCAACCAATTGTTTACTCATTGTCGCAACCTTACTTTGGTCACCTTCTGAGTTCATAAAGTCGATTTTAATTTGATCATCTTTATAGCCTTCTTCTGCAAGTCCATCTTGAATTCCTTTATAAATCAAGTCAAGAGATGGATGGCTCACAAACTGAAGAACACCAACTTTGGCAACTTTTTTCTCATTCTTAGCTTCTGGTTTATTCATTGAAGAGTAAATCAAGCTTCCTGCTACTAAGACTGCTAAGGCAGCGATAATTCCAATTAAACGTTTATTTTTCATTCTATTTCTCCTTTTTTATTCCTTTAAAATACTTCACTTATCTGTACAAGCGACGCCATCGTTTTCTTTCCATACAAACCTCCGATAAAAAAGTCCTCACACAAAAACTTGTGTGAGGACGTCGATGCGCGGTACCACCTCAATTACAGGGAATTTCCCTATCGCTCAGTCTCGCAATAACGAGATGCACTGTAAGGTGTGCTCACCGAATTTTTATGATTTCAAATTCTAAATAACATTCAGCCCAATTTTCATCATCATTACTTATCTGTTTTCAGCTACCACAGACTCTCTAAAAAGTTTGTATGATTACTTTTCTGAATGGTTAAATTATATCATTTTTCAAGTACTTGTCAAGACTCTTTTAGTATTTTTTTGAACTATTCAAAAACTTCCCCTATAGAACAGAGGAAGTTTGAAAGGGATCAACCCGAATTACGCAATCCTGTCGCAATTCCGTTGATGGTTGTATGGATTAATTTTTCTTGATCGCTTGATAATTCTCCTCGACGTTGACGTTTAATCAGCTCCAACTGGATATAGTTGAGGATATTAAAGTAAGGCATACGGTAATCTAAACTTGCTTTTAGATATGGATTTTCAGCCAAGAGTTCGTCATAACCTTCGATAGCCAAGATAACTTCCTTGGTAACTTGCCACTCATTTAAAATAGTCTCATAGATTGCTTTTACTTGATCATCCTCACACAGTTTAGCATATTCAAAAGCAATGTTCATATTTGATTTTGACAAGACCATATCAACATTTGAAAGAAGAGATTGGAAGAAAGGCCAATTTTGGTACATATCTCGTAAGATAGCAATATTCTCTGGATTCTTATCAATAAATTCTTTGAAGCTTGAACCAACTCCATACCAGCCAGGGAACATGACACGACTTTGCGACCATGAGAATACCCAAGGGATAGCACGTAAACCACCGATTTCAGTAATAGTCTTACGAGCGGCTGGACGAGAACCAATGTTAAAGCTTGAAATAGCCTTGATTGGACTTGACTCGAAGAAATAATCATAGAAATAGTCATTACCAAAAACCAAATCACGGTAGATATCGTAACTACGGTCCACGACTTGATCCATAATAGCTTCATAACGATTTGAGGTATTGGTATCGCTCTTCTTCTGAGTAATCATACGGTTAATGGCTGCAGATACTAGCATTTCAAGGTTATAATAGGCTGCGTCTTTATTACCATATTTATTGCCAATTACTTCACCTTGCTCCGTCAAACGGATACGATCCTTGATAGACTTGAGCGGTTGAGATGTAATGGCTTCATAGGTTGGTCCACCACCACGACCGACAGTACCACCACGCCCATGGAAGAAAGTGACCTTAACGCCAAATTCATCTCCGATAGCAGTCAGTTGTTGTTGAGCCTTGTAGAGGGTCCAACATGATGATAAGTAACCACCATCTTTATTACTGTCAGAGTAACCTAGCATGATTTCTTGGTAGTTATTACGTGAAGCTATCCATTTCTTGGCAAGGGCAAGAGAAAGGTATTCTCTCATGGTTTCTTCTGAGTGGTCCAAGTCCTCAATTGTTTCAAAGAGAGGGACAATTTGGACACGGGCTCTCTCTTTATCAACTAAACCTACTTCTTTTAGCAAGATAGCCAATTCCAGCATGTCTGATACGCTAGTTGCATGTGAAATAATAGTCTGGCGAATGACATCATTACCCAACTTATCTTTCAACTTACGAGCAGCTTTAAAGATGGCCAATTCTTTTTCAAGTAACTCTGATTTTTCAACGTGAGTGGCAGAAAGAATACGTGGATCTTCTTCTAATTCTCTCAAAAGAAGCTTGCATTTTTCTTCTTCACTTAGTTCGCTATAATGCGAATGAATGCCTGCTGATTTCAAGAGTTCGGCTACACAGGCCTCATGAACACTAGAATCTTGACGCATATCAATAGATGCCAAATAGAAACCAAAAATTTCAACTGCTTGAATCAACTCAACAAAATCACCAGAAATCAGTGCTTCACCCTTGTTTTCCAAGAGGGAATCGCGAATGGTAATTAAATCCTTATAAAAATCATTAGCTGTGTCATAGCGAGCTCCAACTTCCTTATCCTCAATCAGATAGGTTTTTGTGGCTTGGATTTTTGATTGAATATCAAATAAGGCACGACGGTAAAGCTCTTTTTCACGGTAAATCGAGTTATCCTTGGATTGACGAGCCATTTCTCTGACTTGTTTGCTCACATTGACAATACTAGTTGAGAGAGAGAATTCACGATAAAGTTGGTAAATCTTTTCATCATAGTAGTTCATGATGACTTCACACTGGGTCATAGCAGATTGTTTCAAGGTATCTGCTGTAACAAAAGGATTACCATCACGGTCTCCACCAATCCACATGCCCATGGTAATTGGTTTTGGATGTTTCAACTCCAAGCCGTATTTTTTAGCCAGACGCTTGTACTCAGCAGTCAAATGAGGAACAGCTTTCAGGAATGAACTATTGTAGTATTCCATAACATTCGTGATTTCATTGGTAACTTTCAATTTCTTTTCACGAATCATATCTGTCTGCATGATAATCTCGATGTAACGACGGAGATCATTATGCCATTTTTCCTTATTAATCAAACCTAATTTCACATCACGATACTTACGCAAGAGGGTATGGATATGGTTAGTCAAATCCAGCATACTCTTACGTTGCACTTGTGTTGGATGGGCAGTCAAAACTGGAACAACATTCAAATGTTCTAGAATTTCAACCGCATTTTCTTTTTCTGCAACCATTTTGATTGTTGCTGACAATTTACCAAGATAATCTTGATCGATATTATTTTGGTGGTTGATTTCATAGGCCAAATCCACGTCTTCTGAAATATTAATCAAGAGAGGCAAGATAGAGAAATAGCGTGAAATATAAGCCATTTCATCATTTGTCAGGCTAGTAACCAATTGGTTCAAGCCTTGATAATCTTCCTGAGTTGATAATTCCTTCAACTGCATGATTTTTTCAAAAGTTTCTGGAGCAAGCATATTTTTAGTGATATCTTCTAACAATTCTGTTAAAATCAATACTTCTTCTTGCACGACAGCTTTATTACTATAGTTTTCTAATTTTTGAAGAGACATAGGTAATCCTTTCCACTATCAACTCTACATATAGTTTGATGAGTGAGCTTCTAACTCCTCATATAATTGGGCACGTTTTTCACTTGCATCAATATTTAAGACAAAGGCGATGGCTACAGACAAGACTAGGAGACTGTTCCCTCCTTGTGATAAGAAGGGGAAGGTTACTCCTGTCGAAGGAATAATGCCCGAAATTCCACCGATATTGACAAAGACCTGTACCAGCATCATCCCCCCAACCCCAATCGCCATCATGGAATTAAAGGGATTCTTAGCACGAATACCGACTAGGATAATCCGCAAAATCAGGAAAAAGACAAGGGCTAAAATCAAGCTGGCTCCCACAAATCCAAACTCTTCAATGACAATTGAAAATACAAAGTCTGTATGAGCCTCTGGTAAATAACCACGTTTTTCGATTGAATTTCCTAATCCTAGACCAAACCAACCACCATTTACCATGGCAAAGTAGGAATTTGCAAGTTGGTGGCCTGCTCCTGCCAAATCAGCAAAGGGATTAAAGTAGGCACTGAAACGCTTAGCAACGTAACCAAATACTGGAACTTTTGAAAACTTATCAACCCCAATCATAGAAATAGCTGATAAGGATAGGGCTGAAACTCCTACCAATACACCGATAAAGGCTATAAACCAACGATGAGCAATCCCACTAACTGTATACATAATCAAGGCAACCAGAGCTAGGATAGTCGCATTCCCCAGATCTGGGAAGATAGCCAAACTTCCTATCATTACCAAGAGGACAAAGCGCCAATCATTAAAAGCACGAGGAATCCATTGATTTTGAGTTAAAACTTGGAAATCGTAAATACCAATTTCATCTTGTTGTTTTGAAAAACGTTGGGCCAAGTACCAGACGATGATAATCTTCAAATACTCAGCTGGCTGAATGGTCAAAGGTCCTACTGAAATCCAACCATAGGCTCCATTGACTGGCGTACCAATTAAGCGAGCCAGAGCTAAGAGAATCAGCTCAACAAACATAACAATAAATAAAAGTCGTTCTTTTCTTAAAAAATTCAGTTTCAGCTTATATATCAAGGCAATCAATATTAAACTAAATATCCAAAACATTCCCTGACTTCGAACCAATTGCAGGGCACTTTTACCTTCTTCGATTAGAATGGCACTGGTTGTAGAATAGACTACAATCAAGCCCAAAATAGATAAAAGTAAGTAAGGAACTAGGATAGAATAGTTTAATAGGTGCCTCTTACTAATCTTCATAGTATCACCAATCTAATGAGAACAAAAGAAATTATTCCCAAATTCCGTTTATTTTCTAGTTTTGATTGCTATTATACCATTTTTTCCGAAAGAAAAAAACTCTTACCCTTAAGATAGAAGATTTTCTCATAAGAAAAAGAGCACTTGGCTCTTTTCTGTTTTATTCTTTTGAAGAACTGCTTGTGCTTGAATCTCCACCACCGATGTATTGAGTGAAGATATTTTGGAAGGCTTGATCTTTAACCTTGATATTGGCTGCTTGCAATTCTTTTCCGATAATACTTTGAACAAATGATGCGTCGTTTTGTTTTTGAGTTAAGATAACAGTTTTTAATTTTTCTTTGTAATCGTCAATATTAGATGATTTTTCTGTTTTCTTAATCAGTTTAACAATGTAATATTGACTGCTGTAGGCTTGTGTTCCAGTAACGCTAATCACATCAGAAACACCGTTTACATCTAAAGCAAAAGCAGCTTTTTTAACTTGTTCTGGTACTTCTGTTGAAGCAGAATCAAAAGTGATTTCTCCACCATTCGCTTTAGTTTTCTCATCTGTTGAATTATCTTTGGCTAATTGAGCAAAGTCTGCATCACTAGCTTTAGCTTTTTCAAGAATTTCTTTAGCTTTGTCTTCATTGTCCAAACGGATAATTTGAGCAGTCACATCAGGAGTGTATTCGTCAAAGGCCTTCTTATAAGCATCATCTGTCAATTCAGCTTCTGCTGCTTTCTTAACTGCCAACTCAACCAATTTACTTGTACGAATTTGAGCTTTACGTGTTTCAAGAGTCATTCCTGCTTGTGACAAGACACGTTGGTAGTTCTCACCATATTGTTTCTCTTCTTCAGCAATTGTATCGTTGACTTCTTTGTCATCTACTTCTGAACCGTATTGTTTCTCAAATACTTTTTGGATGGTCAGGTTCAACAACACTTGTTGGGCTGAAGGATTGCTTTTCACTTGCTCATAAAATTGATGTTCTGTGATGACATCTCCTTTCATGCTAATAAGATCTGCTCCTTCTGAACCTTTCGAACAAGCTGCTAAAGTTGCTACTGATAATAGTGTAATGGCACCTGCCAATAGTTTTTTCTTCATGTCTACTCCTTTGAGATAAGTGTTACCCTATCTATTTTACTATATTTTCTTAAATTTTTCTGAAAATCATTCGCTGTCAGGCAATTGAACATCTGCTACATTTTTACGAAGCATGAGAATACCGTCCCCCAGAGGTACTAATGTTGCGGTGAGTCCTGGATTGTCTAAGGTTGCATCAAATAGTCTTTGAAGTCCTCTGTAAATAGTTCGCTGACCACGACGGACTTCCATAATATCCTTAGCAACATCACCACCTTGGAAAATATCATCCAAAACAACCACACCACCGACTTCCAAATGTTTGAGGATTTCTGGCAGAAAGACGATGTATTTAGACTTGGCTGAATCCATAAAGACGAAATCATAGGACTCTGTCAAGGTAGATAAGACATCTACCGCATCTCCTTCTAGGAGCGTAATTTGCTTGCGACTGTCAAACTGGGCGAAATTTTTCTTGGCAAATCCAATCATCTCTGGATTGCGGTCAATGGTTGTAATCTTTGCCTTTGGCGCATGTTCCGCCATCAAGAGGGCTGAAAAACCGATAGCCGTCCCTATTTCCAGAATGTTTTTAGGTTGTATGGTTTCCATGAGAAAACGGAAATAAGCAACCGTTTCATGGGGAATGATGGGAATATTTTCCTTACGGGCAAAGTCTTCCAATTCTTTCAAAGATCCTGTGACTTGCTTTTGACGCTGACGCATCAAGTCTACAATTTCTTCCTTGACGACAGGGCGACGCATGTTATGGTTGGCATTTTTACTATATGATTCAACCATCTTATGCCAATCCCAATTTTTCAACAAGGGCTTCAAACTCATTCAAACGACGTTCAAAGACTGCAAAGGCATCGTTGAGATAGTCTTCCTTCTCCATATCAACACCAGCTTTTCTCATGACATTAAGTGGATAGTCAGACTTACCTGCCTTGAGGTAGTCGATATAGCGATCACGGTCTTCTTGACTACCATGGACAATCTTTTCAGCCAGAGCTGAAGCTGCTGCAAAGCCTGTTGAATATTGATAGACATAATAGTTATAGTAGAAGTGTGGAATACGTGCCCACTCGTATTGGATTTCAGGATTGTCTTCCTTACCCAAACCATAATACTCTTGGTTCAAGTCTGCATAGAGTTTATTTAGGAAATCGCTTGTCAAGACTTCCCCATTTTGATCCGCTTGGTGAATCGCGTGTTCAAACTCAGCAAATTGAGTTTGGCGGAAAACTGTTCCACGGAAACCGTCTAGGAAGTTATTGAGAATAGCAAAGCGCGTTGCGTCGTCTTCCACTTCTTCCAATAATTTCTCCGTCAAGATATTTTCATTGGTAGTTGATGCAATCTCAGCCAAGAAGATAGAGTAATCTCCGTAAACATAAGGCTGAGTCTCACGAGTATAGCTGGAATGCATGCTGTGACCTGTTTCATGAACAAGGGTGAAGAGATTGTCCAGATTGTCCTGCCAGTTAAGAAGCATAAAGGCATTAGTATCGTAAGAACCACCAGAATAGGCCCCTGAACGCTTGCCTTGATTTTCGTAAACATCAATCCAACGCTCGCTGAAGGCACGTTTAACACGGCTCAAGTAATCCTCTCCCAATACTGCCAAGGCATCTTCTGCTTTTTTCAAGGCTTCTTGGTAGGTAAAACTATATTCAACAGATGAAAGCGGTGTGTAGACATCGTACATCTTGAGGTCTGAAATCCTCAAAATCTTTGAACGAAGCTCAAGGTAACGATGCAATAGTGGCAAATGCTTGCGAACTGCTGCTACCAAATTGTCATAAACACTTTCTGGAACAAAATTCGCTGCTAAGGCTGCATGACGAGCACTCTTATAGTTGCGAACTTTGGCACGGTAGTTTTGCACCTTAACATTGGTTTGCAAGGTTTTGGCATAGGTATGTTGGAATTGTTCATAAGTCGCATAAAGAGCTTGATAAGCACCACGGCGAACCTCACGATTTTTAGACTCCATCAAACGTGTGTAAGTCCCGTGAGATAGCTGAACTTCCTTACCATCATCGTCAAGGACATAAGGGAACACAATATCCGCATTGTCCAAGATAGCGAAGGTTTCACTTGCCGAACCAAAGATTTCTCCAGCTCCAGCCAATAATTCTTCTTCACGTTGTGAAAGAACATGTTCCTTGCCTTGCAAAAGCTTGTCAAAATAGTGTTGATAAACCTGCAATTTTGGTTGAGCTTCTAAAAAGTCAGCATACTGCTTTTCGCTAATCTCCATAAATTCAGGTTCATAGAATGAAAAGGCTTGGTCTAACTGGCTGTAGAGTGTCATGGCCTTAGCATAGTACTCTTGGTACTTGGCTTCACGTGTGTCCTGGTCATTTTTCATATGAGCATAAACGTAAAGCTTCTCCATCTGGCGTTCCATTTCAAGAGAAATTTCAGTAATTTCGAGTAGGCTATCCGCACTATCCAAGAGATGACCTTCATACTGAGCTACTGTTTCCAGTTGTTCTGTTAAATCTTTTAAGGCTTCTTCCCAAGCCTGGTCAGTTGGGTAAATCGTTGATAGATCCCATGTATCTTTTTCATTTATTTCATTTCTTTGTAATACCATTAGATTCCTCCATCCTTTCTATTCTACCATATTTTTCAAGAAATATTGCTGATAAAAGGCTGGTGGATAAAGCTTTTGCCAATCATTTTGAGGATTTTCTTGATAATAGGTATAAAAGTGCTGATAATAGCTATTCAAGTCTTGTTCAATCTGGAAAAATTTGCCCACTAGTGGTCTAATTTGGGGATACCATGCTTTTAGCTCATAAGTCAGGATATTCTCTCCCTTTTGATAGGCTTCTGCTTGTTCTTTCATCCAAAAAGGATTTTGATAATACAATTGTTGCCGGATATAGCGACAGATGTCCTTATCCTCAGAAACTGTAAAATGAGATATTTTTTGTTTCTTATAGGGAAGACGTAATATCTCCAGTAGACTATCTTGATCATAGGGAAATTCCTTAATCTGATAATGGAGTTTACCTCGGAGATCATGGTGGATGAGATATTTCAGCCTTAAAACCTGTTTTTTCTTGTCTACTTCCCAAACATAAAAGCCCATATTTTGACTGAAATAAAGAAAACCTTGTTGCAGACGAGTCAAACGATCCTTGAGCCAAAGTTTTTCTCCCAGCAACCACAGCACTTGGTAACCCTGACTACGATAGCCCTCACTTCGCTCTTTAAGAAGATTTTGAGACAAGGGGCTACACTGAACTTCTAGAGCTAGATTCCCATTTACAAATACATCTGCAATCTGTTTAAGCTCTGGAAGAGGGTACTCTAATTTCACCTCTGTCTCTCTTTTCAACCAGTGATAGAGGATTTCCTTATTTGCCAAGTGTTCTGGACTTTCATTTTCAAAAGAATATTCACAGTCTTTTAAGGATTTATGGGCAAAATGGGTCCGGACACTTGATCCTTGGCGCAAACGGAGCTGACCCCCACAAGCTGGACAGGTGTAGTCTTGCTTCTCAAGTCTATCCTCTAACACATTTACCAACTGTCCGCTAGCATCTCTCGCAACAAACATGAATTCCCTCCTTTTCTATATTATTCGTAAAAAAGAAAAAAGATCAGGAAATTCCTAATCTTTATTCATGTTTATTTGATTTTTTTAGCTAACATGGTCGCAAAGCGTAGTTGAATACGATTGCCATTCTCATCGCGACGGTGCAGATGGCCTGGATTTTCATTATACTTAAGCAATTCCCAGTCCTTGTAATAGTCAGCCAGTTCCCCTTCTTTAAAGGTGAATGGGAAGTTCACTGAACAAGGATAATCCTCCGTATCCATGGCGCAGACGATAAGATTGTAGCCACCAACAGTGGTTTTCTCCTGCATATTTTTGATAATTGCAGGAATGCGATCTGCTTGCAAAAACATCAAAACAACCGTCGAGACGATAAAATCATAGGCTTGCCCAATACTGGCTGAATTGATATCGTAAAGACCAACAGGCATGTCCAAATCTTCCTGCTCCACAATGCTTTGTAAGATTTCAAGAGATAATTCATTTTGATCCACGGCTGTCACTTCAAAACCTTGCTGGGCTAGAAAGAGTGCATTACGCCCCTGACCACAGCCCAAATCCAAGGCTTTCCCGGGTTTTACTGTCTGCATAGCCTCTAGCACCTCTGAATGAACAGGATTGGTATTGTATTTTTTAGGGAAATAATCCTCAGGTTTACAATAAAATTCCAAGTACCATTCTACATCGTCTGTTACAGCCTCCACTCGGTGCCAAGCTTGTGGTTGCGCCATGGGATTGTCAGCTCCTGCTTCAAAGAGGTGTTCAGCTATAACCTCACCATCCTCTGTCAATTCAATAAACTTGAGAGTTCCTTTTAAAACAGTAATCTTGCCCCAAGTACCCACCTTGGTATTGTGCTTTTGCTGAACTGCCTCTGGCATGGTCTCTTTAGACCACAAAGGCATGCGTTTATAGGCAACTAGTTTTTCCATCTTCATTCCTCTTTTTATCGTTGGTTGACTGCTTTCATCACGCGCGCAATATCGCGATTCTGCTCACGTCGCTTGATAGACTCCCTTTTGTCATAGTCATGTTTCCCTTTGGCAAGTCCTAAAAGAAGCTTGGCATAGCCATCTTTGATATAGACTTTAAGGGGAACCAGGGTCATTCCTGTTCCTTTAGTCTCTTGTTCCAACTTATGGATTTGTTTCTTATGGAGCAGGAGTTTGCGACGACGTTCTGGTTCTTGATTCCAGATATTGCCCTCTTCGTAAGGAGCGATATGAACATTGCTCAACCAAACCTCACCATTTTTCACTTGGGCAAAGCCGTCCTTGAGATTGATTCGAGCAGCTCGTACACTCTTGATTTCAGTTCCAGTCAGGACCATCCCTGCCTCTAGCGTATCTACGATTGTATAGTCGTGGCGCGCCTTTTTATTTTGTGCGACGACCTTTCCCTCGCCCTTTGCCATGCTTGGCTCCTTTCTTAGCTACTTCCTTATAAAAAGGTTTCTTTCCTTTTTTCTTCTTGTCTTTTTGTGAATGCTTGCGCTTATCATTTGAACGTCCTGATTTTCTCTTGTCTTCCTTCTTATCTAGACGACGACTTGAACCACGCCCTCTGTCACTACGATTAGACTGTTTTAAGCCTTTTTCAATGACATCAAACTCACTAGGGATATAAGAGAAGTCAATTTCACCCGTCATCTTGTCGGCTCTTTCAACTCGAATACGAATCTGTTGACCTACACGGAAGGTTGTTCCTGATTTCTCTCCACGAAGAGTCAAATCACGCTCATTGAAATGATAAAATTCAGGAAGATTTGTGATGTGAATCAAACCTTCAACCGTATTTGGCAATTCAACAAAGAGACCGAACTTGACAATACTTGATACAACCGCATCATATTCTTCTCCCACGTATGCTTCCATGTATTCAGCCTTTTTCATTGCTTCGACTTCACGTTCAGCCTCAATGGCACGACGTTCACGGTTGGAAGACTGGGTCGCAATCTCTGGAATTACTTGCTCAAAATGCTCTGCTATTGCCTTAGAACGGCCGTAGTCCCGAATCATACGGTGAACAAGAAGGTCTGGATAACGTCGAATCGGGCTAGTAAAGTGAGTATAGTAGTCAGCCGCTAGTCCATAGTGGCCGTGATTATGCTCCGAATAGCGAGCCTGTTGCATGGAGCGAAGAAGCATCATGGACAATACATCCGCATAAGGTTCTCCCTCAACAGTACGCATGATGTCTTGGAGGGCCTCCTGGCTAATCTCACTTGCGGTCCCATAAATGCGCAAGCCAAAGCTCGAAGCATAGTCAATAAACTTCTGAACCTTTTCAGCCTTAGGTTCCTCATGAATACGATAGATAAAAGGTAGGTCCAGCTTGCTAAAATGTTCCGCAACTGTTTCATTGGCCATCAACATAAAGGACTCAATCATACGCTCCGCAACTCCACGCTGACGAAGCACGATATCAACAGGCTTACCCTGTTTATCCACTAAAATCTTCGCTTCGTTGGTATCGAAATTGAGGGCTCCACGTTTCACACGCATGTTTTCTAGAGTCTCATGGAGCTTAGCCATGAGTTCGATACTTGGAACAATTTTCTGATATTCTTTTCTCTTTTCCTCGTCACCTGCTAAGATGTCATTGACATCGCTATAAGTCATACGGAAACTAGTCTTGATTACCGTTTGTGTGATGGTGTAGTTGACTACACGACCATGTTTATCAATCTCCATAATGGCAGACTGGGTCAGGCGGTCAACTTGAGGATTGAGAGAGCAGATGCCATTTGACAATCGTTCCGGAAGCATTGGGACCACACGATCTGTCACATAGACAGAAGTTGCGCGGTTAAGGGCTTCCTTATCAAGAGCAGACCCCTCAGTTACATAGTAAGAAACATCTGCTATATGAACTCCGAGTTCCAGATTGCTATTTTTCAATGCCTTGATATGCACCGCATCGTCCAAGTCCTTGGCGTCAGCACCGTCAATGGTAAAAGTAATCTCATCTCTCAGGTCCAGACGGCCTTCCATATCCTTTTGAGATGGAATATCAGGCACACTTTCTGCTTCCTTAACAACAGCCTCTGGAAATTCTGAGACAATGTCCATAGACTCCAAAACCTCAAGAACATCAATTCCGACATCCGTTGAGTGTCCCACCACATCGAGGACACTAGCGACAAAGAAATCATGTTTCTTGCTTGGGTATTTATCGATAAAGACCTTGAGAACTTCGGTTCCCTCTAGTTTAAGGGCTGGTTTCTTAACATAGATGGGTTGGTTGATTTTCTGATTTTTCGAACGGATGTAGCCAGCATACTTAGGCTTTTCCTGATCCAGAACGATCTGACCGACAACATTTGTTAGGCTGTGCTCTAAGATATCAATAATTTTGGCTTCTGCTGCTGTTCCTTTATTACGGTCAGCCACTTTCTTGATGACGACCTCAACGGTATCGCCATCAATAGCGTAGTTAACATCGTTTTTTCCTACAAAAAGGTCGTCCTCCTCGCCTTCAAGACTGACAAAGCCAAAGCCATTTTTATGGGCATGAAAAATCCCCTTGAGAGTAATCTCATGTTTTTTCTTGGCTTCCAAGGTCAGACTTCCATCTTCTTCAAAGCGAATCTGGTGCTTTCTTTCCATTAGGGACAAGGTTTTAATCAACTCACGAAAATCCTTGGAACCGTCTTTTCCCAAAGCCTGAGCCAAGTCATTGACAGTCACCTTTCCCTTGTCTTGTAAATATTCTTTTATTCTATCTTTCATATTTTCTTTCTAGATTTTTTATTTTCTTTTACTGTAAAACCTTCTCAAATATCTTTTAAAAATAAAAAGAGGCAAAGACCTAGTCCTGCCCATTATTTTCTTATCTACTTGATAATACCGTCAATGCTAAGGCAATGGCTAGCCAGAAAAAGACTAAAATCCCTGTCAAACGCTGCATTACAGCTTCAAAACCGCGTGCTTTACTGCGTTCAAACAAATCACCTGAGCTGGCATCAAATACATTGCTGGATTGGTTTTTGGTTGGTTGCATGAAAATCGCAATCACAATCACAACAGATAATACTAATAAAATGGTTAATAATAGGTTATACATATCAAACTCCTTAAAATCCCTATTATTTTACCATAAAATCTACTTAGATTCAAGATGTAGGGTTACTTTTCTTTCCTTGGGACAATACTTTAAAACCTCAATCTTGTCTGGATGGGTTTTTGAGTTTTTACTGGTTAGGTAATTGATACTGCCACAAGAGGAGCATTTGAGATTAATTTTTACTCGCACTAGATTTCCTTTACTTTTAATAATGTTCGAAATTGAAGAAGGTTAAAGAGACAACTAAAGGCAACACAAAGGCTTGTCGCATAAAATACTGCATGGTAGCCAAATTGACCTGCTACTGCAGAACCTGCCATGGGACCAACGACGCCTCCCAGATAAAAGAATACCTGATTGAAGGCAAAGACCCTCGAAATGCCGGCTTTGGGAGTCATTTTGCTGAGTAGGGCATTAACCCCGGGAATCAAGGCACCGGTTCCCAGTCCAAAGAGGAAACGATAAAGTCCTAGTTGAAGGGGGCTAGAGGCATTGGCACAGAGGAGATAGATGATGACTGAATAAAACTGGGCGACAACCAAGAGGCGATGGTTGCCCACCTTGTCACCTAGCTTTCCCATAACTCCTGCACTCATCATACTGGAAAAGCCCATACTGGACACAATCAAACCAGAGACAAAAAGAAGATTCTCTGTCTGGCCTAAGTCGCGTACATAAAGAGCTAAGATAGGGCCGATTGATTGGGCTGAAAATTGGATGACAAAACTGGTCAGAAAGAGGTTGACCAAGAGATAGGGATATTTAACTGATGTAAATAATTCCTTTGTTGGGATGGCCTTTTCCTTGGCTACTGGTTGAAAATCTTCCTTGATAAAGCAAATAGTTAAAACAGCAGCTAAGAATAGAAAACTACCAACTAGTAAGAAAACAGTACGAATGCCAAATAATTCTGCAATAAATCCCCCGATAAAGGGACCAGTTAGAGTACCTGCAACTACGCCTGTAGACAAAGTACCTAAGGCAGTTCCTGATTTCTCCTTTGGAACCTGACTGGCTATCAAGGCCGTTGCATTGGGAACAAAACCCGCAAATACACCATTCAGTAAACGAAGAAAGATTAACCAATAGATATTTGGCACAAAGGCCAAGCCTCCCATAGTAATGGTCATGGCCATCCCAGCCCGAATCATCATGGGTTTTCGACCGTATTTGTCAGCAAGGATGCCCCAGATAGGAGAGAAAAGTGCCGCAGAAATGGCAGAGACAGAAATAGCTAAACCTGCATAAAAAGCAGCTTGATCACTCCCTACACCCAGATTTTCCACAAAAATAGGCATAAAAGGCACAACCAAGGAAATACTGGCTCCTGTCAGAAAATTACCAAACCAAGCAATGCGCAGATTATCTTTCCAGTTAATCTCTGTCATCTTGCTTACCTCCGTCAAGTAGAGAAAGCACTTGAGTTAGAAGCTTGTCCTGATTTCCATTGTTGTCTAGAACATAACTAGCCAATTTTTTCTTTTCTTCTAAGGGCCACTGAGAGGCCAGACGAGATTCGGCTCCATCCTTGGATAGCTGATCCCTTTTCATTAAGCGTTCTACTTGGATATCTCGATCCACATAGACCAACCAGATCTCATCAAACCAAGAGATATAGTCCTGCTCAAAAAGTAGAGGAATATCCATGAAAAATAGGCCCTCAGTCTGAGATAACTTATCTCTCAAAGTAGCCAGTTCCTCACGGATAATCTCCCCTTGGATTTGCTTCGACCATTCTTGCTCTTCAAGATTTGAAAAGATGAGACTAGCTAGGAGAGGGCGATTGAGTTCTCCATTTTCAAGGATGATTTCTTGCCCAAAGTGCTGGACTAGAGCCTGGAACAGACGACCAGCAGGTTTTTGTAGTTGGTGGACGACTGCGTCGGCATCCACTACTTGAAAGCCTTGCTTTCTTAGAAAATTTGTCACGGTTGACTTACCAGAGGCAATTCCCCCAGTGATTCCGATGATTTTTCCCATCAGCCCCTCCTTTGGCACTGAGGACAAAAGTGAGTTCCACGTCCGCCTAGTTGGATTTTTTCAATCACAGTGCCACAACGCGAACAAGCTTGACCTGCCTTGTCATAAACTTGATGAAAGTCCTGCATGGTTCCATCTTCCCCAAAGGCATTGGTATAAGTCCGAATGGTTGAGCCACCTTTTTCAACAGCCTGACCCAAAACAGCAATAGTCTGGTCATGAATGGCAGTCGCTTCTTCTGTTGTCAAAGTCTGTGAAGGTCTAGCCGGATGAACCTGAGCTCGCCAGAGAACCTCATCCACATAGATATTGCCAAGTCCAGCTACCAATGTCTGGTCGAGAAGATGCGTTTTGATAGGTTTCTTAGATTTCTTCAAGGAATCTATAAAAATTTCTAAGTCAAAGTCCTGTTCTTTAGGTTCTGGACCCAACTTTTTAGATAGAAAGTAAGCTTCTAAAAGTTCAGGAGCAAGCAACTCCATAGTTCCAAACTTTCGGACATCCTCATAAACAAGCGTTCCTCCATCCTCAAACTGGAAAAAAACATGGGCATGCTTGCGTTCAGGAACCTGGTTCGGATAGTAAAAATACTTTCCCTCCATCCGCAAATGAGAAATCAAGACCTTGTCTGTCAGGTAGAAAAGTAAATATTTACCACGACGTCCCATTGACTCAACAATCTGACCAGGCACTTCCTTTTGAAACTCGTCCAAGTTCGTTTTAATCATCTTGGGATAACGAATTTCTATACTCGAAATCTTCTTACCCAGAATCAATTTTTCTAAGCCACGACGAACCGTTTCAACCTCAGGTAATTCAGGCATAGCTCCTCTCTCTCCAAAAACAAGAAGCAGGCTACTGCCCACCTCTTCTTAGTATTCTTTTTCGTTATAGCCAAAGTCAGCCAAGTCTAGCTTTTTATCTCGCCAGTTTTTCTTAACCTTGACCCAAGTTTCTAGAAAGACCTTGTCCCCTAGCATGAGCTCGATATCACGACGGGCCATGGTCCCAATTTTCTTGAGCATGGCGCCACCTTTACCGATGACAATCCCTTTCTGACTATCGCGCTCGACCATGATAGTTGCTCGAATATGAACTTTATCAGTTTCCTCATCTCGCTTCATCGAATCTACCACTACTGCAACTGAGTGAGGGATCTCTTCACGAGTTAGGTGCAATACTTTCTCACGAATCATTTCGGATACCAAGAATCGCTCTGGGTGGTCTGTGATTTGATCTGATGGGAAATACTGGAAACCTTCCTCAAGGTTTTCACTGAGAATATCGACTAAACGAGAGACATTATTCCCCTGAAGGGCTGAGATGGGTACAATCTCCTTAAAGTCCATTTGATTACGAAAATCATCAATCTGAGATAAAAGTTGGTCCGGGTGAACCTTATCGATCTTATTCACCACCAGAATCACAGGGACCTTGGCCGCCTTGAGACGCTCAATAATCATGTCATCTCCCTTACCACGCGCTTCATCAGCAGGCACCATGAAGAGTACAGTATCCACTTCACGAAGGGTGCTGTAGGCAGACTCAACCATGAAATCTCCAAGAGCTGTCTTAGGCTTGTGAATCCCTGGAGTGTCGATAAAGACAATCTGCTCCTTATCGGTTGTATAAATTCCCATGATTTTATTGCGCGTTGTCTGCGCCTTATCACTCATAATGGCAATCTTTTGCCCCATAACGTGATTCAAAAAGGTTGACTTCCCAACATTGGGACGTCCTAAAATGGCTACAAAGCCTGATTTAAATGTCATAATTTCCTCTTATCTTTTTAAAATATTAGATCCCAGATTCGTGGGAGAAAAATCAATGCGCCTGTTAAGGCTGCGAAAAGAGAGGCCACTAGTACCGCGCCAGCTGCCATATCCTTGGCATTTTTAGCCAGCATGGAAAAGTGATAGTGACTGGCCAAATCCACCACATTTTCGATAGCAGAGTTAATAATTTCAAAGGCTACTACCAAGAAAATGCTTAATAGGAGAAAGAGCCATTCGATTCGTGACACCTGAAAAACAAAACCTGCAAGGATGACTACTAGAGCCGTCACTGCATGTTTTCGCATATTGCGTTCTTCTTTAATAGCAGTAAAAATCCCTGTGAAGGCAAATTCTAAACTGGATATCAGGTCACGATTTTTCCATTTTCTTTTATTGTCTTGTGAGTCCATAGGCTGTCAAAATTTCTTCTTGTAAACCGAACATCTCCGCTTCTTCTTCCGGAGTGTAGTGATCATAGCCGTTGATATGTAAAAAGCCGTGTACTGCCAAGAAGCCCATCTCACGCTCAAAGCTGTGACCGTATTCCTCAGCCTGCTCATGAGCCTTATCGATAGAGATGAAAAGTTCCCCAATATAGGCATCAAACTCAGACATCATCTCTGCCAATTCAGGATTTTCAAGTAAATCCTCTTCGTCAAAGGCAATTTCCAATTCTGGTTTATACTCAAGGCTGATGACATCTGTCGGACGGTCTGTGTCACGGTACTCCAGATTGAGTTCATGACTACGCTCATTGGTCACAAAGGTAACTGCCATCTCCTTGTCTTCTTTTCCCAATTTTTGGGCTGCAAATTCCAAAATTTCTTGGGTTTGTTGCAACATTTCTTTTGAAACTTGACCAGTTTCATCTACCATTTCAATATACATGTGCTTCTCGTTTCTCTTTACTTGGCTTTATTATACCACATTTCCATGATTTTATTCTACCTTTTTGATATAATACTATGGAATACAATCACAAGGAGAGAACTATGTCATTTGACGGATTTTTTTTACACCACATGGTTGAGGAATTACGAAGAGAGTTAGTGAACGGTCGCATCCAGAAAATCAATCAACCTTTTGAACAAGAGTTGGTCTTGCAAATCCGTAGCAATCGCCAAAGCCATCGCCTGCTCCTTTCTGCCCATCCAGTTTTTGGACGCATTCAGCTGACCCAAACGACTTTTGAAAATCCAGCCCAACCCTCTACCTTTATTATGGTTTTGAGAAAGTATTTACAGGGTGCCCTGATTGAGTCGATTGAGCAAGTGGAAAATGACCGTATTGTGGAAATCACCGTTTCCAATAAAAACGAGATTGGAGACCATATTCAGGCTACCTTGATTATCGAAATCATGGGTAAACACAGCAATATTCTACTAGTCGATAAAAGTAGCCATAAAATCCTCGAAGTCATTAAACACGTCGGTTTTTCACAAAATAGTTACCGCACCTTGCTTCCTGGATCGACCTACATCGCTCCACCAAGTACGGAATCTCTCAATCCTTTTACTATCAAGGATGAAAAACTCTTTGAAATCCTACAAACACAAGAAACCACAGCTAAAAACCTTCAAAACCTTTTTCAAGGTCTGGGACGTGATACGGCAAATGAATTGGAAAACATTCTGGTTAGTGATAAACTATCCACTTTCCGTACCTTTTTCAATCAAGAAACCAATCCTTGCTTGACTGAGACTTCCTTCAGTCCAGTTCCTTTTGCAAATCAAGTGGGAGAGCCATTTGCCAGTCTTTCTGATTTGTTGGACACCTACTATAATGATAAGGCTGAACGTGACCGCGTCAAACAGCAAGCCAGTGAACTCATTCGCCGTGTTGAAAATGAACTTCAGAAAAACCGACATAAGCTGAAAAAACAAGAAAAAGAGTTACTAGCGACAGACAATGCTGAAGAATTTCGCCAAAAAGGAGAATTGCTGACAACCTTCCTCCATCAAGTGCCTAACGACCAAGACCAGGTTATCCTAGACAACTACTACACCAACCAACCTATCACCATTGCGCTTGATAAGGCCTTGACTCCCAACCAGAATGCCCAACGCTATTTTAAACGTTATCAGAAACTAAAAGAAGCTGTCAAATACTTGACTGATCTGATTGAAGAAACCAAGGCAACCATTCTCTATCTGGAAAGTGTGGAGACCGTCCTAAACCAAGCTGGACTAGAAGAAATCGCTGAAATCCGTGAAGAATTGATCCAAACAGGTTTTATCCGCAGAAGACAGCGAGAAAAAATCCAGAAACGTAAAAAACCAGAACAGTATCTAGCTAGTGATGGCAAAACCATCATCTATGTCGGACGCAATAACCTGCAAAATGAAGAACTAACCTTTAAAATGGCTCGCAAGGAAGAACTTTGGTTCCATGCCAAGGACATTCCTGGAAGCCATGTTGTCATCTCAGGCAATCTTGACCCATCTGATGAAGTCAAGACAGACGCAGCAGAGTTGGCCGCCTACTTCTCTCAAGGTCGCCTGTCAAATCTGGTTCAAGTGGATATGATTGAGGTCAAAAAACTCAACAAACCAACTGGTGGAAAACCAGGATTTGTCACCTATACAGGACAAAAGACCCTCCGTGTCACACCAGACCCAGAAAAAATCGCATCCATGAAAAAATCCTGATTTTACTTGAAATCAGGATTTTTAACATACTTCCTTAACAATCTGAAAACAATCAAGAACAGATTGATTACAGTTTACATCAGAGACTCTTTTACTTCCTTTCGTAGATTTTCTAGACTGCTAATGCCGTATTTGTCCATGACTTTTGGCAGATTTTCAATAATATCAGGACAGGCATAGGGATTGGTAAAGTTGGCTGTTCCAACTCCGATGGCAGATGCCCCAGCCAGATACATTTCTAGCGCAGCTTCAGCCGAATCCACTCCTCCCATTCCAATGATAGACAGGTCTGTTGTTTGGGCTACTTGACGGATGAGTTTGAGGGCTACTGGAAAAACTGCTGGACCAGACATCCCACCTGTTCCATTAGCCAAGATTGGTTTTCTAGTTTTTAGGTCAAAGCGCATGCCAACCAGAGTATTAATCATAGTTAAGCCACTTGCTCCTGCATCCTCTGCTGCCTTTGCGACAGTAACGATATCGGTCACACTAGGAGTTAGTTTGACATAAACTGGTACATCAGAGGCTTCCACAGCTGCTTTCACCACATCATAAGCTAAATCTGGATCTTGACCAATCAAGAGTCCATGATTACAGTGATCTACGTTGGGGCAAGAAATATTGAGCTCGATAGCCTTTACATTAGTTGCCTTTGAAATTCCTCGAGAAACAGCTTCATACTCTTGTTTTGAAAAACCAGCTACATTGGCAATGATGGGAAGATTTGGATATTCTCTTTCCAGCCAAGGAAGCTTTTCGGCCAAAACAACTTCCAAACCAGGATTTTGCAAGCCAATTGCATTGAGCATACCAGCAGGCGTCTCTGCCACCCTTGGAGTTGGATTTCCAAAGCGTGGTTCAAGGGTTGTCGC
This sequence comes from Streptococcus mitis, assembly GCF_023109105.1. GTDB lineage: Bacteria > Bacillota > Bacilli > Lactobacillales > Streptococcaceae > Streptococcus > Streptococcus mitis_BW. Next base: position 255,780 of record NZ_JALDTZ010000001.1, read on the forward strand.
CTTGATCATAATAGAACCTAAAAGGTCTAAATCATAGTACTTGGCATACTCTTGACCAAAACCAAAACATCCTGATGCTGGAATGATCGGATTTTTTAAGTCCAATCCAGGTAGAGAAACTTGTAAACGATTTGTAGTCATGATTTTCTCCTTATAATACAACTGTTCCTGTGCGGAAAACAGGGCCATCTTCACAGACGCGTTGGCTGACCGTCTCGCTTTCTGGCACTTTTAGGACGCAGGCATAGCAAGCCCCCATCCCACAAGCCATACGAGATTCCAGAGATAGATAGGCTCTTGGGTGGTCATAAAAGGTTTGATTGATATACTTCATCATTCCAGGCGCCCCACATGAGTAAACAGCATCAAACTGACTATCTAAATCATTGATGGCAACAGAAACATTCCCCTTAATGCCATAAGAACCATCATCTGTCGTTACAAAGACCTGACCATATTGGGCCAATTCCGTCTCTAAAATAACAGCATCCTTGTTGGCAAAACCGAGGACAGTCACTACTTTCACTCCACGTCCATACAATTCCTTGGCCACCTCAAGCAAGGGTGGAACACCGATCCCCCCTCCAACTAAGAGAACCTGGCTCTTCTCATCTAGGTCAGACAAGTCAAAACCATTTCCCTGAGGACCCATCACATCAAGAGTATCTCCCTGACTTAAGGTTGAGAAAATAGCTGTCCCAGCCCCTTCAATCCGATAAATGAGATGGCACTGCTTGTTTACCTTGTCGATAGACGAAATTGAAATAGGGCGACGCAAGAGATGGGCATCATCAGGTACACGTAGATGAAGAAATTGACCTGCTCGCATGGCTTCGACCATCTCCCCTTCTAGGACTAATTCAAAGATTGCTGGTGCGATTTCCTCCTGTGCTACCACCTTCATGGTTTCTAAACGAATTGCACCCAAACGTTTCTTACATGTGGGATTCATGACTTTTCCTCCTTAAATTTTAAGGGGACCAGACAAAGAAAAGACCTTGCTAGTGCAAGGCCTCAGTTAAAATCGTACAAGACAAGAGAGCACACTCAAAAAGTCTCCTCTAGAAAATTGCACTATTCTTTTATCTGACACCTTGTGAGTCTCTCTGGACTCCCCTTAAAGGTTAAATTTTTACTAGTATACTCTTTCAGATAAAAAAAGTCAAGTAGAAAACGAACATTCTACTTGACTTCACGAGATTATTTTTCACGAATGACTTCGACCTTGTAGCCATCAGGGTCTTTGACAAAGTAATAGTTAGGTGCAGTTCCTGGTAGACCATTTGGCTCAGTCACTTCATAGCCTTTGGCACTGTGCTCTTGATGAAGAGCTTCAAGATCAGGTGTACTGAGGGCGATATGGGCAAACCCATCTCCAACCACATAAGGACCATGATCGTAGTTATAAGTCAACTCCAACTCATAGTCGTCACCCTCAAGTCCTAGATAGACAATTGTGAAGGCATGGTCTGGAAAATCTCTGCGACGCAATTCTTTGAAACCAAAAGCATCTTGATAAAATGCGATTGATTTTTCAAGATTTTCTACTCGCAAGCAAGTGTGTAGCATTTTTGAAGCCATTTTTTTCTCCTTTATTTTTAAAAAGACTGGGACAATCCTGTTCCAGTCCTATCTGTTATTATTTACCAAGTTTTGCTTTAGCTGCATCTGCAAGAGCTGTGAAAGCTGCTGCATCGTTAACAGCCAAGTCAGCAAGCATTTTACGGTTAACTTCGATCTCAGCCAATTTCAAACCATGCATCAATTGTGAGTATGAAAGTCCGTTCATACGAGCTGCCGCGTTGATACGAGTGATCCACAATTTGCGGAAGTCACGTTTTTTCTGACGACGGTCACGGTATGCATAGTAGTAAGAGTTCATTACTTGTTCTTTTGCAGTACGGAACAAGATGTGTTTAGCTCCATAGTAACCTTTTGCTAATTTAAGAATACGTTTACGACGTTTGCGTGATACAACGCCACCTTTAACACGTGCCATGTTTTATTTCCTCCAAATATTTCCTAGAATTGTTTACTTACAGTCAAGCTATTATTTCAAGCGAGTAAGCATTGCTTTGATACGTTTGTAGTCTCCTGAATGCACCATAGATGCTTTACGAAGATGACGACGTTGTTTCTTAGTTTTTCCGTGGAAACGGTGAGAAGTGTAAGCACGGAAACGTTTAAGTCCACCAGAACCTGTACGTTTGAAACGTTTAGCTGATGCGCGGTGTGTTTTTTGTTTTGGCATGATTTTTTCTCCTTTATTTAACTTTCTGACAATTATTTTTTGTCAGTCGCTGGCGCCAATTGCATGAACATTTGACGTCCATCCATTTTAGCACGTTGTTCGATGATTGCAATATCTTGAGTTGCTTCAGCAAACTCGGCTAAAACTTTTGCACCAATCTCTTTATGGGTAATCATACGACCCTTAAAGCGAATAGATACCTTAACTTTATTTCCTTTTTCAAGGAATTTACGTGCATTGCGAAGTTTTGTATCAAAGTCACCCTTGTCAATCGTTGGACTTAGACGAACTTCTTTCACAGTAACAACACTTTGTTTTTTACGTTGTTCTTTTTGCTTCTTCTGGTACTCAAATTTGAACTTACCGTAGTCCATAATTTTTGCAACAGGCGGTTTGGCTTGGGGTTGAATCAATACTAGGTCAACATTAGCGTTATCAGCCAAAGCTTGCGCTTCACTGAGTGGCTTGATGCCTAGCTGTTCTCCTTCAAGACCAATCAAGCGAACTTCACGTACACGAATCTCATCATTGATGAATAAGTCTTGCTTTGCTATGGTTTTCACCTCTTTTGTTTTATTAGAGAAAAACAATAGCGGACTCGTAAATATACAAGCCCGCACGTTATGATAGCGTTTCTTAGAAACTTTTCATCCGTAGGGCCAGGCAACTTAATGTCACAAGGCGAGAAGCTCTCACTTCTGCTTTTCTCAACTTTTATATAATACCAAGTTTTCTAGCCCTTGTCAAGATAAAAAGTTATTTTTTTGAAAAGTTTGTGTTTGTATTTTGTCTTGGTTTCCGCATCAAAAAGAGAGAACCAAGGTGATTCCCTCTCTATGTTAGTTTTTACTTATTTTCCCTATAGGAAAGCTAGGATCTATTAAAAACTTCTTTTTTCTGTGAACTTCCCCATCTTTCGATAAATAGAATCCCCACTAACAAAAGGATAATCAGGCAAGGAAGTAAGACCATCCCCATGCTCCAATTCAGATTGACATTATCAATTTGTTTAGGTAATCTTCCAGACAAAATCTCCACTGAACGCAAGTAAGTAAAGGGAATCAGATGTGCAATCCTTTGAAGAGGCTGAATTGTTTGGATACCAAACAATAAGCCAACAATCCCAATAAGTGACAGAAAGAGGACAGGCATTTTTTGCTTGAAAAAGTAAGCAATCAAGTAGACGACTTCCACAATGACGATAAAGGATAAGAAAGCTAATAACAAGCCAGGAAATAATACATCTTGTATCTTTCCAATAGTTATCTCTTGATTCGTTAAGCTATATATCGGGTAGGGATAATCTAACTGTCCAAAACCACTTATCAGGCTTCCCACTAGGAAAGAAAAACCACAGATTCCAATAAACAGCACCGTTACATAGCTCACCCCAACTCCAAGAGAGGACATGGCAAATGTCACTTTTGAAAAAGGATATAACTGAGCTGTGTCCAGATGATTTTGATATCTTTCTGCAAAAAGTTGTGTTAGCATAAAAATAATAGCAACTACAAACAAGGTTGGGATGATAGCCTCTAAAATCCAGACAATCTGATCAATTCCGTGGGTCGGAAACTCCAAAGTATGTGCTTTTATGTTCAAGGGATACAGGGCTTGGTAAATCTTCCGTTCGCGGTCAACCCCCATTTTTAATTCAGAGTTAGAGTTCGGGTCATTTGATACAAATTCATAATTCTTCTCTACATCTTGCCACTGCAAATAGTAGGCTTCTTTCCATCGCCCTTCTTTTAATAAAGTCAGAATTTCTGTCTTTTGAGTCGAAAGATTTTTTTGCCCGTCTAAATTATTTTTAGCAATCTGGTATTCCTCCGAGCTGGTATCAGATATTTGGGAGAGTTTCTCTTCATATTCATTGATGATTCTCTCATCTTTTACAAGACTGGTTTCCAACTCGCTCTCCAAGCTGTGTGAGTTTGCAGTCCGACTATTTAAATAAAAGGTAACACCGAGTCCAGATACAAATAAAGCTAAGATAATCCAGTTTAAGCGACTTTTGAAAACTTTTTTTAATAAAAATAGACCAACATCTTTCATAAACTAAACCTCTTCTATCTGCCCCTGATGAATTGTTACTACTCTATCACAGACATCAACCAACTCTTCCTTATAGTGGGAACTTAAAAGAACCAGTTGTTCTTGTCTATCGATTTGTGCTAGCCTATCAAAAAACTTCTGTCGATAATACTCATCTAAGCCATTTGTAATCTCATCCATAAGCCAGCATTTGGCCTGACTGAGGAAATACATGGCAATCACCAAGCGTTGCTTCATGCCTAAGGAATACTTGCGAATGGGAAGACTGATATAGTCCGACATTTCCCAGTAATCAATTTCATCCCCCAAGTTCAGCCCTGACTTCCAGATGTTTTTGATAAGACGAAGGTAGTCCATCCCACTTAAGTTTTCATCCAGCCATTCAATACTCTCATAATAAAACAAAGAAGGAGAGACTGCGATATTTCCACTACTTATAGGAATTAAATTGCTAATAGCGCGGAAAAGTGTCGTCTTTCCAGAACCATTGATAGCAAGAATACCATAAATTCTACCCTTTTCAAATGTAAAATCAACATCTTGTAAGATGACTTGTCGCGTTTTTAAGGTCACATGAGTAAGTTGCAACATATCTAGCCCTCCTTTTTGGATTAATAGCTTCCGCTGTAGTAGTTTAGTACCTCATAACGATTGTAATTCAAACCAGAACCAACTTTATACTCTGAATAGCTGTCATAACGATACCATAACAGGGAATTAATATAGTTATATCTCTGGCAATTCATACTAGACTTATAGTAGGTATTCCAATCATACCTATAACTTTTAGTCACTATCACAGCAGATACACTAGACTGAAAAAGACCAATAGATCATAAACTAACTAATTAAACGGTTTTTACTAATTTTTAATGGTTTTATATCATTAACGTTGAATACGTTTTCAGTATATCGTTTTTATCATTATTATGCAACAGATTTTTAGTTTATTTTACTAATATATAGTATTTATCCTTCCCATCGAACGCTTTCTATTTTCCAACTATTCCACCCTTTAAAGCGTATAGCTCCTTGCTGGTCAGTTCGATATACTTTGCTATTTATAGCTTCCAGTCGGGTCAGGGTTTCTTGATGGGGGAGTTTGGTTCGATTGTTCTTTCCAACTGAGATGAGAGTCATCTCTGGTTTGAATTTTTCTAGAAAGGCTGAACTTGATGATTTTTTATTACCATGTTGACCAGCTTTCAAGACATCCACTTCTAGGTCAGGATAATGCTTCAGCAAGTCCTTCTCACCTTTCTCCTCCAAATTTCCCGTGAAGAGAAAGTGCTTATCCAAAAATTTTCCATACAGAACCAGGGAATCATCATAACCTCCATCTCCCATTTTCCTTGGAGATAGGACTTCTAACTGACTTCCAAAAATTGGCAAGTTCTCTCCTGTTGTCACACTGCGCACCTTGGTTTGAGTTGCCTGTAGTTCTGCTACAAATTCCTTCTGTTTCAGACTGCCTTTTGACACTAAAATCTCTCCTACATGAAAAGCCTTGGTCACCTCCAACAAATCTCCAACATGCTCCTTGTCTGTATTTGTTAAAATCAGCTGGTCAATCTTGGCTACACCTCGACTTTTAAGATAGGGTATCAAGGTTCGCTGGGCATTGCTGGTCGTCGTCTTTTCTTGCCATTTTTCAATTTTCTTATCAGATTCTGCCTTGCCACCGACATCTATGAGAATAGTCTTACCAGTTACATCCCGTAGAAAAATACTTTCCCCTTGCCCAACATCTAGCATGGTAATTTCATTTTCCAGTGGATGCTTGGTCAGAAGAAAGAGCCCTGTAATCAATAAGGTCAACACTGCTAGCCTTTTAATGTTTTTCCTCAAATCATAGACCAAAGCCAAGGAAATTAACAATAAGATTAAAAGCCATGCATTGGGTTGTCCAAAGACCAGAGGTCTACTTGTCACCTGCGATACCAAGCGAATAATCCCCTCCAACCACTCAAAAATAAAATTCAGCTGAATGACTGGATAGAGAAAGGAAAGTGCAAATAAGATGGACAAGAGCGGTAAGAAGACCAAGTCAAATAGAAAGGAAAAGACAAAGGTCAAGAGGATGGACAATGGCTGAAATTCTGCAAAATAGAAAGATAAAATGGGCAATATTCCCAAGGAAATGACTAGACTTTCTCTAGCAACAGCCTTAAGCCCCTCCCCTTCTTTGCTGGTCATGGTCAAGATAAAAGCATAAGCGCAGGACAAGACTCCTCCTGCTGTCAAGAAAAAGTTAGGCATGATGATAAAGAGGACAAGCACCGTCAAGGCAAAATTATCTAAGCCCTTAACACCATGTTGAGCCAGTAACTTTTGCAAAAGACTGCGAATGACCGAGGCTGAAAATCCTGTCAGACCTGCATAAATAAGGGAAAAGGGATAAGTCAGCCATTTCAACTTTTCTTGGGTCAAACCCAATCGCAAGAGAAGTTTCTTAAATCCATCCATGAAAAAACCTACCTGCATGCCTGACAAGGCAAAAAGGTGGATAATTCCTAGACTAGAATAAAGCTCATTCATCTCCTCAAAGTCGGTGTCCAGATTTCCTAATAGAAGCCCTGTCATGTAATTTCGCATAGGATCTGGAAAGTGCGTCTTAATCCAAACCACAGCCTTTCGACGTAAACTGGACAGGTTTTCACCTATATCCCAACTGCCAACCTTTTGAAGTGACTGAATTTTTTTGATATTGAGAGTCTGGTAAATTCCCTGAGTCTTCAGATAGGCTTGGTAGTCAAATCCACCAAAATTTCTCTGCCCTTCTAGCTCCGAAAACTTCCCTTCTAACTCTATCTCATGAAGATCTGTTAAGGCTTGAAAGGCTTCTTTTTCATTCTCGGACTGAAGCTTATAGTAAACTTGGAAGGTACGACTGCTAGACTTACCACGAAAGGACAGACTATCACCATTGACCTTGATAGTGTCAGGCAGAATCCGTACCCTTTCAACAGAATCCACCAAATTTTGACTCGCTCGACTCTGTTGCCAATTTTGAAACAGAAACCAGAAGGCAAAGATTCCGCAAATCATTAGAACTTTGCTAGCAGATTTCCAAGGAAATTGTAAAAAAAGACAGATTAGCAGAAAAACGAAGCCCAACAAAGCAAGATAGGATGATGAGAAAATAGCGTAACAAAGCCAAAGTAACAGAAAACTCAAGTAAATTAGGGGAATGGGGAAATTCTTAATCCACTGTAACATAGTCTTTTAGCTTTTCTATCGTTTTAGCACCAATGCCAGAGACCTTCTTAAGTTCATCAACCGACTTGAATTTGCCATTTGTTTCACGATGGTCGATAATGTCCTGAGCACGTTTGCCACCTAATCCTTTGACCTGTTTAAGCTCTTCCAGACTAGCCTTGTTGAGATTGACCTTCTTTTCCTTGCTTGTTGAAGAAGCTGTCCCCAAAGTAGTCTGTTGACTAGCTGCTTCTTCGCCCTTAGTTGGGACGTAAAGCAGAGCCTCATCACTAACTTTCTGAGCTAGATTGAGTGACTTGCTGTCTGCTTGATCTGTCAAACCACCAGCCTTCTGAACAGCATCATTGACCCGACTACCTACAGGCAAATCATAAATTCCTGGCGATTTGACAGCACCTTTCACATCTACTGTGATTAGATCTTGTTCAACCGGTTCTTCCTTCACTTCCTTTTCGGTCGATGAATCCTTGGAAACAGCTGCAACTTCAGCCTGCAAATTTGTTTCTTTGACAGGTGTTTGTGGAACTGGTTTTAGCAGGAAAAATCCGCCAACAAGCAAGCCCAGACCAGTACAGGTGACGATGATTTTATACTCTTTGATTTTCTCGATAATTACTTCCATATTTTTCTCCTCTCTTAGATTATTCGTAAGAGGAAGAAAAAACAGTTGAAAATTTCTTCTCAACTGCTTATTTATTTGCAAAATAGTCTTCCTTAGTCAAGACATAATGAACTCTTGTAACAATCGGCCTTCTTCATGCTGGTCCATACAAGCATATGGTTCTGCATGGGAAAAACACATGCCTGATTTCTCCATGACCTTGCCAGATGCGGGATTATCCTTATCGTGAAGGGCGGTCAACTTGTTCATTCCAATCTTCTCAAAAGCCAGCTCAATCACGGCACGATTGGCTTCTGTCGTCAAACCTTGATTCCAATACTTTTTATTGATAATGTAACCAATAGCTGCCTTCTTAAGAACAGGATCAATCTTGTGCAAGTCAATGGTTCCAATAAACTGACCGTTGCTTTTTAGTTCGATCCCCCACCGTCCCAAGGGATTGGCCAAGTAGAACTGCGCAATGTTATTCTTGGTTTCTTCCAAGCTTTGATTGGTTGGAAAAGTGTAACGCGTATTTTCTCTGTCCGATGCATAGTCAAACATTGCTTCTGCATCATCCAAAGTTACAGGTCTAAGCAATAAACGCTCTGTCTCCACTATTGGATACTGAGCTAGTTTTAAAAAGAGTGATTCCATACTTCTCCTCCATTTAAAAATATTTTCTACCAGTCTAGCATAAAAAAGAAGTTACAACAAGTTTTCCTTGATTTTTAAAGCGGTTTCATATAGAATAAAATCATCACCTTATTTTTATAGAAAATGTGATAAATCATTTATAACCTGTCAATAGAAAGGGAGTTTTTCTCTATGTTAATCGGAATTCCAAAAGAAATTAAGAATAATGAAAACCGTGTTGCTCTCACACCTGCGGGTGTCCATAGCTTAGTCGGCCGTGGTCATCGCGTTCTTATCGAAACAAATGCTGGTCTTGGTTCTGGCTTTACTGATGCTGACTATCAAAAGCAAGGAGCTGAAATTGTCGCTACTGCTGGTGAAGCCTGGGCTGCAGAGTTAGTCGTGAAAGTAAAAGAACCACTAGCTTCTGAATATGCCTACTTACGCGAAGACCTGATTCTCTTCACCTACTTGCACATGGCCGCTGCTCCAGAATTAGCAGATGCTATGCTAGCAGCAAAAACAACAGGTATTGCCTATGAAACTGTCCGTGATAATCAAGGTCAGTTACCACTCCTCGTACCTATGAGTGAGGTTGCAGGCCGTATGGCGGTCCAAATCGGTGCTCATTTCCTCACTAAGCAAGCTGGTGGCTCTGGCGTCTTACTAGGTGGTGTACCAGGCGTTCCAAAAGGAAAAGTCACTATCATCGGTGGTGGTGTCGTAGGGACCCATGCTGCCCGCATCGCCCTTGGACTTGGTGCCCAAGTAACCATCCTTGATATCAGTGCTAAACGTCTCTCAGATCTCGAAGAGGTCTTTGGCCATCAAATCCAAACCCTTATGTCCAATTCATTCAACATCGAAGCAAGTGTGAGAGATGCAGATGTGGTGATCGGAGCAGTATTGATTCCTGGTGCCAAAGCACCAAAATTAGTGACAGATGAAATGGTTCAACAAATGCGCCCTGGTTCTGTCATCGTTGACGTTGCTGTTGACCAAGGCGGCGTTATCGAAACAGCTGACCGTGTGACAACGCACGATGAGCCAGTTTATGAAAAACACGGTGTTCTCCACTATGCCGTTGCCAATATCCCAGGTGCGGTTGCTCGCACTTCAACCATCGCCCTAACCAATGTCACTCTTCCTTATATCGAAGCTTTGGCTGGCAAAGGATTCGCACAAGCAATCTCTGAAGATGAGGGTTTGCGTCAAGGTGTGACAACTTATCAAGGTTACTTAACCAGTCTTCCAGTAGCCCAAGGCCTCGATATAAAACATACTCCAATTGATGAACTAGTATAAAAAATCTAATTATCAGATAAAAGAAAGAGCAAGTCCACCTGACCTGCTCTTTTTTGCTATTCTGTTTCTTCTTGGTTTTCTTCACTCTCTTCATTTTTAACTGGAGCTGGTTCATAAGCTCGAATAATCTGAGCGACAACTGGATGGCGAACCACATCCTTAGCTGAAAAGTGAACAAAGTCAATCTGATGAATATTCTTGAGCTTTTCTTGGGCATCAATCAAGCCTGACTTGACATTACGTGGCAGATCAATCTGACTGATATCTCCATTAACAATCATCTTAGAATTAAAACCTAAACGCGTTAAGAACATCTTCATCTGCATGATGGTCGTATTTTGCGCCTCATCGAGAATGACAAAGGCATCATCCAAAGTCCGTCCACGCATGTAGGCAAGGGGCGCAATCTCGATAATTTCACGCTCCATGAGACGAGTTGTTTGGTCTTTCCCCAGAATCTGATACAAGGCATCGTAAACAGGTCGAAGGTAAGGATCCACCTTCTCTTTAAGATCACCCGGAAGAAATCCAAGACTCTCTCCTGCCTCAACTGCTGGACGAGTTAGAATAATCCGCTTGACCTGACCACGTTTAAGAGCCGTCACAGCTAAGGTCACAGCGAGAAATGTCTTCCCTGTCCCTGCAGGTCCAATCCCAAAAGTCACATCATGCTGTTTGACACTATCCACATAAAGCTTTTGACCTAAGGTTTTAACACGGATAGGCTTCCCTGTATTATCCTTGATGATTTCTTCTTCGTAAAGGGCGACAAACTTATCAATTTCATCGTTTTTGACCATGCTAATAGCCGTCACCACATCTGGCGTACCAACGGTCATCCCACGATTGACCAAGACCATCAAAGCCTGAATAACCTGACGAGCTTCCTCACAGGCAGTCTCTTCGCCCAAAACCTGTACAATCTCCGTACGGGCATGAATCACCACATCAAGCTCTTCTTCCATCAAACGAAGATGGCGTTCATTGGAACCAAAAAGATGAAACAGGTCATCTGGATGACTCAGTTGAATGTCAATTGAATGTTCCTTCAAATAAAGAACCTCTCTAATCCTTTTATTTCTTTTTATTATAGCAAAGGGATGGAGAAATTACTAGCCCAAACCCAGTGAATAAATGCTAGTGTTCTAAGTATTCTTGCCAGATAGCGTCAAAGTCTCCTAGGTTGAAAGAGAAACTGGCATGTTCCTCCAAAAAGCGACTCACCTCATCAAAATCATCTGTGTGTTTTGGAAAGGCTGATTCTTCAAAAGCGAGGTCTGCCAAGATGGCCTTGGGACTGTTACTTTTAGGATTGCGCTCAGTCATGAGCCAAGTGTAAAATGATTTTCTCATATGCCACCCTATATCAACTCTGTCCCAAACTGGTCTTGCTTGATTTTACCAGCCTTCATCAAACCACCGAGGGCTTTCTTGAACTGACCTTTAGAAATGCCAAAAGTTGCCTTGATATCGTCTGGGGATGACTTATCATTTAAGGCCATGAAACCACCATTGCTTTCCAAGTAGGTCAAAATCATCTGAGCATCATTTTCCAACATCTCAAAAGAACGTGGTTTGAGGGATAGGTTCAACGTACGGTCCACTTCGCGGAAACCAATGACACGCGCATCTAAAACTTGCCCCAAACGTGGCTCTGCATAGCGCTCGCTAGGATGGATAAAGCCAAGCATGTTATTTTCTGGCAAGTAAACAAAAGTTCCTGACAGCTTGAGACGGTATACAATTGCTGGCCAATTTTGATTTTGCATGTTATTGTAGGCAGGACGAGCTAGACGTTGGAAATCTTCCTGATAAGCCAAGAGACCCCAGATACGGTCTTTCTTGTCCACTTCAAGACGGATGTAGAGTTGGTCACCCTTCTTAGGCCAGAGTTCCTTAAGTTCAGGGAGAATATCAAGCGAAACCACGATTTCCTTGTCAGGAAGACCTGTATCCACAAAGACACCCAAGTCCTTACGAACCTCTGTTACAGTTCCCCAACCAAATTGGTCCTGAGTTGCAGTCACTTCTAGAGTAGTCAAGCGGAGTTTTTGCTTCATATCTGTATAGGCAAAACCTTTGACCGTATCACCTACCGTATGCTGACCTTCTTCCTTGGCAAGAGCATAGGTCTGACCATCCTTTTGCACAAAGTAAAAACGGTCATTTTCATCGATGATGAGTCCAACGATAAAACTTGCAAGATTTGTATTCATATTTCCTTCTTTCGAATAAAACTCAGCCAGCAATGCCAACTGAGTTTTTCTGTTTATTTTTAGACTTCCAAAAGTTCTTTTTCTTTATTGGCAGTCATGTCGTCGATGTGTTTGACAGCATCATCTGTTACTTTTTGAATGTCTTTTTCAAGAGTCTTCAATTCGTCTTCAGTGATTTCTTTTGCTTTTTCTTGTTTCTTGGCTTCATCCATAGCATCACGACGGATATTACGAACAGCCACTTTCGCATTCTCACCGACCTTCTTCACTTCTTTAGCAAGATCACGACGAGTTTCTTCTGTTAGAGCTGGGATAACCAAACGAATAACAGAACCGTCGTTAGCTGGTGTGATACCAAGATCAGAAGCGTTCAAGGCGCGTTCGATGTCTTTCAATGAAGACTTGTCAAATGGTGTGACCAACAAAACACGCGCTTCTGGAATCGTAATTGAAGCGATTTGGTTCAGAGGTGTTTCGACACCATAGTATTCAACAGTGATACGGTCAAGCAAGCTTGCATTTGCACGACCTGCACGGATACCACCAAACTCACGCGCAAGTGAGTGGTGAGATTGAGTCATTCTCTCTTTAGCTTTTTCTACAATTGCGTTAGCCATAATTTTTCTTATTCCTTTTCTTCGATATTGTTTGATACTGTTGTTCCGATATTTTCACCAAATACAACACGTTTGATATTGCCAGGCTGATTCATATTAAAGACAACCAAGTCAATGTCATTATCCATTGAGAGGGTTGAAGCTGTCGAATCCATGATACGGAGACCTTTATTAATCACATCACGGTGAGTCAATTCTTCAAATTTCACAGCAGTTTTATCTTTCTTAGGATCTGCATTGTAGACACCATCTACACCATTCTTAGCCATCAAAATAGCGTCTGCTTCAATCTCAGCTGCACGAAGAGCCGCTGTTGTATCTGTAGAGAAGTAAGGTGAACCAATTCCCGCACCAAAGATAACGATACGACCTTTTTCAAGGTGGCGAAGGGCACGTCCACGAATATAAGGCTCTGCTACTTGTTGCATGGCAATAGCTGTTTGTACACGAGTGTCGACACCAACTTGTTGCAATGAATCTGCCATCACAAGAGCATTCATAACTGTCCCAAGCATTCCAGTATAATCCGCTTGAACACGATCCATACCAGCTTCTGCTGCAGGTTCTCCACGCCAAAGGTTTCCACCACCGATAACCAAGGCAATTTCAATTCCTAGCTCGTGAACTTCCTTGATTTCTTGGGCCATACTTTGGACGGTTTTGATATCAATACCGACACCACGTTCGCCAGCAAGGGCTTCACCAGATAGCTTGATTAAGATACGTTTATACTTAGGTTCTACCATTTTCTTTCTCCTTTTTTCATCCTACCTATTCTATCACAATTTCAAGGATTTTTATAGTATCATGAGCAATTCTTTCAAAAAAATTAGACATTCAAAAATTCCTCTAAGTCGGCAAGGGCACGCTCTGCAATTTTTTCATAACGAGCCTTCTTATCACGGATACGCTCGCCTTCTAACTCCTTGATAATACCGAAATTGACATTCATTGGTTGGAAATGTTTGCTGTCCGCATGAGTGATATAATGAGCTAAGCTTCCAATCGCTGTTGTCTCTGGGAAAATAGCCTCACTTTCTCCCTTGAAAAGACGAGCCGCGTTAATTCCCGCAACTAAGCCTGACGCTGCGGACTCAACATAGCCTTCTACACCCGTCATCTGACCAGCAAAAAAGAGATTTGGTTGTTTCTTAGAACGGTATGTCTGCTCAAGAAGATTTGGTGAATCCATGTAAGAATTGCGGTGCATAACACCATAACGAACAAACTCCGCATTTTCAAGACCTGGAATCATTTGAAAGACACGCTTTTGTTCTCCCCATTTGAGATGGGTCTGGAAACCAACGATATTGTAGAGACTACCTGCTGCATTATCCTGACGAAGCTGCACAACCGCATAAGGTGTTTTAAATTCTCCATCACGAGGGCCTGTGTAGTCGTCTGGATACTCAAGTCCAACTGGCTTCATAGGACCGTAAAGCATGGTTTTAATGCCACGTTTGGCCATGACTTCAATCGGCATACAGCCTTCAAAGTACTTTTCTTTTTCAAAGGAATTGAGCGGTGCTTCTTCCGCATTGACCAAGGCTTCATGGAAATCCATAAATTCTTGCTTGGTCATAGGGGCATTGAGGTAAGCCGCTTCTCCCTTGTCATAACGAGATTTGAGATAGACCTTGTTCATATCGATGGTGTTGACGTCTATAATAGGCGCTGCCGCATCATAGAAATAAAAACCATCGCCGTCGTTAAGGGCATGAATCTTTTCAGCCAAGGCATCACTGGTCAAAGGACCAGTCGCCACAACTGTAATAACATCTTTCGGCAATTCTGTAATTTCATCACGAACCACTTCAATTAAGGGGTGGTTAGCTACTTTTTCGGTTACCATTTTGGAGAAACCATCGCGGTCCACCGCAAGCGCTCCACCTGCAGGAACACGAGTAGCCTCAGCAGATTCTAAGATAACAGAACCCAAGCGACGCATTTCTTCCTTGAGGAGACCCACTGCATTTGTCAGAGCATCACCACGAAGAGAATTGGAACAAACTAACTCTGCAAAATTGTCTGTTTTGTGCTGGGGTGTTGACTTGACACCACGCATTTCATAAAGTTTAACTGGAATACCACGCTCTGCGATTTGGTAGGCTGCTTCTGACCCTGCCAAACCAGCACCGATAACATTGATATAAGATTGAGACATGACACTAATACCTCTTTGGGAGTGTGAAGTCAAGATTCACATTGAAAAAGCCAATCGGACTTACGAGCTTTCAAATTTCTAGGCTCAGGCTGAAAAAGTCCCCCAGACTTTTTCACTCCCACAAATCTTTCTATTTTTTTCTTTTACTAGTATAACAAAAAAAGGGAAGAAGGCAAACTTCCCTGTTTAGTCATTTTCTTCCCAGTCGTGGTAGGCAGCATAGAGCTGGCTTTTATTCCACTGGTAAATCTTAGCCACTTCCTTGATAGCTTGATTTTTCTTCATTCCTTGCTGAATTCGGGCTTGAATTTCCAAGAACAAGTCTTCCTCGTCTTTTTCTTCAATATCCTGACTAGCACCTTCAACAATGAGTAGGCATTCTCCCTTGAGAGGAGTTTCAGCGATGCTTTCCAGCAATTCAGAGATGTTCCCTCTTTGGTATTCTTCATAGATTTTGGTCAATTCCCTGACCAAGACGACCGAGCGGTCACCATAGACTTCTAGCATATTTTCCAACGTATCTGCCACACGGTGAGGCGATTCGTAGAAAATCTGGGTTTCTGGATAGTCTTTTTTCGAGTCGAAAAATTGCTTTTGTTGGCCTGATTTTCTGGGTAAAAAGCCATAAAAGATATGTGGCTGTGGCGCTAAACCACTGGCAATCAAGGCAGAAATCCCTGCAGAGGCTCCTGGAACTGTAACAACAGCAATATCTTCCTCAATGGCTGCCTTAACCAAATCATGACCAGGGTCCGAGATGCTAGGCAGACCTGCATCGGATACCTGAGCAATACTTTGCCCTGCTTTCAAGAGTCCAATTAAGTCAGGAATTTTTTCCTTGGCATTGTGCTCATGAAAACTGATCTGCTTGGTGGAAATATCAAAATGCTTGAGCAGAAGCCCTGTATTACGCGTGTCCTCAGCCGCAATCCAGTCCACTTCTTTCAAAGTCTGGATAGCTCGAAAGGTCATATCATCTAAATTACCAATCGGCGTTGCCACTAGGTAAAGTTTGCCATAGGGAGACTGCCCCTTAAAACTTTTTTGAATCTGCATGCCTACTCCCTGTATAACAACTCATCACAGAACATACATTCTTCGTCCTGCTCTCGACGTTGTCCATAAAAATCATTACATACGTGAAATCCGTCTTTATAAATCCGACGGACACTTTCTCGTACATGCTTAGCCTTGACGGGAGCATCTGCTTCTACCTCACCCAAGCGTTCGCGTAACTTACTATTTTCCAAGCGAAGAGCTGTATTTTCTTCTACTAGGCTCTTGAGATTTTTCTTGATGGCTTCCACATCGGCCAAGGTTACCAATAACTGTTGGGAAAAATCATCCAGCGCGTCAAATAATTCTTTTTTGTCCATAAAACAGCCCTTTCCTTTCTTTATTCTTCATTTTTGAGTTTACATTTCTTTTAAGACCAGATATTCCATGGCATTTTGAAAGCTGACATTAGTCTGCCACATTTTTCTAGCTTCTAACAAATCTTGTAAAAGCACTCTTACTCTTGCTTGTAGGATATCTTGTCCACAAAGAACTTCAAGAATCCGTAAAACCTGATCTTGTTTTTCCTTGTCATCTGCCAAGCTAACTAGTTTGGCAACTTGCAAATAACTTTCTTTTTTCTTAGCCACTAACCAAGCCAGCAGGCGTTCACTTTCATCGACCAAGATCCAAAAACTTGCCTGATTTGCCAACTTTTCTGCTTCAGCTCGCGATTGACTAAACTGAGCTAAAAGAATCGACTTTTTCTTAACCAGTCCCATTTGTTCTAAGAGCAAGATGAGTTTTTCTTCTTGCTTTTTAAAGTGGAAAATCTGGGTTCGACTGCGTATTGTCGGTAAAATTTTTTCTTCATCGCTGGTCAAGAAGAAAATATAAACCTCACTCTGGGGTTCTTCGATGACCTTGAGCAGAGAATTAGCTGCATTGGGATGCATTTTCTCAGCTTGCTCAATAATAAAGACCTGTTGCTGGCTTTCAATCCCTGCTTGGGAAAACTGACCCACCAATTCTCGAATGCGCTCTGTCTTGATGACCTGATTGACTGGTTTAATCAAAGTGACATCGGGAAATTCTCCCTGTTCAATCAATTTACAATTTCGGCATTTCTCACATGGCAACACGCCTACCTTATCCGTACAAAAGAGGCTCTTTGCTAAAAATTGCGCCATTTCCAAACTTCCAAAGAAACCTGAAAAGAGATAGGCGTGATTGAGTTGGTCTTGTTCTAGGATACGGACAAATCGGTCAAACTGGGCTGGTTGCCAATCCTTAAGTTGATCCTGTTTCATTTGGCCAAGCCCATTCTGTCAAACAAGACAGCCTTGGTAGTTTCCACAACTTGCTCCAAAGGGAGACTAGCATCAATCTTGACAATGCGATTTCCTTCTTTATCCAAAAGAGAAAGGTAACCTTGACGGACTTTTTTATGCAAGTCCAAACCTTCCAAGTCCAAACGATTGACCTCGCGATCGCTATTCGCAGCAATGCGAGCCAGTCCTTCTTCCACCTCGATGTCAAAATAGAGGGTCAAGTCAGGTTTAAGGCCATCTGTCGCAAACTGATTGAGCCAGTCAATGGCATCAATATCCAAGCCGCGACCAAATCCCTGATAAGCAACGGAACTATCAATGAAGCGGTCCATAATGACCAACTTACCAGTTTCAAGGGCTGGAAGAACTTTTTCTACCAAATGCTGCCTGCGACTGGCGATATAGAGAAGGAGTTCTGTCTTCGCATCCATCTGAGTATGACTTGGATCCAAAATCACTTGACGAATCTTCTCCCCAATCAAGACTCCGCCAGGTTCTCGAGTTGTCAGCACCTCTACCCCTTTTTCCTCTAAAATTGGGAGCAGAGCCTCTAAAACACTGGTCTTTCCTGCTCCCTCTGGTCCCTCAAGAGAGACTAAAAATCCTTTTGACATGTCTAACTCATTTCTTTTTTACTACTTCTATTCTATCAAAAAAATAGGGGTTTGTGACAATCTTTTTGTGTCTTCTCATTTCATACTCAATGAAAATCAAAGAGCAAACTAGGAAACTAGCCGCAGGTTGCTCAAAGCACTGCTTTGAGGTTGTAGATAAGACTGACGAAGTCAGCTCAAAACACTGTTTTGAGGTTGCAGATAGAACTGACGAAGTCAGTATCATATACCTACGGCAAGGCGACTCTGACGTAGTTTGAAGAGATTTTCGAAGAGTATCAGCCACCATAAAAGAGGCAGTCAAAGCCACCTCTTATTTACCTAGTTCTTGTGTTCGTTTGTAGGCTTGATGAACTGCATCCATGACCGTCCCTCGAAAAGCATGTGCTTCTAGGCTCGCTACACCAGCGATAGTCGACCCCCCTGGGCTACAAACTTGGTCTTTCAAGACTCCAGGATGCTCTTGGCTTTCTAGGA
The DNA here is from genome assembly GCF_023109105.1 of Streptococcus mitis. Classification (GTDB taxonomy): domain Bacteria; phylum Bacillota; class Bacilli; order Lactobacillales; family Streptococcaceae; genus Streptococcus; species Streptococcus mitis_BW. Next base: position 274,262 of record NZ_JALDTZ010000001.1, read on the forward strand.
CCAATTGTCCAGCTCCTACCACGGTTTGAGCTGCCATTTTCAAGGCTGTTTCTCGTGGCAATCCCGTCTGAACACCTGCATCTGCCAAGGCCTCAATAAAGAGATAGACAAAAGCTGGTCCACAACCTGCAAGACCTGTCGCTGCATCGATTAAGTTTTCCCCAAGTTCAACCAAGAGACCAGCCTTGGCTAAAAGTTGACAAAAGAGCTCACTGTCTTCAGCCCTGCAATTAGGAGACAAGGCATAACTAATCACTCCTTGACCGATAGAAGCTGGAGTATTGGGCATGATACGAATGATTCGGTGGTGACTGGGAAGAAGTCTAGCCAGTTTTTCCAAGGTCAATCCAGCTGCCATGGAAATCAAAAGAAGACTTTCTCGTTTTTCAAGGATAGTCTGATATTTAGAAAGTAAGTCTGAGAACTGAGCAGGCTTGACTCCTAGAAAAATCACATCTGCTTCTGCAAATATTTCTTCGTTGCTAGAAGCCAGACCACCAAAGTCTGCAATGAAAGCATCTACCTTGGCTTGACTACGATTGGCAAGGAGAAGGTCATCACCCGTCTTAGCCTGCAAGACAGCCTTGGCCAAACTAGCACCCATATTTCCTAAGCCGATAAATCCAATCTTCATCTCTTACTCCCTTATCTGTCCGTCACCAGTAACTACATATTTGTAGCTGGTCAATTCCTTCAAGCCCATTGGACCACGCGCATGCAATTTCTGAGTAGAAATCCCCATTTCACAACCAAGACCAAATTGGCCACCATCTGTGAAACGAGTCGAAGCATTGACATAAACCGCCGCCGAGTCTACTTGATCTGTAAAGTAAGCTATGGCATCAGCATTTTCAGTCACAATCGCATCCGAATGATGGGTGCTGTGGGCTTCGATATGCTCTACAGCTTCCTCAAGACTAGAAACTACTTTAACAGCTAAGACATTGTCTAAAAACTCAGTGTCAAAGTCTTGAGCCACTGCTGCTTGTCCAGAAATATATTGACTAGCTTTCTCATCTAGACGTAATTGAATCGGTTCCAGTCCAGCTTCTTTTCGATCAGCAACCAGAACTTGCTCCAAGCGAGGAAGGAAGCTTGCCGCCTTGTCTTCATGAACAAGCAGCACTTCCATGGAATTGCAGACTGAAGGACGACTAGTTTTAGCGTTATTGATAATAGACAGTGCCTTGTCTTCATCCGCATCCTTATCAACATAGACATGGACAATTCCAGTTCCTGTCTCAATAACAGGCACAATTGCATTCTCAACGACAGCATTGATCAAACCAGCCCCCCCACGAGGAATGAGAAGGTCTAGATAACCCTTAGCCTTCATCATGGTATAACTACTTTCACGGCTAGTATCTTCTACTAATTGAATGACGTCTGGATGAATGGTAGTAGTCTCCAAGCCCTTCTTCAAGGCTGTAACAATAGCATGAGCTGTTTGGTAGGCATCCTTACCGCTCCGAAGGACAACCGCATTTCCACTCTTGAGAGCAAGGGCAGCTGCATCAGACGTCACATTTGGACGACTTTCATAGATAATGCCAATAACACCCATAGCCACACGCTTCTTAGTAATGACCAAACCATTTTCAAGCTGACTTCTTTCTAGGACTTCACCGATTGGATCTGGTAAAGCAACCACTTCACGAATCCCAGTTGCCATTGCTTGGATACGACCTGCATCCAAATAAAGACGATCCAACATAACATCTGAGATTCTCCCCTTGGCCGCTTCCATATCACGAACATTAGCTGATAAAATCTCTTCAGTAGCTGCCAATAAGTGATCGGCCATAGCTAGCAAGGCTTGGTTTTTTACTGTTTCACTAGCAGTATTGATGTTTTTTTTAACTGCCTGTACCAGTTCAAATTGTTCTTGTGTACTTACCATAGTTTACCTCTAAAATTCTGTAAAGAGTAGTTGGATTTCAGGAGTAATGGAAATCCAATCGTCACGATGAATCAAAACACCCTTGGCTTTTTGAGAACGCAACATGTCCTCCAAAGCAGAGGCACCAAATTGAACGCGTCCCTTTCCGAGTGATTTTCCACTTTCCTTGTCAAATACTGTCACGATATCTCCGTAAGAAAAGGCTCCTTCTGCGTCAACAACACCTGATAAAAGTAGACTTTTACCATGTTGAGAGAGAGCTTCTGCAGCACCTTTATCAACCCAAATAGCCCCCTGACTTTTTGCATAAAAAGCCAACCATTGTTTCTGGGTACGAAGTCCCTTCTCTTGAGCAACAAAGTAGGAACCATCCTTGGTCTCCTCAGCCGCCTCAATCATGGCATCCGCCTTCAAGGATGAGCAGATATAAACCGGCACTCCTGACTCCGTTGCAATTGTGGCTGCTTTGATTTTTGTCAGCATACCACCAGTTCCGTTTGAAGATCCTGCTCCACCTGCCATATCGATAATTTCACGATTGATGTTCTCAATTCTCTCCAGACGTTTAGCACTTGGATCCGAGTTAGGATTTCCAGTATAAAGACCGTCTACATCCGTTAAGAGGACTAAAAGATCTGCCTGCACCATTGCTGCAACCTGGGCACTGAGTGTATCATTATCTCCGACCTTAAGTTCGTCAATAACGACACTGTCATTCTCATTGATGATAGGAATTGCACCACGATTGAGAAGAACTGACAAAGCTTGATGGGCATTTTTATAACGACGCTTATCCACAAAGTCGTCCTGGGTCAGTAAGATTTGCGCTGAAACAATCTGTCTTAAGAGCAAATTGGTTGTGTATTCTTCTAAGAGTAAACCTTGCCCAACCGCCGCTGAAGCCTGTTTATCCGCAATCTTTGTCGGTCGTTTCTTAAATCCCAAGGCTCCAAAACCTGCTGCAACAGCCCCCGAAGATACTAAAATTAGCTCATGACCAGCTTCATGTAACATTGCAAGCTGCTGGGTGATTGCTTTTACTTTACTGCGTGATAAACTCCCATCCTCATTCGTCAGAGAAGAAGTCCCCACCTTAAAGACAATCCGTTTGTATTTCATAGTCTCACTCCGATTCTTCATATTTACTCATTATAACATGAATGGCAGGAAATAGAAAAGAGTTGATAGGAAAAAGAAGGCCCTAAACCTTCTTTTTTACTACTGTTCTGATTCCGATTTGTTTGCACTCGTTTCAGAGCTTTGTGAAGTTGATGATGTCAAATCTTGACTAGTTGAAGAATTTGTAACACTTTCATGTTGACTCGTTTCTTTATTTTCAAGATCCTTTTTCACTACTTCTTTGGATTCTTTTATTTCTGAATTACTTGTAGCTCTAGTTGTAGCAGATTTCTCGATCGGAACATCCACTAACCAGGCACCACTTGAATCAACAGTATAACCTTCTGGTGTCTTACTATTCACAAGTAATTGACCATTTTCTTTCAAGAAGTACCATTTATCCTTGTCTTTGATCCAACCCACAGCTCGTGAACCGTCTGCCTTGTAGAAGTACCAATCATTTGCCTTTTTATGCCAACCTTGCTTCATAGCTCCTGATTCTTCTAAATAGTAATGATGACCAGCAATTTCTATCTCACCTGTCTTCATGATACCAGTAGAATCCATATAGTACCAGGTTTCTTTATCTTTTACCCAACCCGTTTTCATTTCCCCTGATTGAGCAAAGTAATACCATTGACCATCAATCTTACGCCATCCTGTTACCATATCCCCATCATTTGATAGATAATAAGTCTGTCCTCCAGTACTAAGCCAACCAATCTCCATCTGATTTTCTTTGTTGAAATAATACCAGATTCCAGCGATTTTCTTCCAATTTTTAGCAGAAGCACCAGAGTCTGTTAAATAGAACCAACGATTGTTCCATTTTTTCCATTGATTCTGTAACAAGATACCCGTTTGGTTAAAGTAATACCAGTCACCCTTAATTTCATTCCAACCGACAGCATACTCTCCTGTAGAATCAGGCGCTTGATACCACCAGTTTCCATATGCACTCTTATGCCAACCAGCTTGAAAACTTGGAATCGGCTTGTAGGAAGTTGAAATGTTTACTAAACCGTCTTGTCGAATATCAAAAACTGTCGCATCATAGTCTTTGCTGGCTGCGTTGATTCTCTCAATTCCTCGTTCTTTGAGCCAATTGACATACTCACTATCAACACCATTTTTCCAAGGTAAACTATCCGAAGTTTGAACAATCAAACTCGGACTCAAATTCCTGATAAAATCCTTGGTATTTGATTTGTTGGTATCATGGTGATGATTAAACTTCATCAAATCAACTTTTCCAATGAGAGGACCATACTTGTCTTCTGCTCCATGAACATTATCTAAGTCGCCCCCAAGGTAAATTTTCTTGCCATTGACTTTCACTACACTAATCAAAGAATTGGAATTATCATCCCAAATTTTCTTTAATTCACCCGATGAGTCTGTTTCATTTTCATAATTATAGAGCTGAATATCCATGTCTCCAAACTGAAAATGAGCATCTCCTTGTGTGATGTTTTGAATAACTGAAACACCTTTTTCGGCGGCAGTCTGTAAAACCTTATCATAGCCATACAGATTATCCCATAAACGTTCAGAATTAGTAATACGATTATCACTATATTTTTTAAGATAGACTCGGTCAACTGGATAGGTGGACAGTATTTCATCAACATTTCCAATATGATCACTGTGGGTATGGGTCACTAAAATAAAATCAAGTTTTTGGACACCCAATTCCTTCAAACGACGCAAAACACGGTCTGTCAGAACATGCTTATAAGACGTTTCAGTTCCTTCTCTCCATGGATAACGAGAATCACTTCCATCTGGGAAATCATAATCTTCTCCTGTATCCACCATAGCAAAATGTCCATTACTTTCAAGAATAATCGCATCACTGCCACCTTCATGAACATTTATAAAGTGGATTTTATTTCCTGAATTTTCTTGAGCTTGAACAGTCCCACAGCATGATAAACCTAAAAAAGCTCCCGCAAGTGCTAAACTAATCAATTTCTTTTTCATTCTTACTTTCTCAATCTCTCTAAGGTTTCCTTAAAAATATCTGGGATATCTTCTGTAAATTCCAAGGTCTCACCTGTTCTCGGATGAGTAAAACCTAGCGTCTTAGCATGGAGAAACTGTCCATGCCCCTTAAGTGTCTTGCGAGGACCATAGACTTCATCACCAGCGACTGGATGACCGATATAAGCCATGTGGACACGGATTTGATGGGTACGGCCTGTCTCCAGCTGCAACTCCACTAAGCTATAATCACCAAAGCGTTCTAAGACGTGGAAACGGGTTACCGCAGGCTTACCTTTCGCAGTCACCGCCTGTTTCTTACGGTCTTTTTCACTACGGCCAATCGGCGCTTCAATCACACCACGATCATTGGGAAGATTTCCATGAACAATGGCCCAATATTTGCGTAAAGACTTTTTATCCTTGAGTTCTTGGGCAAGTGCTAGATGCGCCTCATCATTTTTAGCAATCATGAGAAGACCTGACGTATCCTTATCAATACGGTGAACAATTCCTGGACGCAGAACCCCATTGATACCTGACAAATCCTTAATATGGTACATAAGGGCATTGACTAGGGTTCCACTGGTATGACCAGCACTTGGGTGGACAACCATTCCCTGAGGTTTGTTGACAACGGCTACGTCCTCATCTTGATAGATAATTTCAAGAGGAATTTCCTCTGCTACATACTCCAAGACCTCTGGCTCTGGCACATGATAAGTGACGACATCGCCCTCTTGAACTGTGTATTTAGCTTTCTTAACTTGGCCATTGACCAAGACCTGCCCCGATTTGATTTGTTCATTCGCGAGACTGCGTGATAATTCTGTCAAATCTGACAAAGCCTTATCTAAACGCAGGCCACCAGTTTCAATTTTAATTTCCATTTATTTCCTCTTTTAGCATTGCAATCAATAAAATAATCACTCCAATAGTCAGATAGCTATCCGCAACATTGAAAATTGCAAAATTGATAAAGTCCAAGTGGAACATATCAACAACAAAGCCCTGACTCACCCTGTCAATAAAGTTTCCAAGACCACCAGCAATAATCAAGGTCAAAGCCAAGACCATCCAGAATGAGTCCTCCATGTGTTTATGTAAATACCAAATGGCACCTATCACGACAACCAGAGTAATGACAGCGAATAACAACTGCTGATCTTGTAAGATAGAAAAGGCTGCCCCTCGATTTTGCAGGTAGGTCAAGCTAACGAAATTGGGTATCCAAGAGCGAACTTCACCCAGTGGAATCTGCTGGACGATATAGGATTTGACTAACTGATCCAGCGCAATCAAAAGCAGTACAATGACTGCCACTATTCCTCTTTTTTTCATGATTTCCTCTTCTGATCAAAATATTCTTGCATGACTTCTACGAAAAGAGTTCCAGCTTGACTGAGCTCCACTTCCTCACGTTTGACATAAACCATGCGGTTATCTAAATTATCCTTGAGACGAATAACGGTAATGCCATTAACACTGTCACTATCTAAAAATCCAGAACCTGTCGCATAGGCGTCCGTCCGCTCCAAAATACCATTCAAGGTAGCACGGTCTGTCACATTAAACATCTGTGAGCTAGCGCTGGTATCGACAAAATTCTCCGAATAATAAAGGTACTCGTCTTTCTCTTGAGTGAAACGAACCGTTGGTAGATCTGCTAAATCCTCCATGACCAGTTCCTCTTTCTGAGCCAAAGGATGCCCTTCACGGAGATAAATGTGGGTATGGAAGGGAATCAATTCAATGACCTCTATCCCTAGCTTTTCAACCCGCTGCATGATACCTTTTTTATTTTGATTATTGAGGTAGATAATCCCAATCTCACTATGCCCTTGGGCCACTTCGTCTAAAATTTGAACAGTAGTTGATTCAAAAATACGAAAATTCTTATAATCAGGATAGCGCTCTGAAAAGGCCGTAATGGTCGGTGGCAAGAAGTCATAGTGCTGACTAGCAATGGAAAATTCATCCTTTTCTTCCTCAGGATTGGCATACTGATTTTGAAAAATATCAAATCCTTTAACCAATTCTTGCGCTTTTTCATAGAATTCCATACCACGACGAGTCAAGAAAGTCCCTGAGCTGGTCCGACGGAAAATCTTAAAGCCCAACTCTTTTTCCAAATCACGAACAGAAATGGACAAACTCGGCTGACTGACATACATCTTTTCAGCAGCTTCACGGAAAGTACCACTATTGGCAATGGCAACAACATAGCGTAATTGTTGAATGTTCATCTTCTACCCCCAACTTCTTTATCTTTTCATTATACCATATTTTGGAAGTTTTCCAAAAAGGAAAAAAGTCAGGAAACTTTCAAATCTAAACGCGTAACTTCTCAAAGTAACTTCCATCTCTCTCCCAAAACTGGAAGTTTGTCTCAGACGAATTTCCACTGATTTCACGCGTTTTTCTCATACTAAAAGCCAGGTTGTGGGAAACTGGAAGTTAGTTTTAGAAGTTACCCAAGGAAATCGCTATATCAAACAGGCTTTGACCATGTCGGGATTAATTGCAGCACATTCTAAGGATCCAGCTTTTTCTTCTTTTTACAATCGAATTTCCCAAAGAGGAAGCAAGATGAAAGCCGTCATTGCTTGTGCTCATAAGATTCTCAGAATCATTTACAAACTACTCTCCACCAAGCAGACTTATCAAAAAGAAAAGGCGCTAGGACTGAGGAAACAGTTCTAACGCCCAAACTAAAAAAATTTCAATTACAGTATAGCACAGGAAGTGATTTTTTACTGTTTTTTTCAAATATAGTCATTTAGTTTAAAAAAATCTCTCTAAACATTCAAAAATATTTGGAACTTCCCTTAATAAATCCATCACTTTCTTTTTCAAAACAGCCCAAGCTTTCTCAATAGGATTCAAATCTGGTGAATAAGGTGGTAGAGGTAAGAAAAAGTGCTTATCTTGAATGCAAAGTTCATCTAAAATGTTCTTGGGATGAAAACTAGCATTGTCCATGATTATAACATGAGGTGTCTTCAAAGCAGGAAGGAGTTGCGTTTTGAACCACTCCACAAAGAAGTTACTCGTCATGCTTTCCTTGTAAATCATGGGAGCTATAAATTCTCCACCTACTTGTCCTGCAACAATTGAAGTCCTCTCAAAACGCCGTCCGCTAATCTTTTCATAGACTTTCTCACCTATATGAGCCCGTGCATAAGGACGATAGAGGTAGCGGTCTATTCCCGAGTTTCCTCACTACTATGGGCTCGGCTGACTTCTCATGATTCGTTGTTACTACGCTTTCAGCGCTCATGAGACCTCACGGGATAAGCCGTACATCTTTCCTCTTTTATACAAGATATGAGGACGTTAAAAGGTTACAGTGAAAAAGATAAATCTTAGTCCCAATTCAATTACTCTCGTGATTTACGCATATAGGTTACGACTACCTTTTTGGACTTTAGAGTTTCAGGCCCCTTTATCCGCTATATACGCCTTAGTATCACGTTTCTGTTCGTAGAGTCACGATTTCGCTATTCCTTCCTCTGCCGATTCTTATTTCCAGCGTCAGACTTAAAACGGTCTATCCCCAGATCGTTTTAATCCGCTACCTCACGATAGTCGGGCTTGGGAATCGCTATTGAGTTCACCTGTAGCAGGTGCCCACGGAGGACTTATACTCAATGAAAATCAAAGAGCAAACTAGGAAGCTAGTCGAAGGCTGTACTTGAGTACGGTAAGGCGACGCTGACATGGTTTGAATTTGTTTTTCGAAGAGTATTACACCTCAGATGCACGACATGCCTGTCGTACCTAAAAAGAAAGGACGAAATTTGTCCTTTCTAGATCTTAGCTTTTTTTCAACCCACTACAGTTGACAAAGAGACCAAAAAGAGAGGTCTAAACCTCTCTTTTGGGGATTTCACTTATTTCTAAATGTACTACCTTTTTGGAATATCCATAGGTTAGATATCCTTAAGATAAACCATTATTCTATTAAGATTCATCTTCTTTTTTACGTTTTGCAACCAAACCTAGACCTACTAGACCGAGTACAGCACCAAGAGCAGCAACTCCAGATTTAGAATGTTCACCAGTATTTGGCAACTCACGACCTTTAGGTTTTTCTAGTGTTGATGTTGGCGGTGTTGACGGTGCTGGTGGTGTTGACGGTGCTGGTGGTGTCGGTGGTGTTGGTGGTGTCGGTGGTGTTGGTGGTGTCGGTGGTGTTGGTGGTGTTGGCGGAATAACAGTGTTATTAAACTCTGTATCTTCTGGCAACTGAGTAGTAGCCACTAATACCTTACCATCTTTCTTCACCACGATACCAACGGTCGCAACCATCTTATCGTAAACAACGCTAGAATCTGTACCACGAATTTCTTCTACATGGTAGATGTGAGTTCCTTCTTCACCACGTTTGAATTCAAGTGTAGAGAATTGGATCTTACCAGTCGCATCATTGGTTACGGTTTCGATCACATTTCCTTTTTCGTCCTTAAGAACGAAGCTGAATTCGTTAGCTTTAAGCTCACGACCTTCCAAGCGTTTAGTGAAGTTGAACTCTACTTGTACTGGTACGCTGTTGACACGTTTTTCAGTTGGTTTGCTTGGTTTTTCAACTTTCTTAGTAGTTGGGTTGTAGTAGTTAACTACTTGAGCCGCAGTATTTTCGATATCTACTCCGCCAGGTACATCAGCTTTCACTGTTGTTGGGATGTCGAACTTGTAGTAACGTCCGAAGGCGAACTTAGTTGTATCGATCACTTGAGTGTTTTCTGCATCGCCAAGTGACTTCGTGAAGCCATCTTTAAGGGTTGCAGTAATCACACCGTTGTTCACAGCGATATCGAATTTAGCTGTTACATCATCACCTGTTACTGAATCGTAAGCTTTGATCTTAGTAGAATCAAGGTCCAACTTAGTTTCATCGTAGTCATCTGAGATTCCTACTGATTGGATGTTGTCCTTGTTAGCTGCATCGAATTTAGTTGTATCCAACCATACTTGGTAAACCAACTTGTCGCCACGTTTCACAGTCTTGGTATTCAAGTTTTGTTTTTCGTTGTTAGATGCATCGTCCGCATATGGGTTCGCATTTGTATCTGCGTACTTGTCTGCCAACTCTTTATCATCATCAACGAGCTTGTCGCCTGTGATATCGAATTTCTCTTCAGAGACAACGTATTTCTCTGGATTGAATTCTGGAGTTTCAGGTGGACGAACAGTGTTGTTGAATTCTTTATCAGCGATTTCGCCAACAGTTGCCACAAGAACTTTAGCTGTTCCATCGTGAGAAACAGTTACTGTTACATTCGCTTTCATGGTATCGTATGTTACAGTTGCGTCTGTTCCTGCTACTTCTTCTACAGTGTAGTTGTGAACGCCTGCTTGTTCTTTCTTGAATTCGATAGCTGAGAACTTAACGTTTCCTGCCGCATCGTTACTTACAGTTTCAACAACTTTACCTGTTGAATCTTTAAGGACGAAGCTGAATTCGTTAGCTTTCAATTCACGACCTTCCAAGCGTTTAGTGAAGTTGAACTCTACTTGTACTGGTACGCTGTTGACACGTTTTTCAGTTGGTTTGTTTGGTTTTTCAACTTTCTTAGTAGTTGGGTTGTAATAGTTCACAACTTGAGCCGCAGTATTTTCGATATCTACTCCGCCAGGTACATCAGCTTTCACTGTTGTTGGGATGTCAAACTTGTAGTAACGTCCGAAGGCGAACTTAGTTGTATCAATCACTTGAGTGTTTTCAGCATCGCCAAGTGACTTAGTGAAGCCATCTTTAAGAGTTGCAGTAATCACACCGTTGTTCACAGCGATATCGAATTTAGCTGTTACATCATCACCTGTTACTGAATCGTAAGCTTTGATCTTAGTAGAATCAAGGTCCAACTTAGTTTCATCGTAGTCATCTGAGATTCCTACTGATTGGATGTTGTCCTTGTTAGCTGCATCGAATTTAGTTGTATCCAACCATACTTGGTAAACCAACTTGTCGCCACGTTTCACAGTCTTGGTATTCAAGTTTTGTTTTTCGTTGTTAGATGCATCGTCCGCATATGGGTTCGCATTTGTATCTGCGTACTTGTCTGCCAACTCTTTATCATCATCAACGAGCTTGTCACCTGTGATATCGAATTTTTCTTCAGAGACAACGTATTTCTCTGGTTGGAACTTAGGTTCTTCCGGAGGAGTGACACGGTTATTGAACTCTTTATCAGCAGCATCTGTTACGTTAGCAACGATTGCTTTAGCTGTACCATCGTGTGATACTACAACTTTAACAGTAGCAACCATTGTATCGTATTTAACTGTTGCATCTGTACCAGGAGTTTCTTCTACAGTGTAGTTGTATGTCTTACCAAGATCATCACGTCCGAACTCAAGAGTCTTGAAGACAATCTTACCGGCAGCGTCATTCTTAACGCGTTCTACTTCAACACCGTCTTTCTTCAATACGAATTCGAATTCGTTAGCTTGAAGTTCACGACCTTCCAATCGTTTAGTGAAGTTAAGGTCAAGTGGAACCGGAACACTGTTCACACGTTTTTGTGTTGGTTTTTCAGGTTTTTCAACTGTCTTGCTTACTGGGTTGTATACGTGAACTGTTTGGTTGGCTGTATTTTCAATATCAGCACCTGCTTTAACAGATTCTTTCACAGTTGCTGGGATATCAAATTTATAGTAACGTCCAAATGCGAACTTAGTAGTATCGATAACTGGGTTGTTTACTTTATCTTTGATGAATTCTTCTTTAGAAGTTGCAGTGATTGTGCCCTTTTCAACTTTGATGTCGAATTTAGCAGTTACATCTGCACCAGTTTCTGAATCGTATGCTTTGATGTCAGCAGCATTAACGTCCAATTTTTCTGCATCGTATGTATCAGATACACCGACGTATTGGATGTTGTTAGCTTCTGTGAATTTAGTAGTATCAAGCCATACTTGGTAAACCAATTTAGAACCACGTTTAACAGTCTTAGTATTCAAGTTTTCTGGTTCGTTGTTAGTTGTCTTGTCTACATATGGATCTGCATTTGTTTCAGTGTACTCATTTGTCAACTCATTGTCGTCATCCATCAACTTCTTACCAGTGATGTCATATTTCTCTTTAGAAACAACAAATTTTTCTGGTTGGAATTCTGGAGTTTCTGGAGGAGTGACTTTGTTGTTGAATTCTTTATCAGCAGTATCATCAGTAGCGTTACCGTTGGCATCTTTACCACCTGTTGATGTAACGTTTGTAACAGTTGTTAATGAGTGACCGTTCTTAGCAACTTCAACTGTCACTGTAGCTTTCATTTGGTCGTAAGTCATTCCGAATTCTTTGTTTTCAGGAATCACTTCTTCTACAGTATACGTGTGGGTACCAACTTTCGTATTGTCAAATGACAATTCTGAGAAAGTTACGTTACCAGATGCATCGTTTTTAACTGTTTCAACTACTGCACCTGTAGAATCTTTTAATACAAAGCTGAATTCACCTGCTTTAAGTTCACGACCTGCCAATTTCTTAGTGAAGTCAAACTTAGTTACAACTGGAGAAACTACATAGTTATTGAACTCTGTATCTCCTGGCATTGTAACGGCAGCGTTCAAAAGACCTGTTTGAGCGTCTTTTGTGACATTGACAGTCACAACAGCGTTCATTGGATCGTAATCAATGTTTGTATCTGTTCCAGCTTTTTCACGTACAGTGTAAGTATGTGTACCTGCAGCAGCGTATGAGATTGCATCAAATTGGATTGAACCATCCGCTGCGTTTTGTTTAGTTTGGATCACATTGCCGTTTTCAAGCAACTCGAATGTGAAGGCATTTGCTTCAAGAGTCTTACCTTCCAAACGTTTTGTAAAGCGGAATTGTGCTTGTGTTGCAGCTGGTGTGAAGGTGTTATTGAACTCTGTATCTGCTGGAAGTTTATTAGTTGCTTTAAGTACGTGACCTTCTTTAGTAACAGTAATTGTTACTTCAGCTTTCATTGGGTCATATTGCATACCAGCTTCAGAACCTTGAACTTCTTCAACAGTGTACTTGTGAGTACCAACCTGTGTATTGTCAAAAGTCAAATCATCAAAGGCTACAACACCATTAGCATTATTAGTCTTAGTTTGAAGAACAGTTCCTTTGGCATCTTTCAATTGGAAACTGAATTCACCATCTTTAAGAGTACGACCTGCAAGAGCTTTAGTGAAGTCAAAACGAGTCTTAACTGGTGCTACTGCAAAGTTATTGAACTCTGTATCTGCTGGCATTGTAACTGCAGCGTTTAAAAGACCTGTTTGAGCATCTTTTGTGACATTGACAGTCACAACGGCGTTCATTGGATCGTAATCGATGTTTGTATCTGTTCCAGCTACTTCACGTACTGTGTAAGTATGTGTACCTACAGTTGCATATGAGATTGGATCAAATTGGATTGAACCATCAGCCGCATTCTTCTTAGTTTGAATCACATTGCCGTTTTCAAGCAATTCGAATGTGAAGGCATTTGCTTCAAGAGTCTTACCTTCCAAACGTTTTGTAAAGCGGAATTGTGCTTGTGTTGCAGCTGGTGTGAAGGTGTTATTGAACTCTGTATCTGCTGGAAGTTTATTAGTTGCTTTAAGTACGTGACCTTCTTTAGTAACAGTAATTGTTACTTCAGCTTTCATTGGGTCATATTGCATACCAGCTTCAGAACCTTGAACTTCTTCAACAGTGTACTTGTGAGTACCAACCTGTGTATTGTCAAAAGTCAAATCATCAAAGGCTACAACACCATTAGCATTATTAGTCTTAGTTTGAAGAACAGTTCCTTTTGAATCTTTCAATACAAAGCTGAATTCACCTGCTTTAAGTTCACGACCTGCAAGTGCTTTAGTGAAGTCAAAACGAGTCTTAACTGGTGCTACGACGTAGTTGTTGAAGATCTTATCATCAGCACTTGATTTGTAGCCACCTTCAGCACTGTATTTAACTGTAGCTTCGAGATCTCCCACTGCATTTTTTTCAGTTACTGTAACAGTCATCGTAACTGTCATTGCATCGTAGTCAACGTCTGTATCAGAACCCTTTTGTTCAGTAATCTTATATTTATAAGTCCCTGCTTTGTTAAAGGTAAGTTTGCTGAATGTAACTTTACCAGCTTTATTGGTAACTGTTTCTTCGTATTTGTCTGGACTACTCTTATCTTCTGTTAATTTGAACGTAAATTCACCGTCAACAAGTGTGCGTCCTTCAAGTTGTTTTTCAACTTCTGGAGTTACTTCAACTGGCTCTTGTTTCACATAGTAGTAAACAGGTTGTTTATATGGTGTCAAAGTGTTGAGCAAGTCAACGTTTGTACCGATACCATCTACTCCACGAACCAATTGTTCATTCGGAGAAAGGTGACCAATGTTATCACCCAAGAATGGAACGAAAACAGTCTTCTTAGGTGTGTATCCAGCAGCTCTTTGGAAATCAAATGTAATTTCTTTACCGTTTGGATAATTTACACCATTTGAAGTAGTCAAAGGAATAGTATAAAGTGGAGACTTCTTAACTACCAAGTCTTCTGTATTTACATTTCCTGGTTTAATCGGTTTAGTTTCTGCAAGCAACATGTAACCGTCTGTACTTAGTGAACCATCCGAACGTTTACTTTGTTGTTTTGGATCAAGAAGATATACACGAACAACAACAGTTCCATCTTCGCCTACAATTTCTTTGATACGCTTGATTCCTGCACGCTCAGCATCAATAAATTTAGTACCAACTTTGTATGGACGACTTACATAGCCAGTTATAGTATCTGAAGCTGCCGTTTGATACAATTTGTAGCCATCAAATTGACGCTCGCCAGACGCTGTGAACTTTTGCCCTTCCATAGCTTTAGTTGTGTATTTGGCTAAGTCAACTTCATTACCATTTGGCTCATAATTTTGAACTGTTGCATCAGTTTTACTAGCGTTGAATGTAGGATTATTTTTATCAACTACTTTATAATAAGTTGTCTTTTCAACAAAACGTGGAATCTTACTGTTAGTATCAGTAATTGTACGACCGTTATAAGCTGGTTCTACAACGTTGATAATATCTCTTGATGTACGAGCAGCATAAACAGCATCGTATAATTTTTGTTCTTCAGTAGTAAGATTATGCCCTGGAGCTACTAAAGCTTTGATAGCAGCACCAACTTCAAATCCGTATTGGATGAATGGTTGAGCTGGTTCAGCCTTACTAGCAGGTGTCCCTTTGTCGTAATCTACTTGATAAGTTAACTCTCCTCTAGATGCAGTTGTAGTAGTAGTGAATTTTTGAGTACCACTTGTAGCAGTAATTGTTTTAGTTTCTACTACATTACCAGTAGTTTTATCGATTAATTCAACAATTGTATCTGTAGAATCATCAAATCTCTTATAAGAACGAGAGTAGTAGTTTGTATTGTATCGCTGGTTGAACTTTTCAAGATTTACGATACTGTAGGTGTACCAATCTCCTTCTTTTCTCGTATAACCAGCTGGTATGTCCTGAGACTTAACAGTTGCTCCATTCGGATCTGTCATGTCAGGAGTAGCAACTTCACCATCTTTTAGATAAGTTGTTACAGAAACCGGCTCGTTATTGTGATCAGTAGTAGCCCGA
The DNA here is from genome assembly GCF_023109105.1 of Streptococcus mitis. GTDB lineage: Bacteria > Bacillota > Bacilli > Lactobacillales > Streptococcaceae > Streptococcus > Streptococcus mitis_BW. The sequence continues at coordinate 289,846 of NZ_JALDTZ010000001.1, forward strand.
CGACTACGGCGACGGCCACCATCTGTAGCCAAAGCCCCTGCATTTACTGTATTTTCAGCTGCCAAAGCTAGTGTTTCTGTATCAACGAGTGGTTTTGCTTCAACATTAGCTACACTAGCATTTGTATCAAGGCTAGTTGCCTCAGCTACAGCTGAAAGTTCTGCTTTAGGCTCAGATTTTTCCTCTGATTTAGATTCAGTCTTTTCTTCTGCCTTAGGCTTAGCTACTACAACTTCTTCTACTTTTGAAGTTGCTGCTGGTTTAGCAGAGTCAGTCTTCACTTCAGAACTAGGATCTTTTGATTCCTCAGATTTAGCTTGAATAGTTGTAGGTTTAGCTTCTTCAGAGGTAACTCCAGTTGATGCTGATTTTACATCTTCAGTTTTTAAAGATTCTACTTTATTTTCTGAAGTTTTCTCGGCAATAGCCTTATCTGTATCAAGAAGCTCTTCTTTAGGCTTATCTTTATCCACAAGTCCGGTATTTTCTCCAGGATTTGACTGGGAAATAATATCAGATGCTTTTACAGCACCACCGTTAGCCATTAAAAAGCTAAGGGTTGTTCCTAAGAAAACTGATGCGACCCCAACTTTATATTTTCTTAAAGAAAATCGTTGTTGCTCTCTTCTTATCATGTGATAAGTTCTCCTTTTTTACATTTTAACTAATAATATGTAAGAATAGTTGGAATTTTTAGAAAATAAACACCATCCTCCACACTATAGTAACGTTAATAGTATATCATATACGCCTTATTATATCAAGAATAATGAGTTCTATGAAACTACTTTTAAAATACATAATTTATACGTAATTTATATTTAAGAGTAATATTTAACCACAAAAAAATCTAAGCAGGCATATCCTGCTAACCCATGACAGAAAACGAAGTTTATCCTATAATTACGCTGAATAATACAAATCCGTGGTGTTTAATAGGGTTTTTCCTAGCCTGTACAAAAAACTGGATAAACAAGAGTCATGAGATAACTCGAATATGCCTTGAGCATGAAAATATCTTACTGGTAGCCTCTTGTTCAATTGTTCAATAATTAACAGGAGTTTTTTATAATGGAAGTCATGATTGAAACTTCTTGTGGTATTGATGTACACCAAAAATCCATTGTTTGTTGTATTCTAGATGGTCCACTAGATACCAATAAGCCAAAGAAAATTCAGAAAAAATTTGGGACAACTACTGTAGCTCTTCAAAATGCCTTAGCTTGGATAGTAGAAAACCATGTAACACATGTCTTTTTTGAAAGCACTGGGCAATATTGGCTCCCGATCTTTAATATATTTTCAGATTCTGATTTCGTCTTAGTTCTTGCCAATCCTCAACATATCAAGAATGTACCTGGTCGTAAGACAGACATGAAGGACGCTGAATGGATTGCTCAACTCGGCCGTTGTGGACTAATTGAACCTTCCTATATTCCTGCCCCTGAAGTGGTACAGCTTCGTTTATTGACACGTCGCATGCGTTCTTATAAACAACGTCAAACTCAAGTTAAAAATGAAATTCACAATCTCTTACAACGGGCCAATATCAAGCTAACCAGTTATCTTTCTGATGTTTTTTCTAAGACGGGGCAAGCACTTTTAAAATTATTCATTAACGGAGAAACAATTGATGTAGAATCTGTTATCCCTTGTATCCAGAAGCGAGTGAAAGCAAGTCCAGAGCAACTCGTTGAAGCGATGGAAGGGAAGTTGTCACTAGAAGACCGCTTCCTCTTAGACCAGAGCTTAGAGGAATATCAGATGTATCAGGAACTCATTGAAAAACTGACCGATGAGATTCAACACTACATCGAAAAGGAGTTCCCCTGAGGAAAATAGGATACTTCAAACCATTCCTGGTGTGAATGAAAACTGTGCTGCCACTATTCTAGCTGAGATTGGACCAACTATTACAGCCTTTCCATCCGATGCACACTTAGCATCATGGGCTGGACTCTGCCCAGGGTCTTATGAAAGTGCTGGCATTAAAAAATCCTCACATATCACGCAAGGAAATCGATATATCAAACAGGCTTTGACCATGTCGGGATTAATTGCAGCACATTCTAAGGATCCAGCTTTTTCTTCTTTTTACAATCGAATTTCCCAAAGAGGAAGCAAGATGAAAGCCGTTGTTGCTTGTGCTCATAAGATTCTTAGAATCATTTACAAACTACTCTCCACCAAACAAACTTATCAAAAAGAAAAGGCGCTAGGACTGAGGAAACAGGTCTAACGCCCAAACTAAAAAAATTTCAATTACAGTATAGCACAGGAAGCGATTTTTTACTGTTTTTTTCAAATAAAATCCCCTCAAAAGAGGAGATTCAATTATTCTTGAATATGACGGTCTAAGTTCTTCTGATAATCAGCATTTGATTTGGCTTTTTCATCAGCAAATTTCTTGCGGAACTCATCCATTTCTTTAGTAGTGACGATCTTATCTTGGAGTTTAAGATATTTATAGCTGTGTTCACTGGTCTTATCACCTACCCAGCCACCTGCACCGCTACCTGGAACTTTCTTAGTTATCAGCATTTGGGCACCGTCTGAGTGTACAGGAATAACCAAGGCACTATCTGTTAACCAAGCTTGAGCCTTAGCATATTTAGAATAACGTTTTTCAAGATCTGTTTTCTCACCACTAGCATCCGTAATTAACTCTTTAAACTTATCTAACCCAACAGCTTTGATTGCCGGATTATCTGTACCTGGTGCTACACCTAAGGAACCAAGAAGATTTGGTCCAGATGTTGGATCAAATATATCTAGATAAGTTGAAGGATCTGCGTAATCAGGTCCCCATCCACTATTTGCATTAATATCCCAGTCTGTATTTGTATTGGAAGTAGCTAGAACAGTCATACTTGCCAATTCATCGTCAGAAACTTGTTGAATATCAACTACAACATTATCTGAGCCAAGAGCTTCCTCGACGGATTGTTTATAAGATTGAGCTTGACGCACAAATTCTGGACGAGTAGAAGATACTGGAATATCTAAATGAATAGGGAACTGTACTCCATCAGCTTGAAGAGTTTTCTTGGCAGCTTCAAATTTAGTCTTAGCCTTATCTACATTATGAAGTGAATCCTGGGCATCATCAAGACTGACATCTTTCCATACACCATCTAATTTATCCAATTCTGCCTTAGCTACTTGCCCAAATGACTGCTCTCCTACTTGTACAAATGTTGGAGGGGTTAAACTTGTACGTAATTTACGCGGTCCTACTTCATCCCCAAATACTTGAGAGATCCCTGCTTTACGATCTGTAGCAAAAGCCAAGGATTGACGGAAATCTTTGTTCAGCAAAGCCTTCTTAGTAGATGATTTTTCTGCATCACTTGTTTTAGCGGTGTGATTGTAGGCAACACGGTCAATATTCGTCGAAATATAGAAAGTAGTTCCTTGTTGTTGACTATAAATAATGTTATCTTTGTATTTTTCTTTTAGCCGTTCATAGTTAGCAGAGTTTTTAAAGAGAGGTGCTGCAGGATAATTTCCTTCATCAAAACCACGTCCAAGAGAGTCTGCATCCTGACCATCAAAGTAAGATAACTTAATATCATCAATAAAGACATTTTGTTTATCCCAATAGTTTTGGTTTTTAGTCATTTCAATAGAAGATTTAGATGTAAGACCTTTTAAAAGATAAGCCCCATTGTATAGAATGCTTGTTATATCAGTCGCCTTACCAAAGTCATCTCCTTTAGAAACTAAAAAGTCTTCGCTAACAGGAGCAAGAATACCCATTGTTGTCTTCGAATTCCAGAAAGATTCTGGATGGTTTAAAGTATAGACTACAGTATAATCATCTGTTGCTTTTACACCAACAGTAGAAAAATCCGTTGTTTTCCCATTTACATAGTCATCTAATCCTTTAATAGAATCCTGTACAAGATAAAGTCCTTCTGATTTCTTGTCAGCTGCGTGTTTTAGACCAGTCACAAAATCCTGAGCCTTAACTTCTCCATATTCTTCGCCTTCATTGGTATACCACTTGATACCCTTACGAATTTTATAGGTATAGGTCAAACCATCTTTGGAAACAGTCCAATCTTCTGCAACTGATGGTACTAGATTCCCGTATTGATCATTTTCCAGTAATCCATCAATGACATTACCAGTAATCTGTTTTGTAGACTTTTGCCCCGAAACCGTATAATCCAGAGTCGCAGGATCTGATGAAAATACATAGGCATAAGTAACTGGTTTAGTTGCTTCTTTATTCCCATTACCAGATGAACAAGCTGCTAGAACAGCTGCCGAGAGGACAGCAACTCCTGCTGCTAAGAAAACACGTTTTTTCATATTCAAACTCCTTTGATAATTTGATAGATTTATTATAGCACTTTTCAAAAGGAAATCAACAATAAAATAAAATATTATCATATTTTATTGTTTGTTTGTACCTGCTAAGTACTGCTCCAACTCCATTTTTGTGATATAATAGTCTTATCTTTATATAGAGGTAAAGTTATGAAAGAAACTGTTTATTTTGGAACTTATACACGTCGTACGTCCCAAGGGATTTACAAGGCAGACTTTGATACAGAAACTGGTCAGCTTTCAAATCTAGAACTTTTTGCAACTGAGCCAAGTCCAACCTACCTTGCCTTTGACCAACACCAACATTTATACACTGTTGGTAGCCAAGACGATAAAGGGGGGATTGCAGCCTATCAAACTGATGGAACCTTATTAAATTATGTCGTTGAAGAAGGAGCTCCCCACTGTTATGTTGCCGTTGATGAAAAGCGTAATTTGGTGTACGCAGCAAACTACCACAAGGGACAGGTCCTTGTTTATAAACGCAAGGAAGATGGGAGTCTTCTACTTAGTGATGTAGATCAACATAGTGGCCAAGGTCCACATGAAAATCAAGCTTCGCCCCATGTTCACTACACAGACTTAACACCTGACCACTATCTAGTTACCTGTGATTTAGGTACTGACCAAGTCATCACTTATGACCTTGATCAAGAAGGGAAATTATCTAAGCTCTATACCTATCACAGCCAGCCAGGAGCAGGTTCACGTCACATCATTTTCCATAACCACTATAAAATCGCTTATCTGATTTGTGAACTTAATAGCACTATAGAAGTTTTAATCTACGATGGTGTTGGCGAATTTGAACGCATGCAAGTCATTTCAACTCTACCAGACGGTTACGAAGGTTTTAATGGAACTGCTGCTATTCGTCTCTCTAAAGACGGTAAATACCTCTACGCTTCTAACCGTGGTCATGATTCTATCGCAGTATATACAATCCTTGCGGATGGTAGCTTAGAGTTATTAGAAATCGTTCCGACACATGGTCAGACTCCACGTGATTTTGATTTGACACCAGACCAAGAATTTGTTATTGCTGTCCATCAAGACTCTGACAATGCAACCGTCTTTAAACGTAATCCTGAAACTGGTCGTCTAGCAGAACTTTCTAACGACTTCCATGTACCAGAAGCGGTTTGCATCAGTTTTGCTCCTTAAGAATACATAAAAAATGAACTTGTTAACTCAAGTTCATTTTTTCTTATAGTCTATTTCCGACATTGATACGATTAATAGCACGTTGCAAAGCAATCTTAGCACGACGCTCTTGATCAATCAGGTGTTTTTCGTGGGCTTCTTCGATTTCTCGCTCCGCACGAAGCTTAGCACGTTCTGCACGGCTAACATCGATATCACGAGCACGTTCTGCTGAGTCAGCAACGATTGTGATGATATCATTGGCAATTTCAATAACGCCTCCGTTTACTGCAATCCAGTTCACGTGATCTTCCTCATCAATACGTTTTACCTTTACTTCATCGACTGCTAAAACCGCAATCATATTTTCATGTCGTGGCAAGATTCCCATCTCACCATCCAGAGTTCGAACTGATACATAGCTGGCATGGTGATCATAGACGAGACCATCTGGTGTCACGATCTGGACAGTTAACTGAGCCATAGATCACCTCTTAAAATCCCATTTTTTCAGCTTTTGCAATTACATCTTCGATAGAACCTACACCACGGAAGGCATCTTCTGGTAAGTGGTCATGTTTACCATCAAGGATTTCCTTAAAGCCACGCACAGTTTCAGCAACTGGAACATAAGAACCTGGTTGACCAGTAAATTGTTCCGCAACATTGAAGTTTTGTGACAAGAAGAACTGGATACGACGAGCACGAGCAACCAAGGTCTTTTCTTCATCAGAAAGTTCATCCATACCAAGGATAGCAATAATATCTTGCAATTCATGGTAACGTTGAAGAACGCGTTTTACTTCTGCCGCAACTGCATAGTGCTCTTCTCCAACAATTTCAGGTGCCAAGGCACGTGAGCTTGAAGCAAGTGGGTCAACGGCTGGGTAGATACCCAATTGTACCAACTTACGTTCCAAGTTTGTTGTAGAATCCAAGTGAGCGAAGGCTGTTGCTGGCGCAGGGTCAGTATAGTCATCCGCTGGCACATAGATAGCCTGGATAGAGGTTACAGAACCCTTCTTGGTTGATGTGATACGCTCTTGCAATTGACCCATTTCCGTAGCAAGTGTTGGTTGATAACCAACGGCTGATGGCATACGACCCAAAAGGGCAGATACTTCAGAACCAGCCTGAGTGAAACGGAAGATATTATCAATAAAGAGAAGAACGTCTTGGCCTTCTACATCACGGAAGTATTCAGCGATTGTCAAACCAGTAAGGGCAACACGCATACGTGCTCCTGGTGGCTCATTCATCTGACCAAATACCATGGCTGTTTTCTCGATAACGCCTGATTCTTTCATTTCCCAGTAAAGGTCGTTCCCCTCACGAGTACGTTCCCCAACACCAGTAAATACTGAGATACCACCGTGTTCTTGGGCTATGTTGTGAATCAATTCTTGGATTAAGACGGTTTTACCAACTCCAGCACCACCGAAAAGTCCAACCTTACCACCTTTAAGGTAAGGGGCAAGAAGGTCGATAACCTTAATCCCTGTTTCAAGGATTTCAGAAGAGGTAGACAACTCATCAAAAGTTGGAGCTTTTTTATGAATTGGCTGACGCTCTGCATCTTCTGTAAAAGGAGCTTCCAAGTCAATGGTATCTCCCAAAACATTGAAGACACGTCCCAAAGTTTCTTTACCTACTGGTACAGAGATTGGACGACCTGTGTCCAATACTTCCATTCCACGAGTCAAACCATCGGTTGATTCCATGGCGATAGTACGAATCATACCATCCCCCAACTCTAAGGCTACTTCAAGGACGATTTTTGTTTTCTTTTCGTCATTTTTGTAGACGACAAGTGCATTGTTAATCTCAGGTAGTTTTTCACCTGCTGCAAACAAAACGTCTACAACGGGTCCGATAACCTGAGCAATTTTACCTGAACTCATCTCCTTCTCCTATTCTATATAAGATACTGTCGGTTCCTAGTTTTGCTAGGTCCTAAGTTCATTCATTTGAGCAGGATGGCTTTATTCTAAAGCGCTAGCTCCTGCCACGATTTCTGTGATTTCTTGTGTAATCGCCGCCTGTCTGGCACGGTTATACTGGATTGTCAAATCATTAATGACTTTCTTAGCATTATCTGTCGCTGTTTGCATGGCTGTCATACCAGCAGCATTTTCAGCTGTCTTGGCATCAATAATAGCACCGTAAATCATACTTTCTGCAAACTGAGGCAACAACTGCTCCAAAATTTCTTCTCGGCTGGTTTCCAATTCAAAAGTCAAGCTGTAGTCTTCATCCGCTTCATTGGGATCCAAGTCAACAATCGGAAGCATTTGTTCCACACGCATTTGACTGGTTAGCGTATTGACATGATGGTTGTAACAGACATAGAGCTCATCAAAAAGTTCATTTTGGTACATTTCAACAGTTTTTGAAATAATCTTACGAACTTCATCAAAGCTAGGTTGATCCGCCAAGCCACGTAGTTCATAAAGTGGTTGGATACCGCGAGCTTTAAAGAAATCAGCTCCCATTCCACCGATACAGATCATTTCAAAACCTTTACCGTCTGGATGGTATTCTTCTTTCAACTCCATAACAGCTTTCAGAATAGAAGAATTATAACCTCCAACCAAACCACGGTCTGAAGTAATGACGATATAGCCTGTCTTCTTCACTGGACGACTAATCAACATCGGATTGGTTGAGCCACCAGATCCATTACCATGAAGGATATCTGTCAAGAGCTTGCGAACTTTCCGAGCATAAACTTGGAAATTACGAGCAGCTTCTTCAGAACGACCTAGCTTGGCAGCCGATACCATTTGCATGGCATTAGTGATTTGACTCGTATTTTTTGTTGAGGCGATTTTTGTTTTAATATCATTTAGAGATACTGCCATCTGACACCTCTATTCTTATTGGAAGCTGGTTTGATTGAGAAACTCTGTAATCGCAGCATCCAAGACTGCTTCTTCTGGCAAGTCTTTTGTATCACGAATGGTTTCCAAAATCTCTGGATGTTGAGCGTCAAAGAAGGCATGGAACTCTTCCTCAAAACGAACAATTTCATCTACTGGAACAGTATCCAAGAAACCATGTGTCAAAGCATAAAGAATGGTTACTTGTTTCTCAACAGGTAATGGTTTGTGAACAGGTTGTTTCAAGACCTCAACGGTACGACGTCCACGGTTCAATTTAGCCTGTGTTGCCGCATCCAAGTCAGAACCAAACTTAGTGAAGGCTTCCAACTCACGGTATGAAGCAAGGTCGATACGAAGTGTACCAGCAACCTTCTTCATGGCTTTGATTTGTGCTGAACCACCTACACGAGATACAGATGAACCCGCATCGATGGCTGGACGAATACCTGCATTGAAGAGACCATCACCAAGGAAGATTTGTCCATCAGTGATTGAAATCACGTTGGTTGCGATATAGGCAGAGATATCTCCTGCTTGTGTCTCGATAAATGGTAAGGCTGTAATCGATCCACCACCAAGTTCATCAGAAACTTTAGCTGAGCGTTCAAGCAAACGGCTGTGGAGATAGAAAACATCTCCTGGGAAGGCTTCACGACCTGGAGGACGACGAAGCAAGAGAGACAGTTCACGATAAGCGACCGCTTGTTTTGATAAATCATCATAAACAATCAAAACATGCTTACCTTGGTACATAAATTCTTCCGCCATGGCAACACCAGCATAAGGAGCTAGGAAGAGCAATGGAGATGGTTGTGAAGCAGAGGCTGTCACAACGATTGTGTAATCCAAGGCACCGTACTGACGAAGTGTTTCTACTTGCGTACGAACTGTTGATTCTTTTTGTCCAATCGCAACATAGATACAGATCATATCTTGACCTTTTTGGTTCAAGATTGTATCAATCGCAATGGTTGTTTTCCCTGTCTGACGGTCACCGATAATCAACTCACGTTGACCACGACCAATCGGTACAAGGGCGTCAATAGCTTTCAAACCGGTTTGCAATGGTTCTGATACAGACTTACGTTGCATAACACCAGGAGCTGGAGCTTCTACTGGACGAGTTTTATCAGTGTGGATTTCTCCAAGACCGTCAACTGGACGACCGAGTGGATCCACAACACGTCCAATCAAGCTATCACCAACAGGAACTTCCATGATCTTACCCGTACGACGAATTGTATCGCCTTCACGGATATCTGTAAAGTCACCTAGGATGATAATACCGACGTCCGTTGACTCCAAGTTTTGAGCCATACCATAAGAGCCGTTTTCAAAAATCAACAGCTCACCACTCATGGCATTTTCAAGGCCGTGAGCACGCGCGATACCGTCCCCGATATAGGTTACAACACCTGTTTCAGTCACATCAAAATTGGGTTTGAAATTTTCAATTTGTTGCTTAATTAAAGCGCTGATTTCTTGTGCGTTAATTGCCAAAAGAACACCACTTTCTATTTCAAATTTTCTTTAACAACTTTAAGTTGTTGTTTAATACTCACATCAATTGTCTTGTGATTGGCAAAAATAACAAAACCACCAATGAGACTTTCATCGATTTGTTCTTTTACACTCCTTACTTTCAGAGACATTTTTTTCTCAATCAAAGGGAGCAAACGACTCTTCTGTTCATTTGTTAAAGGATGGGCTGAAGTAATCGTCACTTCAAATCGATTTGTTTCTTTTTCAAGTCGGTTCAAGCAATCCACAAGCATATCATAAAAAAGATTTGCTCTGTGGTTGTAGATAAGAACCTGGATAAAGTTTTGCAATAAAGGTGACACTGAGTCTTGGAAGAAAGCAATCGTTTTTTCCTTGTCAGACTCGTCTACTGCCACTTTTTTTAAAAAAGAAGGTAAACCTGTTTCTTCAGCAACTTGCTTGATTTGAGTCAAGTCTGAAAAAATGCGGTCTTCTTCTCCTTTTTCAAGTACCAATTGGACAAAAGGCATGCTGTATTTTTCAATTACCTTTACTGTTTTCTTGTCCATTAAGCTTCTCCTAGCTGATCGATATACTGATCAATGAGTTCTTTATGGGCATGACCGTCAAGGTTTTGTGAGATGATTTTACCAGCCAAGCTGATTGTCAAATCTGCTACCTCACCCTTAACGCTTTGTAAAGCTTCAGCTTTATTTTGAGCAATTTCTTGGTTTGCTTTTTCTTTTAAGCGTCCTGCTTCTAGTTTAGCATCTGCTAAAATACTAGCCTTACTTTTCTCAGCTGTTTCTTTCGCATTCTCAATGATTGTCTTAGCTTCTTTACGGCTACCAGCCAATTCATCTTCGCGTTTTTGAGCCAACACTTCTGCTTTTTGACGCGCTTCTTCAGCTCTGTCAATATCTGAAGCAATTTTTTCAGCTCTTTCTTCGAAAATGCCTGTAATATTAGACCATGCAAATTTTTTAATCAAGACTAGCAAAAGGATAAAAGAGCCAGCGATTAAAATAAAATTACCAATTAATTCACCTACTGTTATGTGCATCAGTTACTCCTTTCTACTCTTCATCATTAATTTTATTTCCTAGGTACATAGAGGATAATAGTGTAAAGACATAGGCTTGTACACAAGAAATGAACACGGAAAATGCAGTCCAAACTAAGTTTGCCCCAAATGCGACTGGATACCAAAAAATAGCCTGATGTGAAAGTAAGATAAGCAAGCTTGTCATTACTTCACCTGCAAAGATATTCCCAAAAATCCGCAAAGCAAGAGAAAGGAAATTCGTGAATTCTTCAAGTAGATTCATCGGTGTCATAAATGCAGGAGTTACAAAACCTTTTAGGTATTGTTTAATCCCACGACGACGAATCCCCTCAATGTGCGCCATCACAATAATACAGAACGACAAGACAAGGTCAAATGAAAGATTTGCAGTTGGCGATGTCCAAAGGTTTGTCCCATCTGTTGTTTGAAGTTTAGCCATCAAACCAAGATTATTGGCGATGACCATAAAAAGAAATAAACATAAGTAAAAGAGTGAGTAATCTTTTATGTAGTGGGAACCAAGGTTAGGTTCTGTAAATCCAATTACAAAATCATAGAGATACTCTAGTACATTTTGTTTACCTTTGGGTCTCAACGTCATATTACGACTTGCCCAATAGATAAATGCAAAAATCAGAAACACAGACAGCAAAGTCAAGGCTGTCAAAGTTAAATCAAAGGTAACAGGACCAATATTGATGGTTGGATTGATACTTTCTTCCATCTAACATTCTCCCTTCTCCAATTTATATTTCGTTATTTAATAATAAATGAGAAGACAAGAGTTATGAAGAAAGTCCCTTCAATAAAGGCAACCCCTAAAAACATCAGACTACGAAACTCAGCGATAATATCTGGTTGGCGAGCTACTGATTTAAGCAAACCGTTCATCAACAACCCCTCACCAAGAGACACACCCATACAGGCAAGACATAGACCGAAAAATGTTAAATTCATGACGAATTCTCCTTTTAATTAAAATTTACTTACTTAGTTTAGTCCTAAAAATTGGATTTGTCAACTTTTTACTTACGTTGAAAGCGTTTAATGAAAATTATTTCCAATTTTACTATTTTTGAGTCTATTATATAGAAAACTTTAGAAAAAACTTGAAATAAATCCGTCCATTATCTAGGTCTTTCTGAAAAATAATGAAAAAAATCCGAGATAAAATCTCGGATGGAAATAAATATATTTTCTTGAACTTCTTTTCTTTTAATGAGTAAGATTAAAGGGAAAGCAACTATAAATCTTTCATCTCCTGCATGCTTATTAAGCACGAACTGTGACGCTGGTTCCATCTTCCTTATAAAGATTGATAAGACCTTCTTTCAATGCACGAACCATGTCTCCTGCTTGAACAGGTTGTGGAACCTTGATTGTCAATAGTTCCATTGGATTTGGAGCGCGGTCGATCTTATTTCCTTTTGCATCGTGTAAATATTCGATATAAGTTTCAAAATGACGGAAACCTGGGCCATAAAATTCAACTTGGTCCCCTTCGTTAATGACGTTCCGTTGGCGAATGGTCGCTGTTTGTGTCGCATCATCATAAGAAACAACTTCAGCAACAAACTTGTACTCAGGAATTTTACGACGAGCACCAAACAACTGCTCATTTTCAGATGGTGTACCGTAGTAGAAACCTGTGGCCAATTCACGTTGGGCAACCTTCCACATCTCATCAATCAAGTCTTGCTTGATAGCTTCAAACTTCTCTGGACTCTCTAGGTAAGCATCAACAGCCGCTTTGTAGCAGTTGGTTACTGTTGATACGTAGTGAATAGATTTCATACGTCCTTCGATTTTTAAACTGTCCACACCATTTTCAATCATATCTGGGATATGGTCAATCATAGACATATCAACGGCTGACATTGAAAATTCTTCAGGAATTTCTCCTTTGAGGCTCTTACGTTCCTTACCGAATGGCATGTCGTAAAGGTCATATTTCCAACGGCATGACTGAGAACAGCCCCCACGGTTGGCATCACGCATACTCATGTGGTTTGAAAGAGTACAACGACCAGAGTATGAAATACACATGGCTCCATGTACAAAGGCTTCAATCTCAACATCTGTACGTTTGCGGATTTCAGCTAATTCCTCCATTGAAACCTCACGCGCCAAAACGACACGAGTCAAGCCCAGTTCTTTCCAGAACTCCAGCGTTTCATAGTTAGTAGCACTAGCTTGGGTAGAGAGGTGGATTTCAAGACCTGGTGCTTCTGTCGCTGCAATCATAATCAAGGCTGGGTCAGATACGATAACTGCTGCAATCCCGATATCACGCAATTTACGGAACCACTCACCAGCTCCCTCTTCATTTCCTTCGTGCATAACCATGTTGGCAGCTACATAAACTTTAGCGCCATACTTAGCCGCAAACTGGACACCTTCTTCCATTTGTTCAAAGGTAAAGTTTCCAGCACGGCTACGAAGACCATAGGCCTGACCACCGATAAAGACAGCATCTGCCCCATACTGAACAGCTACTTTTAGCTTCTCTAAAGTCCCTGCAGGTGATAAAACCTCAGGACGTTTTAATGTTTTTGTCATTTTTTCTCCTATTTGCAATATAAAAGTTTGACGTTTTTCCTTCTCATTTTATAGTAAATAATGAATAAAATCAAGCCTAGACAGATTGTTTTGACAATTCTAATCTTTTAAGCTTTGCATAATACTTGTTAAACTATCGATTATAAACCAAATTTTAACAAGTACTCGAAAGCCTAGAAAAGCAAAAACCAGTATCCAAAGATACTGGCTGGTTAAACTACATAAAAGTAAGATAAGCCTCAGATGTCTATTCCCACTCTACTGTTGCAGGTGGTTTACTTGTAATATCGTAGACGATACGGTTAACATGATCCACTTCATTTACGATACGTACTGAGATTTTTTGGAGAACTTCCCATGGAATCTTGGCAAAGTCAGCAGTCATACCATCGATAGAGGTGATAGCACGAATGGCAATCGTGTAGTCATAAGTACGACCGTCACCCATAACACCAACTGAACGAACGCCTGTGTTAACAGTGAAGTATTGCCAAATATCGCGGTCAAGACCAGCTTTAGCAATCTCCTCACGAAGGATAGCGTCTGACTCACGAACGGTTTCCAATTTTTCTTCAGTGATTTCACCCATGACACGGATCGCAAGACCAGGTCCTGGGAATGGTTGGCGCCATACGATATGGTCTGGCATACCAAGCTCAGTTCCAAGAGCACGAACTTCGTCTTTATAAAGAGTGTTGAGTGGTTCAATCAATTCAAACTGCATATCTTCTGGAAGTCCACCCACGTTGTGGTGTGACTTGATAGTTTGAGCTGTATCTGTACCAGACTCGATCACGTCTGTATATAAGGTACCTTGAGCAAGAAATTTCACATCTTTGAGCTTGCTTGCTTCGTCATCAAATACATACACAAATTCATTACCGATGATTTTACGTTTTTGCTCAGGGTCAGAAACACCTGCAAGCTTATCAAGGAAACGTTTAGCTGCGTCTGCTTTGACGATATTCAAACCAAACTTACCACCAAGCATGTCCATAACTTGATCTGCTTCACCTTTACGAAGAAGACCATGGTCTACGAAGATACAGATCAATTGATCACCAATAGCTTTTTGGAGTAGAACTCCAACAACTGAAGAGTCAACCCCACCTGATAGGCCAAGAAGGACACGTTTATCACCGACAGTCTCACGGATTTTTTGAATCTGCATATCAATGAAGTTATCCATTGACCAGTCGCCTTTAGCCTTACAAATGTTAAGGGCAAAGTTACGAAGGATATCATTTCCGTATACAGAATGACGAACTTCTGGGTGGAATTGGATACCGTAAATGTGTTTATCTGGGTTTTCGATGGCTGCGTATGGGCAGTCAGCTGATGTACCTGTACGAACAAAGTCAGCAGGAATTTCAGTAACCGCATCACCATGGCTCATCAAAACAGTCTGTTCATCAGGTGTTGATTCAAAAAGCGCTGATGGTGTGTGAGTTAGGGTTGATTGACCGTATTCACGATTTCCAGCATCCCCTGCAGGAACAACTTTTCCTCCAAGTTTATGGGTCAACAACTGCATACCATAACAGATTCCCAAAATAGGAATTCCAAGTTCGAAGATTTCTGGGTCAATATCGAATGAACCATCTTCATATACAGAGTTTGGACCACCTGAAAGGATGATTCCTACAGGATTGATTTCACGAACTTCAGCAGCTGAAATTTTATGGCTCTTTAGTTCTGAAAATACACCAATCTCACGGATACGGCGTGAAATCAGCTGGTTGTATTGGCTACCATAGTCCAATACGATGATTTTTTCTACATCTTGCAAATCAGTTGAAATGTTGCTCATCTTTTTCCTTTCTCAAAAGAAATATCTTTTTCCAATATTCTATCACAAATAAGGTCGAATTACCAACTAATACTCAATGAAAATCAAAAAGCAAACTAGAAAGCTAGCCGCAGGCTGCTCAAAGCACCGCTTTGAGGTTGCAGATAAAGCTGACGTGGTTTGAAGAGATTTTCGAAGAGTATAAACAAGGCGAAGTTTGACTTTTTCTCGTTTATTAGGGTACAATAGAGAAAAGATAGAAATGAAGTGAAAATATGCTACCAGCTTATATGAAAATCCATGATCAAATTAAAAAGGATATTGACGAGCACCGTTGGGCTATTGGAGAAAGACTCCCTAGTGAACGAGATTTAGCTGAGCAGTTTGCGGTCAGTCGCATGACCCTCCGCCAAGCCGTATCTCTATTAGTCGAAGAGGGTGTCTTGGAGCGCAGGGTAGGGAGCGGAACCTTTGTTGCAAGCACCAGGGTACAAGAAAAGATGCGAGGGACAACCAGTTTTACTGAAATTGTTAAGTCCCAAGGTAAAGTTCCCTCTAGTCAGCTCATTTCCTACAGAAAAACCATTCCCAATGAGCAGGAAGTTGCCAAATTAGGAATTTCTCCAACCGAAAATCTTATCCGAATGGAACGTGTTCGCTATGCCGACAATGTTCCTCTGGTTTATGAAGTTGCATCTATTCCTGAAAAATTTATCAAGAACTTTAAAAAAGAAGAAATCACCAGTCATTTCTTCCAAACCTTGCAAAAACATGGCTACCGTATTGGCAAATCACAGCAGACTATTTATGCTCGCCTCGCTAAGGAAAAAATTGCCCACTATTTGGAAGTTGAAAAAGGACATGCTATTCTTGGGCTGACCCAGGTTTCCTACCTAGAAGATGGAACTGCATTTGAATACGTAAAAAGTCAATATGTAGGCGAACGCTTTGAATTTTATCTTGAAAATAATTAGATTACTAGGCAAAAACTCTCTGTCACGGACGACAAAGAGTCTTTTTATTTTTCTAAAAGTAAATCTTTCAAAGAAATCAGAGTCACAGCAACTAATATCATTGCCATGCCAAGAAAATCAATGGGATAAAATTGTTCATCCATGATTAGGAAGGCAAAGAAAACTGCCGAGATTGGCTCAATTGAAGCCAACAAACTTGACTTGACCGGTCCAATCAGACTGGCTCCTTTTAGGAAGGCTGTATAGGCAAAGACAGTCCCGATAAGGATAATTCCAGCAAAAGCAAGGAGAAAATCAAGACTAGTTGGGATAGCAGTCTGTAGAACTCCTGTAAAAGGAAGGGCGACCAAACCTGCTATGACCATTCCCACACCTATTACCAAGCTACTCCCCCACTTCTGAATCAAGGCTATAGGCAAAATGATATAAAGTGCATAAGTTAGGGCAGAAAAGAGACCCCAGAACAGACCTGCAGGTGTCATGGATAACTGGTCCAACTGCCCATGAGTTGCGATCAGGAAGGTTCCTCCGATGGCTAATATGATAGAAACAATCTCTCCCAGTGTCGGCGCCACCTTATCCTTGATACAGCTATAAATCAAAATCCCGACAGGGCAAACATACTGAAGCACCGTCGCAGTACCTGCATTTGTCTCCTGAATAGCAGTCAGATAAGCGAATTGATTGAGAAAAAGTCCAATCAGAGCAAAAATAAGAAGAGACAGCAGACTCTTTCTATCCTTTAAAAAGGCCAGCATTTTATCCTTTGCAGTAGCATAGGCCAAGAGCATGAGAATTCCACCGGCGATTAAAAGACGCAAGTTGGTCAAGACCAGAGCCGAAATTCCGTGTGCCATCAAGTATTGGCCACTCGTTCCTGACAAGCCCCAAGCAATACCAGCCACAACTGTTAGTAAAGTCCCTTTTAAAATGTTTGACATGCCTCTCCTTACTCTTCTTTGCGAATCAAGTCCATTACTTGATTGCGGTCTAATATCCATTGAGCCCTCTCATCCTTTTCATAGGTGCGATTCGATAGGAAAATAGCCGCTTCTTGTTTCTGACGATTCCACATGATAAAGGTACCTGTATAGCCCGTATGGTCTAGCCAATCTCCTTCCAAATTCCATGCCAAAGAACGTTCCTTGTCATTCAAAGGAGAAAAATTTTGACTCAAATCTCTTGCAAAATCATCTGCTAAGTAATGTTCTAAAAAGATTTGTAAATCCTTTACTGTCGAAAATAAACCAGCACTACCTGCATGTCTGCCCAAAAGGCGAGCCTTGGGATCATGTACCAAACCTGCCTCTACACCTCTGACTGTTGGAACAGCAAGCTCAACAGGGCCAAACTGGGTTTCCTTCATTCCCCAAGGATTCCAAACTTGTTCTTGTAAAATCACATCCAGGTCTTGATTAAAGATTCTTTCCAAAATAAAACCTAAAAGCAAAAAATGGACATCCGAATAAAGAAAGGCTGGCTGACTTCGTCTCTTGAGATGAAACATGGCTTCCTTTAATTCTGAGGCAGTTAAAAGATCACGATTGGGAATAAACGGATCAAGATCTGTAGCATGAGTTAAGAGCTGACGAATAGTGATGTCTGGATAATCACACTCAGCTAAAAAATCTGTTACCGGTCTATCAATATCTAATTTGCCTTTTTCCCACAAAAAGGTAAAAACCGTACCAACTCCAACAACCTTGCTGACACTGGCTAGGTCATAAACTAGTCCTGCCTCTGTCTGCAAGCCATGCTCTGGGTCACTCTGGCCAATATAGAACTCCGTCCATTGATTGTCCTTAAAATACGCAAAAGAGGCTCCGGGATAAATCCCTGCCTCGATTTGTTCTTCTATTTTTTTAATAATCTTGGTCCACTTCATACTTCTTCAAACCACAATTCAACATTATTTCTATCTTTACCAAGGAAGAATTTTTCAGACTTAGGAATAAAATATTCGGTAGATTCAAATTTCTGGCGCAGACTTGCTATATCTAGTTCATTGACCAAGAACTTGAGCATAGATAAGTCCCAAGTAACCGTATTGTCCACAGTCAAATCCTGCCCCTGAGCTGGGATAAAATCAACTGATGCCCCAATTTCAGATACTTCCAAGAAACTTTCGATATCTGTTGGGAGATGTAATTCCATAGAAATCTCAAATTCACTCAAAGAAATTGATTCCAAATCTGTTTGAAATTCAGGCTTTTCTTCCACTTCTACTAGTCTTTCTCTATCATCTTCCGCATGAACCAAAATCAAATCATCTTCTGGCGAGAAAATTTCAAAAGCATAGCCATTTTGACCTTTGTATAATCGATGAATCGAATCTGTTTTAGATAAGAGTCCTTCAATTTCTAAGGGATTTTCCACCTTGACAATCAATCTAGCTAGTTTTTTTCTTCCCTCTACCTTACGAGTACGCATACTTGGAGCTTCTTCTAAAACCAGCTTTTCAAGACCTGTTTTGTCCCCTAGTGACAGAAAGGCAGACTCTTCTAACAAGGCCTTCATGCCAAGAGTTTCGATATAAAATGTTTCATTTAATTTTCTATTATTAACTTTTAAAGTAGGAATAATCCGTACAATCTGATTTACATTCATAAATTCCTCCAACTCTTTTATTTTAAAGGATTTTAGAATTTTTTACAAGATATTATGCTCAAATTTACCGATTTTTCGTAAAAATATCACTTAAAAAACCGAGGATTGCCCCGGTTTCAATTTCGGCTCTATAATATTTGTAGTGGGTAAATCCCCTATAGATATTATGGAGCCTATTTTTGTGTAGAAAAAAAGTCCCAT
>NZ_JALDTZ010000020.1 GCF_023109105.1 Streptococcus mitis
TGCCACTGGTTTTTAGGGTTTTTATCAGACTAACTTCCACTTGAATTAGCGATGGAACTTAGTTTGGGAATTTAGCATTTTATTGAAAGTTTACCTTTTATGGTATAATAGATAGAGTGAGGAAATCCATGCAAAATCAATTAAATGAATTAAAACAAAAAATGCTGGAATTTTTCCAGCTAGTAAAATCAAAAATAAATCATAAAAAATCAGAGAAAGTCTCAGAAGAGAAGAAGTCGGATGTGACAGGTAGGAAAATCCTGTCTATCCTGGGTGGCATTTTAGTTGCTATTAAGGGGATTTTGAATACTCTCTTTATTCTAGGCTTTATCGGTGGGCTTTTTGGTGCTGGTGTAGCTCTTGGTTATGGGGTTGCTTTGTTTGATAAAGCCAAGGTCCCCCAATCGGAGGACTTGGTCAAGCAGGTTAAACATATTTCTTCCATCTCAGAAATTGTTTACGCAGATGGGAGTGTCATTGCTTCTATCGAGAGTGATTTACTGAGAACTTCTGTCTCATCTGAGGAAATATCGGACAATCTCAAAAAGGCTATCGTTGCAACTGAGGACGAACATTTTCTTGAACATAATGGGGTTGTGCCAAAAGCTGTGATTCGGGCGACTTTGGGAACCTTTGCAGGTTTGGGCTCATCTAGCGGGGGCTCGACCTTGACCCAACAGTTAATCAAACAACAAGTGGTTGGAGATGCTCCGACTTTGGCTCGTAAGGCTACAGAAATTGTTGATGCCCTTGCCTTGGAACGCAACATGAGTAAGGATGAAATATTGACCACCTATCTCAACGTTGCTCCCTTTGGTCGAAATCATAAAGGGCAGAATATTGCAGGTGCCCAGCAAGCTGCTGAAGGGATTTTCGGTATCGATGCCAACAAGTTGAGTATTCCCCAAGCTGCCTTCCTAGCAGGTTTGCCACAGAGTCCGATTACTTATTCACCTTATGAAAATACTGGAGAGTTAAAGAGTGATGAAGATTTAGAGCTTGGTTTGAAACGAGCTAAGGATGTTCTCTATAATATGTACCGTACGGGTGCCTTGACTCAGGAAGAATACGACCAGTACAAGGATTACAATCTCAAACAAGACTTTTTGCCATCAGGAACTGTCAATGCTGTTTCAAGAGATTACCTTTACTTTACGGCTATGTCTGAAGCAACAGATCGTATGTATGATTATTTAATTCAGCAGGACAATGTCTCTAGTCAAGAGTTGAAAAAGGAAGCGATTCAAAAGGCATATCATGAGCGTGCTGAGCAGGAACTCAGTAATGGTGGCTACAAAATCACTACAACGATCAATAAAAAAATCCATAACGCCATGCAAAATGCAGTTGCTAACTACGGTCGTTTGGTAGATGATTCGACTGGGCAGCCTGAAGTAGGGAATGTTTTGATGGACAATAAAACGGGGGCTGTTCTAGGCTTCGTTGGTGGTCGTAATTACCAGACAAACCAAAACAATCACGCCTTTGATACCAAGCGTTCGCCAGCCTCTACAACCAAGCCTTTGCTGGCCTACGGTATTGCCATTGACCAAGGTTTGATGGGAAGCGCTAGTATCTTGTCAAATTATCCGACAAAATTCTCTAATGGCAATCCTATCATGTATGTGAACAGTCCAGGTACAGGCATGATGACTCTGGGTGAAGCCTTGAACTATTCATGGAATATCCCAGCCTATTGGACCTATCGCATGCTTCGTGAGAAGGGTGTAGATGTCAAGGGTTACATGGAGAAAATGGGTTACGAGATTCCGGAGTACGGTATCGAAAGTCTGCCTATGGGTGGTGGGATTGAAGTCACAGTTGCCCAGCATACAAATGGTTATCAGACACTAGCTAATAACGGTGTCTACCATCAGAAACATGTGATTTCTAAGATTGAATCATCTGATGGTAGAGTAATCTATGAATTCCAAGACAAACCAGTTCAAGTGTACTCGAAGGCAACAGCAACGATTATGCAGAGTTTGCTTCGTGAGGTGATTTCATCCCGAATCACTTCAAGTTTCCAAACAGACTTGACTTCTATCAATTCAAGCTTAGCTCGTGCAGACTGGATTGGGAAGACTGGTACAACCAATGAAGACGAAAATATGTGGCTCATGCTTTCGACACCAAGATTGACTCTAGGTGGTTGGCTAGGGCATGATGACAACCGCCCAATGGCTAAGGGTGCTGGGCATTATCGAAATGCCAAATATATGGCTTACTTAGTCAATGCTATCCAACAGGCTGAGCCTGGTGTTTGGGGCAATGAACGCTTTAGTCTTGATTCTAGTGTGACTCAATCTCAGGTTCTCAGATCTACAGGGCAGAAGCCAGGCAAAGTGTCCGTTAATGGAAAAACAGTTGATCTTTCAGGTTCTACTGTAACGAGCTATTGGGCTAATAAAGCGGGAGCTCCTACAACAAGCTATCACTTTGCTATTGGAGGAAGTGAAGCAGATTACCAAAACGCTTGGTCAAGTATCGTTAGCACATTGCCAACTCCTTCTAGTTCAAGTACTAGTTCGAATAGCAGTTCTAACAATAGTAGCAATTCAAGCGCTACTAGACCTTCTTCTTCAACGACGAGACGATAAGTTCTTTAAACTTTTCTAAATGAAGTGGCTAATCAATGGATTGCCACTTTTTCTTTTTTCCTTTCGTGTTACAATAAAGGTATGAATCAGTATCAGAAAAAGATTGTTAAAGGAACCATTTATTCGCTCCTATCCGGCTTAATCTGGGGAATCTGTGGAATTTTAGGAGAATATTTCTTTACTCATTATCAAGTGTCCTCTGGCTGGATTACCTCTATGCGTTTGACACTGGCAGGGAGTCTTGTGCTCATTTGGTCTGCAGTGCAATTAAAATCGCAAGTGCTAGATATTTGGCGAGATAAGAAAAATTACCTGCCCTTTTTAGTCTATGCTATTTTGGGTATTTTTTCAGTTCAGTATTTTTTCTATCTCTGTGTAGAATACTCAAATGCAGCGACAGCAACTATTTTACAGTTTATTAGCCCTGTCTTTATCCTCTTTTACAATCGTTTGGTTTATCAAAAACGAGCGTCAAAAAGCGCTATTTTCTATGTTTTGGTTGCCATGCTGGGTGTTTGCTTGATGGCGACAAAGGGGGATCTCTCTCAGTTATCCATGACACCGCTAGCTCTTATAACAGGTCTGCTGAGTGCCATGGGGGTCATGTTTAATGTTATCTTACCTCAACCTTTTGCTAAGCGTTATGGGTTTGTACCCACGGTTGGGTGGGGGATGATTTTGGCAGGTTTATTTAGCAATGTCCTCTCGCCGGTTTACCAGCTTTCCTTTACTCTTGATATTTGGAGTATCTTGATTTGTCTCATTATCGCTTTCTTTGGAACGGCTTTTGCCTTTTTTATTTCCATGAAGGCTGTTTCCTTGGTTTCTCCTTTGGTGGTTTCCGTTATCAGTGCCAGTGAACCTCTCTCTTCTGCCCTTTTGAGTGTTTTATTTTTAGGATTGGTAGTGGATTGGTCCCTCCTTCTAGCTATGACCTTGATTATTTTGCCTATGATTTTCCTATCGGTAGAAGAAGCGAAAGAAAGTAAATAAAAAGTCTTTTCTTAATTCTAAAAGTGTGCTATACTAGAATAGTCAATAAAACACGGGGAGATAGTTGTGAAGAGTGTTTTTAGGTTGTATCGGTAGGGGCTTGCTTTTACCGACAGCACGTTTTATCTCACATCCCTAAAAATCATACCTAAAAACAAACAAAAAGGCTTCAAATTTGAGGCCTTTTTTGGTAGAATAGGTATCATTAAAATGAACTAGGAGGCGCCTATGACTGCCACAAAAATGAACGCTCAAGAAATTATCCAATTTATCGCCAATGCTGAAAAGAAAACCAGTGTTAAAGTAACCTTTGAGGGAGAACTCGCAACCGCTGTACCTGGATCTGTTGTTAAACTAGGAAATGTCCTATTTGGAGACTGGAAAGATGTGGCTCCTCTTCTCGATGGTTTGGTAGAAAATCAAGATTATGTTGTCGAGCAAGATGCTCGTAATTCTGCAGTTCCTTTGCTAGATAAACGTGCTATCAATGCTCGTATCGAACCAGGTGCTATTATCCGTGACCAAGTTGAAATTGGTGACAATGCTGTTATCATGATGGGAGCTGTTATCAATATCGGTGCTGAAATTGGTGCAGGAACTATGATTGACATGGGGGCTATCCTTGGTGGCCGTGCCATCGTTGGGAAAAACAGTCACGTTGGTGCAGGTGCGGTTCTTGCAGGTGTGATTGAGCCAGCTAGCGCAGAACCAGTCCGTGTTGGAGACAATGTTCTCATCGGTGCCAATGCAGTAGTTATCGAAGGAGTCCAAATCGGTAGTGGTTCAGTCGTTGCGGCAGGAGCTATTGTTACCCAAGATGTCCCAGAAAACGTGGTAGTAGCAGGTGTTCCAGCTCGTATTATCAAAGAGATTGATGCCCAAACCCAACAAAAAACAGCGCTAGAGGATGCGCTTCGTACCTTGTAATTGTAAAAGTAATAAAGAGGCGGAACCCTTCTTC
This sequence comes from Streptococcus mitis, assembly GCF_023109105.1. Classification (GTDB taxonomy): domain Bacteria; phylum Bacillota; class Bacilli; order Lactobacillales; family Streptococcaceae; genus Streptococcus; species Streptococcus mitis_BW. The sequence goes on from NZ_JALDTZ010000020.1 coordinate 4,555, forward strand.
CAGCCTCTTTCTGCTATATCGGAGGATAGATAGATGTTAGATTTGATTCAGACTAGACGAGATTTGCACCAGATTCCAGAGATTGGCTTAGAGGAGTTCAAGACTCAGGCTTATCTGCTGGATGTGATTGAGAAATTGACTGCGGGCAAGGAGTTTGTTCAAGTTCGTACTTGGCGGACAGGGATTTTGGTCTATTTACAGGGAAGTCAGCCAGAGCGGACCATTGGTTGGAGAACAGATATTGATGGCCTGCCTATCGTCGAACAAACAGGCCTGCCCTTCGCTTCTCTGCATCAAGATCGTATGCATGCTTGTGGCCATGATTTCCACATGACTATTGCTTTAGGCTGTCTTGAGCGAGCCCTTGAGGAGCAACCAAAGAACAATCTGCTCTTTCTGTTTCAACCTGCTGAAGAAAATGAAGCTGGTGGCATGCTCATGTATGAGGATGGCGCTTTTGGAGACTGGTTGCCAGACCAGTTTTATGGGCTTCATGTTCGGCCAGATTTGAAGGTTGGTCAGATTGCGACCAATACTCATACACTTTTTGCAGGGACTTGCGAGGTGAAGATCCGTTTCAAAGGCAAAGGTGGCCACGCAGCCTTTCCACATGAAGCTAATGATGCCTTGGTAGCTGCTAGTTACTTTGTGACCCAAGTACAGTCAGTGGTTAGCCGCAATGTTAATCCAATCGAGGGAGCAGTAGTGACCTTTGGTCTTTTCCAAGCTGGAACCACCAACAATGTCATCACAGACACAGCCTTTTTGCATGGAACTATTCGGGCCTTGACGCAGGACATGAGTCTTTGGGTGCAAAAAAGGGTTAAAACAGTTGCAGAAGGTGTTGCAGCTGCCTTTGATATGGAAGTAGAAGTGGAACTCAAACAAGGTGGATACTTACCTGTTGAGAACAATCCAGCCTTGGCGCGTGAACTGATGGATTTCTTTGAAGAAAAAGACGGAATTGAGTTGATTGATATCGAACCTGCTATGACAGGTGAAGACTTTGGTTATCTCCTTTCAAAAGTTGATGGCGTTATGTTTTGGCTAGGTATCGATAGTCCCTACGCCCTTCATCATCCTCAGATGAGTCCCAAGGAAGAAGCATTAGCCATTGGGGTGGACGCGGTCTCTAGTTTCCTGAAAAAGAAGGCAGCAGAGTAGAGGGGTTGTCTATGAAATCGGAATTACGGAAGCAAGTCTTGCACGAAATGAAGGCTATCCCTCGAACTCAAAAAGTTACTTTGGATCTAGCTTTAACCGAACGACTTTTACAACACCCCTTCTACCAAGAAGCCGAGGTCATCGCAACCTATCTTTCTTTTTCTCATGAGTTTCAAACGCAGGAACTGATTGAGCAGGCGCTGAAGGACGGCAAGAAGGTTCTGATACCCAAAACCTATCCCAAGGGGCGCATGGACTTTGTGGTCTATGATCCACAGCAGTTGGTAAAAACTTCCTTTGGATTACTGGAACCACAGGGAGATTTGGAAGTAGTGGATGCTTCTCAGATTGATTTGATTCATGTTCCTGGTCTGGCTTTTACGACGGAAGGATATCGGATTGGATACGGTGGAGGTTATTATGACCGCTATCTGGAACATTTTTCTGGTCATACTTTGAGTACGGTTTATCCTTGTCAAGTTCAGCAATTCATGCCTGAAAATCATGATATTCCTGTTCAGGAGGTTTTAATTGATGAAGGAAATCTTTGATAGACGTTACCCTGTGACGAGTTTCTTCCTCTTAGCGACGGCCTTGGTGTTTCTATTAATGCTGGTGACTACAGGTGGAGACTTTGACAGGGCGGATACCTTATTTCGATTTGGAGCTATGTATGGACCAGCTATTCGCCTCTTTCCTGAGCAGATTTGGCGTCTCTTTTCTGCCATTTTTGTTCATATTGGATGGGAGCATTTCATTGTTAATATGCTTTCGCTCTATTATCTTGGTAGGCAAGTAGAGGAAATTTTCGGATCCAAGAAGTTTTTCTTTCTCTATCTTTTATCAGGAATGATGGGCAATCTCTTTGTTTTTGTATTTAGTCCCAAATCCTTAGCAGCAGGAGCCTCTACCTCTCTTTATGGGCTATTTGCTGCGATTATCATTCTTCGCTATGCAACGCGTAATCCTTATATCCAACAGCTAGGGCAATCTTATCTGACACTTTTTGTGGTTAACATTATTGGAAGTGTTCTGATTCCAGGAATCAGCCTAGCTGGCCATATCGGAGGTGCAGTTGGTGGCGCATTTCTAGCAGTTATCTTTCCAGTTCGAGGAGAAAGACGGATGTATAGTACCAGCCAGAGGTTAGGAGCGGTAGTGTTATTCGTAGGACTCGCAGTCTTGCTTCTCTACAAGGGAATGGGAATGTGAGAACTAATGTGTAAACGTGAATAAGAAAAAAAGCTACTTAAAAAATGAGTAGCTTTTAATGTGTTTTGGAACCATTCGAAACAACACAGCTCTAAAACTAGATTGTTGGATTTATGAAGCTTAGTAAAGTTTTGGAACCATTCGAAACAACACAGCTCTAAAACCACATATGTTTGCTGAGGCGGTTGCTGAGAGTTTTGGAACCATTCGAAACAACACAGCTCTAAAACTTGTGTCGCGAAAATTCAACGTCAGGGGATAAAAACCACACCTTCCCAGATAAAAAGCTTGATTGAGAATTTTTTGTGCAATAATGGTAGTCCAAACTTGTGCTTTAGCCTCCTCGCACCATGTGATTTGTCGAGAGAGTTGCAAACTGGAATCGTGTCGACCATAGTAAGGCATTAAGTAGGCTGTTGGCAAGCGTTTATCATCACAAAAGATGACCAGAATATTTTCATCTACCAAGCGCTTTATCAGCATAGTGGAGAGAACGATATCCGTTGTCTCCAAAAGCAGGATGTCCACCTCGGACAGGTGAATCAACTCTGTCCGAGAGGCATCTTTAAAAATCAAGTGGTTGTTCTTGTAGGAGAGTTTAGAGTGTGTATTGACAACAACGGTTCTCCATCCCATCAGTCTTCTCCTAGTTTGCTTAAGTCAATCCGAGTCTCGTAGAGGCCAGTGATGGATTGGTGGATAAGGGTGGCGTTGAGGAGTGATGAAGGTGTATAGTCTCTGTAGCGTGGAATTTTTACTCCCAAGAACTCGAAATCAGAAGCACTTCCTTGTGAAGTTAACTCGAATAAACCAGCATTTTTACTATTTCTTGGACCAATGAAACTGAAACATAACTTTTCGATATCAACTGTTTCCCAATCAATAAATGCTTGTCTGATTCTTTCTCCATTTTTTAATGCACCTACATACTTATCGTTAAAATCAAGTACAGATTCTAAAAGTTTAGCAAAATCATTTCGATGTTTCTCAACATACTCTAAGTGTTCTGGTTCAAGTGTTTTATTAATATTCTTAGCATGATACAAAAGAGTCGTATACTTTTCGGGGAGGACCAATTCATTACCTTTATGAATTTCTCCTCGTTTATTGTTTGTTGATAGAATACTTGCTAGTCTTCTTCTCGTACCATCAGGAAACTCAAACAAACTATATTTAGGTAAAGTAATAGTTGATAGAATTTTTATGTATCCTTTTTCAAGAAGATAGTTTTCCTTGTTCTTTTCAAAATTTATTTTATCTAAAATAGAGATACCTTGAAACTCAAGCACTGTCTTTTGTTGTTTTTTCGCTCCTTTTTCAATAATAGCTCTAACTAAGATTGCGTACGAGTTAGAAATACCAGCGTAACCACCGTATTTTCGTGGGTCAAGCCCTTGCTTAATTGGAACAAGATTTTCTTTACTATCTTCTGAAGGTTTAGGAGATGGATTAGAATTGAACAATCCTTTAGGTTTACCTCTATCTAGACCATGTGTTTGCACCTCTGTCTTCTTCACAATATTCACCTGCGGAAGTGAAAGAACTTTTTTGATTGTAGCGAAATCTTTTTCCTTATTCCAAGCGATTTCTCCAGTATCCTTGGAGTATTCGATATTCTCTCTTTTTACGATGGTTCCGTCTGCGTAATGCACCTCTTCTTTAAAGAAGTTCAGCAAGTTTGAGTAGAAGAAATACTTTTCAGTGGCTTTTTCAATTTCTTTAGGATCTTTGGTTCTGGAGATGTATCTCTTAAGATCGTATTTTTGATAGTCACCATAGACGAATTCTGGCTCTAGTTTAGGATATTTCTTAAGGATAGCTTTAGCAACTACTGCATTTAAATAGGCATCATGCGCGTGGTGGTAGTCGTTGATTTCCCGTACCTTGTATAGTCTAAATTCTTTACGGAAGTTGGAAACTAGATTGGATTTTAAAGTGATGATTTTGACGGTACGGTCCTTCTTATCCTTCTCAGTCACTTCTGTATTGAAGCGAGCATCCAAAATCTGTGCAACGTGTTTTGTGATTTGCCGTGTTTCAACTAATTGACGTTTAATAAAGCCAACCTTATCTTCCCTGTCCAAACCACCTCGTTCAGCTTTAGTTAAATTATTAAATTTACGTTCGGAAATTAACTTCGAATCCAATAATTGTTGCCAAAAAGTTTTTCTTTTTCGAACAATCTCTAAACTTGGAACATTATCGGATTTACCACGATTATCCTTTGAACTAGTCAGGACACGGTTATCGAGCGAATCGTCCTTTATAAAGGCCTGAGGGATGATGTGGTCAATGTCACAGCTGCTTAGTTGGTTGATATCAAGAGGTTCCCCAGTGTACATATCCTTCCCATTTTGGAGATAGTAAAGGAAGAGACGGTCATTTTGAAGTTGAATATTATCTGTTGGATGTTCTTTTAATATATTTGAATCAAGTCCAGGTGCTAAATTTTTTAGCGCATCTTCAATGCGTTTATATCTTTGTTGGGAATTCTTTTTCCCTCTGGCAGTTGTCTGATTTTCTCGTGCCATCTCAATCACAATGGACTCGGGAGCGTGCCCCATAACTTTGACAAGCTCATCGACAAGCTTGATACTTTGTAAAATTCCCTTTTTAATAGCAGGACTACCTGGGAGTTCTTGGACAACTTGCTTCACATCGTTTGTCTTACCAACCACTTGAGCTTTTCGGATAATTTCTTTGAAAGAAAGCCCGTCATCATGGATTAACTGCATAAAGTTACGATTGTTCTTACCGTCATCAATCAGATAATCAAGGATTGTTTTTTTACTTTGTTTATCATAGATGCCGTTAATCAACTTAGCAGAGAGTTTTCCCCATCCAGTATAATGTCGACGAGTTAGTGCTTTAATAACTTTCTCATCAAAGATAGAGGCATGTTGAGCAAGGCGTTGCTTAATCATCTCACGATCTTCAAAGATAGTTAGCGTGTGGACGATATTTTCAAGAATTGCTTCATTTTTAACATCATCCATAAACTCTTTATCCTTGATAATTTTGAGTAAATCATGATAAGTAGAAAGACTGGTGTTAAATTGTTTTTCAATCCCTTTTAGTTCGATTCCATCGTAGCCGTCAACATTGTGTAGAAACTGTATGATGTCTTTTTCTGTTACTTTCCTTTTCTCTTTGAATAATTGAGTGACAATTTGCTTCTTCTGTCCACTATCAAGGAATTGATAGTCTCTCAATCCTTCTGCAATAAATTTTACTTTTGTTAATTCATTATAGACAGCAAATGTTTCATATAACAGACTATGCTTAGGCAAAACTTTTTCTTCTGGAAGATACAAATCATAGTTAGTCATCTTATTGATGAAGTCTTCTGCAGATCTTACTTGGTCAACAACTTCTTCAAAATTCCAGGGGCGAATTGCTTGGCCAGAATTTCGAGTAAGCCAAGCAAAATCACAATTGCCACGAGCCAATGGGCCAACGTAGTAAGGGATACGGAAGGTCAAGATTTTCTCTATCTTTTCTTTATTTTCCTGCAGAAATGGATAATGTTCTCCTTGTCGACGGATAATGGCATTCATTTCTTGAAGATGAATTTGATGAGGAATAGAACCATTATCAAAGGTGCGTTGTTTTCTCAAGAAATCTTCACGTTCAATTTTATCAAGGAAATAATCTGCTCCTTCGAGTTTAGAGAGAGGATTTTTGATGTATTTGTAAAATGCTTCTTGAGTGGTCTTACCATCGATATATCCAGCATATCCATCTTTAGATTGGTCAGAAAAAACTTCATCATATTTTTCTGGAAGATTTGTTTTGATGAATTGTTTTAAAGCAGTCAAGTCTTTTTGGTGATTTTCATAGCGGTCAATCATAGATGCTGATAATGGAGCCTTGGTTGAAGGATCTGTAATAGTTAAGATTCCTGATAAAAGAATGGCATCATAGAGTTTTTTAGCAACTAGGAAAAGGTCTGCAAAGTCATCTCCAATTTGTCCGAGTAAGTTTTCCAAATCCTCATCATAGGTATCTTTAGAGAATTGTAGTGGGGCTTTTTCTTCTAAGTCAAAATGTTTTTTAAAATCAGCCTGATTTCCTACAATTAACTTGAGAAATTCGGAAAACAAACCAGTGGACTTTTCATCAGAAAAGAATTTTAGAACGCGTTCTCTCTTTGCAGATTTACTGATTTTATCTGTAAAAATTGCTTCTACTTGTGCGTTTTGTCCGCTAAGTGAACTTCCTTCAAAAGTGTTGTCGTAAATGCTTATAAACTCGTTAAATATTTTTTGGATATCATTGTTTCTAATATCGAATGTATCTTCGTATAAAAAATGCCCGCGATATTTAATCATATGAGCTAATGCTAGATAGATCAAGCGCAAGTCAGCTTTTTCTTTTGAGTCCGCAAGGTATTTTCTCAAATGATAGATAGTTGGAAATTTCTTGTGATATTCTTTTTCTTCTTCCAAGGTAGCAAAAATAGGGTATTTACTTCCTCTTTTATCCTTAGGAACTAAAAAGGAGTCATCTAATCGATGAAAGAAACTACTATCCACCTTGCTTATTTCCTGAGAAAAGATTTCTTGAAGATAGCGAAGACGATTTTTTCGACGGGTATAGCGACGGCGCGAGGTTCGTTTTAGACGTCTATCTTCAGCAGTAGTCCCTTCATCAAATAATAAAGCTCCAATCAGATTTTTTTTGATAAAATGTTTATTAGTATTGCCCAGAACTTTCATCTTTTTCGATGGCACCTTATAGTCATCCGTAATGACGGCCCATCCGACACTGTTTGTTCCGATATCAAGTCCGATAGAGTAAGGTTTGTTGCTCATTTAGATTTCTCCTTTGGGTTATACTCTTTAAGTTCTTATTAGTAAACGCTAATATATTAACTTTAGCTAAATTATATATCTTTTGACTATTAAAATCAAGAAATTGTAAAACGTTTTCAATGTGTAAGTTTTTAATCTTATAAAATGAAGTGTTATTCTATTTTATAACAATTTCTCCTTGCAATTTTTAATAGAAAAGTATACAATACAAGTGTTGGAACTATTCGAAACAACACAGCAAGTTAAAATAAGGCTTTGTCCGTACACAACTTGAAAAAGTGCGCACCGATTCGGTGCTTTTTATTTTATTATACAAACTTATTGTAGCCGCATTCTTGTTAAAAAACAAATAATATCGTTGTGCTTTCATAAAATATAAGTAGAGTAAGTAAGAAATATAGATTTCTTTTTAGATTATAGATGTTCTAAAATAAAAAGAACCGGGATAATTAACTATCCTAGTTCTTTTTATATGGAATATTCTGTTATTCCTCCCCAGCCAATTCTTTTCCTAGTTGGATGAGGTAATCTTTCAAGTCATCTTTGACTTGTGGGTGCTTGAGGGCGTAGTCAATAGATGTTTTCATAAAGCCAAACTTATCCCCAACGTCGTAACGAGCTCCTGTAAATTCACGGGCGAAAACACGTTGTGTTTTATTAAGCGTATCAATAGCGTCGGTAAGCTGGATTTCATTTCCAGCGCCAGGAGCTTGCTTTTCGAGAATATCAAAAATTTCTGGTGTGAGCAGATAACGACCGATAATAGCTAGATCACTTGGAGCATCTTCTGGAGCTGGTTTTTCTACGAAAGTTTCAACACTATAGAGTCCATTGATTCCTTCTCCTTGAGGAGCAATGACTCCATATGATGAAACGTCTTCATGAGCTACAGGCATGACAGCAATGGTTGATGCGTGAGTCGTCTCGTAATCGTTCATCAATTGTTTTGTCAAAGGAACAGCATGGTCATCTGTGATATCCATTAGGTCGTCACCTAGCATGACAACGAAGGGTTCATTTCCTACAAAAGCCTTAGCTTGTAAAACAGCATCTCCAAGACCACGAGGATGGCTTTGACGGATAAAGTGAAGGCGAATGCCAGTTGTTTCGTCTACCAATTTTAGCAAGTCATGTTTGCCTTTTTCTTTGAGGTTGTACTCAAGCTCAAAGTTTGAGTCAAAGTGGTCTTCAATAGAACGTTTTGATTTACCAGTGACAACCAGAATATCTTCAATACCTGATTTAAGAGCTTCTTCTACGATAAATTGGATAGTTGGTTTGTCCACAATTGGCAACATTTCTTTAGCGAGTGCTTTGGTTGCTGGTAAAAATCGAGTCCCGAGTCCAGCGGCAGGGATGACTGCCTTTCTAACTTTTGATGACATAAGAATCCTTTCTTTAGAGGGTTAAGACCACTCATTTTCTGCTTTAAATTCATTGTTCATGATGTCATAAATGGCATCTTTGATATTGGTTCCGTGGTAGATAACTTGGTAAATGGCCTGCGTAATTGGCATATAGACCCCAAGTTCTTGCGCTAGTTCATAGGCTGCTCGAGTCGTTGAGATTCCTTCAATTACCATGCCCATATTGGCTTCGATATCAGCTAGGGATTCTCCACGACCAAGGGCATCTCCAGCTCTCCAGTTACGAGAGTGGATGGAAGTTCCTGTTACGATTAAATCTCCCACACCAGATAAGCCGCTATAGGTCAATGGATTAGCTCCGAGTGCTACTCCTAGGCGGGTAATTTCTGCTAAGCCTCGAGCGATGATGGCTGCCTTAGCATTATCACCAAATCCCAGACCATGTAAAGCTCCAGCACCGACAGCAATAATGTTTTTAAGAGCGCCAGCAGTTTCAACTCCGATAACATCCGTATTGGTATAAAGTCGGAAGTAGTGATTACTAAAGAGCTCTTGAACGTATTGAGCTGTTTGTAAGTCTTTAGAAGCAGCAGTGATTAAAGTCAGGTCACGCACAATGGTCTCTTCTGCATGACTAGGACCTGAAACAACGACGATATCACTGCGGAGCTGTTCAGGAATTTCTTCTTCAAGGATGGTTGATAATCGTTTATGGCTGTCAGGTTCTAATCCCTTTGATGCGTGCATGATAATTGCCTTATGGTCTAAGGTTTTTGCAACTTGTTGGGCAACAAGTCGTGTCACTTTTGTTGGGACAACAAATAAAATCGCATCTACATCTTTCAATGCCTCTGCTAAGTCAGTATAGGCATGGATATTTTCATCTAGAACGACATCTTTAAAGTAGTGTTTGTTAGTATGATAGGTATTAATTTCATTGATTTGCTCGGGAAGATTTCCCCAAATACGTACCTCGTGTCCATTGTCATTTAAGACTTGTGAAAGGGCAGTTCCCCAAGAACCAGGCCCCAAGACGGCGACGGTTTGTTTTTCCATGATTTCCTCCTTAATAGAGTCCTTTCCATTATTCTATCATATTCTAGAGGATTTTGCACTTGCATTGCTGGGGTGTGTGGCTTTGTTATATTCAATGAAAATCAAAGAGCAAACTAGGAAGCTAGCCGCAGGTTGCTCAAAGCACTGCTTTGAGGTTGTAGATAAGACTGACGAAGTCAGTTACATATATCTACGGTAAGGCGACGCTGATGTGGTTTGAAGAGATTTTCGAAGAGTATTACTTGAAAAATACACAAAAACCGAGCCTAAGCAATAAACTCTCAGTCTCGGTTTTGATATTCCTTAAAGAATAGCTCGGTTTATTTCAATTGATCTGTAATGTCTTTTGATAGTAACATTCCCAGATGATAAGTTTTATTGATATAAGCAATGACATCATTGATATTTTCAGTTGTGTGAATTTTTTCTTTGATGTCAGCCCTAAATGTTTCATCCTTCAACAGTTGTTCTTGGTAGAGTCTTTGAAGTCTTTCCTTCTCGTACTTATTGAGCAGAAAAAGGAATACCAAGCTAATCACAACGAGGACATAGGCATATTGGCTCATAGGATATCTCCCTGTATGATAAAGAAGTAGTAGTGAATACATTGATTTAGTGGACCTAAAATAGCAGAATAAATCAGCAAAACTTGATAAGATTTTGAATAGGCCTCTAAACCAAATTTTGTATAGGATTGGGTGTTAGTTACTTAGACTGCTTTACAATCAAGTAATTAAAAGATTACGACATGAGTCTAACCAAATCAATATTATTTGGATTGGTGAATTAGTAAAGCGTTTAGGCAAGTGTCTCAAGTTACGACGTATTGTAATAGAAATCGATATTATTTCTATTACAATACTAGTGAGGCAGTTAGCTAGTCCGCATAAAAGTGGCTAGCGTCTAACAATTAGGAACTTTAGTTCCAATTGTTAGTACTGAATCACATCTTCTCTGGTGATTCTACTCCAAGTAAGCGAAGGGCTTCTTTGAGAACGACTGCGGTTGCGTAGCTAAGGGCTAGACGGCTGTCGCGTTCTGGACTTTCATCCAAGATGCGTGTATGTGCATAATATTTGTTGAAGGCTTGAGCCAGGCTAATTGCAAATTTAGCAATGATAGAAGGTTCAAAGTTATCTGCCGCACGATTGATAATACGTGGGAAGTCTTGGATGAGTTTGATGATTTCCCAGCTTTCAGCATCATTCAAGCTATAGTTACCAGCTGTTTTTGGTTTGAAATCCGCTTTGCGTAAGATAGATTGGATACGAGCGTAGGCATATTGAACGTAAGGTCCAGTTTCACCCTCGAAGGATACCATGGCTTCTAAGTCAAAATCATACCCATTTGTACGGTCGGTCTTGAGGTCATAGAATTTAATGGCTCCAACCCCAACAGCATGGGCTACTTGATCTTTGTTTTCAAGTTCAGGATTTTTAGCCTCGATTTGGGCCTTGGCACGACTAACAGCCTCTGCAACAGTAGGCTCTAGCAAGATGACATTTCCTTTACGAGTAGAGAGTTTCTTCCCTTCTTTTGTCACCAAACCAAAAGGAACGTGAGTAATGTCGTCACTCCAGTCATATCCCATCTCTTGCAAGACTGCTTTGAGTTGTTTAAAGTGGGCAGATTGTTCTTGACCAACGACATAGATAGATTTAGCAAATTGATATTCGTTTTTACGGTAAAGGGCAGCGGCCAAGTCACGTGTGATGTAGAGGGTTGCCCCGTCAGATTTCTTGATAAGAGCTGGATGTTCAATTCCATATTTCTCAAGGTTGACAACTTGGGCTCCTTCTGACTCAACAAGAAGTCCTTTTTCAGAAAGGATATCTACAACTGCATCCATCTTGTCATTGTAGAAGGCTTCTCCGTTGTAGCTGTCGAATTCAACCTTCAATTCATTGTAAAGGCGGTTAAATTCCACCAAACTTTCATCACGGAACCATTGCCAAAGTGCGAGAGCTTCCTCGTCTCCATTTTCAAGTTTACGGAACCATTCGCGTGCTTCTTCATCCAAGCTAGGGTCATTTTCAGCTTCAGCATTGATGCGAACGTAGAGTTTAAGAAGTTCATCAATCGGATGAGCTTTTACAGCTTCTTCGTCGCCCCATTTTTTGTAGGCAACAATCAGCATTCCAAACTGTTTACCCCAGTCTCCCAAATGGTTGACCTTGACCGTTTGATAACCGATTTTTTGGAAAATATGTGACAAGCTATCTCCGATAACAGTTGAGCGTAGGTGACCAATAGAGAATGGTTTAGCGATATTGGGACTAGACATGTCGATAACAACATTTTCTTGTTTGCCGATGTTTTGGTCAGCATAGTGTTCTTTTTCAGTGATAACAGCTTGCAATACTTGAGCAGAAATGGCAGATTTATCAAGGAAAAAGTTAACGTAAGGTCCCGTTGCAACAACCTTTTCAAAGGCTTGGCTGTCAATTTTTTCGGCCAGTTCAGTAGCAATCATTTGAGGTGCTTTACGTTCGACTTTTGCAAGAGAAAAAGCAGGGAAAGCGATGTCTCCCATTTCTGAGTTTTTAGGGGTTTCCAGTAAATTTAAAATAGCCTCTTGGTCCAGGCTATCAATGACGCTAGCCAACTCGCTAGCAATCAATTCTTTTGTATTCATTAAGAGCTCCTTTTTGGACTTTTCTACTATTTTATCACAATTTTAAAGAAAGAAGAAAAAATTTTTGAAATCTCCTGTTTTTTTGGTATAATATAGTTATAAAATTAGTTATAAATATACATATAAGAGGATTTTATGAGAAAAAGAGATCGTCATCAGTTAATAAAAAAAATGATTACTGAGGAGAAATTAAGTACACAAAAAGAAATTCAAGATCGGTTGGAGGCCCATAGTGTCTTTGTGACGCAGACAACCTTGTCTCGTGATTTGCGCGAAATCGGCTTGACCAAGGTCAAGAAAAATGATATGGTGTATTATGTACTAGCAAATGAGACAGAAAAGATTGATTTGGTGGAATTTTTGTCTCATCATTTAGAAGGTGTTGCAAGAGCAGAGTTCACCTTGGTGCTTCATACCAAATTGGGAGAAGCCTCTGTTTTGGCAAATATTGTAGATGCAAACAAGGATGAATGGATTTTAGGAACAGTTGCTGGTGCCAATACCTTATTGGTCATTTGTCGAGACCAGCACGTTGCCAAACTCATGGAAGATCGTTTGCTAGATTTGATGAAAGATAAGTAAGGTCTTGGGAGTTGCTCTCAAGACTTATTTTTGACAAGGAGAGACGGAAAATGGCGACAGAAAAGCTATCACCCGGCATGCAACAGTATGTGGATATTAAAAAGCAATATCCAGATGCTTTTTTGCTCTTTCGTATGGGTGATTTTTATGAATTATTTTATGAGGATGCGGTCAATGCTGCGCAGATTCTGGAAATTTCCTTAACGAGTCGCAACAAGAATGCGGACAATCCGATTCCTATGGCGGGTGTTCCCTATCATTCTGCCCAACAGTATATCGATGTCTTGATTGAGCAGGGCTATAAGGTAGCTATCGCAGAGCAGATGGAAGATCCCAAACAAGCAGTTGGGGTTGTTAAACGAGAGGTTGTTCAGGTTATTACGCCAGGGACAGTGGTTGATAGCAGCAAGCCGGACAGTCAGAATAACTTCTTGGTTGCCATAGATCGTGATGGCAATCAATTTGGCCTAGCTTATATGGACCTGGTAACAGGTGACTTTTATGTGACAGGTTTATTAGATTTCACACTCGTTTGTGGGGAAATCCGCAATCTCAAGGCGCGAGAAGTGGTGCTGGGTTATGACTTGTCTGAGGAAGAAGAACAAATCCTCAGTCGCCAGATGAATCTGGTGCTTTCCTTTGAGAAAGAAGGCTTTGAGGATATCCATTTACTGGATTCACGATTGGCAACTGTGGAGCAAGCAGCGTCTAGTAAGTTGCTTCAGTACGTACATCGGACTCAAATGCGGGAATTGAACCACCTCAAACCTGTTATTCGCTATGAAATCAAGGATTTTTTGCAGATGGATTATGCGACCAAGGCTAGTCTGGATTTGGTTGAGAATGCTCGTTCAGGCAAGAAGCAAGGCAGTCTTTTCTGGCTTTTGGATGAAACCAAAACAGCTATGGGGATGCGTCTGTTACGCTCTTGGATCCATCGTCCCTTGATTGATAAGGAACGAATCGTCCAGCGTCAAGAAGTGGTGCAGGTCTTTCTCGATTATTTCTTTGAGCGTAGTGATTTGACAGACAGTCTCAAGGGTGTTTATGATATCGAACGCTTAGCTAGTCGTGTTTCTTTTGGCAAAACCAATCCCAAGGATCTCTTGCAGTTGGCGACCACCTTATCCAGTGTGCCAAGGATTCGTGCGATTTTAGAAGGAATGGAGCAACCCGCTCTAGCCTATCTCATAGCACAACTGGATGGAATCCCTGAGTTGGAGAGCTTGATTAGCGCAGCAATTGCTCCTGAAGCTCCTCATGTGATTACGGAAGGTGGCATTATCCGGACTGGATTTGATGAGACCTTAGACAAGTACCGCCGTGTGCTCAGAGAAGGGACTAGTTGGATTGCTGAGATTGAGGCTAAGGAGCGAGAAAACTCTGGTATCAGCACGCTTAAGATTGATTACAATAAAAAGGATGGCTACTATTTCCATGTGACCAATTCGCAACTGGGAAATGTGCCTACTCACTTTTTCCGCAAGGCGACGCTGAAAAACTCAGAACGCTTTGGAACCGAAGAATTAGCCCGTATCGAAGGAGATATGCTGGAGGCGCGTGAGAAATCAGCCAACCTAGAGTACGAAATTTTCATGCGTATCCGTGAGGAAGTCAGCAAGTACATCCAACGTTTACAAGCTCTAGCCCAAGGAATTGCGACAGTTGATGTCTTACAGAGTCTAGCAGTTGTGGCTGAAACCCAGCATTTGATTCGGCCAGAGTTTGTAGATGATTCGCGGATTGATATCCAGAAAGGGCGCCATGCTGTCGTTGAAAAGGTTATGGGGGCTCAGACCTATATTCCAAATACAATTCAGATGGCAGAAGATACCAGTATTCAACTGATTACAGGGCCAAACATGAGTGGGAAGTCTACCTACATGCGCCAGCTAGCTATGACAGCGGTTATGGCCCAGATGGGTTCCTATGTACCGGCAGAAAGCGCCCATTTGCCTATTTTCGACGCTATCTTTACCCGCATTGGAGCAGCAGATGACTTGGTTTCGGGTCAATCAACCTTCATGGTGGAGATGATGGAGGCCAACAATGCCATTTCGCAAGCGACCAAGAATTCCTTGATTCTCTTTGATGAATTGGGACGAGGAACTGCAACTTATGATGGGATGGCTCTTGCTCAGTCTATCATCGAATACATCCATGAGCATATTGGAGCCAAGACCCTCTTTGCGACCCACTACCATGAGTTGACCAGTCTGGAATCCAGCTTGGAACATTTGGTTAATGTCCACGTGGCAACCTTGGAGCAGGATGGGCAGGTTACCTTCCTTCACAAGATTGAACCAGGTCCAGCTGATAAGTCCTATGGTATCCATGTTGCCAAGATTGCTGGTTTGCCAGCAGACCTTTTAGCAAGGGCGGATAAGATTTTGACTCAGTTAGAGAGTCAAGGTACAGAAAATTCTACTCCCGTGAGACAAACAAGTGCTGTCACTGAACAGATTTCACTCTTTGATACGACTGAAGAACATCCTATCCTAGCAGAATTATCTAAGCTTGATGTTTACAACATGACACCTATGCAGGCTATGAGTGTTTTGGTTGAGTTAAAACAAAAACTATAACACCAAAATTCACTAGTTAATCTAGCTGTATCAAGGAGATTTCTTTGACAATCCTCCACTTTTTTGCTAGAATAACATCACACAAACAGAATGAAAAGGAGCTGACGCATTGTCGCTCCCTTTTGTCTATTTTTTAAGGAGAAAGTATGCTGATTCAGAAAATAAAAACCTACAAGTGGCAGGCCTTGGCTTCGCTCCTGATGACAGGCTTGATGGTTGCTAGTTCACTTCTGCAACCGCGTTATCTGCAGGAAGTGTTAGACGCCCTCCTTGCTGGGAAATATGAAGCTATTTATAGTATCGGGGCTTGGTTGATTGGTGTGGCCTTGGTTGGTCTGGTTGCTGGTGGGCTCAATGTTATCCTTGCAGCCTATATTGCCCAAGGAGTTTCATCCGACCTTCGAGAAGATGCCTTCCGTAAAATCCAAACCTTTTCTTATGCCAATATTGAACAATTTAATGCGGGAAATCTAGTCGTTCGCATGACAAATGATATCAACCAGATTCAGAACGTGGTCATGATGACCTTCCAAATTCTTTTCAGACTTCCCCTCTTGTTCATCGGTTCGTTTATCTTGGCGGTTCAAACCTTACCCTCTCTGTGGTGGGTAATTGTTCTCATGGTAGTCTTGATTTTTGGCTTGACTGCTGTCATGATGGGAATGATGGGACCTTGTTTTGCCAAGTTTCAAACCCTGCTTGAGCGCATCAACGCTATCGCTAAGGAAAATCTGCGCGGTGTTCGTGTGGTCAAGTCCTTTGTCCAAGAAAAAGAGCAATTTGCTAAGTTTACGGAGGTTTCAGATGAGCTTCTTGGTCAAAACCTTTACATCGGTTATGCCTTTTCAGTAGTGGAACCTTTCATGATGCTGGTCGGATATGGGGCAGTCTTCCTCTCCATTTGGCTAGTTGCAGGGATGGTTCAGTCGGATCCGTCGGTTGTTGGTTCTATTGCTTCCTTTGTCAATTACCTAAGCCAGATTATCTTTACCATTGTCATGGTTGGATTTTTGGGAAATTCTGTCAGTCGTGCTATGATTTCTATGCGTCGTATTCGAGAAATTCTGGACGCAGAACCAGCCATGACCTTCAAGGATGTCCCAGATGAAGAGTTGGTCGGAAGCCTTAGCTTTGAAAATGTGACCTTTACCTATCCAATGGATAAGGAACCGATGCTGAAAGATGTGACCTTTACCATCGAGCCTGGTCAAATGGTCGGTGTAGTTGGAGCGACTGGTGCAGGGAAATCAACCTTGGCTCAATTGATCCCACGTCTCTTTGACCCACAGGAAGGGGCTATCAAAATCGGAGGCAAGGACATTCGAGAAGTGAGTGAAGGAACCCTGCGTAAAACAGTTTCTATCGTTCTCCAACGTGCCATTCTCTTCAGTGGAACGATTGCAGATAACTTGAGACAGGGTAAGGGAGATGCTACTTTATTTGAAATGGAGCGCGCAGCCAATATTGCCCAAGCCAGTGAATTCATTCATCGTATGGAGAAAACCTTCGAAAGTCCAGTTGAAGAACGGGGAACCAACTTCTCTGGTGGGCAAAAACAAAGGATGTCGATAGCTCGTGGAATTGTCAGCAATCCGCGTATTCTGATTTTTGACGATTCGACCTCAGCCTTGGATGCTAAGTCAGAGCGCCTGGTTCAGGAAGCCTTGAATAAGGACTTGAAGGGGACAACAACCATTATCATCGCGCAAAAAATTAGCTCGGTTGTCCATGCAGACAAAATCTTGGTTCTGGATCAAGGACGATTGATTGGTCAAGGCACGCATGCAGACTTGGTTGCCAACAATGCCGTTTACCGTGAAATCTATGAAACACAGAAAGGAAAGGAGGAGTAAAATGAAGACAGTTCAATTTTTTTGGCATTATTTTAAAGTCTATAAGCTATCATTTGTAGTTGTCATCCTGATGATTGTTCTGGCGACTTTTGCCCAAGCCCTCTTTCCGGTCTTTTCTGGACAAGCAGTGACGCAGCTAGCCAATTTAGTTCAAGCTTATCAAAATGGCAATCCAGAACTTGTTTGGCAAAGTCTATCAGGAATTATGGTCAATCTTGGTCTGCTGGTTTTGGTTTTATTTATCTCAAGTGTGATATACATGTGTCTCATGACGCGCGTGATTGCAGAGTCGACCAACGAGATGCGCAAAGGCCTCTTCGGTAAGCTTGCTCGCTTGACAGTCTCTTTCTTTGACCGCCGACAAGATGGCGATATCCTGTCTCGTTTTACTAGTGATTTGGATAATATCCTCCAAGCCTTTAACGAAAGCTTGATTCAGGTCATGAGTAATATTGTTTTATACATTGGTCTGATTTTTGTCATGTTTTCGAGAAATGTGACGCTGGCCCTCATCACCATTGCCAGCACACCAGTGGCCTTTCTTATGCTGATTTTCATCGTGAAAATGGCGCGCAAATACACCAACCTCCAGCAAAAAGAGGTAGGGAAGCTCAACGCCTATATGGATGAGAGTATCTCAGGCCAAAAAGCTGTCATTGTGCAAGGAATTCAAGAGGATATGATGGCAGGATTTCTTGAACAAAATGAGCGCGTGCGCAAGGCAACCTTTAAAGGAAGAATGTTTTCAGGGATTCTTTTCCCTGTCATGAATGGAATGAGTCTGGTTAATACAGCCATCGTCATCTTTGCTGGTTCAGCTGTCCTATTAAATGATAAGGTTATTGAAACAAGTACAGCCCTAGGTTTGATTGTTATGTTTGCCCAATTTTCTCAGCAGTACTACCAGCCTATTATTCAAGTTGCGGCTAGTTGGGGAAGCCTTCAGTTAGCCTTTACGGGGGCTGAACAGATTCAGGAAATGTTTGATGCAGAGGAAGAAATCCGACCTGAAAAGGCTCCAACCTTCACTAAGTTGCAAGAAGGTGTTGAAATCAGTCATATTGATTTTTCATACTTGCCTGATAAACCTATTTTGAAAGATGTCAGTATTTCCGCTCCGAAAGGCCAGATGACTGCAGTTGTTGGTCCGACAGGGTCAGGAAAAACCACTATTATGAACCTCATCAATCGCTTTTATGATGTTGATGCTGGTGGTATTTATTTTGATGGAAAAGATATTCGTGACTATGATTTAGATAGTCTCAGAAGTAAGGTGGGAATTGTCTTGCAAGATTCGGTCTTGTTTAGCGGAACGATTCGAGACAATATCCGTTTCGGTGTGCCAGATGCTAGTCAAGAAATGGTTGAGACAGCAGCCAAGGCAACCCACATTCACGACTATATCGAAAGTTTGCCTGATAAATACGATACCCTTATCGATGATGACCAGAGCATCTTCTCAACTGGGCAAAAGCAATTGATTTCTATCGCTCGAACCCTGATGACAGATCCAGAAGTTCTCATTCTTGATGAAGCCACTTCAAACGTAGATACGGTGACAGAAAGTAAGATTCAGCATGCCATGGAGGCAGTTGTAGCAGGCAGAACCAGTTTTGTCATTGCCCACCGTTTGAAGACCATCCTCAATGCAGACCAGATTATTGTCCTCAAAGATGGAGAAGTCATTGAACGCGGTAACCACCATGAGCTCTTAAAGCTAGGTGGATTCTACTCAGAACTCTATCACAATCAATTTGTCTTTGAATAAGAAAAAAGTTGTCCTATGTGGGCAGCTTTTTCTTGTACATAAAAAATATTTATCACGGCCTTTAAAAAAACATATTAGACGAAAGTCATTTTGAGTGATATGATAGGACTATCGTTAAGATTCGAAAGGAGAGGCATCATGGCTAGAACGGTTGTAGGAGTTGCTGCAAATCTATGTCCCGTAGACGCAGAAGGCAAAAATATTCATTCATCTGTATCTTGTAGATTCGCAGAGAGCATCCGTCAAGTCGGTGGTCTTCCTTTAGTCATTCCTGTTGGCGATGAGTCAGTTGTACGCGATTATGTGGAAATGATTGACAAATTGATTTTGACAGGAGGCCAAAATGTCCATCCTCAATTTTACGGAGAGAAAAAGACCATCGAGAGCGATGATTACAATTTAGTCCGTGACGAATTTGAACTGGCACTCTTGAAAGAAGCGCTCCGTCAGAATAAACCAATTATGGCAATCTGTCGCGGTGTCCAACTTGTCAATGTCGCCTTTGGTGGAACCCTTAATCAAGAAATCGAAGGTCACTGGCAAGGGCTACCTTTCGGAACATCTCACTCTATTGAGACAGTAGAAGGAAGCGTGGTGGCTAAGCTATTTGGAAAAGAAAGTCAGGTCAATTCTGTCCATCGTCAAAGCATTAAAGATTTGGCTCCTAATTTCCGTGTGACTGCTATTGATCCAAGAGACCAAACCATCGAAGCGATTGAGTCTATCGACGAACACCGTATTGTCGGTTTGCAGTGGCATCCAGAGTTTTTGGTTAATGAAGAAGATGGCAATTTAGAATTATTTGAGTATTTATTGAATGAACTGTAACGACTGGTATATCTGGTCGTTCTTTCTTTTATTATTTCAAAATTTTTGGAATGTGGCATTTTTACGCAAACGTTTGAATTCTGATAAAATTTGGAGAAATTCGACAAAAAAACTTGAAAAAAACGAAGGTAAGCGTTATGATAGAAAAGAAGAAATATTGGAGGAATAACATGTCACATATTAAATTTGATTATTCAAAAGTTTTAGACAAATTTGTTGCACCACATGAAGTGGAATACATGCAATCACAAGTAACAGCAGCAGATGAATTGATCCGTAAAGGAACTGGTGCTGGTAGCGACTTCTTGGGATGGTTGGACCTTCCTGAAAACTATGATCGCGAAGAATTTGACCGCATTTTGAAAGCTGCTGAGCAAATCAAATCAGACAGCGATGTTTTGGTTGTTATCGGTATCGGTGGATCTTACCTTGGTGCTAAAGCAGCAATCGACTTCTTGAATCACCACTTTGCAAACTTGCAAACAAAAGAAGAGCGCAAAGCTCCACAAATCCTTTACGCAGGAAACTCAATCTCATCTACTTACCTTGCTGACTTAGTAGAGTATGTAGCTGACAAAGACTTCTCAGTAAACGTGATTTCTAAATCAGGAACAACAACTGAACCAGCTATCGCCTTCCGTGTTTTCAAAGAACTCTTGGTTAAGAAATACGGACAAGAAGAAGCAAACAAACGTATCTACGCAACAACTGACCGCCAAAAAGGTGCTGTTAAGGTTGAAGCAGACGCTAACGGTTGGGAAACATTTGTTGTTCCAGATGATATCGGTGGACGCTTCTCAGTATTGACAGCCGTTGGTTTGCTTCCAATCGCAGCATCAGGAGCTGACATCAAAGCTCTTATGGAAGGTGCGAATGCAGCTCGCAAAGACTACACTTCAGACAAAATCTCTGAAAACGAAGCTTACCAATACGCAGCCGTTCGTAACATCCTTTACCGTAAAGGCTATGCAACTGAAATCTTGGTAAACTACGAGCCATCACTTCAATACTTCTCAGAATGGTGGAAACAATTGGCTGGTGAATCAGAAGGAAAAGACCAAAAAGGTATCTACCCAACTTCAGCCAACTTCTCAACTGACTTGCACTCATTGGGTCAATTTATCCAAGAAGGAACTCGTATCATGTTTGAAACAGTTGTCCGTGTTGATAAACCTCGTAAGAACGTGATTATCCCTAGCTTGGAAGAAGACCTTGACGGACTTGGTTACCTTCAAGGAAAAGACGTTGACTTTGTAAACAAAAAAGCGACTGACGGTGTTCTTCTTGCCCACACAGATGGTGATGTACCAAACATGTACGTGACTCTTCCAGAGCAAGATGCTTTCACTCTTGGTTACACTATCTACTTCTTCGAATTGGCTATCGCCCTTTCAGGTTACTTGAATGCCATCAACCCATTTGACCAACCAGGTGTTGAAGCTTACAAACGTAACATGTTTGCCCTTCTTGGAAAACCAGGATTTGAAGAATTGAGCAAAGAACTTAACGCGCGTCTATAAATAGAAGAAAAGAGTGGTTTGCCCACTCTTTTTACTCTCTTTATTCATAGAAATTGGACTCAGCCAAGACTTGTGATATAATATAGAGAGCAAAAAGGCAGACGCCTAGAGACTTTATAGGAGAAACTATGTCAAAAGATATCCGCGTACGTTACGCACCAAGTCCAACAGGACTACTACACATTGGGAATGCCCGTACAGCATTGTTCAACTACCTTTACGCACGCCATCATGGTGGAACTTTTATTATCCGTATTGAAGATACTGACCGTAAACGTCATGTCGAAGATGGTGAACGTTCACAGCTTGAAAACCTTCGCTGGTTAGGCATGGATTGGGATGAAAGTCCAGAAACACATGAAAACTATCGCCAGTCTGAGCGTTTGGACTTGTATCAAAAATACATCGATCAACTGTTAGCTGAAGGAAAAGCCTACAAATCTTACGTTACAGAAGAAGAGTTGGCAGCCGAACGCGAACGACAAGAAGCAGCTGGTGAAACCCCTCGCTACATCAATGAATACCTTGGTATGAGCGAAGAAGAAAAAGCAGCTTACATCTCGGAACGTGAAGCAGCAGGAATCATCCCAACGGTTCGTTTGGCTGTCAATGAGTCAGGTATCTACAAGTGGCATGATATGGTCAAAGGTGATATCGAATTTGAAGGTGGCAATATTGGTGGTGACTGGGTTATCCAAAAGAAAGACGGTTACCCAACTTACAATTTTGCTGTTGTCATCGATGACCATGATATGCAAATCTCCCATGTTATCCGTGGAGACGACCACATTGCCAACACACCAAAACAGCTCATGGTCTATGAAGCGCTTGGTTGGGAAGCTCCAGAGTTCGGTCATATGACTTTGATTATCAACTCTGAAACGGGTAAAAAATTGTCTAAACGCGATACCAACACCCTTCAGTTTATCGAAGACTACCGTAAAAAAGGTTATTTACCAGAAGCAGTTTTTAACTTCATTGCTCTTCTTGGTTGGAACCCAGGTGGTGAAGACGAAATCTTCTCTCGTGAAGAACTCATTAAACTTTTCGATGAAAATCGCCTCAGCAAGTCACCAGCAGCCTTTGATCAGAAGAAACTGGACTGGATGAGTAATGACTACATTAAGAGAGCTGACTTGGCAACTATCTTTGAAATGGCCAAACCATTCTTAGAGGAAGCAGGCCGTTTAACTGACAAAGCTGAAAAACTAGTTGAGCTCTATAAACCACAAATGAAATCAGTAGATGAAATTATTCCATTGACAGATCTTTTCTTCTCAGATTTCCCAGAATTGACAGAAGCAGAGCGCGAAGTCATGGCGGGTGAAACAGTTCCAACAGTTCTTGAAGCCTTCAAAGCAAAACTTGAAGCAATGACAGATGATGAATTTGTAACAGAAAATATCTTCCCACAAATCAAAGCTGTTCAAAAAGAAACAGGTATTAAAGGGAAAAATCTTTTCATGCCAATTCGTATTGCTGTTTCAGGTGAAATGCACGGACCAGAATTACCAGATACAATTTTCTTGCTTGGACGTGAAAAATCAATTCAGCATATCGAAAACATGCTAAAAGAAATCTCTAAATAAGAAGGATGCAACAATGGACATCTGGGAAAAGATGTACGAAGAAGCACAGAAACTATACAATCCACATGAAGTATCAGACTTTGTCTACGCCAACCATGTTGTAGCCGCAGTAGAAGCAGAAGATGGGCAAGTATTTACAGGTTTCTGTATGGAGGGAACCTGTGGTGTTTTCCATCTGTGTGCAGAGCGGGCAGCACTCTTTAATATGTACCAATTTTCAGGACAAACTAAGGTTAAGAAAGTATTGGCCTTTCGAGACAAACCACCCTATGGTGGAAGTTCAGCCATGCCTTGCGGTGCTTGTAGAGAATTCCTTTTAGAACTTAATGCTGAAAATAAAGATGCAGAATTCATGATGGACTACGCTACAAGAAAGACAGTGAAAGTCGCAGAACTAATCCCTTATTGGTGGGGAGAAGAACGTGCTTCTAAGTTTAAAGAGCAATAGAAGGGTCAGTACAATTCTGGCTCTTTTTACTTAACTTGAAAAAAGTTTAAAAAGTTTTAAAAAGTAGTTGACAAGTTTGAAAAAGGCTGTATAATAGTAAGAGTTGAAAATACAGCTCAGGTCCGTTGGTCAAGGGGTTAAGACACCGCCTTTTCACGGCGGTAACACGGGTTCGAATCCCGTACGGACTAT
>NZ_JALDTZ010000021.1:0-22266 GCF_023109105.1 Streptococcus mitis
TGCCACTGGTTTTTAGGGTTTTTATCAGACTAACTTCCACTTGAATTAGCGATGGAACTTAGTTTGGGAATTTAGCAGAATTTCCCTAGGGTCTTTTCTGAAGAAGACTCTCAAAGAGAATTTCTGCTGACAAATAGAAAAAGCCTTCAAAATCAAACTTCTTGTCTGACTTTGAAAACTTGATATATTAGAATCCTTATAATTTAAAGGTTGCTACACCCAGAATAGAACGATTTAAGTTTCGAAGAATTTGAAGACTTTGCTCAAATTTCTTATAACGAGTTACTCCATATTCTTCAACAAGAAGGACTGTATCTCTTTCTAAAAGAGATGGTACATCTTGTAAATCTACAAAATGCATTCCTTTCAAAGCCTCTTGATTTTGTTTCAATTTATCTAGGATAGCTTTATTTGAGCTAACGATAGTCAACTCTTGTCCAGCATTTTTGTATGATAAGACATCTGCTAGGTTGGCAATTGTTGTAATTTCTGTTACAAAATCAATTTGATACTGAGAAAAATCACCTGCTCTATTGATTGTTGGGTTAAAGAGATAAACTAATACATTTCCCATCACAACCAAAATCACACAGACAACTCCAATAACTACTAAACGAAGAATTAGATTCTTCACATTTAAACCAAGCGCTGTTTCACCATTTGCGTTCAATTCCTTAGAGTTGATGGTTTCCAATTTTTCAATTTTCACGTTTGCATAGGTATGTTTAAATTTCTCAATCAACCCATCAATTTTTTTCTCTAACAAGTCATTGGCATCTTTACTTGGTGTCAAAATTTTCACACCAACCCCTGCATCATCAATCATATAGTAGACGGTCAATTTTTTCCACCAATAGTCACTTGTAGAATTTTTCAAGGTTGTCTCTGTCGTATCCAATTCACTGGCAATTTTTTTCAACTCACTGGGTTCTACATCATTGAAAAGATAAGCTCCATTCAAATTCCCATCAATCAATTTCCCATAAAAATCACTATAACCACCAATTTGGTGATTCAAAATCGTTTTAGCTGAATCTTCTGGAGGAGTGATTTTATAGCTAAGATAAGTTGAATAACTTGTTGTGTCTTTGACAGTGTTTTTATTCTTAACTGCTTTAATTGTAAATGGTACAGCAATGAGAGCAAATAAAGCGATGAGAGCTAGAATATTTGCTTTTCGTTTTTTGTAAAGATTTGCAAATAAATCAGCTACTGAATAATGTTCAAACATGATTTTTTTCTCCTTTGTTTAGTAGATACTGGTTTTCTTTTGTAAGCATTTTCGCTACGAATAGAATCACAAGAACAATTCCCCAGAATTGCATTGTAAATAGATTGAAGAAACTTTCTGAAAAGCTACTTCTAGGCATAAAGAATAGATTATTCAAGATGAGTAAAGACAAGGCAAACAGGATTGTCCTTGAACGATAGGCTACTTGCAGCATAGCTATGAATAATACACCGAGTAAAAGACTAAGTAGAAAGACTCCTATCATACCATAGTCTGTATACAACTCCATGATATAACTACTTCCGATACCATGTCCTTTCAGGTACTCCTTGTTCAAGACGAGATAGGATAGATTGTGGGCATAACTATTACTATCAATAGCTAATTCCACACTATTGGTTGTATGTTCAAAGGCTTTTCCTCCGAAAATGGCCCCCAAACTTCCTCTTGCAAAATAATCCATAATAGGACCAAAAGTAAAATTACGGAAATCTCGGTAAGGGAGGCTACTGTTAAATAGAAAACCTCGAGCCAGAACTCCAAAACTAGTCCCTTGTTTATAGATAAAGTCAAGCAGGATATCCCAGAAACCTGTATGGGAAACTTGGACATTATCCCGTACATAATTGAGCACTCCCATCGCTAACATGAGAATAGGAGAACCTACAAAAATTGCTAACTTTTCTTTAAATCCAATCCATTTTCCTTTTTCAGTTTGCTCCCGCATAAAGTAATAAACAAAAGCAAATAAAATACTTAAAATGAAGGGATTTCGTGTCCCAATTGCCAAATGAATGGTATTAGCTGCTATAAAGGAGACAAGTACTGCTGTTGCCTGCAATTTCTTAGGTTTCGTTGCCAGATACATACACATTGCATAGACCGTAAAGGTAGACAAAATGTAGGTAAAATAAGGCAGTTTACTTTCAAAATTTGCATAGTAGGCATAGTAGGAAGTCTGCAAGCGATACAAGAGTCGTTCAAATAACCGAATAAAATAGAAAGGATAGGTTAGAAGAAAAACTCCTAATGATACAAAGCGTAACCGCTTGATATAAACCTCTTTTAGAGAACTTCCTATCTTGGGTACTTTTATTTGCTTCCTAGCTATAAAATAACGAGCCAAGATGCCTCCAGTCGTCAAGCCCAAAATCGAAACCATGACGACTATAAAGGCAAAACGATAGGCTATGGGATGATAGGTATCCAAAGCACCATCCCTAAAATAATCAATGGTTGGCCTTGATACCAAAAAGACAAAAATAGTTAAAAAGAAAATAAAATGGATTAAGTAATACTTGATATCATTCCAACAAGCAATTAAGCTACTAACCAGTAAGAACAATAAAGTAGAAAGCAAGCTAACATTGTTATTATTAAACAGATACACAATTCCACTTACTAACGTCAAGGCATAACTGACTATGGTCAAACTAAATAATAATCGTTTTCCATCAATCACTTGCTCACCCCCGTTCTAATGTAATTTTTTAGATTTCTCAATATTTTTCAGTAATAAGAATCGGTATAAGGAAATATTTATGAATAGAGCCAAGGCACTAATTCTTCTCCCCTTACGGAAAATAGTATTCCTAGCAATAGCAAAGGCATGGCCTTTTAAAAAACGATGAATCTGTGAATAGGCTTCAAACTGTTTATACTGATCATCTAGCAACATCTTATCCAGAATAAAGAAGTGGGCATAAGCCAATCTGAAAAAAGCAACCTTCTTTAAGTCAGGATAGTTTTTCATAACTTCATTATAAAACTTTTGATAGATATCAATATAGGCTAAATCCTTCTCTGCATACGGTTTAGTCGTAATGCTATCCCCTCTATGGAAATAGTAATAATAGGGTTTAGTATTAACCACATATTTCTTGGCCAACTTGATTAAATCAAAATGATAATAGGCATCTTCGTAAATCAATCCCTTAGGAAAGGATAGAGCAGTTGCAATCTCTCTCTTGATTAGCTTATTGCAAATCGTTCCAGGAATTTTTTCACCTATGAGGTATTCCCTCAGAAATGTTTGGGAATCACAGACAAAATAGTCATCCTGATTGGCTGACTGTGGGCTCTCATCATTAGCATAGACATTCATGACACCACAGCTCGAAACATCCGCATCTTCTTGAATTAATTGCTCATATAAGCTCTGAATCATTTCTGGATGGATATAATCATCTGAGTCAATAAAAATCAGATAATCTCCGTGAGCCTGCTTCATTCCATCATTGCGCGCTTGTGACAAGCCTTCGTTCTTTTTATGAAGCACTGATACCCTATCATCTTGTTCAGCTATTGAATCACACAAGCGACCACTTTCATCTGTTGCACCATCGTCAACAAGAATAATTTCCAGATTTTGATAGGTCTGCTCCTGAATGGAAGCTATCGATTTTTCTAGGTACTGTGCCACATTATAGACTGGCACAATGACACTAATTAATGCAGTTTCCATGCTACTCCTCTAATAGTTTTTCTACTTGTTCGATTTGTTTGGCAATTGTAAATTGCTGAATGAATTGGCTAGCCTCATTAACATCAAAATTCGAGGCAGAGGTCATGTAGTTCGTAATTGCCTGAGCTGCCTCTTGACTGCTCTCAATGATTTGTCCAAATCGTCCTTCTTGGGATAATTCCTCAGCCCCTCCGACATCCGTAGAGACAAAAGGAAGTCCCAGACTCAAGGCCTCCACATACACTCCAGGAAAACCTTCTTGTTTAGACATAGACAAGAGAACCTTCATCTGAGACAAATACTGGTAAGGATTTTTTTGATAACCAAGGAAATGTACATAGTCTTCAAGCTCATACTCTTTGACTCGTTTTTTCAGTTCCTCTTCCATATCACCAGCCCCTATGAAGTAGAGATGATAGTTTTTTCCCTCTTGGTGTAATAACCTTATCACTTCCACCACACGGTCAGAACCCTTATTTTCCTCAATCCGTCCGATAGTACAGATACTTTGAGGCGCAATCTCGATATCTATCTTTTCTTGAGATTTTTCTAAAATAGTCTTAAAGTCATATCCATTGTAGACCGTCTGTAATTTTGAAGCATAATCTGGATAGACTTCCTTGATAGAATTACTGGTCTTATTAGAAATTCCTACAATGGTATCCGCAGCATCCAACTGGCGTCTATGTGATTCTCTTTTGGATCTATCCTTAAGAAATTCTTCAATACTTCCATGAATCCAAGATATTTTTTTAACTTCTTTTCTTTTAGAGAACAAAAGCGGTGGATTCATAATCGTAAAAGAAACTTCAACATCATAGTCATCTTTTACAAGTAAGCGACGTGTCAGTCTTGGAAAATAAATTCTCATTCTCCACAAAAGTGCTCGGATCCATCTGGCTTGTCGATAATCTTGAAGGGATTTTAAAATGCCTACATGCTTGGGAACTGATTCGTAACCCTTATCAAAATGCTCCATTTCAAGAATATCAATATCATACTTTTCTGGATCTAGATTTGAAACAATTGTCGACAGAATCTTCTCTGCGCCACCCCCGAGAGAAAAAGACCACATAAAAAATAAGATTTTTTTCTTAACCACCATATTCTCCCTTGTATTCTGTATAAGACTTATCCATATCAGCAATAACTGCATCATGATGCGGTACTTGCTTGTCTAGTGGTGGTGGAGTCATGTAGTCTCCAAAAGCAGTGCTGAGATAGGCATCATAGCCAACTGGAATAGGCATCTCTGTCCCTTCAAATGGCAAAAAGATATTATCCTCAAAAGATGCGATTGGGTACTTGTTTCTCATGTAGCCAGGACCTGAGCATAATTCCGTGATTCCATCGCTCTCAGTCAGACTGTACTTGGTCATTTCTTGTTCAGCTTTTTTCCAAATACGATAACGGAGAGATTTTGGCGTCAAACCGAGTAGAATGCGACTTCCCCATTTCATAAGTGCACCATGTTTTTCTGGAATAGTTTGCGCACAAAAGAGTGAATAAATCAAGGCCCAGCGAACCTGTTTTTTCCGCTCAGCTGGATTTTTCGGATAATAATCCAAAGGTAAAACATCCAAGGCCAGACCATGTGGCAATTCTAAATCCTGCTGATAAGGTTTGATACAGGTCGTTTCCTTGTCACGAATGGTAATAAAAAGATTGCGGTCGACAAAATCCTTGTTACTCTTTGACAAGAAATAACGCTCATCTGCATAACGAGGCCATAATTCTGCCAATTTCTCATAATCTTTACGGGGCATAAAAAAGTCTAGGTCGTCGTCCCAAGGAATGAAACCCTTGTTTCGAAGGGCACCAATAGCACCTCCACCACAAAGATAGCAAAGCAAATCATGTTCTTTGCAAAAAGCAACAAAATATTCAGCCATCTCCAGACTCCGAGCCTGAATTGCTTTTAAATCAGTCATATTGTTTATTATTCTTTCTATCGTATCGTTTCATTATACCACAAATAAGGGGTGAAAATCTATTGCAGACTGTAATACTCTTCGAAAATCAAATTCAAACCACGTCAACGTCGCCTTGCCGTACTCAAGTACAGCCTGCGGCTAGTTTTCTAGTTTGCTCTTTGATTTTCATTGAGTATAAAAAATCAAAGCCTGACTGCTAGATAAATAGCCTTCAAACTTTGATTTTTCTATCTTATCTCAATCCCATCTGAGATAATTTATTCTGATATTTGTTTTGATCGACCAGCAAGCCCAAGCCTCCATAGACATCATAGGCATCTACCCAGTCACCCAGTTCTGGAACTGTTAATCTCTCAATGCCATTTTGCGCTCCATCTAGGAAGGATAAGCCATTGGTCAATAAGAAACTATAAGGAACATTCGTAGAAGTCATCCCAAAGACCTTACCAAGTGCTTCTGATCCAGTAAAGAGTTTGGTTGGATCCTTGAGTTGTTGCAGAACAGCTGTCAACACTTGCTGTTGTCTCTTGGTACGACCATAATCACCTTCATCGTCATCACGGAAACGTGCATAATTTAGCAAGGTTGAACCGTTCATCTGCTGTTTCCCAACTTTGATAGTCTGGGTTGGAGACTCTGTTTCTGTAGCATGCAAGTCATCTCCTACCGTAGCTTCTGTTAATGGACGCCCATTCAATGTTGAAAATTGTGCATCAATCGTCACCCCATCAGGGAAAAGCGTGTCAATCGCTGTTGCAAAGGCCTCGAAGTCTACCAAAGCGTAGTACTTAATGTCTAAGTCAAAATTGTCTTTCAAGACTTGGCGAACCATTTCTGCCCCTTTTTGCCCCTCTTGTTCCCCCAACTCATAGGCAACATTTAGCTTGTTATCGGACTGCTTTCTCCCGTTAATCACTTGACTATAACCATCTATATAAACTAAATTGTCACGCATGAAGCTGACTAGCTTAATCTTTTTATCTGAGCCACCAACATTTAGTACCATGATAGAGTCTGTTCTCGTCTCAGCACTATTTTGGCCAATCCGTTCATCCGTTCCCATAATCAAAATATTGACCCCATCCTTGGTATCTTGACCATGAAAAACTTCTACTTGAGCTGCCTTAGCATTGGCAGGTTTGGTTGGATCCGCATTTGAATAACCTTTTAGGAACATAAAAATCATGCCAAAACCGACACAGGCTAGAAGGGCAAGCAATCCTGCAAAAATGCGCCCCCAACGAATCTTGCGTTTTTTTGCTTTAATCTTTGGTTGAGAATGACTTGTCTGATAATTTTTTGCACGACTACGGTTACCATAAGATGGAAGGGGAGACTGATTGACCGGTTCCATGAAAGACTCTTTCATATCGTAATTTTCATAATGAATTTCTGAAGAATCTTCACTACTGCTAGCCATATTTAACTTACCTTGCAAATAAGCAAACTCTTTCTTCTCTCGCTCATTGAGGTAATGAATATTCTTAAAAAGATAGTCATAACGCAACTGCTCGTGATGACTTAAAGGATTTTCTTTACTCATCTTCTCTCCTTTCCATGGTCTGATATTGGATAAATAGGATAGGCACCCAATACTTTATATTGAATCCCAATCGCTTCTAATTCTTTTTGGGCAAAGTGGACCAGGTCCTTATCAGCATAGTCCACATCGATAATGAAAAAGTATTCGCCCAGTGCTGTCTTGAGTGGCCGACTTTCAATTTTTGTCAGATCAATTCCCCGCCAAGCAAAGGTCGACAAGGCCTTATAAAGTGCACCTGGAAGGTTATCAGGTAGGGTCAAGGCCAAACTTATTTTCTCAGTTTGTGTTTTCAAGGGAATACTAGGCTTTTCAGCTCCCAAAACCCAGAAACGTGTGAAATTGGCTTCCATTTCCTGAATATCCTCGGCAATCAGTTCCAAGCCATATTCTTCAGCAGAACTTCTAGGTGCAATTGCCGCAAAGGGCTGGTCTGGATGTTCGGAAATAAAGCGGGCCGCATAGGCTGTACTAGCTGTTATCTCGATTTGGGCCTCTGGATATTGTTCATCGATGAATTTCTTTCCTTGAGCCAAAGCCTGTGGGTGAGAAAAAATCTTTTCAATCTTAGTATGACCTGGAACCACCATCAACTGCTGATGAATGGGCTGAACGATTTCTGCCACTGCTTGGATGCGAGCCTGATGAAAAAGGTAGTCCAAGGCTTCATGCACACTACCCTCGATAGAATTTTCAACTGGCACCACCGAATAGTCCACCAAGCCTTGCTCATAGGCCTTGATGACATCTGTAATGTTGGCAAAGGCCTGCAATTCCTCCTGAGGAAAAGCTGTCTGCACAACGTGGTGTGAAAATGATCCCTTGGGACCTAGATAAGCAATTTTCATCTCAATTCCTCTATAATTTCCTCTGGGCTTAGCTTGGTCACATCCAAAATCCGACTGGCTACTTCCTCATACCAAGCCTGTCTTTCTTGGAAAATAGCTGCAAGTTCTTCCTTGCTATTATTTAGAAAAAGCGGTCGCTGATTGTCCTTATCAGCTGATATGCGTTGGTAGAGGGTTTCAAAATCGGCTTTTAAGTAAATATTATCAGAATTAGTCTTGAGTAAGTCGCGATTTTTCTGAGAAACGACTACTCCTCCACCAGTTGACACAATTTGGTCTCTTTGTAGTAAATCAGCTAGAACTTCTGACTCTACCTGTCGAAAGGCTTCTTCTCCCTTTTCCGTGAAAAATTCCGCGATAGACATGCCTAAACGCTTCTCAATCAAAGCATCCATATCAAGATAATTAGGGTTCAATCCTCTGGCAATTGTGGATTTGCCTGCCCCCATAAAGCCTAATAACACCTTAGCCATGAATCAAGCTCTCCAAATCATCAAAGAAGCTAGGATAACTGGTATTGATGGCTTCAGCACGGTCAAGCTCCACTTCTCCATCTGCAACCAAGAGAGATGCGATAGCTGTCATCATACCGATACGGTGGTCACCAAACGTATTGACTCTAGCACCGTGAAGGGCTGATTTCCCTTTGATAATCATTCCATCAGCTGTAGGAATAATATCTGATCCCATGCTATTTAAGGCGTCTGCCACAACCTGAATGCGATCTGTTTCCTTAACCTTAAGTTCCTCAGCATCCTTGATAACTGTTACACCTTGGGCTTGGGTCGCAAGTAGAGCGATAACTGGCAATTCATCAATCAATCGTGGGATCAAATCGCCACCAATCTCTGTTCCTTTCAAGTCAGAAGATTCAACAGTCAAGGTAGCAGATTTAGCGACTGGGTCAATTTCAGTTATTTCCAATTTTCCACCCATGGCACGAATGACATCAATAATACCAGTACGGGTTTCGTTAATACCCACATTCTTAAGAACTACACGAGAGTTTGGAACAATCAAACCTGCGACTAGCCAAAAGGCAGCACTGGAAATATCTCCTGGAACAACCACATTTTGTCCTGTCAATTTCTGTGGCCCTTGGACTGTGATTTTCTTGCCATCCACACTTAAACAACCACCAAATTGTTGCAGCATATCTTCAGTATGATTACGGGTGCACTCTTTTTCGATAATTACAGACTCCCCCTGAGCCTGCAAGGCCGCAAACATCAAGGCTGACTTGACTTGGGCAGAGGCAATCGGCAACTCATACTGAATAGGTCTTAGGGTTTTCGTCCCCTTTAAGTGAAGGGGAGGCAGGTCTCGCTCAGTTTGTCCTGAAATACTAACACCCATTTGTTTCAGTGGAATCGTCACACGATCCATAGGTCGTTTTGAAAGACTGTCATCTCCAAACATCTCTACTTCAAAGTCTGCACCAGCAAGAACACCTGAAATCAGGCGAATCGAGGTTCCAGAATTTCCCATATCAAGGGCATTTTGTGGAGCTTTTAAGCCGTTCATACCGACACCTTGAATGGTAATAACCCCATTTTTATCCTCAATCTCAACACCAAGGTCACGAAAAACTTGCATGGTCGAAAGGACGTCTTCGCCACGCAAAATATCATAAACCTTGGTCTCACCCTCAGCCAAACTTCCAAAGATTATGGAACGGTGGCTGATAGACTTGTCACCTGGAACTCGGATACTGCCATGTAAGTGGCTAATGTTTGTTTTTAGTTTCATACTGGACCTCATACTTGCAATACTTTTACCTATTTTATCATAAAAAACCAGAAATTCCTTAAAAATTCCTGACTTTAGGATAGTTATTTTCTTATTTTAGCAATTCTGAAACTGGTTCGAAAACAATTTTTTCAATGTCAGAAAGGTAAATTGCCAATTGTTGTTGCTTGGTAAAGAATTCTGACAAGAGACTATTTCCTTGAATCTGTTTACCAAAGCCTTCCATTTTTGCTTGGAAAGATGCGTCTGGCATTTGACCTGTCTGCGCTAATCTTTGAATTTCCTCTTGAAAAGCAACATATTCTGTAAAAATTTTGCTCGCCTCAGCATCTGCTGAAATAGCATCTTTAGCAGCCTTGACAGCCTTGTATTCTGGTAATTCGCGAAGACCGCGACTGAGTTCGTTTGCACTATCGTAAATATTTGACATGATTTTCTCCTTATTTGATGACGACTGTATAGTCGGTGTTTTCTGTTATGAGATGCTCGGCTCGTTCCAAATCTTGAGCATTTTTAAATGAAATCTGCAGAATCCCGTGAACATCTTCACGGTTTTCCTCGTTGATATGGATATTGACCAAGGAAGTTCCACGTAGCAGTTCCAAAATCCGCAGGATGACATCTTCTTCATCGGGAACATCGACATAGAGGTCATAAGAGCTGTCCACACCACCACGCTTATGGATTTCCATAGCCTGACGTTGCTCACGCGCTTGATTGAAAAAGTTCCAGATTTGGTGTTCATCTCCCTTGCTGATGGCCTGACCAACCTCGTCTAAGCGCTCCTTGAAATCCTCAATTCGGTCTAGAATAGTTTCACGATTAGACAAGAGAATGGAAGTCCACATTCCTGGCTCGCTTTCCGCAATTCGGGTCATGTCTCGAAAACCACCCGCGGCAAAGCGCCTTGCCATCTCATGTTCTTGAGCATAGTCCGCGGTCTGTTCCATAAGACTAGAAGCCAGAATATGAGGAAAATGGCTAATCTGAGAAGTCACTCGATCATGCTCCTTGGCATCAATCTCGATAAAACGAGCATGAAGACCTGAAAGCAAGTCCTTCATTTCCTCAAGCGTGTCCTGACTTGTCAGGCTCGAAGGTGTAAAGATATAATAGGCATTTTCAAAAAGATTGACATCTGCCGAAGCGGCCCCTGTCTTGTGACTACCAGCCATGGGATGGGCTCCGACAAAGCGAACAGGCTTGTCAGCCAAATACTGATCTGCTGCATCTACAATGGCTGACTTGGTCGAACCAGCATCTGAAATAATGACGCCGTCTTTCAAGTCCAAGTTGGCCAATTCCTTAATGAAAGCAATGGTTTGTTTGATTGGCAAGCTGAGAATGATGATATCTGCCAAAGGAGCAAAACTGGCAAAATCATCTGTTGCACGGTCAATCATGCCGTCTTTCAAGGCGATATCTCTCGAAGCTTGACTACGATTATAACCTAAAATTTCATAATCTGGATGATCACGTTTGATACCAAGTGCCATAGAGGCACCAATCAAACCAAGACCTGCGATATAGACTGTTTTTGCCATAGGAACTCCTTAATAGTTCTTTGTATAGTCCCGGTGTTTGACTACTGCTTCTTTTAATTCCTCTAGATTGTCTGATGAAAATTTTTCAAGGATTTCTTGTGCCAGAACCGTTGCCACAACGGCTTCCATAACTACACCTGCAGCTGGAAGAGCAGTCGGATCACTTCTTTCGACTGTTGCCTTGTAGGGTTCATGGGTTTCAATATCCACACTCATAAGTGGTTTGTAGAGAGTAGGAATAGGTTTCATAACTCCACGAACAACAATAGGTTGCCCATTGGTCATACCACCTTCAAAGCCACCCAGATTGTTGGTACGACGGGTATAGCCGTCTTCTTTAGACCAGAGAATTTCGTCCATGACTTGGCTGCCTTTACGGTAACCCGCCTCAAACCCAAGACCAAATTCCACCCCTTTAAAGGCATTGATAGAAACAACTGCTTGCGCCAATCGCGCATCCAATTTTCTGTCCCACTGGACATAGGAACCAAGGCCAACTGGTACGCCTCCAACGACTGTCTCGACAACTCCACCGATGGTATCACCGTCACGCTTGATTTGGTCAATATAATCCTTGATTTCCTGTTCTCTTTCTTGGTTGACAATAGAAACTTCAGACTGGGCAGCTCGTTCCTTAATTTCAGCCACTGTCAGATTTTCAGGTACGTCAATTTCCTTGCCACCAAAGACCACGACATGATTGGCAATCTCCATATCCAGCTCAGCTAAGAGGCGTTTGGCTACAGCCCCAACTGCCACCCGCATGGTGGTTTCACGGGCAGATGAACGCTCCAAGGAATTTCTCAAATCGTCAAAACGGTACTTGATGCCTCCAACCAAGTCGGCGTGACCTGGACGAGGATGGGTGATTTTTCGTTTTCTTTTAAGGCGCTCTTCAATGTCCTCCGCAGACATGATATCCAGCCATTTTTGGTGGTCTTTATTGATGACATCCATGGTAATAGGAGCGCCTGTCGTCTTACCGTGGCGAACGCCCGAAGTAAAGACAACCTGATCACTCTCAATCTTCATACGACCGCCACGACCGTAGCCACCCTGACGGCGTTTAAGGTCGCCATTGATATCCTCAGCTGTCAAAGGAAGTCCAGCTGGAATTCCCTCAATGATAGCTGTCAGACGCGGACCGTGTGATTCTCCTGCTGTTAAATATCTCATACATTCTCCTTATTTTACCAAGTAGTCTCTCATCTCTTCCAGAGAAACTGTGTGAATGCTCGCTGAACCAAGCTCTGGTACCAAGACCAATTTCAGAGTATTACCACGCGCTTTCTTATCATGAGTCAAAGCCTGATAAAGCTTGTCAACATCCCAGTTTTCATAGTCAACAGGCAAGCCAAATTTCTGACACATCTCTGTAATAGACTGGGTTATTCCTTCTGGCATGAGACCTTTTTCCTCAGCAACCTTGGAAATCTGCACCATTCCCATGGCTACAGCCTCTCCATGCATGACCTTGCCATAACCGGCAGTCGCTTCAATGGCATGGCCAATTGTATGACCAAAATTGAGGTAAAGGCGAATACCGTTGTCCAACTCATCCTCAACTACCATCTTGCGCTTAACCTGGCAAGAATGTTCAATCAAGGTCTCTGCATGTTCCAGAATGCTCTCAACAGAACCATCCAGCTCCGTCAAGAGAGCCCAAAGTGCTGGATCCTCAATCAAGCCATACTTGATAACCTCACCCATCCCTTCAATCAACTCTCTTTTTCCAAGCGTTTCAAGAACAAGTGGGTCAATCAAAACCCCATCTGGTTGGGCAAAGGTCCCCACCATATTTTTAGCAAATGGAGTATTAACACCCGTCTTTCCACCGATAGAAGAATCCACCTGAGCTGTCAAGCTGGTCGGAATCTGAACAAAATGAATACCCCGCATGTAGGTTGAGGCCACAAAGCCAGCCAAGTCCCCAACGACACCACCTCCGAGAGCCACGATCCCATCGCTACGAGTCAGTCCTTGCTTGACTAAAAATTCATAGACTTTCTGAACAGTGGTCAGATTCTTTCTTTCTTCACCTTCTAAAAAGTCAAAAACAGCTACCTGAAAACCAGCATCTTCTAGGCTGAGTTTGACCTTCTCTGCATAGAGAGAGGCTACATGGTTGTCTGTTACGATAACCACTTTTTGCGGTTGCCAGAGTTCTCGCAACCATTGACCAGCCTGAGCCAGACAACCTTTTTCAATCTGAATATCATAAGGATGATGAGGGATTTCAATTCTGATTTTCATAGGAGAATCTCCTTTTCTTTATTGGTATTTTTCTGTTAAAGACTGCCAAATCTCTTCTGTTGGCATTTCCTTTCCTGTCCACAGTTGAAAAGCTTCTGAAGCTTGATAGAGCAACATTCCCAGACCATTGACCGCTGGATTCCCCTGACTTCTGGCCCATTTTAAAAATGGTGTTTCAAAGGGTTGGTAAATGATATCAGCTACTAAAAGAGTTTCTGATAGGACAATGTTTTCAGGAACTGGAGATGATTGACCATCCATCCCTACACTTGTCGCATTGACCAGTAAATCCGACTCAGCAATCCTTTCTTGCAGTTCAAAAACATCTTCTAAAGCATACAAGTCTACTTTAAAGCCTGTCTGCTCCTGTAACTTGGTCAGGTAAGGTCTTGTTTTTTCTATAGAAACTGAACGAACAAAGACCGAAATCTGACTGACACCATCCAAAATAGCCTGTGCTATAATGGACTTGGCCGCACCACCTGCACCCAGCAGGGTCATCTTCTTACCTGAAATTGTAAAAGAAGGCAAGCTCTTAAAAAATCCCTTGCCATCTGTATTATATCCAATTAAATTGCCATTCTCATTGACAACCGTATTGACCGCACCAATCAAGCGCGCTTCGTCACTCAGCTCATCCAAATAAGGAATCACTTGCTCCTTATAAGGCATAGACAGGTTGATGCCAAACATCTGGTAGCGACGAATATTAGCCACTGTTTCTGCCAAATCACCCGCTTCAATCTCCCAAGCCACGTAAACACCGTTGGTAGCTGTCGCCTCAAAGGCACTATTGTGGATAAAGGGGGAAATAGAATGCTTAATAGGAGTGGCAACAACGGCAGCTAAACGTGTATAGCCATCAAGCTTCATCCAAAATCTCCCTGATTTTTTTCATGCTAGCTAGAGAAATCTGACCTGGGGCACTTGCCTCATCTAGACTAGTAAAGGACCAGCTAGAACCTGTCACATCCGCAGTGATACGAGAGACCTTGCCCACCTTGCCCATAGAAATAGTTACATACTCCTGCTCAGGATTGAGGGTTTTAAAACCTCGTGTATAGTTCATCAAGTCTAGCACATCCTGCTCCGTGTGAGCCATCACCGCAACCTTAACAAGTTTTGGATTTAAGCTCGTCAACTCTGACAAGATTTCCATCATGTTTTCAGGTGTTTCTTGGAAATTATGGTAACTCAAAACAAGATTTGGGAAGTCCAGCATTTCCTCAAAAACATCCTTGTAGCTATAGTACTCAAAATCAATATAGTCTGGTTGATAGAGTTGCGCCACTTCCTTGATTAGATGGATATATTCTTCTGGAGAAAGGTCGATTTCTCCCCCTTCAGAGCGAGTTCGTAGCGTGAAAACCAACTCACGGCCTGCGAATTTTTCAAAAATGGCTGGAGCCACCTGCAAAATCGCTTCCTTAGGCAGATAATCGGCACGCCATTCAATGATGTCGGCATCCAGATATCTCGTGGCATCCAGAGCCTGGGCCTCCTCTAAACTTCTTGGCATTACTGAAACGATTAATTTCATTTACTAACCTTCATACTAATCACCTTGAGGTAATTACTACTTTCATCTTTTTTATTATAGGCGAAATCTGCTGGAAGACCGTATTTGTTTAAAATCTGGTAACTTCTTCCTGCAAAGCCTTTATCAATTTGTTCTGTAAATTTCTGACGGGAAACATTGGCAGCATTGGTACTAGCAATGATAATCCCTCCCGGATTTAAAATCTCAAGACTCTGGGAAATCAACTTGTGATAATCCTTGGCCACAGAGAAAGTTTGTTTTTTGTTCCGAGCAAAGCTAGGCGGATCTAGGACAATCACATCATAAGACAAGCCTTTTCGCTTAGCATATTTGAAATACTCAAAGACATCCATGACTATAAAACGATGGTCGTCTGTACTGATTCCATTTGCCTGAAAATGCGCTTGAGACAATTCTCGTGAACGTTTAGCTAGGTCAACTGAAGTTGTCTGGCTTGCTTCTCCCATGGCCGCAGCTGCTGAAAAAGCCGCTGTGTAGGAAAACATATTGAGCAAGGATTTACCCATAGCTAAACCGTCTACCAAGCTCCCACGAACCTCGTGCTGGTCTAGGAAAATCCCTGTCATCAAGCCATCATTCATGAAGACTTGATAAAGGACACCATTTTCCAGAACAGTGAAAAAGTCAGGTGCTTCTTGACCATAAACATGGGCAGATTCATAGTCTTGACCCTTAAAGCGAATCTTCTCATAGGCTCCTAAAACCTCAGGAAAAACCTGTCTAAAGGTTTCTGAGATAGTCTGACGAATCTGATAAACATAAGAGTTATACCAAGAAAAGACGGCATAATCACCATAAAGATCCACTGTCAGACCCCCAAAGCCATCTCCCTCTTGGTTAAAGAGACGAAAGGCAGTTGTCAAATCATCTTGATAATAAGCTTTTCTCTTTTTTTTGGCTTTTCTAAACAGTGTTTCAAAGAAAGCTTGATTAAAGGTTACCTTGTCTGTGCTGACAAACCAGCCCAAGCCCTTGTTTTGCTGAGAAAGGTAGGCAGTCCCAAGAAAGTTTCCATCTTGACTATGGACTTCTACTTCCTGATCCCTGAGATGAACATCTGCAAGGTCGCTAGCTTCTAGTAAAACTAGCCCTTTAGCGAGCTTCTTTTCAACCCGTTTACTGACTCTTATTCTATTCATAGTCCCTATTATAGCAAATTTTATGACAATTCTCAAAAAAGAAACTACCCTCGCTTTTTTACTCTAGTTTTAAAAAATGGTATAATGATACTAATAAAAACTTAGGAAGTAATTGTGTGAGAATCACAATAAAAGATGCTCTTCCGTCTTGGAGGAGCATTTCTTTTTATAAAATAAAATCCAATGAAAATGAAAGAGCAAACTAAGAAACTAGCCTCAGGCTGTACTTGAGTACGGCAAGGCAAAGCTGACGTGGTTTGAAGAGATTTTCGAAGAGTATTAACTTTGAGATTGTAGGTAGAGAGGCTGTATCAGCAATATATGTCTGTCAAATTTAGTGTCAAATATAAAAGATAGTAGAAGAAATAAATCGGCTTCAGCAAGTATATGGAAAATTTGATTTTATAGAGAAGCCTTTTATTACAAACTCAATATACCATCGATAAATAATATTATAGAAGCAACAATAATTATAATTTCACCTATCTGCATAATCCTATTTCGAACTCTAAATATATGTTCTATCAACAATACTTGGATCACACACATTATAGGAATTAACGTTTTTGAAATTGAAAAATATCTAAATAAATAAACTATAAACAACAATAATAGAACTATATTATATTTCTTATTCAAAACATTTCTCCCTATATTTTTTGATTACCAATCTTAATCATTTACAACTACATTCTAACAAACTTTAAAAGTGTTTGTCGAATTAAATTTATCAAGCAAGCGACCAACTAGCTCATCTTTTTTCTACTTCTGATAATATGCGTGACAGGTAGTAATGATAGCTAAATATAGCAAGACCAAGCAGAAGGATAAGAGCTCCTACTCCCAAGCTGATGGCAAGGATAGGAGATAGAGACTGAACCAAGAATAAGCTCCCAATTACAAGGGCCATCAGGATTGCACTATATATAAACAATAAAACTATTGCGACTATACCATTTGAACGATTCACCAAGTCCGTAATACTACTCCAATTGGTTGAGAGATTTTTCACATCCTTAAAGTAATGGTGGCAAGAAAGGATGACACTGGTAAGGAGCCATACAACAATAAGGTAAATCATCGAAAGGATGGGCAATCCTAAATAAAGGGAAAGACCAAGTAAAGTCACGATAGGTAAAAAGGACTGGACAGCAAAGATAATCCAAAATTTCACTTTCACATAACGAGCAAAATCAAAGGGCAAACTCTTCAGAAAATCAAAATTTTCCCTCTCCAGAGATAACCCGATTGAAGATAGACTTGTGATATTGTTATTTAAAACTGCTATAAACACTCCCACAAAAAACAAGGGCAACCAATATTCGGCATTTATTTCTGGAACAAGCTGTGAATCCCTAATCTTAAATATCAAGCCTATCATAAAGAAATAAGGCAGGAAAGTACTTGTAAAAAGCACTGTCACCAAGCTAGTTCCCTGTCCCAAGAGGGAGAGATTGTAGCGTAACACCATACGGAAAAAACCTTTTTTAGTTATGGAAATACTTTGTTTGCTACGACGCTCTTTTCTGATTTTTTCCTCACTGTTGGTCATAACTACTTGATAAAATTGAGGAACAACCTTCTTTTTTGTCAGATAAAGTAGCAAAACAGTTGCTACTATCCAAGCAAGTAATCCAAAGATAGATTCAAGAGAAAAAGGCTCTACTGCTATTTTATAAAAGATATGAAGAGGATAAACGAGGGTTGGGACTTCTCTAACTGTCTCTATACTAGCTCCTGAATTTGAATAGAAAACCAGTATCATAGGGAATAATAGCCCTAGACCAATCATGGCATTAGACAGAATAGACTGGTGCTTTCTGAAAAATGCTGTCTGGGCCAAAAAATGGACTGCCAAGACCATCCCTAGACCAACTGAAACCAATAATAAGGTCAAAGACAGTAACATCAAGGGCAACCCCAACCAAAGAGAGGGAGCTAATCGAAGATAAAGAACTAGAAAATAAGCTAAGATGGGGACAAGTCCAACTAGAGACGGCAAAAGAACAGATATTCCTTTGGCAAGCATAATTTCTGATTCCTTAAAGGCATAAGGACTATAAGAGGATAAGTCCTTACTCTCATAAAAAACATTGTAAAAGGCTGTTAAACTATTAGAAAACACAATAACTAGAAAAATAGCAACCATATTACTAAATAAACTGGGAACCTCCTCAAAGGGATAACGAAAAACGAGATTCGAAAATAAGAGGAGTAGCAACAGGCTAGAAACAAGATAAGAACGTAACAATTTACCTGATACATCAACCTTTTTATCGGGATTCTTAGCTTGTTTTTTGCGTAGATTTGCTAGGTTCGTCTCATTTGATGAATAAAGGATATTGATATCAACTAATTTTTTAATGACCTTGAGACGCATCCGTAACCTCCTCTTTTCTACCAGCAAGGCTAAGGTAGATACTTTCCAAAGACTGATCTGGGTGGTCTTTTCTCAAGTCCTCTACGCTACCACAATAAATCAAATGCCCCTTTTTCAAGATGGCAATCCGATCACAGACTTGCTCAGCTACCTCTAGGACATGGGTTGAAAACAAGACCGTCTTACCTTTTTGTGCATGCTCCTTCATCATTTGCTTCAAATCAAAGGCAGCCTGGGGATCCAAACCAGTCAAGGGTTCATCCAAGACCCAAATATCAGGATCAGATAAGAGCGCCCCTATCACAAAGACTTTCTGACGCATTCCGTGAGAAAGGGTTTCAATAACCTGATAGCGATTTTCAGCAAAATCAAAAATAGTCAACAATCTAACTAAACTAGCCTCCAAGTCAGAGCTACTCATATCATAGGACGAAGCAACCAATTCCCAAAATTCATTGGCCGTTAAACGTAAAAATAAGTCAGGCGAGTCTGCAACGTAGCCAATCTTTTGTTTGATAGCTGAGCGATCTTCCGATAAATCTAAACCATCTACCAAAATACGACCACTGCTGGGTGAAATGATACTGACTAGGGATTTTATAGTGGTCGATTTCCCAGCTCCATTATGGCCAATCAAGCCCATAATCTCTCCATTTTCAATCTGCAGGTTGAGATTGCTCAAAGCCTCTTTATCACCATATAACTTACTAACATTTTGAAATTCAATCATGGCCTGACTCCTATATTTATATTCTTTATACTGTTATATTAGCACTTTAGTACAGTTTTATCAATACTTTTAATAAAATAGTCAAAAACTTATTATTCAGTTTTACGCAAACGTTTGAGCTAACCGATACTTTATGATAGAATAAAGAACAAGATTGACAAGTAAGAGGAAACATCATGCAAAATCAAACACTCATGCAATACTTTGAATGGTATCTGCCCCACGACGGCCAGCACTGGACGCGTCTGGCTGAAGATGCTCCACACCTAGCTGATCTCGGCATCAGTCATGTCTGGATGCCACCAGCTTTCAAGGCGACAAATGAAAAAGATGTCGGCTATGGAGTCTATGACTTATTTGACCTAGGAGAGTTTAATCAAAAAGGAACTGTCCGTACCAAGTATGGTTTTAAAGAAGACTATCTTCAAACCATTCAAGCCCTTAAATCACAGGGAATTCAACCTATGGCCGATGTGGTGCTCAATCACAAGGCTGCTGCTGATCACATGGAAGCCTTTCAGGTTATCGAAGTGGATCCAGATGACCGTACAGTTGAACTTGGAGAACCCTTCACTATCAATGGCTGGACTAGCTTTACCTTCGATGGACGCCAAGATACCTACAATGACTTCCACTGGCATTGGTACCACTTCACAGGTACAGACTACGATGCCAAACGCCGCAAGTCTGGGATTTATCTCATCCAAGGGGATAACAAAGGCTGGGCT
The DNA here is from genome assembly GCF_023109105.1 of Streptococcus mitis. Taxonomy (GTDB): domain Bacteria; phylum Bacillota; class Bacilli; order Lactobacillales; family Streptococcaceae; genus Streptococcus; species Streptococcus mitis_BW. Next base: position 20,102 of record NZ_JALDTZ010000021.1, read on the forward strand.
AACGAGGAATTGGTCGATAACGAAAATGGTAACTATGACTACCTCATGTATGCCGACCTAGACTTTAAACATCCCGAAGTCATTCAAAACATCTATGACTGGGCTGACTGGTTCATGGAGACGACTGGTGTGGCTGGTTTCCGCTTGGATGCCGTCAAACACATTGACTCTTTCTTCATGCGCAATTTCATCCGAGATATGAAGGAAAAATACGGTGAGGATTTCTATGTTTTTGGTGAATTTTGGAACGCCGACAAGGAAGCCAATCTAGACTATCTTGAAAAAACAGAAGAACGCTTTGACCTTGTCGATGTTCGTCTACACCAGAATTTCTTTGAAGCCAGTCAAGCTGGTGCAAACTATGACCTTCGTGGTATTTTCACAGATAGCTTGGTTGAACTCAAGCCCGACAAGGCTGTAACCTTTGTCGACAATCATGATACCCAACGTGGTCAGGCTCTTGAGTCTACTGTTGAAGAATGGTTCAAACCAGCAGCTTATGCCCTCATTCTATTACGCCAAAACGGCCTTCCATGTGTCTTTTACGGAGACTACTATGGGATTTCAGGGGAGTATGCTCAAGAAGATTTCAAAGAAGTCCTTGACCGCCTCCTAGCCATCCGAAAAGATTTGGCCTATGGAGAACAAAATGACTACTTTGATGATGCTAACTGTATCGGTTGGGTACGTTCGGGTGCTGAAAATCAATCCCCAATCGCAGTTTTGATTTCCAATGACCAAGAAAACAGCAAGTCAATGTTTGTCGGCCAAGAATGGGCCAATCAAACCTTTGTAGATCTACTTGAAAACCACCAAGGTCAAGTTACAATCGATGAGGAAGGTAATGGACAATTCCCAGTAGCCGCAGGTTCAGTCAGTGTCTGGGCAGCCAATGCAATCTAAAACTAAGCCAAGTCCACTAGGATTTGGCTTTTTTATAGTCACAAAAAGACCTACCCAAATGGATAGATCTTTACTTTTTGGATTCTTAAACAAGATTATATTGGAACTTCCTCTTAGTTTTTCTTCTTTTTAAGAAGATATGCTGCTAGGCTAACTCCAGTAAGAGCTAGGATTAGGCTAAGAATAGATTCAGTTGAACCAGTATTTGGCAACTCAACTTTCTTTTTCGGTTCCTCTGTTGTTGTCGTTGGAGGAAGAGTTGGTTCATGTTTATTGGTAATAAGAACGTTTCCTTTGCCATCATCTATTATAGACGCTTGATATCCTTCTAGAACATCTACTTCTTCAACTGTATAGATAATTTCTTTACCATTAGCATTTTCAACTAAATCAGTAAATGTATAAGTCCACTTGTTTGTTTCTGATAGCTCAATCACATCTCCAGCTTTCTGTCCATCAGCGTATAGTTGAACTTTAACGCTCTTTGGACGAATGCCATCTTTGTCATCACTATCATCCCATTTTTTAGTCACTGTTAAACTAGTTTTACCTGGTTTGTAAGTGTTTGTGATAGTTGTACCATCAATAGTAGCTGAGTAGTTTGCGACTGTATCTTCAGTTACAGTGTAGATGATCTTTTGACCATTCTTGTAGACTGGCAAGTCTGTGAAGGTATGACTCCATATTTCTCCTTCACCAGAAACTGTTGCTGTTTGCACTTCCTCTCCATTCGCTAAGAGATGGACTGTGATGGTTGACGGACGGAGACCGTCTTGATTTTGGGCATCGTCCCATTTCTTGGTTACTTGAACTTTAGTCTTAGAAGGAGTGTGGGTATTCGTAATCACTACCTGACCTAGATTGGTCGCTTCAACTGTTTGAGTATAACCTTCTGGCACTTCTGTTTCTTTCACTGTATATTGAACAGCTTTACCATCTTTTTTCTCATCTAAATCAGAGAAGGTGTACGTCCATTTGTTGTCTTCAGAAAGCTCTACTACTTTACCTATTTTTTGATCACCGGCATAGAGTTGAACCTTGATAATCTTCGGACGAAGGCCATCTTGGTTATTGGCATCATCCCATTTCTTGGTTACTGTCAAACTAGTTTTGCCTGGTTTGTAAGTGTTTGTGATAGTTGTACCATCAATAGTAGCCGAGTAGTTTGCGACTGTATCTTCAGTTACAGTGTAGATGATCTTTTGACCATTCTTGTAGACTGGCAAGTCTGTGAAGGTATGACTCCATATTTCTCCTTCACC
>NZ_JALDTZ010000021.1:22366-26595 GCF_023109105.1 Streptococcus mitis
TAAGTGTTTGTGATAGTTGTACCGTTGATAGCTGTTGAGTAGTTTGCTACAGTATCTTCTGTCACAGTGTAGATGATTTTTTGACCTTTTTTATAGACTGGTAGGTTTGTGAAGGTATAACTCCATGTTTCACCCTCACCAGAAACTGTTGCTGTTTGGACTTTCTCACCATTAGCTAAGAGATGAACTGTAATGCTAGCAGGACGGAGACCGTCTTGATTTTTAGCATCATCCCAAACTTTTTTCACAGTTACTTCTGTTGTTTCAGGAGTACGCTTATTGGTAATTGTTGCTTTTCTATCTACAAACTGAGCTTCTTCTTTATCAACTGTGTAATAAGTTGGTACTTTAACTTCTTTTACTGTATAGCTGATAAGGTTACCATTGCTATCTTTATCTGGAAGATTGCTAAAGGTTGCTTTCCAGTCACTTCCTGCTGAAAGTGTTACTGGTTTCCCTTCTGCTTTTCCATTTTTGTACAATTGGAACTCGATGGATTCAGGACGAAGACCTTCTACGTTGTCTTGGTCATCCCAAACTTTAGTTGCTTCTAGATTGAGATATTTGATATCATTCTCATTTGTGATTAGTTTTGGTGAAGCTTTTGAACCAACAGCTTCTCCGTCAATTGTGACATGATAGATTTGTTGATCTGCATCGTAGGTCACCACGACTGCATGTTCAGTCTCATCCAACTTATAGTTAGTTGGTGCTTTAGTTTCTTTAAGAGTATAAGTTCCTTCTATTAAGGTTGTAAAAGCAACATTTCCATCCTTATCAGAAACTTGGGTCGCAAGGACTGCACCACTAGCATCCAATAAATTGAACTCAGCACCAGCTAATCCCTTGCTAGTATCGTCTTTATCAACTTTCTTCACATGGAAGCTAGCGCCGAAGATTTGAGATGTTACTGTATTGGACTCACGGTTCCCTTCATGTCCTTTAGCCTTGTAACCAAATTGGTTATGAGCTTGTACGACACCTGAACGACCACCATTATCCTTGTTATCTTCTGTGCGGTCTAGCATCAATTGCTTAACTTGGTCTGTCAATTCACTTGGATTGACAACAGGTACAGCAATATCTACTTGACTACGAGCACCAATAGTGGTTCCTTCATTAGCGACAATCTTAATTCCTGTTACTTGACTGTAGTCTGTAACATCTTTTGACCAAATATCTTTATCTGCAGCTTGTGCCATGGTACTAGATGTAACTGTGGTATCTGTTGTGTAGTATGCTGTCCATCCTTCTGGCGCAGTGATAGGACCGCGAAGACTTACAGTGTATTCTGTCTTACGGGCTGAAGCATCAAGTGTATTGACATCACCTACTTTTGGAAGGGCATCAAAAATAACAGTATTTTCAACAGGAGTATCTGTATTATTTTTGATTGTTAATTTATAATTAAAGGTTTCCCCTGGTTTAAAGGTACGAGTCACTGTTGATGCATCAGATAAGTCGTCATTTTTAGCAATGAACTTACGAGAATATACACCTTCAGCAGCTACAATGGTATAGTTTGATTCTGCATGAGGGATTTTATCCGTTGTAGAACCATTGTTATTTAAATCATAGCTATCTACTGCAACCTTATTCGGGTTAGCAGTTTCTAGATCCCAGAGACCCTCTCCTGCCATATAGATATGGTTGGTAAAGGTTCCGCCATCTGCCTTCCCTTTTAGTTTGGTATAGATAAATGGCAAACGAACTTGACCACCAGTCTCTAGAGAGCGTTTGATAAATTCCTTCTGATCCAAGTGGAAAATCAAGGCAGAACGTCCAGAGTTGTGGTAGTTTTCGATGACCTCATAGGATTTATACCAAGGGCTATAATAGCGACCGTTCTTATCAAAATATTGATCTAAGTTATTGAAGTCAATATCCAGCGTATTTGGATCAAAGAGGTCAATGACCCGCAAATCTTTGTAATCCTTACCTGGATCTAAGCGAACATTATCGGCAGATAGGGAAAAACGAATGGTTTTTCCATCTGTGAATTGGACATTGTTGTAATCTGTATTCTTTGTCAGATTAACATTTTCTGTCAATGGAAGAAGCTTGAACTGCCATTTAGCAGATTGGTCTCTATCTGCCCCTGACTGGGTTTTGTAAGTAATCCGTCCAGTATTTTCATAGGCATTCTTGGCCTCATCGTTCTGATCAATATGAGTCTTTTCTGGATCCTTGAAGGCAGTATAGGTAGAAATATAAATCCCTTGACCCGATGGAAGCTCGAAGTCGTCTTTCATCTCCAGTCTCCAGCCAACGACCGTTCCGTATTTGGTCAAATCAGTGCTTCCAAATCCATCCTTGTCTGCCTCTGGTTGGATTTCTTTGGTCGAACCATCTTCCATTGTAAGGATGATGCGCTTCACGTATTGATTGATCAAAGGTCCATTTCCATAGATCCCAATCATCATACGAGTATATTCTATCTTAGTAAACTTCAAGCGTGAGTCCACTTGCTCATCATAAAAGACAATATTCTTTTGAGCAAATGGAGTGATGTTATTGTATTTCAAGAGCCATTTGTAGTTGGCTGCCTTGTAGTCGGTCGAGTCGTAAACATTTCCTTCTGCTTGTTTCGCAAAAGATCCTTTTCCTTCCAAGTCACGAGAGGTTAATCGGAAGATGAGAGAGTCTTCAGCCGTTACATCAGGTTCTCCCTCCCCACGTTCCGCAGGAACCCCCACGACAGTTGCAGTGTTGGTCAAGTCTTTCACTAAGACATCCTCTAGGGTTTGGTCTTTCTCCATGACCAAATCAGGGAACTTCAAGTACAAGAAACTCTTGTCTTGAATCTTTTGCATCAAATCTCCGTGGTAACTTTGAACATTTTTATTTTCATCAGCCACAAAAGTTTTTGAAACTGTGCCATCCCCATTGTCGACCCAGCCTTCTGATTTTTCTGTATCTAGAACCGCTGTACGAGTTTTTCCATCTTTGTCCGTATAGGTTGGCAGCTTATCTGTGATCGTTGCAGATTCCAACTGACGATAGCTACCATTGTACTGTCCACGCATTCCATCTAACAAGAAGGCAAACGGAACTGAGGTAGTTTTTTCAATGTACTTTTTGCCATCTGTTCCAGTTACAATCCCTGGAGATGCTTCAGCATAGTCTCTGGACATGGTCGCATCATAGTTCTGATTGACAAACTTGGTTAAGATATAATCCTTGTATTGAGGTTTCCAGGTAATGCTATTTAAAGCAGTCTCAGCACCATTGATATTGAGCGTCCCTGTGATATCCATCGAGTAGTTGGTCGGAGGAAATCCTAACTTAAACTTGGCGATGAATGGTAGGGTCAAGACCTCAGATTTTTGGTAGTTCGTAAAATGCAGAGTTACATGGTAGGCATCTCCTACCTTGGTCACAACTGGTGCATCATGCTGCGAACTACTATTGAAATCGGGAATATTAACCTCATCCAGGTATTTCCCTGGTAACACTAGATTCACAGCAACATCATCAAGGTCTGTTGTCAGATTCTTAGGTGTAATCTGGATGTACCCAGACATCGTGTCACCCGTACTATAGGCCATCCCACCAGGATGGTCTTGTTTATCACCATACAATAGGCTAACATCTAAAGCACCATTATCTCCTACTGCTAGCTCTTTAGCCAGAACTGATACAGTTCCTTGGCTCATTTGTCCTAGCATCATCAATATGGTGAATAGGGCAAAACCTTTCCTCAAAAAGGTTTTCCATAAGGACTTTCTCCTTTTCATTTTTCTTCTCCTTTATATTAATTGAAACACAATGGCTCAAATTAATTTTATCACAATTTATAAAAATAATCTACAAAATTACACATTTTTTACTCCCTATGTACATTTTTTTTATATTTCTGTGTTTTGGATGCATCATATTTTTAGTAATTGTTTCACCATAGGATAGATTGGATTCATTTACTATTAAAGAAATAACCGTCATTTTCTAAATAGTTATGAAGAGAATATTTCTAATAACCTCTAATAAATAAAAGAATCTACCAAAATTGGTAGATTCTTTCAGAATGTAGACAAACGTCATTTTTGGCGTTTGTCTTTTTTGCTTTTCAAAAATATTTTGTCTTATCACCTCCTAATCTATCCCAAAATCTGAATTTGAGAAAAATAAAAAGAGATATTCGCTATCCATTTGACTAATTTTTTAATATTTAAACACGCTAAAGTAAGCCCAACTTTATCCTCCATTTTGGACTTTCCTTTCTCTCTAGT
>NZ_JALDTZ010000022.1 GCF_023109105.1 Streptococcus mitis
ATGGGACTTTTTTTCTACAACAAAATAGGCTCCATAATATCCATAGGGGATTTACCCACTACAAATATTATAGAGCCTGTAGTTGAGGGATTTTTTGATATTATTCATATTTTTGCAAAGTTGTTGTTTAAAAAATAATTTTCTAAAATTCAGAAAATTCTATTGACAGGACTTTAAAAAGAGTCTATAATGGATAAAAAATAAAGGAGAGTACTATGAAAACAAGGAAAGTATTAGCTCTTGCGGGAGTAACTTTATTAGCAGCAGGTGTCTTAGCGGCTTGTTCAGGTGGTTCTGCAACTAAAGGCGAGCAGACTTTTGCATTTACCTACGAGACAGACCCAGATAACCTCAACTACTTAACAACTGGTAAGGCAGCAACTGCCAATATCACTAGTAACGTGATTGATGGTTTGTTGGAGAGTGACCGTTATGGGAATTTGGTGCCATCAATGGCAGAGGACTGGTCAGTTTCTAAAGATGGCTTGACTTATACTTATAAGATTCGTCAGGATGCCAAGTGGTATACATCTGAGGGAGAAGAGTATGCTCCTGTCAAGGCTCAGGACTTTGTGACAGGTCTTAAATATGCAACAGATAAGAAATCAGAAGCCCTTTACTTGGTACAGGATTCAATTAAAGGTTTGGATGCATACGCTAAAGGGGAAAATAAAGATTTCTCTCAAGTTGGGATTAAAGCGATTGACGATCAAACAGTCCAATACACTTTGAACAAACCTGAAAGTTTTTGGAATTCTAAAACAACAATGGGTGTTTTAGCACCAGTTAATGAAGAGTTTTTAAACTCAAAAGGGGATGATTTTGCCAAAGCAACAGATCCAAGTAGTATCTTGTATAATGGTCCTTATTTGTTGAAATCCATTGTGACCAAATCTACTGTTGAATTTGCAAAAAATCCTAACTACTGGAATAAAGACAATGTGCATATTGACAAAGTCAAATTGTCATTCTGGGATGGTCAAGATACTAGTAAACCTGCAGAAAACTTTAAAGATGGTAGCTTAACAGCAGCTCGTCTCTATCCAACCAGTGCAAGTTTTGCAGAGCTTGAGAAAGAGATGAAGGACAATATTGTCTATACACAACAGGACTCTACTACTTATGTAGTGGGAACAAATATTGATCGCCAGTCTTATAAATACACATCTAAAACTAGTGAAGAACAAAAGACTTCAACTAAAAAGGCTTTGTTGAACAAGGATTTCCGTCAGGCGATTGCTTTTGGTTTTGATCGTACGGCCTATGCATCTCAACTCAATGGACAAACTGGAGCAAGCAAAATCTTGCGTAATATCTTTGTCCCACCAACATTTGTCCAAGCAGATGGGAAAAACTTTGGTGATCTAGTTAAAGAAAAATTGGTGACTTATGGGGATGAATGGAAAGATGTAAACTTGGCAGATGCTCAAGATGGTCTTTACAATCCAGAAAAATCTAAGGCTGAATTTGCTAAAGCTAAGGCTGCCCTTCAAGCTGAAGGTGTAACCTTCCCTATTCACCTAGATATGCCTGTTGACCAAACAGCAACTACAAAAGTTCAACGTGTCCAATCTATGAAACAATCCTTGGAAGCAACTTTAGGAACTGATAATGTCATTATTGATATCCAACAGTTGCAAAAAGATGAAGTGCTTAATGTCACTTTATTTGCACAAACTGCTGCTGGCGAAGATTGGGATCTTTCTGATAACGTTGGATGGGGACCAGACTTCTCAGATCCATCTACCTACCTTGATATTATCAAACCATCTGTAGGAGAAAATACGAGAACTTACCTAGGATTTGATTCAGGAACAAATAATGAAGCTGCTAAGAAGGTTGGACTAAACGACTACGATAAATTAGTAAATGAAGCAGGAGCTGAAACTACAGATGTTTCAAAACGTTATAATAAGTACGCTGAAGCTCAAGCTTGGCTAACAGATAGTGCCCTAGTCATTCCAACGACATCTCGTACAGGTCGTCCAATCTTGTCTAAGATGAAACCATTTACAATACCATTTGCATTGGCAGGAAACAAAGGGACAAGTGAACCACTCTTGTATAAATACCTTGAACTTCAAGACAAGGCAGTCACTGCAGATGAATACCAAAAAGCTCAAGATAAATGGACGAAAGAAAAAGAAGAATCCAATAAAAAAGCGCAAGAAGATCTTGCAAAACATGTGAAATAGATTAAACAAGAAGTTAGTTGTTAGCTAACTTCTTTTGGTTTCGAGAAAATAGATTGATGCCTATCTGATGTTCGATATTACGAAATGTATTTTATACTCTTCTAAAATCTCTTCAAACCACGTCAACGTTATATGTTACTGACTTCGTCAGTTCTATCCACAACCTCAAAACCGTGTTTTGAGCAGCCTGTGGCTAGTTTCCTAGTTTGCTCTTTGATTTTTATTGAGTATTATTATAGAAAAAAATCCTGAGTTTTTATTCTCAGGATTTTCTTTCATCTCACTGTTGAGGTTGTTGAACTTGTGGATTTTGTGGTGTTGGTTGTACTGGTTGTGTTGGCTGACCAGGCTGACCAGCTTGTCCTTGATTAGGATCAGTTGCTGGAGCATTATTGGGTTGTTGCCCAACCGTTGTACTTGCCTGTGTAGTTGAACTTTCAGCTGTTGTAGAGGGATTCTCTACGATTTGCGTTTGTTGTGTGGCTGGATTATTCCAACTATTTCTTGCTCCGTTTTGGAATACGAATTCTCCATTTCGGAACAGGCCGTCTGGCATCGTCCAATCTCCAGGTTGGTCATCTTCTGATAGATACGATATCATTGAGCGATAAACCTTGGCAGCAACCAGGAAACCATCTCCAACGATTGGAGTTAAACGATTTGAGTATCCAGTCCATACAGCCATAGAATATTTACGAGTATAACCTACAAACAATTCATCTGGAGCTACGTAGCCAGTATTCTTGACATGTTTTTCGATTTCGTCATCAGTATAGTTAGAAGTACCAGTCTTACCAGCTTGTGGAAGCCATGGTAGGTAAGCACCACGTCCAGTTCCGTAAGCTAAAACAGTTTTCATCATTTCGGTCATCATATAGGCAGTAGTTTCTTTCATAGCTCGTGTACCGGCATCAGAAAACTCTTTTTCACTACCATCACTAAAGACGATTTTATTGATATACATTGGTTTGTGGTAAATACCACCATTAGCAAAGGCGGCATAAGCAGCAGCCATTTTTTCACTACTTGCACCGTATTGTTTGTTAGATTCTGTTGTATTACTTGAAATGGCGTTAGCATAGTGGATGCTTGGATAATCGATACCTAAGCCATTTAGGAAGGTTTTGGCTCGATCTAAACCAACTTTATTTAAAGTTTCAACTGCTGTAACATTACGTGATTGTTGTAGTGCGTATTGTACTGTAATATTTCCAAAATAACCATGATCCCAGTTGTAGACTGGGGTATCAGTACCAGGATAGTTATAAGGAACATCATGTACAATAGAAGCAGTAGAGTCATAGACTCCATATTCTAAAGCGGGAGCATAGTCAGTGATTGGTTTCATAGTAGAACCCCAGTCACGGTTAGTTTCAACGGCTTGGTTAACTCCAAAAGATACATTGCTTGATTGGTGACGGGCGCCTAACTGAGCAATGACTTTACCATTTGTTACATCGACGATGGTAGAAGCTACTTGAAGTTCATCATCTGGATAAGCAACGTACTCATCTGTATTGTATACATCCCAAAGTCTCTGTTGAACATTTTTGTCGACATTAGTATAGACTTCCATACCTGTGGTAAGAAGGTTGTAGCCAGTTTCTTGTTCTACTTGGTCGATTACTTCTTTGAGATAGTTGTCCATATAAGCTGGATAACTATTGGCTGATTTCAAGCTTTGGAGGCCGTCAGTGATAGGCGTATTAATAGCTTTTTCGTAATCTTCTGCACTGATGTATTTCTGTCCCTTCATTTCTGAAAGTACCAAGTTCCGACGCTCTAGAGCAGCTTCTGGGTGGGAATATGGATCATATTGGTTTGGTGCTTGAGGCATTCCGGCTAGGAGTGCTAACTGTGGCAAGCTTAAATCCTTCAAGTCTTTGCCATAGTAATTTTGGGCTGCGGTTTGCATTCCATAGTTACCGTTAGACATATAGACTTTGTTGATGTAGTAGGTCAAGATTTCTTGCTTGGTTGCTTTTTGTTCTAGTTGGACTGCTAGCCAAGCTTCTTGGGCTTTACGTGACAAGGTTTGATCGGCAGTCGAAGTAGAAAAGTAAGTTAATTTGATTAATTGCTGGGTCAAGGTTGAAGCTCCTTGAAGTCCCCCTCTACCTTGGAGATTTCTCAGAGTTGCCCCAAGGATACGAATAGTATCAACACCTCTATGATCAAAGAAACGGTGGTCTTCGATAGATACAATGGCCTTGACCAAGTCAGTAGGGATTTCATTTGCTTGAGTATTTACGCGACGTTCAGATCCAAGGTCAGCAATCAGTCCGTTCTTATTGTCATAAATCTTGCTAGAGGTTGTCGCAACTAATTTACTTTCAGATAAGGCTGGAGCCTTGCTAACAAAGTAGAGGAAGGTACCTCCACCTAATAGAAATAATGCGATAAATAAGGTAAGGAATGTAATTCCAATATACTTTAAAAATCGCAGAACAATTTGTTTATTCATCTTGTTTTACCACCTAGTAAATGTTCTTTGATAATATCGAGATAGGGAATTTGAGGGAAAGCTTCTTGCTTTACTAAATATCCATATTCTTGAATATATCTAAGTGGCATTGATTTTTGACCCTTATCTTGATGATAAAAGCGAATCAAATCAAGTGCCGGCAACAAATAAGTTTCTTGTTGAGAAGAGAAATGAAGCAGTACGAAGCAAATGCCCTGCTGTTCTAGAACTTGTTCCATATGTTGAATCTGGTGAAGATGGAAGTTCTTCATTGGGATAGCATTCTTTTGTCGTGTTTCCTTGGCTTCAAAGTCAATGTAATGTCCTCTATATACGCCAGAGTAATCTGTTGTGGAAGCTTGTCTAAAATAGGCTTCTACAATCTTTGCTCGACTTCGTTGTGGATAGTCTACTCGAACGATCTGAACTGGTGTAGGTTTTTTATGGATAACTGCCATACCATGCGTCAGATAGTAGTCGTTTGTAGCGTTGATCATCTTTTCAAAAGTCATTCCTCGATTTGCGAAATTTTTTGGTTGAGAAATGGATGTTTGTCTTTTTTTTGATGAAATTTTATGAGGATAGTTGACCATATTTCTCCTTATTGGTACAATAACATCACTCTATTATACCATAAAAGTATAAAGAAAGGTGCAAAAATGACTACAGCTTTAATTATGGGCTATTCTAACTTCGATTTGGGTTTGTTTAATGAAAAAGAGATCAGGTTAAAAATTATAAAGAAAGCCATTCGTCGTGATCTAGAAAGTTTAGCAGAAGAAGGGATTAAATGGCTGGTCTTTACAGGGAACTTGGGATTTGAATCTTGGGTTCTCGACGTTGCAAATGAAATGAAAGACGAGTATGATTTTAGCCTAGCGACTATTTTTGATTTTGAAACACACGGGGAAAATTGGAATGAAGCGAATCAGGTTAAACTTAGCCAATTTAAGCAGGTAGATTTTGTTAAATATGCCTATCCGAAGTATGAAAATATGGGGCAATTGCGAGACTACCAACGATTTTTGTTGGAAAATACTGATTTAGCCTATTTTTTCTATGACCCAGAAAATGAGACCAAATTAAAATTTATGGACACCTTGATGAAAAATCAGGAAGGTTATCGCATAAAAAGGCTAACCTTTGAAGACTTAAATGAGATGGCAGAAAATTTTTCTGAAAAGTAAGCCTTTGACCTTGATTTTTGTTTGCTTTTTTTTATATAATAATACTATTAGAAACTGAGAATGGAGAGAGAGATGGCAAGTATTATTTTTTCAGCAAAAGATATTTTTGAGCAAGAGTTTGGACGTGAAGTCCGTGGATATAGTAAGGTTGAAGTTGATGAATTTTTGGACGATGTCATCAAGGACTATGAAACTTATGCTGCCTTGGTCAAGTCTCTCCGTCAAGAAATTGCAGAGTTGAAGGGAGAATTATCTCGCAAACCTGAATCTGCACCGGTTCAAGCAGAACCTCTTGAAATGACAGCTACAACTTCTATGACGAATTTTGATATTTTGAAACGTTTGAATCGTCTTGAGAAAGAAGTATTTGGTAAACAAATTTTGGATAACTCTGATCTATAAGAGCTTATTTGAAAAGTGCAATTTTTGGATAATCGCGTGAGGAGAGTTTCTTTTCATGAGGAAAGTCCATGCTAGCACAGGCTGTGATGCCTGTAGTGTTTGTGCTAGGCGAAACCATAAGCCTAGGGACGAGAAATCGTTACGGCAGTTGAAATGGCTAAGTCCTTGGATAGGCCAGAGTAGGCTTGAAAGTGCCACAGTGACGGAGTCTTTCTGGAAACGGAGAGAGTGGAACGCGGTAAACCCCTCAAGCTAGCAACCCAAATTTTGGTCGGGGCATGGAGTACGCGGAAACGAACGTAGTACTCTGACTGCTATCAGCTCTAGGCTGTTAGTGGTAGACAGATGATTATCGAAGGAAGTGGTCCTAGTCACTTCTGGAACAAAACATGGCTTATAGAAAATTGCATATAGGTTGGGGCTGAGAAATTTTCTCAACCTCATTTTTTAAAGTGGACATATAGAAAGGTCTTGCAAGACTGTAAAATGAAAAAAGAATTTAATTTAATTGCAACTGTTGCAGCAGGTCTTGAAGCTGTTGTGGGACGTGAAGTGCGAGAGTTGGGCTACGATTGTCAGGTTGAAAACGGTCGTGTTCGTTTTCAAGGAGATGCGAGAGCCATCATCGAAACCAACCTCTGGCTTCGGGCAGCAGATCGTATCAAGATTATCGTTGGGACGTTCCCAGCTAAGACTTTTGAGGAGCTCTTTCAAGGAGTTTTCGCCCTAGATTGGGAAAATTATTTACCGCTTGGGGCTCGATTCCCGATTTCAAAAGCCAAATGTGTTAAATCTAAACTTCACAATGAGCCAAGTGTACAGGCTATTTCTAAGAAGGCTGTTGTTAAGAAGTTGCAAAAACACTATGCCCGTCCAGAAGGCGTTCCTCTGATGGAAAATGGTCCTGAGTTTAAGATTGAGGTTTCTATTCTCAAAGATGTGGCAACTATCATGATTGATACGACAGGGACTAGCCTCTTTAAACGTGGCTATCGTACCGAAAAGGGTGGCGCTCCTATCAAGGAAAACATGGCAGCAGCCATTTTACAACTCTCTAACTGGTACCCAGACAAGCCCTTGATTGATCCAACCTGTGGTTCAGGAACTTTCTGTATCGAGGCAGTTATGATTGCTAGAAAGATGGCCCCAGGACTTCGTCGCTCTTTTGCTTTTGAGGAATGGAACTGGATTAGCGATCGCTTGATTCAAGAAGTGCGCACAGAGGCGGCTAAGAAAGTGGATCGTGAACTGGAACTGGATATTATGGGATGTGATATTGATGCTCGCATGGTGGAAATTGCTAAGGCTAATGCTCAGGCGGCAGGTGTTGCAGGAGATATTACCTTTAAGCAGATGCGCGTGCAGGATTTACGTTCCGATAAAATCAATGGTGTGATTATTTCCAATCCGCCTTATGGTGAACGCTTGTCAGATAATGCAGGGGTGACCAAGCTTTATGCGGAAATGGGTCAAGTATTTGCACCGCTAAAAACCTGGAGCAAGTTTATCCTAACTAGTGATGAAGCCTTTGAGATCAAGTACGGTAGTCAGGCGGATAAGAAACGTAAGTTGTACAATGGAACCTTAAAAGTTGATTTGTATCAATATTTTGGTCAGCGCGTTAAACGTCAGGAAGTAAAGTAGAAAGGAAAACTCATGAGTAAGAAAAGACGTAATCGTCATAAAACAGAACATAAAGAAGCGCAATTTGATTTTGATGATGCCAAAGAGCTAACAGTTGGAGAAGCCATGCGAAAAAATGAAGAGGTGGAAGCGGGTGTATTGCCTGGAGATTCTATCTTGGACAAGTATGTGAAACAACATAAAGATGAAATTGAGGCAGATAAGTTTGAAACGCGTCAGTTTAGCAAGGATGATTTAGTTGAAAAAGAAGAGGTAGAGGAGATAGAGGAGACTCAGACTCTGGATAATTTGCTTCAAGAGCTTCGTGAGGAAACAGGAGTAACTGCTCTAGCTCCAGAAGATGAATTGAGTCAGTTTGATGATTTAGAATTAACACGAGTTTCAGAAGCTCCTCTTGTTGAAGAATTTGAGACTGAAGAGGTACAATTGGTCGGAGCGGAAGAGTCCCTCACACGTTCTCGAGTGACAGATAGTGAAGATGGAAAAAGTAAGAAGAAAGGGGTACTTTATGGGCTTCTAGCAGCCTTAGTGGTTCTTATCCTTGGAACTGGTTATTATGTTTATCGTCAAGTGGCTCGTTCAACCAAGGAAATCCAGACTTCTCAATCAACTACAAACACGCAGTCAGATGTAGAAGAATTCAATAATTTATATGATGCTTTCTACACAGATAGCAATAAAACGGCTTTGAAGAATAGCCAGTTTGATAAACTGAGTCAACTCAAGACCTTGCTTGATAAGCTAGAAGGTAGTCGTGAATATACGCTTGCCAAATCGAAATATGATAGCTTAGCAACGCAAATCAAGGCTATCCAAGATGTCAATGCTCAATTTGAGAAGCCAGCTATTGTGGATGGTGTTTTGGATACCAATGCTAAAGCAAAATCGGATGCTAAATTTACAGATATTAAAACTGGAAATACGGAGCTTGATAAAGTGCTAGATAAGGCTATTAGCCTTGGTAAGAGCCAGCAAACCAGCACTTCGAGCTCAAGTTCAAGTGAAACTAGCAGCTCAAGCTCTAGTCAAGCAAGTGAAAATATTGCTAGTGAGACAAGCCCAAGTAGCTCAAATACTACATCAAATGAAACTAGAAGTACTCGCAGTGAAGTCAATATGGGTGTATCAAGTGCAGGAGTTGCTGTTCAAAGAAGTGCCAGTCGTGTTGCCTATAATCAGTCTGCTATTGATGATAGTAACAACTCGGCCTGGGATTTTGCGGATGGTGTCTTGGAACAAATTTTAGCGACTTCACGTTCGCGTGGTTATATCACTGGTAACCAATACATCCTCGAACGTGTCAATATCGTTAATGGCAATGGTTATTACAACCTCTACAAGCCAGATGGAACCTATCTCTTTACCCTTAATTGTAAGACAGGCTACTTTGTTGGAAATGGTTCTGGGCATGCGGATGACTTGGACTACTAAGCAGTCGTTACAAAATTCTTTCTTTTCAAAAGTAAAAATGATAAAATAAAACAAATTAAACAAGAGGAGTGTCAAATGACAAAAGCTAACTTTGGTGTCGTTGGTATGGCCGTAATGGGTCGTAACCTTGCCCTTAATATTGAATCTCGTGGTTACACAGTTGCTATTTACAACCGTAGTAAAGAAAAAACTGAAGATGTGATTGCTTGCCATCCTGAAAAGAAATTTGTACCGAGCTATGACGTTGAAAGTTTTGTAAACTCAATCGAAAAACCACGTCGTATCATGCTCATGGTTCAAGCAGGACCTGGTACAGATGCGACTATCCAAGCCCTTCTTCCACACTTGGACAAAGGTGATATCTTGATTGACGGAGGAAACACTTTCTACAAAGATACTATCCGTCGTAATGAAGAGTTGGCTAACTCAGGTATCAACTTTATCGGTACTGGTGTCTCTGGTGGTGAAAAAGGTGCCCTTGAAGGTCCTTCTATCATGCCTGGTGGGCAAAAAGAAGCTTATGAATTGGTAGCAGATGTTCTTGAAGAAATCTCTGCAAAAGCACCAGAAGATGGGAAACCATGTGTGACATACATTGGTCCTGATGGAGCTGGTCACTATGTGAAAATGGTCCACAACGGTATTGAGTATGGTGATATGCAATTGATCGCAGAAAGCTACGATCTTATGCAACACTTGCTTGGCCTTTCAGCTCAAGATATGGCTGAAATCTTTACTGAGTGGAACAAGGGTGAATTGGACAGCTACTTGATTGAAATTACAGCGGATATCCTTGGACGCAAAGACGACGAAGGTCAAGATGGTCCAATCGTAGACTACATCTTGGATGCTGCAGGAAACAAGGGAACTGGTAAATGGACTAGCCAATCTGCACTT
The DNA here is from genome assembly GCF_023109105.1 of Streptococcus mitis. Taxonomy (GTDB): domain Bacteria; phylum Bacillota; class Bacilli; order Lactobacillales; family Streptococcaceae; genus Streptococcus; species Streptococcus mitis_BW. The sequence continues at coordinate 10,221 of NZ_JALDTZ010000022.1, forward strand.
GACCTTGGTGTACCATTGTCACTCATTACTGAGTCGGTATTTGCTCGTTATATCTCTACTTACAAAGAAGAGCGTGTACATGCTAGCAAGGTGCTTCCAAAACCAGCTGCCTTCAAATTTGAAGGAGACAAGGCTGAGTTGATTGAAAAAATCCGCCAAGCTCTTTACTTCTCAAAAATCATTTCATACGCACAAGGTTTTGCTCAATTGCGTGTAGCTTCTAAAGAAAACAACTGGAACTTGCCATTTGCAGACATCGCATCTATCTGGCGTGATGGCTGTATTATCCGTTCTCGTTTCTTGCAAAAGATTACTGATGCTTACAACCGTGATGCAGACCTTGCTAACCTTCTTTTGGATGAGTACTTCTTGGATGTTACTGCTAAGTATCAACAAGCAGTGCGTGATATCGTAGCTCTTGCGGTTCAAGCTGGTGTGCCAGTGCCAACTTTCTCAGCAGCTATTACTTACTTTGATAGCTACCGTTCAGCGGACCTTCCAGCTAACTTGATCCAAGCGCAACGTGACTACTTTGGTGCCCACACATACCAACGTAAAGACAAAGAAGGAACCTTCCACTATTCTTGGTACGATGAAAAATAAGTAGGCCAGCCATGGGGAAACGGATTTTATTACTTGAGAAAGAAAGAAATCTAGCTCATTTTTTAAGTCTGGAACTCCAAAAAGAGCAATACCGAGTTGATCAGGTAGAAGAGGGCAAAAATGCCCTTTCCATGGCTCTTCAGACAGACTATGACTTGATTTTACTGAATGCTCATTTAGGGGATATGACAGCCCAGGCTTTTGCAGAACAGCTGAGTCGGACAAAACCAGCCTCAGTGATCATGGTTTTGGACCATCGAGAAGGGTTGCAAGACCAACTTGAAACTATCCAGCGTTTTGCTGTTTCATACATCTATAAGCCTGTGATTATAGAAAATTTGGTAGAACGAATTTCAGCCATTTTTCGAGGTCGGGACTTCATTGACCAACATTGTAGCCAGATGAAAGTTCCAACATCCTATCGTAATCTGCGTATGGATGTTGAAAACCATACTGTCTATCGTGGTGATGAGATGATTGCTCTGACACGCCGGGAATACGATCTTTTAGCGACTCTTATGGGAAGCAAGAAGGTTTTAACTCGTGAACAGTTGTTGGAAAGTGTTTGGAAGTATGAAAGTGCGACCGAAACCAATATCGTGGATGTCTATATCCGTTATCTACGTAGCAAGCTTGATGTAAAAGGTCAAAAAAGCTACATTAAAACCGTGCGTGGTGTTGGTTACACCATGCAAGAATAGAAAAGCAGTTGCAGTCATGTAACTGCTTTTTTGAGGATTGTACATATTGACATATAGTTTGGTCTTTGCTACAATCAGTTATGGAGGAAAATCTAATGAAAACAATAAAAAAATTGATGCAAATTGCATTAGCAGTCTTTTTCTTCGGTTTGCTGGTTACAAATACAGTATTTGCAGATGATTCAGAAGGTTGGCAATTTGTCAAAGAAAATGGTAGAACCTACTACAAGAAGGGTGACATCAAAGAAACGGACTGGCGAGTGATTGATGGCAAGACCTATTATTTTGATTATAATGGTGAAATGGTTGTTGGTTGGCAGTACATTCCAATGCCAGTTAAAGGATATACAATTGGTCCTTACCCTAATGGTATAAGATTAGAAGGTTCCCCAATGCCAGAATGGAACTACTTCGATAAAAATGGGGTACTACAAGAGTTTGTAGGCTGGAAAGCATTAGAGATTAAAACAAAAGATAGTGTTGGAAGAAAGTACGGGGAAAAACGTGAAGATTCAGAAGATAAAGAAGAGAAGCGTTATTACACGAACTATTACTTTAATCAGAATCATTCTTTAGAGACAGGTTGGCTTTATGACCAGTCTAATTGGTATTATCTAGCTAAAACTGAAATTAATGGAGAAAACTATATTGGTGGTGAAAGACGTGCAGGTTGGGTCAATGATAACTCAACTTGGTATTATCTAGATGCTCAAAATGGTGATATGAAGACAGGTTGGGCTTATGTTGGTAACAGTTGGTACTACCTAAATGCAAGTAATGGCGATATGAAGACAGGATGGTTCCAAGTTAATGGTAAATGGTACTATGCTTATAGCTCAGGTGCTTTAGCAGTGAATACTACCATAGATGGCTATTCTGTCAATTATAATGGCGAATGGGTTCAATAATGAAAGAGGCGATTGTGAAGGAAACAATCGCTTTTTTTGTGAAAATATAATAAAATAGATAGGAGAGAATAAATACTTGTATGAAAAAATAATACTCTTCGAAAATCTCTTCAAACCACGTCAGCGTCGCCTTACCGTAGGTATATGTAACTGACTTCGTCAGTTCTACCTGCAACCTCAAAGCAGTGCTTTGAGCTGACTTCGTCAGTTCTATCCACAACCTCAAAACCGTGTTTTGAGCAGCCTGCGGCTAGCTTCCTAGTTTGCTTTTTGATTTTCATTGAGTATAAGACGGCTTTTTCGTCTAGTAAAAGGAAAATATGACAAAAAAAGTTGGTGTCGGTCAGGCACATAGTAAGATTATTTTAATAGGGGAGCATGCGGTCGTTTACGGTTATCCTGCTATTTCCCTGCCTCTTTTGGAGGTGGAGGTGACTTGTAAGGTGGTCCCTGCAGAAAGACCTTGGCGTCTTTATGAGGAGGATACCTTGTCCATGGCGGTGTATGCTTCGCTGGAGTATTTGGATATCAAAGAAGCCTGCATTCGCTGTGAAATTGACTCGGCTATCCCTGAGAAACGGGGCATGGGTTCGTCAGCAGCTATCAGCATAGCAGCCATTCGTGCGGTATTTGACTACTATCAAGCAGAACTACCTCATGATGTACTAGAAATCTTGGTCAATCGGGCTGAGATGATTGCCCATATGAATCCAAGCGGTTTGGATGCTAAGACCTGTCTCAGTGACCAGCCTATTCGCTTTATTAAGAATGTAGGATTTACAGAGCTTGAGATGGACTTATCAGCCTATTTGGTCATTGCCGATACGGGCGTTTATGGTCATACTCGTGAAGCTATCCAAGTGGTTCAAAGCAAGGGCAAGGATGCCCTGCCGTTTTTACATTCCTTGGGGGAATTGACCCAGCAGGCAGAAGATGCGATTTCACAAAAAGATGCTGTAAGATTGGGACAAATCCTCAGTCAAGCGCATTTACATTTAAAAGAAATTGGTGTCAGTAGTCCTGAGGCAGACTCTTTGGTTGAAACGGCTCTTAGCCATGATGCTCTGGGTGCCAAGATGAGCGGTGGTGGGCTGGGAGGCTGTATCATAGCCTTGGCAGACAATTTGACACAAGCACAAGAATTAGCAGAAAGATTAGAAGAGAAAGGAGCTGTTCAGACATGGATAGAGAGCCTGTAACAGTACGTTCCTACGCAAATATTGCTATTATCAAATATTGGGGAAAGAAAAAAGAAAAAGAGATGGTGCCTGCTACTAGCAGTATTTCTCTGACTTTGGAAAATATGTACACGGAGACGACTTTATCATCTCTGACGACGGATGCGACAGCTGATGCCTTTTATATCAATGGCCAGCTACAAAATGAGGCGGAACATGACAAGATGAGCAAAATTATTGACCGCTACCGTCCAGATGGTGAGGGTTTTATCCGTATTGATACTCAAAACAATATGCCTACCGCGGCGGGTTTATCCTCAAGTTCTAGTGGTTTGTCCGCCTTGGTCAAGGCTTGCAATGCCTATTTCAAACTTGGTTTGACTCGGAGCCAGTTAGCGCAGGAAGCCAAGTTTGCCTCAGGGTCTTCTTCTCGGAGTTTTTATGGACCGCTAGGAGCCTGGGATAAGGATAGTGGAGAAATTTACCCTGTAGAGACAGACTTGAAACTAGCTATGATTATGTTGGTGCTAGAAGACAAGAAAAAACCAATTTCTAGCCGTGATGGGATGAAACTTTGTGTGGAAACATCGACGACTTTTGATGACTGGGTGCGTCAGTCTGAGAAAGACTATCAGGATATGCTTCTTTATCTCAAGGAAAATGACTTTGCCAAGGTTGGGGAATTAACGGAGAAAAATGCCCTTGCTATGCACGCTACTACAGAAACAGCATCACCAGCCTTTTCTTATCTGACCGATGCTTCTTATGAAGCCATGGACTTTGTCCGCCAGCTTCGAGAGCAAGGAGAATCCTGCTACTTTACCATGGATGCCGGTCCCAATGTCAAGGTCCTCTGTCAGGAGAAGGACTTGGAGCATTTATCAGAAATCTTTGGTCAACGTTATCGCTTGATTGTGTCAAAAACAAAGGATTTGAGCCAAGATGATTACTGTTAAAACATGCGGAAAACTCTATTGGGCAGGGGAATATGCTATTTTAGAGCCAGGGCAATTGGCCTTGATAAAGGCCATTCCCATCTATATGAAGGGGGAGATTGCTTTTTCTGATAGTTACCGTATCTATTCAGATATGTTTGAGTTCGCAGTTGATTTGACACCAAATCCTGACTACAGCTTGATTCAAGAAACGATTGCCTTAGTGGATGATTTCCTGACTTATCATGGCCAGACCTTGCGACCTTTTTCTCTAGAAATCCGTGGAAAAATGGAACGAGAAGGGAAAAAGTTTGGTCTGGGTTCTAGCGGTAGCGTCGTTGTCTTGGTTATCAAGGCCCTACTGACTCTGTATAATCTTTCAGTTGATCAGACTCTCTTATTCAAGCTAGCCAGTGCTGTCTTGCTCAAGCGAGGAGACAATGGTTCCATGGGAGACCTTGCCTGTATTGTAGCAGAGGATTTGGTTGCCTACCAGTCATTTGATCGCCAGAAGGTGGCTACTTGGTTGGAAGAAGAAAACTTGGCGACAGTTCTGGAGCGTGATTGGGGCTTTTCAATTTCACAAGTGCAACCAGCCCTAGAATGTGATTTCCTAGTGGGATGGACCAAGGAAGTGGCTGTATCGAGTCACATGGTCCAGCAAATCAAGCAAAATATCAATCAGAACTTTTTAAATTCCTCAAAAGAAACGGTGGCTTCTTTGGTAGAAGCCTTGGAGCAGGGGAAAGCAGAAAAAATTATCGAGCAAGTAGAAGTAGCCAGCAAGCTCTTAGAAGGCTTGAGCGCAGATATTTACACTCCTTCGCTCAGACAGCTGAAAGAAGCCAGTCAAGATTTGCAGGCTGTTGCTAAGAGTAGCGGTGCTGGTGGCGGTGACTGTGGCATCGCTTTGAGTTTTGATGTGCAATCAACCGAAACCTTAAAAAATCGTTGGGCCGATCTGGGGATTGAGCTCTTATATCAAGAAAGGATAGGACATGACGACAAATCGTAAGGACGAGCATATCCGCTATGCCCTTGAGCAGAAAAGTTCCTATAATAGCTTTGATGAGGTGGAGTTGATTCATTCTTCCTTGCCTCTTTACGATCTGGATGAGATTGATCTTTCGACAAAATTTGCTGGTCGAAAGTGGGACTTTCCTTTTTATATCAATGCTATGACGGGTGGAAGCGATAAGGGAAGAAAAATCAATCAAAAGCTGGCTCAAGTGGCTGAAGCCTGTGGGATTTTGTTTGTAACAGGATCTTATAGCGCAGCCCTTAAAGATCCAACAGATGCCTCTTTTTCTGTCAAGTCTAGTCATCCAAATCTCCTCCTTGGAACCAATATTGGCTTGGACAAGCCTGTCGAGTTAGGTCTTCAGACAGTAGAAGAAATGAATCCTCTTCTCTTGCAAGTGCATGTCAATGTCATGCAGGAATTGCTCATGCCTGAGGGAGAAAGAACATTTAGAAGCTGGGAATCGCATCTAGCAGACTATAGCAAGCAAATCCCCGTTCCTATTGTCCTAAAGGAAGTTGGCTTTGGAATGGATGGCAAGACCATCGAAAGAGCCTATGAACTGGGTGTTCGAACTGTTGACCTATCAGGTCGTGGTGGTACTAGCTTTGCTTATATCGAAAACCGTCGCAGTGGCCAACGTGATTACCTCAATCAATGGGGGCAGTCCACCATGCAGGCCCTTCTTAATGCCCAAGACTGGAAAGACAAGGTCGAACTCTTGGTCAGTGGAGGTGTTCGGAATCCGCTGGATATGATTAAGTGCTTAGTCTTTGGTGCCAAGGCTGTAGGCCTGTCTCGAACAGTTCTGGAATTGGTTGAAAACTATTCAGTTGAAGAAGTGATTGACATTGTCCAAGGCTGGAAAGCAGATTTACGCTTGATTATGTGTGCCCTTAACTGTGCCACCATAGCAGATTTACAAAAAGTAGACTATCTTCTTTATGGAAAATTAAAAGAAGCAAAGGATCAGATGAAAAAGGCGTAACCACCGCCTTTTTTCCATCTTCAGACCGAGGTGACTTTTTTGAATTGTGATAAAATAGAAGGTAGAGGATGAACCTATGAGAAAATTTAAAATCTTTTTATTTATCGAAGCCTGTCTTTTGACGGGAGCTCTGATTTTGATGGTATCAGAGCATTTTTCGCGTTTTCTGCTCATTCTATTTCTCTTTTTGCTTTTGATTCGCTATTACACTGGTAAAGAGGGCAATAACCTTCTTTTAGTGGCGGCAACCATTCTCTTCTTTTTCATCGTTATGCTCAATCCTTTTGTGATTCTAGCTATTTTTGTTGCGGTTATCTACAGTCTCTTTCTTCTTTATCCGATGATGAATCAAGAAAAGGAGCAGACAAATTTGGTTTTTGAAGAGGTAGTGACGGTTAAGAAGGAGAAAAATCGTTGGTTTGGGAATCTCCATCATTTTTCAAGCTACCAGACTTGCCAGTTTGATGATATCAATCTCTTTCGCCTCATGGGCAAGGACACCATTCATCTGGAGAGGGTCATCTTAACCAATCACGACAATGTCATTATCCTCAGAAAGATGGTAGGAACGACCAAAATCATTGTGCCTGTAGATGTGGAAGTCAGTCTCAGCGTTAACTGTCTCTATGGTGACTTGACTTTTTTCAATCAGCCCAAGCGAGCTCTCCGCAATGAACACTATCATCAAGAAACAAAAGACTATCTCAAGAGTAACAAGAGTGTCAAGATTTTCTTGACTACTATGATTGGCGATGTGGAGGTGGTTAGGGGATGAAAAAACAAGCCTATGTAATCATTGCTTTTACCTCCTTCCTGTTTGTCTTATTTTTCTCACACAGCTTGCTGGAAATCCTTGACTTTGACTGGTCTATTTTCTTGCATGATGTCGAAAAAACAGAAAAATTTATCTTTTTGTTGTTGGTATTCAGCATGTCCATGACATTTCTCTTAGCCCTGTTTTGGCGAGGTGTTGAAGAGCTTTCTCTAAGAAAAATGCAGGCTAATCTCAAGCGTTTATTGGCAGGGCAAGAAGTGGTTCAGGTTGCAGATCCAGATTTGGATGCTAGTTTCAAGTCCTTGTCAGGTAAACTTAACCTCTTGACAGAAGCTCTTCAAAAAGCAGAAAATCAAAGTCTTGCTCAGGAAGAGGAAATCATTGAGAAAGAACGGAAGCGAATTGCTCGGGATTTGCACGATACGGTCAGTCAGGAGTTGTTTGCGGCCCACATGATTTTGTCAGGTGTCAGTCAGCAGGCTTTGAAATTGGATAGGGAAAAGATGCAGACCCAGTTGCAGAGTGTTACAGCTATTTTAGAAACTGCCCAGAAGGATTTGCGGGTCTTGCTCTTGCATTTGAGACCAGTTGAACTGGAGCAGAAGAGTCTGGTTGAGGGAATTCAAATCCTCTTAAAAGAGCTTGAGGACAAGAGTGACCTCAAGGTTAGTCTCAAGCAAAATGTGACGAAATTGCCCAAGAAAATCGAGGAGCATATCTTCCGTATCCTGCAAGAGTTGATCAGCAATACCCTTCGCCATGCCCAGGCATCTTGTCTGGATGTCTATCTCTATCAAACAGATGTTGAATTGCAGCTGAAGGTGGTGGACAACGGGATTGGTTTTCAGTTAGGGAGTTTAGATGACCTGAGTTATGGACTCCGCAATATTAAGGAGCGGGTTGAAGATATGGCAGGGACGGTTCAGTTATTGACAGCTCCCAAGCAAGGGCTGGCAGTTGATATCCGCATTCCCCTGCTTGATAAGGAATGATAAAGGAGTAAAGATGAAAATTTTACTGGTAGATGACCATGAAATGGTCCGATTGGGCTTGAAAAGCTACTTTAATCTCCAAGACGATGTGGAAGTTGTGGGTGAGGCGGCCAACGGATCTCAAGGCATTGAGTTGGCCTTGGAATTGCGTCCGGATGTTATTGTCATGGATATCGTCATGCCTGAAATGAATGGAATTGACGCGACCTTGGCTATCCTAAAGGAATGGTCTGAAGCCAAGATTTTGATTGTGACCTCTTACCTAGACAATGAAAAAATCATGCCTGTCTTGAACGCTGGTGCTAGAGGCTATATGCTCAAGACTTCAAGTGCGGATGAATTGCTGCACGCTGTTCGTAAGGTAGGTGCTGGAGAGCTTGCTATTGAACAAGAGGTCAGCAAGAAGGTTGAATACCACCGCAATCACATAGAACTACATGAGGACTTGACTGCGCGTGAGCGAGATGTACTTCAACTCATCGCCAAGGGCTATGAAAATCAGCGCATCGCTGATGAACTTTTTATCTCTCTCAAGACGGTCAAGACTCATGTGTCCAATATCCTAGCCAAGCTGGAGGTCAGCGATCGCACTCAGGCAGCGGTCTATGCCTTTCAGCACCATTTGGTAGGGCAGGAGGATTTTTAATAGATATGCAAAAATAATATTGGAGAAATGGCTGAGTTGAGTACCAAAGAAGTGAGCAAGTACCTCTGGCACGGTAAAATATTTTTCTCACAATATTTTTATGTTATTTGTTGACATTTATTTTATAGGGGAGTATAATAAAGTTAAAGATTACTAAGTTAATATAGTATTTATCAAAGGATATAAAAAATCCAAAAGGAGGTTAAAATCATGTCTCCGTAAATTATCAAAATAAGATCACTAGAACGTTAAGGCCTTTATTTCATCTCTTTAAATGTGCTATAAAAAATATGGTTAAACTAACTCTATCTCACAGTTTCAATTCGTGGAGGAAATGGCTATGAAAAAATCAAAACTACTCACACTTGGTTTGCTTGTAGGTGCTGGTCTGCTTTTATCTATCAACCAAGCACAGGCTGCAGATACTTGGGTTAAAAATGGTGCTGACTGGAATCTTTCACAAGATGGTAGTCTTGCCAAAAATAAATGGGTGCAAAATGCTGGTTCATGGTATCACTTTGACGGTTCTGGAAAAATGCAGACAGGTTGGCTCAAAGACGGAAATACATGGTATTCTCTAGCAGATAGTGGCGCTATGCGCACAGGCTGGTACAAGGAAGGCAATACTTGGTACTCACTAGCAGATAGTGGCGCTATGCGTACGGGTTGGTATAAAGAAGGGGCTACTTGGTACTACCTAAAAGGCAGTGGCGCTATGGCAACAGGATGGGCAACTGCAAATGGTCAATGGTCTTACTTTGAAAAATCAGGTGCAATGGTCGCAGACAGAGCTGTTCCAGCCAGTGATGGGGAAAGTTATGTAATTGGTAAGGATGGATATCTGTTAACCAAACTCCCAAGTCAGGTTGAACAATCTCAAGCGGATGATACAATTATCACAAATATTGTTACTTTGTCTGATGGTTATGATTATCACCTTATTTATACAAAAGATGGAGTCATTGTTGAAAAGAATGCCTGGTATATCAAACCAGAGTTTAAAAAGTTTTCTAATAAATATGGGGATCACGTTTCCAATACGACGTTAGCTTTAATAGATAATAAAGATCAAGGACAGGAAATTGATCCTAAAGCTGTTATAAAGAATTTCCAAAACTTACCAAACAGGTATTACTTTGGGGCAGATGGTCGTCGCGTAACAAATTTACCAGAAATGACCACCTATTCAGAGATTAAAAAAGTTGGCAATGATGTCTATCTAGAAAATCCAGGTGCACGACTTCGTCTTGTAGGTACCAGATTTACAATCAATAACAATAAACTATACCATTTAGAAAATGAACAAGGTAAGCTCACAACAGGTTACTTTGTATTAATTGATGATGGAGCAACGACTAGTAGCCATCATGTTCTCGCCTATGCAGATCAATCTGGTGAAATTCTTAAAATGAAACGCTTGCCATCAAGATTTTCAGATTATTTTGACAAAGAAATCGATGGTTTCTATGGTCAAAAAATTAAGATTACACAGCCAAATAAGTATGAATATTACAAGGTTCTTGTGGTTAAATAAGACAAAACGAATCGCCTAATGAGGGATGTTTGGGCGATTCGTTTTTTACTGTAATCAGCCATTACTAAACATCTTTTATAAGATTATATTCGAATCCTAAAGAAAACCAAGAAGAAACCATACCTCCCCCATCATTGAAAAGCGCATTCATTACTTGAAAAAAGTCGCTCGTTTATGTTATAATAGACTGTATTTAAAAAATTTTAAGGAGAAATGACAGAATGTCTGTATCATTTGAAAACAAAGAAACAAACCGTGGTGTCTTGACTTTCACTATCTCTCAAGACCAAATCAAACCAGAATTGGACCGTGTCTTCAACTCAGTGAAGAAATCTCTTAATGTTCCAGGTTTCCGTAAAGGTCACCTTCCACGTCCTATCTTCGACAAAAAATTTGGTGAAGAGTCACTTTACCAAGACGTTATGAACGCTCTTTTGCCAAACGCTTATGAAGCAGCTGTAAAAGAAGCTGGTCTTGAAGTGGTTGCTCAACCAAAAATTGATGTAACTTCAATGGAAAAAGGTCAAGACTGGGTTATCACTGCTGAAGTAGTTACAAAACCTGAAGTAAAATTGGGTGACTACAAAAACCTTGAAGTATCAGTTGATGTAGAAAAAGAAGTAACTGACGCTGATGTCGAAGAGCGTATCGAACGTGAACGCAACAACTTGGCTGAATTGGTTATTAAAGAAGCTGCTGCTGAAAACGGCGACACTGTTGTTATCGACTTCGTTGGTTCTATCGACGGTGTTGAATTTGACGGTGGAAAAGGTGAAAACTTCTCACTTGGACTTGGTTCAGGTCAATTCATCCCTGGTTTCGAAGACCAATTGGTAGGTCACTCAGCTGGTGAAACTGTTGATGTTATCGTAACATTCCCAGAAGACTACCAAGCAGAAGACCTTGCAGGTAAAGAAGCTAAATTCGTGACAACTATCCACGAAGTAAAAGCAAAAGAAGTTCCAGCTCTTGACGATGAACTTGCAAAAGACATCGACGAAGAAGTTGAAACACTTGCTGAATTGAAAGAAAAATACCGCAACGAATTGGCTGCTGCTAAAGAAGAAGCATACAAAGATGCCGTTGAAGGTGCAGCAATCGATAAAGCTGTAGAAAACGCTGAAATCGTAGAACTTCCAGAAGAAATGATCCACGAAGAAGTTCACCGTTCAGTTAATGAATTCCTTGGAAACTTGCAACGTCAAGGTATCAACCCTGACATGTACTTCCAAATCACTGGAACTACTCAAGAAGATCTTCACAAACAATACGAGGGAGAAGCTGAGTCACGTACTAAGACTAACCTTGTTATCGAAGCAGTTGCCAAAGCTGAAGGATTTGACGCTTCAGAAGAAGAAATCCAAAAAGAAGTTGAACAATTGGCAACAGACTACAACATGGAAGTTGCTCAAGTACAAAGCTTGCTTTCAGCTGATATGTTGAAACACGATATCACAATCAAAAAAGCTGTTGAGTTGATTACAAGCACAGCAACAGTTAAATAATCTTATACTCTTCGAAAATCAAATTCGAACCACGTCAACGTCGCCTTGCCGTACTCAAGTACAGCCTGCGGCTAGTTTCCTAGTTTGCTCTTTGATTTTCATTG
>NZ_JALDTZ010000023.1 GCF_023109105.1 Streptococcus mitis
ATGGGACTTTTTTTCTACAACAAAATAGGCTCCATAATATCCATAGGGGATTTACCCACTACAAATATTATAGAGCCAATTTTCTCCTTTCTTTTTTGATGTTCAGAGCGATAAAAATCCGTTTTTTTGAAGTTTTCAAAATTCCGAAAACCAAAGGTATTGCGTTTGATAAGTTTGGTGAGATTATTCGTCACCTCCAGCTTGGGGATGATTTCTTTGTGTGTATCCCTATTGATGATATCCATAGATTAGATATTAGGGTCTTTAATGTCAAGCAATTTTGTGATAAAATGTAATTGTTCCATATGAGTCTTTCTAATGAGTTGTTTTGTCGCTTTTCATTATAGGTCATATGGAACTTTTTTCTACACAAAAATAGGCTCCATAATATCCCTAGGGGATTTACCCACTACAAATATTATAGGAGCATTTGTCGAAAGTAGCAGTCTTTAAGGAAGGATACTAGCTATATATTTTTTTAAATATGGTAAAATAGTAGGAGAATAATGTGAGGAAATTGAATGTCAAATAGTTTTGAAATTTTGATGAATCAACTGGGGATGCCTGCTGAAATGAGACAGGATTCTGCTTTAGCACAGGCTGATATTGAGCGAGTTGTGGTTCATAAAATTAGTAAGGTATGGGAGTTTCATTTCGTATTTTCTAATATTTTACCGATTGAAATCTTTTTAGAATTAAAGAGAGGTTTGAGTGAAGAATTTTCTAAGACAGGGAATAAAGCTGTTTTCGAAATCAAGGCACTGTCTCAAGAATTTTCAAGCCAACTCTTACAATCCTATTATATAGAGGCTTTTTCTGAGGGGCCATGTGCTAGTCAAGGTTTTAAATCGCTTTATCAGAATTTGCAAGTTCGTGCTGAGGGGAATCAACTATTTATTGAAGGTTCTGAGGCGATTGATAAGGAACATTTTAAGAAGAATCATCTTCCTAATTTAGCTAAACAACTTGAAAAGTTTGGTTTTCCAACTTTTAACTGTCAAGTAGAGAAGAATGATGCCCTGACCCAGGTGCAGGAAGAGGCCTTTCATGCTGAAAATGAGCAGATTGTTCAAGCTGCCAATGAAGAAGCGCTTCGTGCTATGGAACAACTAGAACAGATGGCACCACCTCCAGCGGAAGAGAAATCAGCCTTTGATTTTCAAGCGAAAAAAGCTACAGCTAAACCAAAGCTGGACAAGGCGGAGATTACTCCTATGATTGAAGTGACGACTGAGGAAAATCGTCTGGTCTTTGAAGGGGTTGTTTTTGATGTGGAGCAAAAAGTGACCAGAACAGGGCGCGTTTTGATTAACTTTAAAATGACGGACTATACTTCAAGTTTTTCTATGCAAAAGTGGGTTAAGAACGAGGAAGAGGCTCAAAAATTTGATCTAATTAAGAAAAATTCTTGGCTACGAGTTCGTGGGAATGTGGAGATGAATAACTTCACACGCGATTTGACTATGAACGTGCAGGATGTGCAGGAAGTTGTTCATTATGAGCGAAAGGATTTGATGCCAGAAGGTGAGCGTCGGGTTGAGTTTCATGCTCATACTAACATGTCGACCATGGATGCTTTGCCAGAGGTTGAAGAAATCGTTGCGACAGCTGCTAAGTGGGGACACAAGGCGGTTGCCATCACGGACCATGGGAATGTCCAGTCCTTCCCACATGGTTATAAGGCGGCTAAGAAAGCGGGAATCCAGCTGATCTATGGTATGGAAGCCAATATCGTGGAGGACCGTGTCCCTATCGTCTATAACGAAGTGGAGATGGACTTGTCAGAAGCGACCTACGTGGTTTTTGACGTGGAAACCACAGGACTTTCAGCTATCTATAATGATTTGATTCAGGTTGCGGCATCTAAGATGTACAAGGGGAATATCATTGCTGAATTTGATGAATTTATCAATCCTGGGCATTCCTTGTCAGCTTTTACTACTGAGCTGACTGGAATTACAGATGACCATGTCAAAAATGCCAAACCACTAGAACAAGTTTTGCAAGAATTTCAAGAGTTTTGTAAGGATACAGTCTTAGTTGCCCATAATGCTACATTTGACGTTGGCTTTATGAATGCCAATTATGAGCGTCATGGTCTTCCTAAAATTAGCCAGCCAGTTATTGATACGCTGGAGTTTGCTAGAAATCTCTATCCTGAGTATAAGCGTCATGGTTTGGGGCCTTTGACCAAGCGTTTTGGTGTGGCTTTGGAACATCACCACATGGCCAACTACGATGCGGAAGCTACAGGTCGCCTGCTTTTCATCTTTATCAAAGAGGTAGCAGAAAAACATGGTGTGACCGATTTGGCTAGACTCAACATTGATTTGATTAGTCCAGATTCTTATAAAAAAGCTCGAATCAAGCATGCGACCATCTATGTCAAGAATCAGGTAGGTCTAAAAAATATCTTTAAGCTGGTTTCTTTATCCAATACCAAGTACTTTGAAGGGGTGCCTCGGATTCCGAGGACAGTGCTAGATGCCCATCGGGAGGGCTTGATTTTGGGGTCTGCTTGCTCGGAGGGTGAAGTTTTTGACGCGGTTGTTTCCCAAGGTGTGGATGCGGCGGTTGAGGTGGCCAAGTATTATGACTTTATCGAGGTCATGCCACCAGCTATCTATGCTCCCTTGATTGCTAAGGAGCAGGTCAAGGATATGGAGGAACTTCAGACCATTATCAAGAGTTTGATAGAGGTTGGAGACCGTCTTGGTAAGCCTGTTCTGGCTACGGGAAATGTCCATTATATCGAACCGGAAGAAGAAATTTATCGTGAAATTATCGTCCGTAGTTTGGGACAGGGGGCTATGATTAACCGGACTATTGGTCATGGCGAACATGCCCAACCAGCACCACTTCCCAAGGCTCATTTTAGAACGACCAATGAAATGTTGGATGAATTTGCCTTCTTGGGAGAGGATTTGGCTCGTAAACTGGTTATTGAAAATCCCAATGCCTTGGCAGATACTTTTGAACCTGTTGAAGTTGTTAAGGGTGACTTGTACACGCCTTTCATCGATAAGGCTGAAGAAACAGTCGCTGAGTTGACCTATAAGAAAGCTTTTGAGATTTATGGAAATCCGTTGCCAGATATTGTTGATTTGCGGATTGAAAAAGAATTGACTTCCATTTTGGGGAATGGATTTGCCGTGATTTATCTGGCTTCCCAGATGTTGGTGCAACGTTCTAATGAACGGGGCTACTTGGTTGGTTCTCGTGGGTCTGTCGGATCTAGTTTCGTTGCGACCATGATTGGGATTACGGAGGTCAATCCTCTCTCTCCTCACTATGTCTGTGGTCAGTGTCAGTATAGTGAGTTTATCACAGATGGTTCTTACGGTTCAGGATTTGATATGCCCAATAAGGACTGTCCAAACTGTGGTCACAAACTCAGCAAAAATGGGCAAGATATTCCTTTCGAGACCTTCCTTGGTTTTGATGGAGACAAGGTTCCCGATATTGACTTGAACTTCTCAGGAGAAGACCAACCTAGTGCCCACTTGGATGTGCGTGATATCTTTGGTGAGGAATATGCCTTCCGTGCAGGAACAGTTGGTACGGTGGCTGCTAAGACTGCTTATGGATTTGTCAAGGGTTTCGAGCGAGATTATGGCAAGTTTTATCGTGATGCAGAGGTAGAACGCCTCGCTCAAGGTGCAGCTGGTGTCAAGCGGACAACGGGACAACACCCGGGGGGGATCGTTGTTATTCCTAACTACATGGATGTTTACGACTTTACGCCTGTCCAGTATCCAGCAGATGACGTGACGGCTGAATGGCAGACCACTCACTTTAACTTCCATGATATCGACGAGAACGTCCTCAAACTCGATGTACTGGGACATGATGATCCGACCATGATTCGAAAACTTCAGGACTTGTCTGGGATTGACCCTAATGAAATTCCTATGGATGACGAAGGCGTGATGGCACTCTTTTCTGGGACTGATGTGTTAGGGGTAACACCTGAGCAAATAGGGACGCCTACGGGGATGTTGGGTATTCCAGAGTTTGGAACCAACTTTGTCCGAGGCATGGTCGATGAAACCCATCCGACAACTTTTGCGGAGTTGCTTCAGTTGTCAGGGTTGTCCCATGGTACCGACGTTTGGCTGGGGAATGCCCAAGATCTGATTAAGCAAGGAATAGCAGACCTATCGACTGTTATCGGTTGTCGGGACGACATCATGGTTTACCTCATGCATGCTGGTCTCGAACCTAAGATGGCCTTTACCATCATGGAACGGGTGCGTAAAGGCTTATGGCTCAAAATCTCTGAAGAAGAGCGCAATGGTTATATCGAAGCTATGAAGGCCAACAATGTTCCTGAGTGGTATATCGAATCTTGTGGAAAAATCAAGTACATGTTCCCTAAAGCCCATGCGGCAGCCTACGTTATGATGGCCTTGCGTGTAGCTTACTTCAAGGTTCACCATCCTATTTATTACTACTGTGCTTACTTCTCCATCCGTGCTAAGGCTTTTGATATCAAGACCATGGGTGCAGGCTTGGATGCCATCAAACGTAGAATGGAAGAAATCTCTGAAAAACGGAAGAACAATGAAGCCTCTAATGTGGAAATTGACCTCTATACAACTCTTGAGATTGTCAATGAGATGTGGGAGCGTGGTTTCAAGTTTGGCAAACTTGATCTCTACCGTAGTCAGGCGACAGAGTTCCTTATCGATGAGGATACCCTCATTCCACCATTTGTAGCAATGGATGGTCTGGGAGAGAACGTTGCCAAGCAGTTGGTGCGAGCGCGTGAAGAGGGAGAATTCCTCTCTAAAACAGAACTACGCAAACGTGGTGGCCTCTCATCAACCTTGGTTGAAAAGATGGATGAAATGGGCATTCTCGGCAATATGCCAGAGGATAACCAGCTCAGTCTGTTTGATGATTTGTTTTGATGGATTCAACGATCCTCGCTCGGTTTGAGGTTGGCTAATGATAGAAAAGAAAAAAAGAGCAACGCCCTGGAAATCAGGGAAAGTTATTTCCATACGCTTACGAAATGGCGTTTATATCTTAGCGCAAATGGTGCGAGAACCCTATCTAGTATTTTTTAACCATTTTAACGAGGAAAATAACTGGAAGGGTGTGACCTTGAAAGAGGAGGATATCCTCTTTTGTAAGGCTGTTACTCGCCAATTTCTACGCTACAGTCCTATAACGATTGTTAAAAATCTTGAGCCCTTGTTAGATTATGGATTACCCAAAGAATGGATCTATAGTCATATTGGAGGTCATCCTATTACTGTTTCGGTAAAGGGAAGGGAGCGCCAACTTGCTGGTTTTGGTAGACGGTGTTCTTTGGTTCTGGCGGATAAAGACAGTGGACTACCAGAAGATAATCCACTTATGGGACTCTTCCAATCCTATATCATATCAGATATCAAAGAACAGGATTGGGATCGGGTAGGTCAGGCTGAACTCATGTCTATTGAAGTATTTCCAACACTCAACGAACGTCTCTATCTTTGCTTTCTTTGTGGGAAAAATATAAATCCAGAACAAGATATCTCTTTAGGAAAGCCTCTACTTGATGACTATGAAACCTATATAGATATCCTCAAAAATAGTTCAGAAGCACGACATCTCTATCTAGGAGAGAATGAAGAATAAGAAAGGACATTTCATGAAACTAAGAATTTTTGCGGAAGACAAGCCGGCTGAGAAGGTATTTGAGTATCAATTAGAACTTGCTGATCAGACAATTCTTTTGTCGACAGCACTCTTGTCAGGCGCTATTGCACTAGCAGGGCTACTCTCTGCTTTACATAAAAACTAAAAAATATAGAAAAGAGAAAACAAAATGGTTTTACCAAATTTTAAAGAAAATCTAGAAAAATACGCTAAGCTCTTAGTTGCAAACGGAGTGAAGGTGCAACCTGGTCACACTTTGGCTCTCTCTATCGATGTGGAGCAACGTGAGTTGGCTCACTTAATCGTCAAAGAAGCCTATGCACTTGGAGCGCACGAAGTTATCGTTCAATGGGCAGATGACTTTGTAAACCGTGAGAAATTCCTCCACGCGCCGATGGAGCGTTTGGACAATGTGCCAGAATACAAGATTGCTGAGATGAATTACCTTCTTGAAAACAAAGCGAGTCGTCTCGGTGTCCGTTCTTCTGACCCAGGTGCCTTGAACGGAGTGGACGCTGAAAAGCTTTCAGCTTCTGCTAAAGCTATGGGAATTGCCATGAAGCCAATGCGTATTGCAACACAATCCAACAAGGTTAGCTGGACTGTAGCAGCCGCAGCTGGACTCGAGTGGGCTAAGAAGGTCTTTCCAAATGCGGCTAGTGACGAAGAAGCAGTGGACCTCCTTTGGGACCAAATCTTCAAGACTTGCCGTGTCTACGAAGAAGATCCTGTTAAGGCTTGGGAAGAGCATGCAGCTATCCTTAAGAGTAAAGCTGATATGCTCAATAAAGAGCAATTTTCAGCCCTTCACTACACAGCGCCAGGGACAGATTTGACACTTGGCTTGCCAAAGAACCACGTTTGGGAATCAGCTGGGGCTATCAATGCACAGGGCGAAGGATTCTTGCCAAATATGCCGACAGAGGAAGTTTTCACAGCGCCTGACTTCCGTCGTGCAGATGGTTATGTAACCTCTACAAAACCACTTAGCTATAACGGAAATATCATCGAAGGCATTAAAGTAACCTTCAAGGATGGACAAATCGTAGATATCATTGCTGAGAAGGGTGATCAAGTTATGAAGGACCTTGTCTTTAAGAATGCTGGTGCGCGTGCCTTGGGTGAATGTGCCTTAGTACCAGATCCAAGTCCAATTTCTCAGTCAGGCATTACCTTCTTTAACACTCTTTTCGATGAAAATGCTTCAAATCACCTGGCTATCGGTGCTGCCTATGCGACTAGCGTCGTTGGTGGTGCAGAAATGACTGAAGAAGAGCTTGAAGCTGCGGGGCTTAACCGTTCAGATGTTCACGTAGACTTTATGATTGGGTCTAGTCAAATGGATATCGATGGTATCCGTGAGGATGGAACACGTGTGCCTCTCTTCCGTAACGGAGATTGGGCAAATTAAGGAGCCAAGATGATAGGAAGTATGTTTGTCGGCCTTTTAATCGGACTACTAGCAGGGGCTATCACTAATCGTGGAGAACGTATGGGTTGCTTTGGAAAAATGTTTCTCGGTTGGATTGGTGCCTTTCTGGGTCACTTGCTCTTTGGAACTTGGGGGCCAGTTTTATCAGGAACAGCTATTATCCCAGCAATTTTAGGTGCCATGATTGTTTTAGCTATTTTTTGGAGACGAGGAAGTTAATTTCCTAAATCTGATACTCAATGAAAATCAAAAAGCAAACTAGGAAGCTAGCCGCAGGCTGCTCAAAGCACTGCTTTGCGGTTGTAGATAGAACTGACGAAGTCAGCTCAAAACACTGTTTTGAGGTTGCAGATGGAACTGACGAAGTCAGTAACCATACCTACGGCAAGGTGAAGCTGACGTGGTTTGAAGAGATTTTCGAAGAGTATGAGACGAAAAGGAGGTTGGTCATTGAACCAGCCTCCTTTTTAGTGTGGTATAATAGTTCTATGAGATTAGATAAATTTTTAGTTGCCTGCGCTGTGGGGAGCCGAACTGAGGTCAAAAACTTGCTCAAGGCTGGGCGTGTGACGGTAAATGGTAAAAAAGAAAAATCAGCTAAATTGCAGGTTGATGAAGAAAGAGATGAGATTCGCTTTGATGGGCAAGTACTGGAGTATGAAGAGTTTGTCTATTACATGATGAACAAGCCCCAAGGTGTTATTTCAGCGACTGAGGATCCCAAGCACAGAACTGTTCTGGACTTGTTGGATGACTTGGCTCGGAGCAAGGAAGTTTTCCCAGTCGGGCGCTTGGATATGGACACGCATGGCCTTTTGCTCTTGACTAATGATGGTCAGTTGGCCCATGCTCTTCTTTCACCTAAGCGTCATGTGGACAAGACGTATCTGGCTCAGGTCAAGGGAATTATGACCCAAGAAGATGTGGAGACATTTGCCAAGGGAATTCCTCTCAAAGACTTTACTTGTCAACCTGCTAGATTGGAGCTTGTATCCATAGATCCAGAAAAGAATCAAAGCCAAATCCGTGTGACCATTGCAGAAGGGAAATTCCACCAGGTCAAACGGATGGTGGCCTACTGTGGCAAGGAAGTGGTGGACCTACAACGTTTGGCTATGGGCACTTTAGCCTTGGATGAGAACTTAGAACGAGGAGAATGGCGTCGCTTGACCAAGGAGGAATTAGAAAATCTTCTTGCTAGTATTGCTTAATTTGCTTTATCTTAGGAAAGGTGAGGGACAATCTCCTTGCCTTTTATGTTTTTCAGTTGCTTCCTTTGTGAAAAGCGTTATAATAGACTGTAGAGTATAAAGGAGGATTTTATGAACGCGATTCAAGAATCATTTACAGATAAACTATTTGCCAATTATGAAGCAAATGTCAAATACCAAGCGATTGAAAATGCTGCTAGTCACAATGGAATTTTTGCAGCCCTAGAACGTCGCCAAAGCCATGTAGATAACACGCCCGTTTTCTCATTGGATTTGACCAAGGATAAGGTAACTAACCAGAAAGCGTCTGGTCGTTGCTGGATGTTTGCAGCTCTCAACACTTTCCGCCACAAACTCATTTCACAATACAAATTGGAAAACTTTGAGTTGTCACAGGCTCACACTTTCTTCTGGGACAAGTATGAGAAATCAAACTGGTTCTTGGAGCAAGTCATTGCGACTGCAGACCAAGACTTGACCAGTCGTAAGGTTAAATTCCTACTTCAAACACCACAACAAGACGGTGGTCAGTGGGATATGGTCGTTTCTCTTTTCGAGAAATACGGTGTTGTTCCCAAGTCAGTTTATCCTGAGTCTGTTTCATCTAGCAGTAGCCGTGAACTAAATGCCATTCTCAACAAATTGCTTCGTCAAGATGCTCAAATTTTGCGTGACTTGCTTGCTTCTGGTGCAGACCAAGCGACTGTTCAAGCTAAGAAAGAAGACCTCTTGCAAGAAATTTTTAACTTCCTTGCCATGTCATTAGGACTTCCGCCACGTAAATTTGACTTTGCTTATCGCGATAAGGATAACAACTACCAAAGCGAAAAGGGTATTACACCACAAGAATTTTACAAGAAATATGTCAATCTTCCTCTAGAGGACTATGTTTCTGTTATCAATGCCCCAACTGCTGACAAGCCTTACGGCAAATCTTACACAGTTGAGATGTTGGGGAATGTCGTTGGTAGCCGTGCAGTTCGCTACATCAACGTGCCGATGGAACGCTTGAAAGAATTAGCGATTGCCCAAATGCAAGCAGGAGAGACTGTTTGGTTTGGTTCTGATGTCGGCCAACTCAGCAACCGCAAAGCTGGAATCCTTGCGACAGATGTTTATGACTTTGAATCAAGCATGGATATTAAACTCACTCAAGACAAGGCTGGACGTTTGGACTACAGTGAAAGCTTAATGACCCACGCTATGGTCTTGACAGGTGTGGATTTGGATGAAAATGGTAAGTCAACCAAGTGGAAGGTTGAAAACTCATGGGGAGACAAGGTCGGTACAGATGGTTACTTTGTTGCCTCAGACGCTTGGATGGATGAATACACTTACCAAATCGTTGTTCGCAAAGAATTGCTGACAACAGAAGAACAAGCTGCCTATGAAGCAGAACCAATTGTACTTGCACCATGGGACCCAATGGGAGCCTTGGCTGAATAATACTCTTCAAAAATCTCTTCAAACCACGTCAACGTCGCCTTGGCGTAGGTATGGTTACTGACTTCGTCAGTTCTATCTGCAACCTCAAAACAGTGTTTTGAGCTGACTTCGTCAGTCTTATCTACAACCTCAAAGCAGTGCTTTGAGCAACCAGCGGCTAGCTTCCTAGTTTGCTCTTTGATTTTCATTGAGTATAAAAGCATAGAAAAAAGGAATCAGGTTTAGAACCTGGTTCCTTTTGAGTTGCTTGATTACATGATACCGAAGAAACGAGCTGCGATACCTACTGCAAAGAGTGCAAGGATGATTGAGATTGGAGATACTTTTTTCTTAAGTAACCACATGCAAAGGAAAGTAAGGAGAAGTCCCATCAATCCTGGAATCAATGAGTTCAACTGACCTTGAAGGGTTTGTGGTTGAATCTTATCTAAGCTCAATCCACCAAGTGCTTGACCAAGGATACCTTTCAATTCAGCACCTGATACAGGACCTTCCGGGAAGTTGATGTAGGCACCTTCAGCCAATTGTTTACCTGGAAGATTAACAGTGAAGTTAATAGATACCCAACGTTGTACAAGAACGGCAAGGATGAACATACCAAGGATAGAAGCACCTTTAGTGATGTCTTTCAAGATACCACCAGACATGTCTTTAGTGATTTCAGATCCAGCCTTGTATCCAAACTCTTGTGTGTACCATAGGAAGGCCATACGGATCGCATTCCATCCGAAGAAGAAGAGAAGTGGACCTACAAGGTTACCAGATGCAGCAAGTGATGCACCAAGAGCTCCAAGGATAGGACGAACTGTAAACCAGAATACTGGGTCACCGATACCAGCAAGAGGTCCCATCATACCGATTTTAACCCCTTGGATAGCAGCGTCGTCGATTTCAACACCGTTAGCACGTTCTTCTTCAAGTGCAAGAGTAACTCCCATGATTGGAGCAGCTACGTATGGGTGAGTGTTGAAGAACTCAAGGTGACGCTCAAGAGCAGCCGCTTGGTCTTCTTTAGTAGTGTACAATTTTTTGATAGCTGGGATCAATGAGTAAGCCCAACCCAAGTTTTGCATACGCTCGTAGTTCCAAGAACCTTGAAGGAATTGTGAACGCCACCAAACTTTTTTACGATCTGATTTTGATAATTGAAGTTTTTCAGTCATGATTGTTCCCCTTTCTAGTAGTCTTCTAGGATATCACCGATTGGGTCGTTAGAAGTCGCAGCTCCGCCGCCACCGTTACCACCTTGTTTTGAAAGGTTAAGGTAGATGAAGGCAAGGGCAACACCGACTACACCAAGGGCAATCAAAGTCAATTGAGAAATGGCAGCGAAAGCAAAACCGATTGCGAAGAATGGCCATACTTCACGAGTTGCCATCATGTTGATAACCATAGCGTAACCAACGGCAACGACCATAGCACCACCGACAGCCATACCACCGTTCAACCAGTCTGGCATCAATTTAAGAGCATCTTGAACGGCAGAAGCTGGGATAGCGATAAGGAAAGCAGCAGGGATTGCAATACGAAGACCTTGAAGAAGAAGTGCAATAAAGTGAGCACGTTCAACAGCTGCAATATTTCCTTCTTTAGCAGCAGCATCAGCAGTGTGAACCAAACCAACTGAGATTGTACGAACAATCATTGTCAAGAAAAGTCCAGCTACGGCAAGAGGGATAGCTGTTGCTGTTGCAACGGCGATACCTTCAGTAGTAAAGTTACCACCTTTGATCAAGATGATTGCTGCAGCAACAGATGCAAGAGCAGCGTCAGGAGCTACGGCAGCTCCGATGTTTGCCCAACCAAGGGCGATCATTTGAAGTGATCCACCAAGCATAACACCTGCTTCGAGGTTACCAGTTGCAAGTCCGATAAGGGTACATGCGACGATTGGTTGATGGAATTGGAATTGGTCGAGGATACCTTCAAGACCTGCAAGGAAGGCAACAACTACAACCAAGACAGCAGAAATAATTGAAATATCTGACATGGTTTTATTCCTTTTCTATTTAATGATAA
The DNA here is from genome assembly GCF_023109105.1 of Streptococcus mitis. GTDB lineage: Bacteria > Bacillota > Bacilli > Lactobacillales > Streptococcaceae > Streptococcus > Streptococcus mitis_BW. The sequence continues at coordinate 11,758 of NZ_JALDTZ010000023.1, forward strand.
TAAAGTGAAAAATTTTCTTAGAATTCTTCGATAGTTATTGATGTCTATTATTGAACGTTGGCTTTGTTAATCAAGTCAAACAAATCTTTTTTGGTGTCGTTTGGTACTTTACGTACGTCAAATTCAACACCGAGGTCACGCATTTTCTCAAATGTAGCAACATCTTCTTTGTCCATAGACAAAACGTTGTTGATCATTGTTTTACCAGTTGAGTGAGCCATTGATCCGACGTTAAGAGTCTTGATTGGCACACCACCTTCGATGGCACGAAGGGCATCTTGAGGTGTTTCAAACAAGATAAGGGCATGTGTTTCTCCAAAACGTGGGTCTTTTGAAACCTCAATCAATTTTTGGATTGGTACAACATTGGCTCTTACTCCGTTAGGAGCCGCTTGTTTGATCAATTCTTTACGAAGATCGTCGTTGGCAACGTTATCTGAAGCAACGATGATACGGTTTGCTTTTGAATCTGGAGTCCAAGCAGTTGCAACTTGACCGTGAAGGAGACGTGTGTCAAGACGGGCAAGATTGATTTTGAGTTTTCCATCTCCGATAACAGTTCCTTCTGGGATAGCAGCTTGAGCAACTGGAGCAGCTGCAGCACTAGCAACTTCTTCAACTGGATTTAACTCTTCTGGAAGAGCTTTGATGCCATCTTTGGCTTCTTTGATAATATTCGCAGCAACTTTTTCCACACCTGCTGTAGCGTCCATGAGGCGCTCTGTATAGGCTTGGATTAACATCGGTAAGTTAAGTCCTGTGATGATGGCAAACTTACGATCAGGATTTTCTCCCATCACGCGACTAGCTTGGTTGAATGGAGAACCACTCCAAAGGTCAGCCAAAACTAGCACCTCATCTTCTGCGTCAAATGCAGCCACAGCGTTGTTAAATTTAGCATATAGGTCATCTGGACCTTCGTTTGGCATAAAGGTTACAACTTGAACCTTTTCTTGTTCACCAAAAATCATTGATCCTGACTGATGAATACCTGCAGCGAATTCACCGTGGCTCGCAATAATGATTCCGATACTCATTATTGTCATTCCTCCTTATAAAATGTTGTGCTCATTGTTTAAGAAAACTTTAAGACTAGATAAGTATAAACCGTTTTCATATAAAAAGCAACTATTTAACATAAAAAAATTAAAAGGTTTCCTTTGAAAATGTTGATATATTAAACTTTCGAGAGGTAATATTGAATCCCTATTTAAAAATTTAATATAAAAAAGTTGGAAGCGCATTCCAACTTTTAAAATAGGTTTTTATTAGATTAGTGGGTGAAGTCGAGTACCATACGTCCTTGGATTTGACCTTTTTCCATTTCGTCAAAAATGGCTACGGCATCTTCGACTGGGCGTTTTTGGACAACTGGAACTACTAAACCTTCTGCACCGAATTGGAAGGCTTCTTCCAAGTCTTTACGAGTTCCAACAAGAGAACCGATGACTTGGATTCCATCTAGAACGGTTTTCACGATGCTGAGTTCCATCATTTCAGAAGGGAGACCAACAGCGACTACGCGACCACCAGCACGAACTGAGTCAACAGCCTGGTTGAAGGCAACTTTAGATACAGCAGTTACGACAGCTGAATGAGCTCCACCATCAGTTTTTTCCTTGATGAGTCCAGGTACATCTTCAACTTCGAGGCCGTTAATAACAATGTCAGCGCCTACTTCTTTTGCAAGGGCAAGTTTGTCGTTATTGATATCAACTGCGATGACATGAGCATTGAATACTTTTTTAGCATATTGAACAGCTAGATTTCCAAGTCCACCAGCACCGTAAAGAACAACCCATTGGCCAGGTTCAACTTTTGCTTCTTTTATAGCTTTATAGGTTGTTACACCAGCACATGTGATAGAAGAAGCTTGGGCTGGATCAAGTCCATCAGGAACTTTGACGGCATAGTCTGCAGTTACGATACATTGTTCAGCCATACCACCGTCTACTGAGTAGCCAGCATTTTTTACTGTACGGCAAAGGGTTTCGCGTCCGGTTGTACAATATTCACACATGCCACAGCCTTCAAAGAACCAAGCTACGCTGACACGGTCGCCAACTTTTAGGCTCTTAACATCAGGAGCGATTTCTTTTACGATACCAATCCCTTCGTGACCGAGAACACGTCCTGGAACTTTTCCAAAGTCACCATGGGCAACGTGGAGGTCTGTATGGCAAACACCACAATACTCAACTTCAACAAGTGCTTCCCCAGTTTCAAGTGGACGGAGTACTTTTTCTTCAATAGCAACACCAGTGCTTTCTGGATTTACAACAACAGCTTTCATAGCTATCCTCCTTGATATTAACTGAGAGCAGGAGAGACAGGACTGGATTGATTTTGTATCAACAGAGTCGAGTGTGACGAGCTCTCTTGTATTTGTATGTGAATTATATCACAAAAGAAAGCCTTTTCCAAGGTTTTGGAGGCAAAAAGTAGAACAATCGATTAACTGGTTGATTAGACTGTGAAAAGAGCACAAAGACCAGCTCGCAAGCTGGACAGTATGGACTATAAGAATAGGTCTTGCAGGGTTTTGGCAACCCCATCTTGGTCATTGGTTAGGGCGATTTGCTCATCCGCATAGGGGAGCAGGTCTGGATTGGCATTTTTCATGGCATAGCCTTTTCCAGCAAAAGCTAGCATTTCGGTATCATTGTGTTCATCTCCAAAGGCAATCAAATCCTTTTTATCACGGTTCATTACCTTAAGCAAGTAGTTCAAAGCAAAGGCCTTATTGACCCCTTTTGGGGTACACTCAAGGATATTGAGCGGACCTCCCCATGTATTGATAGACAGTTGATGCTGGTAGAAGGCGTTCATTTCTTTTGCTAGTGCATATTTGTCACTGGCTCTGGTCTGCAAGAGGATACAGTTAGGATTCTTGGTCACCAATTCGGGTTGAAATTGATCTTCAGGCTGGAAAGCTTCTACACCAAATAGTTTGGGATTGGCAATTTCTTCATTGGGATTTGTAATATAGAATTTTTTACGATATTCTCCAGCGATAAAATCAGCTTGAATGTCCTCTGAACGTTGAACCATATCTAGCAGATATTTTTTGTCTACCGTCAAACACTTTTCAAAGTCCCAAACTTGGTCTGGTAAATGAGTAAGAGAGCCGTTGAAATTAATCATAGGAGTGTCTAAGTCTAGTTCACGGTAGAAATCTTTTGACATACGGTAAGGGCGACCTGTTGTAATAATAACCTGATGCCCCTTTTCAGTAACTTTTTTAATGGTTTCTTTGGTAAAGTCAGAAATCTGACTGTTTGAGTTGAGCAAGGTTCCATCCAGGTCAACTGCAATAATTTTTTTCGTCATATGGACCTTTCTAGTGTCTTTACAGATAAGATGTCTTCTATTATAACAAAAAGCAGATAGAAAAGCAGATTCCAAACAAAAAATGAAATTGGACCAATTTCTTAAATAAATCAAACAAAGATATTGAAAAAGTGAATGATAAATGATATAATTCTATTATTGTTCGTAAAAATTAAAAGGAGATTGATAATGGACAAATTATTTAAACTAAAAGAGAACGGTACAGACGTTCGTACAGAGGTTCTCGCTGGTTTAACAACTTTCTTTGCAATGAGCTATATTCTCTTTGTAAACCCACAAATTCTTTCGCAAACAGGAATGCCTGCTCAGGGTGTCTTCCTAGCAACGATTATTGGTTCTGTGGTAGGAACTCTTATGATGGCTTTTTATGCCAACTTACCATATGCCCAAGCGCCAGGTATGGGACTGAATGCCTTCTTTACCTTTACAGTTGTCTTTGGACTTGGTTATTCATGGCAAGAAGCTTTGGCTATGGTCTTCATTTGTGGTCTCATTTCATTGATTATTACTTTGACAAATGTACGCAAAATGATTATTGAATCCATTCCTACTGCTCTTCGTTCAGCTATTTCAGCGGGTATTGGTGTCTTCCTTGCCTACGTGGGAATTAAGAATGCTGGACTTTTGAAATTTACGATTGATCCAGGTAACTATACTGTTTTAGGAGAAGGGGCTGACAAAGCTCAAGCAACGATTGCAGCAAATGCTTCAGCAGTTCCAGGATTGGTTGACTTCAATACTCCAGCTGTTTTGGTAGCTCTTGCAGGACTTGCTATTACTATCTTCTTTGTCATTAAAGGGATTAAGGGAGGGATTATCCTTTCTATCTTAACAACAACTGTTCTTGCTATTGCAGTTGGTTTAGTTGATTTGTCTAGCATTGATTTTTCAAATAATCACTTGGGTGCTGCGGTAGAAGATTTGAAGAAAATTTTTGGTGCAGCTCTTGGTTCAGAAGGTTTGGGAGCTTTGATTTCAGATACAGCTCGCTTACCTGAGACTCTTATGGCTATTCTAGCCTTCTCGTTAACAGATATTTTCGATACAATTGGTACTCTAATTGGTACTGGTGAAAAAGTTGGAATCATTGCTTCTAAAGGTGAGAACAAGGAATCAGTTAAATTGGACAAAGCTCTTTATTCTGATTTAATTGCTACAACAATTGGTGCAGTAGCTGGTACTTCAAACGTAACGACTTATGTTGAGTCTGCTGCAGGTATCGGTGCAGGTGGACGTACTGGTTTGACAGCCTTGGTTGTGGCTATCTGTTTTGCAATTTCAAGCTTCTTTAGCCCACTTCTTGCTATCGTACCAACATCTGCTACAGCTCCAATCTTAATTATTGTTGGGATTATGATGTTGGCTAGCTTGAAAAATATTCATTGGGATGATATGGCTGAAGCGGTTCCTGCCTTCTTCACATCTATCTTTATGGGATTCAGCTACTCTATCACTCAAGGGATTGCAGTTGGTTTCTTGACTTACACTTTGACTAAACTTGTCAAAGGTCAAGCTAAAGATGTTCATGTAATGATTTGGATTTTGGATGCTTTGTTTATCCTTAACTACATCAGCATGGCCTTATAATAGGATAACCCAGGGGGATTTTCCCCCTTTTTTAATACAAAGGAGATAGGTGATGAAAGAGAAAAATATGTGGAAAGAATTATTGAATCGTGCAGGCTGGCTGTTAATCTTTTTGCTGGCGACAATTTTATATCAGATTCCTATAGGGGTTACTGCTATTTTAACTTTAAATGCAGTACCACTGTTACAGTCAGGACTGATAGTTGCTGGTATTTCGATTGTGGTTCTGGCACTATTTATTATTGGAGCTCGTAAAACGCAATTAGCAAGTTTTAATTTTTCTTTTTTTAGAGCTAAGGATTTGGCACGATTGGGATTAAGTTATTTAGTTATTATCGGGTCAAATATACTTGGTTCGATCCTGTTGCAACTGTCAAATGAGACGACAACAGGTAACCAGTCTCAGGTTAATGCTATGGTTCAGAATAGTTCTCTGATTTCCAGTTTCTTCTTGCTAGCCTTGCTTGCTCCGATTTGTGAGGAAATCTTGTGCCGGGGGATTGTTCCTAAAAAGATTTTTCGAGGCAAGGAGAGTTGGGGATTTGTAGTTGGTACGATTGTGTTTGCTTTATTGCATCAACCAAGTAATTTACCTTCTTTATTGATTTATGGAGGTATGTCAATCGTTCTATCTTGGACAGCTTACAAGACCCAACGTTTGGAAATGTCTATCTTGCTTCACATGATTGTTAATGGGGTGGCCTTCTGTTTGTTGGCTCTTGTGGTAATCATGAGTCGGACATTAGGGATTTCTGTTTAAGATATTTGACAATTGCTTGCTTGTTTCTACTGGGAGAAAGATGAATGCAATCGTGTCCATCTTTTTCTTTTTATGGTAAAATAGAGAAATAATATGGTGAAAAACCTTGAGGGAGTGACCAATATGTCAAGTAAAGCCAATCACGCAAAGATAGCTATTTGCGGAATTATTAATGTAACCCCAGACTCCTTTTCGGACGGTGGTCAATTTTTTGCTCTTGAGCAGGCGCTCCAGCAGGCTCGTAAATTGATAGCAGAAGGAGCCAGCATGCTTGATATCGGTGGAGAATCAACTCGGCCGGGAAGTAGCTATGTTGAGATAGAAGAAGAAATCCAGCGTGTTGTTCCAGTGATCAAAGCTATTCGCAAGGAAAGTGATGTCCTTATTTCCATCGATACTTGGAAAAGTCAGGTAGCAGAGGCTGCTTTGGCTGCTGGTGCTAATCTAGTCAATGATATTACTGGACTCATGGGTGATGAAAAAATGGCTCATGTGGTAGCTAAGGCTAGAGCGAAAGTGGTCATCATGTTTAATCCAGTCATGGCTCGACCTCATCACCCTAGCTCGCTCATATTCCCTCATTTTGGATTTGGTCAAGCTTTTACAGAGGAAGAATTAGCTACCTTTGAAAAACTGCCAATCGAAGAGTTGATGGAGGCTTTCTTTGAACGAGCACTAGCGAGAGCAAATCAAGCTGGGATTGCACAAGAAAATATCCTGTTGGACCCAGGAATTGGTTTTGGGCTGACTAAGAAAGAAAATCTGCTTCTTTTACGGGACCTGGATAGACTACATCAGAAAGGCTATCCAATCTTTCTTGGAGTGTCGCGCAAGCGGTTTGTCATCAATATCCTTGAAGAAAATGGTTTTGAAGTCAATCCTGAGACAGAAATTGGTTTCCGCAATCGAGACACGGCTTCGGCTCATGTAACTAGTATCGCTGCGAGACAGGGTGTAGAAGTGGTGCGCGTGCACGACGTAGCTAGTCACAGGATGGCAGTTGAAATTGCCTCCGCTATTCGTCTTGCTGATGAAGCGGAAAATCTAGATTTAAAACAATATAAATAAGATGAAAGAAATCGAAAACAATCAGTGGATTGCTAACTACCGGACGGACCAACCGCATTTTGGCTTGGAACGAATGGTGGAGTTGTTAGCTTTGCGTGGCAATCCCCATCTCAAACTCAAGGTCATCCATATCGGAGGGACCAATGGTAAGGGTTCGACCATTGCTTTTTTGAAAAATATGCTAGAAAAGCTAGGTCTGAGAGTTGGTGTTTTCAGCTCGCCCTATCTCATTCATTACACAGACCAGATTAGCATCAATGGGGAATCCATTCCCGAAGCTAGGCTAGAAGCCCTCATGGCAGACTATCAGTCTTTGCTGGAGGGAGAAGTGGTTGCCAATTTGCAGGGGACAACCGAGTTTGAGATTATCACAGCTTTGGCCTATGACTACTTTGCTTCAGAGCAAGTAGATGTGGCCATCATGGAAGTGGGTATGGGTGGACTTTTGGATAGTACTAATGTTTGCCAGCCCATTTTAACAGGCATCACAACCATTGGACTGGACCATGTAGCCCTACTTGGTGACACCTTGGAAGCCATAGCAGAGCAGAAGGCTGGGATTATCAAACGAGGAATTCCCTTGGTGACAGGTCGTATGGCTCCAGAAGCTTTGGCTGTGATTGACCGCATTGCGGAAGGGAAAGATGCGCCGAGACTTGCCTACGGGACAGATTATCAGATTCGTCATCAAAAGAGTGTGGTGACAGGGGAAGTTTTTGACTATACAAGTTCTCTCAGACAAGGTCACTTCCAGACTGGCCTGCTTGGTTTACACCAGATTGAGAATGCTGGGATGGCCATAGCTTTACTTGATACTTTTTGTCAAGAGGATGGTCGAGAGTTACCAGCTAATACCTTGCTTGCTCAAGCTTTGGAAGAAACAAGTTGGCCGGGGCGTTTGGAAGTCGTGTCTAGAGAACCCTTGATGATTTTGGATGGGGCCCATAATCCCCATGCTATCAAGGCTTTAGTAGAAACATTGCAAGAACGATTTGCGGATTATCATAAGGCAATCCTCTTTACTTGTATTAAAACTAAGGCTTTAGAGGACATGTTAGACTTATTAGACACTTTGCCAGATACGGAACTGATCCTCACTCACTTTGAGGATGATCGGGCGACTGACGAAGAGGTGCTAAAAGAAGCAGCCCATTCTAGAAATCTCAACTATCAAAGTTGGAGAGAATTTCTAGATCAAAAAATAACAGAAAATGAAGAGAAAAAAACAGTTAGGATAGTTACGGGCTCCTTGTATTTCTTGAGCCAAGTGAGAGCCTATCTGATGGAGAGGAAAAATTAGAGAATGGATACACAAAAGATTGAAGAAGCTGTAAAAATGATCATCGAAGCAGTTGGTGAGGATGTAAATCGCGAGGGCTTGCAGGAAACACCTGCTCGTGTAGCTCGTATGTACCAAGAGATTTTTTCAGGTCTTGGTCAAACGGCGGAAGAACATTTATCAAAATCCTTTGAGATTATCGATGATAACATGGTAGTAGAAAAGGATATCTTTTTCCACACTATGTGTGAGCACCACTTCTTGCCATTTTATGGGAAAGCGCATATTGCCTACATCCCAGATGGCCGTGTGGCAGGTTTATCTAAGCTAGCCCGTACGGTTGAAGTTTATTCAAAAAAACCACAAATTCAAGAACGTTTGAATATCGAAGTGGCCGATGCCTTGATGGAGTATCTAGGCGCTAAAGGAGCCTTTGTTGTTATTGAGGCGGAACATATGTGTATGAGCATGCGTGGTGTCAGAAAACCAGGTACTGCAACCTTGACGACAGTAGCTCGTGGTCTATTTGAAACAGATAAGGACCTCCGCGACCAGGCTTATCGTTTAATGGGGCTATAAAAAAGAATCCGCTTTGGGCGGATTTTTCTAGAAAGGACTAGTTATGGATCAACTGCAGATTAAGGATTTGGAAATTTTTGCCTATCATGGTCTTTTTCCCAGTGAGAAAGAATTGGGGCAGAAGTTTGTCGTTTCAGCCATCCTATCCTATGATATGACTAAGGCGGCTACAGACTTGGATTTAACAGCCTCTGTCCATTACGGAGAATTGTGTCAGCAGTGGACGACTTGGTTTCAGGAAACAACTGAGGATTTGATTGAAACGGTAGCCTATAAACTGGTAGAACGTACTTTTGAGGCCTATCCTCTTGTCCAAGAAATTAAGTTGGAACTCAAAAAACCTTGGGCGCCAGTGCATTTGCCACTAGATACTTGCTCGGTAACCATTCATCGCCGTAAGCAACGGGCTTTTATTGCTCTAGGAAGCAATATGGGGGATAAGCAAGCAAACTTGAAGCAAGCCATTGAGAAAATGCGATTTCGTGGCATCCATATTCTCAAAGAGTCCAGTGTCTTGACGACGGAGCCTTGGGGTGGTGTGGAGCAGGATAGCTTTGCCAATCAAGTGGTTGAGGTGGAAACCTGGTTGCCTGCTCCAGTCTTGTTAGAGACCTTGTTAGCCATTGAGTCAGAGATGGGACGGGTGAGAGAAGTGCATTGGGGACCCCGTTTGATTGACTTGGACTTGCTCTTTGTGGAGGACCAGGTCATTTATACAGACAACCTCATCTTGCCTCATCCCTATATAGCGGAACGCCTTTTTGTTCTTGAATCTCTTCAAGAAATTGCGCCTCATTTTATCCATCCTACATTAAATCAACCTATTCGCAACTTGTATGATGCTTTGAAAAAATAGAAAAACTCTAGTTTTCAGTCGTTTGTAACTGAAGGCTAGAGTTTTTAAAATAGGTCATTTTCTTCTGGGAGGAGGATAGTTTCTCTACCATCCATGTCTAAAACCAGCACTCTTGGCGGATAAAGAGGGTCGAAAGGGTGGTTAAAGTCAAAATCAATGGCTGTAGGGAGGTGTTGACTTGAAAAATGGAAGGTGATTTTTCCATGGTTATTGAGCAATTGAAACTCGAGTTCTTCTTCCAATTCAAAGACATTTTTTAGGAAATGGTCAATAATATACCAAAAAGAGTCAATAACATCATCAGGTAAGCTGGTAACAATGCCAAAACTAGCCGACCGCATGTGGGTATTGGTAAAAGCCATATTTCTGTCCCCCTTTCTTTTCCCTTATCATACAGCAAATAGGATTAAAAATCAAGAAAAGGTGATTTTTTCTTCATAAACATAGTTTTCTATGAAATTTTTGCTAAATTCCTAAACTAAGTTCCATCGCTAATTCAAGTGGAAGTTAGTCTGATAAAAACCCTAAAAACCAGTGGCAATCCGTGTCAAG
>NZ_JALDTZ010000024.1 GCF_023109105.1 Streptococcus mitis
TAATTCCACCATAAAAATCCGTTTTAGACTAACTTCCACTTTGGTCAGACAAGTGGAAGTTACTCTGAGAAGTTACCCTAGGGAAATTCTAGCCTGATATAGGAGCCTTCTTTTGATAAAATCGTAAAAATCTAGTATAATAGATAGAACTGAAAGTATGAGGTTACTAGCAATGAAAATGAAACAAATTAGTGATACAACTTTGAAAATCACGATGTCTTTAGAGGATTTGATGGATCGTGGCATGGAGATTGCTGACTTTCTTGTTCCTCAAGAAAAAACAGAAGAATTCTTTTATGCTATCTTGGATGAATTAGAGATGCCTGAGAGCTTTTTGGATACAGGCATGTTGAGCTTCCGTGTGACTCCAAAACCGGATAAGGTCGATGTCTTTGTAACCAAATCAAAGATTGACCAAAATCTAGATTTTGAAGACTTATCGGATTTACCAGATATGGAAGAATTGGCTCAAATGTCGCCAGATGAATTTATCAAAACCTTGGAAAAAAGCATCGCAGACAAAACTAAGGATGATATCGAAGCGATTCAATCTCTAGAGCAAGTCGAAGCCAAGGAAGAAGAGCAGGCTGAACAAGAAGTTGAGAGCAAAAAAGAGCCCTACATCTACTACATCCTTTCTTTTGCTAAGTTAGCTGACTTGGTGGCTTTTGCCAAGACAGTGACTTTTGAGATGGAAACTTCTGAACTCTACAAGATGAATGAGCGCTATTATTTGACCATTTTAGTGGATATTGAAAATCATCCAAGTCCATATCCAGCTTGGCTCTTGGCTCGTATGCGCGAGTTTGCGGAAGATAGTGACATCAGTCGCTCAGTCTTGCAAGAGTATGGCCAAGCCTTGCTGAATCACGATGCAGTGATTAATCTACAAAAGATTGGATAATCCTTTCTGGAAAGTTATTTCTAGATTTTAAGAAGAGCGAATCGTCTGATTCGTTTTTTCTTTTCTAGACTGAAATAGTGATTTACTATAATAGGAATTTTCACAAAATTCTGTTATAATGGCTATATTAGAAAATTTCGAGGAGACTAACATGACAGTTAAAATTGCTTTACTAGGATTTGGTACCGTTGCAAGTGGTGTGCCTTTCCTCCTAAAGGAAAATGGAGAAAAAATCAATCAATCAGCACATTCAGATATTGAAGTTGCTAAGGTATTGGTTAAGGATGAAGATGAAAAAAATCGCTTGCTTGCTGCAGGGAATGACTTTAACTTTGTAACCAATGTGGATGATATTTTATCAGATCAAGACATTACCATCGTAGTGGAATTGATGGGACGTATTGAACCTGCTAAGACCTTTATCACTCGTGCTTTGGAAGCTGGAAAGCATGTTGTTACTGCTAACAAGGACCTTTTGGCTGTCCATGGTGCAGAGTTGCTAGAAATTGCTAAAGCGAACAAGGTAGCACTTTACTACGAGGCAGCAGTAGCTGGTGGGATTCCAATTCTTCGTACGTTGGCAAATTCCTTGGCTTCTGATAAAATCACGCGCGTGCTTGGAGTAGTCAACGGAACTTCCAACTTCATGATGACCAAGATGGTAGAAGAAGGCTGGTCTTATGATGATGCTCTTGCGGAAGCGCAAAGACTTGGTTTTGCAGAAAGCGACCCGACAAATGACGTAGATGGGATTGATGCAGCCTACAAGATGGTTATTTTGAGCCAATTTGCTTTTGGCATGAAGGTTGCCTTTGACGATGTAGCCCACAAGGGAATCCGCAACATCACACCAGAAGACGTAGCTGTAGCCCAAGAGCTTGGTTATGTAGTGAAATTGGTTGGTTCTATCGAGGAAACTCCTTCAGGTATTGCCGCAGAAGTAACTCCAACCTTCCTTCCTAAAGCGCACCCACTTGCTAGTGTGAATGGAGTAATGAACGCTGTCTTTGTAGAATCTATCGGTATCGGTGAGTCTATGTACTACGGACCAGGTGCGGGCCAAAAACCAACTGCAACAAGTGTTGTGGCCGATATTGTTCGTATCGTTCGCCGCTTGAATGATGGGACCATTGGCAAAGACTTCAATGAATATAGCCGTGACTTGGTCTTGGCTAATCCAGAAGATGTTAAATCAAACTACTACTTCTCAATCTTGGCTCCAGACTCAAAAGGTCAGGTTTTGAAGTTGGCTGAAATCTTTAATGCTCAAGATATTTCCTTCAAGCAAATCCTCCAAGATGGAAAAGAAGGTGACAAGGCGCGTGTTGTGATCATTACACACAAGATTAATAAAGCCCAGCTTGAAAATGTCTCAGCTGAATTGAAGAAGGTTTCAGAATTCGACCTCTTGAATACCTTCAAGGTGCTAGGAGAATAAGATGAAGATTATTGTACCTGCAACCAGTGCCAATATCGGGCCAGGTTTTGACTCGGTCGGTGTAGCTGTATCCAAGTATCTTCAAATTGAGGTCTGCGAAGAACGGGAAGAATGGTTGATTGAACACCAGATTGGCAAATGGATTCCACATGACGAGCGTAATCTCTTGCTCAAAATTGCCTTGCAAATTGTACCAGACTTGCAACCAAGACGTTTGAAAATGACCAGTGATGTTCCTTTGGCGCGTGGTTTGGGTTCTTCTAGCTCGGTTATTGTTGCTGGGATTGAACTAGCCAACCAACTGGGTCAGCTCAACTTGTCAGACCATGAAAAATTGCAGTTAGCGACCAAGATTGAAGGACATCCTGATAATGTGGCCCCAGCTATTTATGGTAATCTCGTTATTGCAAGTTCTGTTGATGAACAAGTTTCAGCTATCGTAGCAGACTTCCCTGAGTGTGATTTCCTAGCCTACATTCCCAACTATGAATTGCGTACTCGAGACAGCCGTGGTGTCTTGCCTAAAAAATTGTCCTATAAGGAAGCTGTTGCAGCTAGTTCTATCGCTAATGTGGCGGTTGCGGCCTTGTTAGCAGGAGACATGGTGACAGCTGGGCAAGCAATCGAGGGAGATCTCTTCCACGAGCGCTATCGTCAGGACTTGGTGAGAGAATTTGCGACTATTAAACGAGTAGCCAAAGAAAATGGTGCTTATGCAACCTACCTCTCTGGTGCTGGGCCGACAGTTATGGTCTTGGCTTCTCATGACAAGATGCCAACGATTAAGGCAGAATTAGAAAAGCAACCTTTCAAAGGAAAACTTCATGACTTGAAAGTTGATACCCAAGGTGTCCGTGTAGAAGCAAAATAAAGAATAGATGATAGGATGGGGAAACTCTTGACCAGAGGGCTTCCTATCCTTTTTTTGAAAAGAAGTCTAGTTACAAACTGGATAAAGGAGAAACGAAGATGGCAGAAATTTATCTAGCAGGTGGTTGTTTTTGGGGTTTAGAGGAATATTTTTCCCGTATTTCTGGAGTCCTTGCAACCAGTGTAGGCTACGCTAATGGACAAGTCGAAACGACCAATTATCAGTTGCTCAAGGAAACAGATCATGCAGAAACGGTACAAGTTATTTACGATGAGAAGGAAGTGTCACTCAGAGAAATTTTGCTCTATTATTTCCGAGTTATCGATCCTTTGTCAATCAATCAACAAGGGAATGACCGTGGTCGCCAATATCGAACTGGGATTTATTACCAAGATCAAGTAGACTTGCCAGCTATCTACACAGTGGTGCAGGAGCAGGAACGCATGCTTGGTCGCAAGATTGCAGTAGAGGTGGAGAAACTTCGCCACTACATTTTAGCTGAAGACTACCACCAAGACTATCTCAAGAAAAATTCTTCTGGTTACTGTCATATCGATGTGACCGATGCTGATAAGCCATTGATTGATGCAGCCAACTATGAAAAGCCTAGTCAAGAAGTGTTAAGGAAAAGTTTATCAGAAGAATCCTATCGTGTCACCCAAGAAGCTGCTACAGAGGCTCCATTTACCAATGCCTATGACCAAATCTTTGAAGAAGGGATTTATGTAGACATCACGACAGGTGAGCCACTCTTTTTTGCCAAGGATAAGTTTGCCTCAGGATGTGGTTGGCCAAGTTTTAGCCGTCCCATTTCCAAGGAATTGATTCATTATTACAAGGACATGAGTCATGGAATGGAGCGAATCGAGATTCGTTCTCGGTCAGGCAATGCTCACTTGGGTCATGTTTTCACAGATGGACCTCGGGAGCTAGGTGGACTTCGATACTGTATTAATTCTGCATCCTTGCGTTTTGTATCCAAGGATGAGATGGAAGATGCAGGATATGGCTATCTATTGCCTTACTTAAACAAATAATACTCTTCGAAAATCTCTTCAAACTACGTCAGCGTTGCCTTGTCGTAGGTATAGGTAACTGATTTCGTCAGTTCTATCTGCAACCTCAAAACAGTGTTTTGAGCTGACTTCGTCAGTCTTATCTACAACCTCAAAACAGTGTTTTGAGCTGACTTCGTCAGTTCTATCTACAACCTCAAAGCAGTGCTTTGAGCAACCTGCGGCTAGCTTCCTAGTTTGCTTTTTGATTTTCATTGAGTATAAAACAGAGAGGGTGGGCGCTTCCCACTTTCTTCATTTCTAGAATACGAATAGAAGGGATTTATGAAACACCTATTATCTTACTTTAAACCCTACATCAAGGAATCGATTTTAGCACCCTTGTTCAAGCTACTAGAAGCTGTGTTTGAGCTCTTAGTTCCCATGGTGATTGCAGGAATTGTTGACCAATCCTTGCCCCAGAAAAATCAAGGTCATCTCTGGATGCAGATTGGCCTGCTCCATATCTTTGCAGTAATTGGTGTTTTAGTGGCCTTGATAGCTCAGTTTTATTCAGCCAAGGCTGCGGTTGGGTTTTCCAAAGAACTGACAAACGACCTTTATCGTCATATTCTTTCCTTACCAAAGGATAGCAGAGACCGTTTGACAACTTCTAGCTTGGTGACTCGCTTGACTTCGGATACCTATCAGATTCAGACTGGTATCAATCAATTTCTGCGCCTCTTTTTACGAGCACCTATTATCGTTTTTGGAGCTATTTTCATGGCCTATCGAATCTCAGCTGAGCTGACTTTCTGGTTCTTGGTCATGGTTGTCATTTTGACCCTTGTCATTGTCGGCCTCTCTCGATTGGTCAATCCTCTCTACAGCAGTCTCAGAAAGAAAACGGACCAGTTGGTTCAGGAAACGCGCCAGCAATTACAAGGCATGCGGGTCATTCGTGCTTTTGGACAAGAAAAACGAGAATTACATATTTTTCAAACCCTTAACCAAGTCTATGCTAGATTGCAAGAAAAGACGGGTTTCTGGTCTAGTTTATTAACCCCTCTGACTTATCTGATTGTCAATGGCACTCTTCTTGTTATCATCTGGCAGGGCTATATTTCAATTCAAGGAGGGGTACTCAGTCAGGGTGCTCTTATTGCCCTCATCAACTACCTCTTGCAAATTTTGGTGGAATTGGTTAAGCTCGCCATGCTGATCAATTCTCTTAACCAGTCCTATATCTCAGCCAAGCGAATCGAAGAAGTCTTTGCTGAAGCTCCAGAAGATATTCACTCAGAGTTAGAAGAAAAGCAAGCTACCAGTGATCAGGTTTTACAAGTCCAAGAACTGACCTTTACCTATCCTGATGCGGCCCAGCCTTCTCTGAGAGACATTTCCTTTAATATGAAGCAAGGGCAAAGCCTTGGTATCATTGGGGGAACTGGTTCTGGTAAATCAAGCTTGGTGCAAGTCTTACTTGGACTTTACACAGCAGACAAGGGAAGCATTGACCTTTATCGAGATGGACGTAGTCCTCTTAATCTTGAGCAGTGGCGATCCTGGATTGCTTATGTACCCCAAAAAGTTGAACTCTTTAAGGGAACCATTCGTTTCAACTTGACTCTAGGTTTACATCAAGAAGTAACTGACCAAGAACTTTGGCAGGCCTTGGAAATTGCGCAAGCTAAGGATTTTGTCAGTGAAAAGGAAGGGCTTTTGGACGCCACTGTTGAGGCAGGAGGTCGAAATTTTTCAGGTGGGCAAAAACAAAGGCTGTCTATTGCACGTGCAGTCTTGCGCCAAGCTCCGTTCCTTATCTTAGATGATGCGACCTCGGCCCTCGATACCATCACTGAGTCCAAGCTCTTGAAAGCTATTCGAGAAAATCTGCCAAATACGAACTTAATCTTGATTTCTCAACGGACTTCGACACTACAGATGGCTGATCAGATTCTCCTCTTGGAAAAAGGTGAGCTCCTAGCTATTGGCAAGCACGAGGAATTGATGCAAACTAGTCAAGTTTATCGTGAAATTAATGCATCCCAACATGGAAAGGAGGGCTAGCATGAAACGACAAACTGCAAACCAGACGCTCAAACGTTTGGCAAAAGATTTATCAAGCCATCCCTTCCTCCTTTTCCTAGCCTTTCTAGGAACTATTGCCCAAGTCGGCTTATCTATTTATCTTCCTATCTTGATTGGGCAGGTCATTGACCAAGTACTCGTGGCTGGTTCTTCACCAGTTTTTTGGCAAATTTTTCTCCAGATGATCTTGGTGGTCATAGGAAATACACTGGTACAATGGGCCAATCCTCTTCTTTATAATCGCCTAATCTTCTCTTATACCAGAGACTTGCGAGAACGAATCATCCATAAACTTCATCGTTTACCGATTGCTTTTGTGGATCGGCAGGGCAGTGGAGAGATGGTCAGTCGTGTGACTACAGATATAGAACAGTTGGCAGCTGGCTTGACCATGATTTTTAACCAATTTTTCATTGGTGTCTTGATGATTTTGGTTAGTATTCTAGCCATGCTCCAAATTCATCTCCTCATGACTACCTTAGTCTTGTTGTTGACGCCACTGTCTATGGTAATTTCACGTTTTATTGCCAAACGATCCTATCATCTCTTTCAGAAGCAAACAGAGACGAGGGGAATTCAGACTCAGTTGATTGAAGAGTCGCTTAGTCAGCAGACCATTATCCAGTCCTTCAATGCTCAAACAGAGTTTATCCAAAGACTGCACGAGGCTAATGCCAACTACGCAGGCTATTCTCAGTCAGCCATCTTTTATTCTTCAACGGTTAATCCTTCGACTCGCTTTGTCAATGCGCTTATTTATGCTCTTCTTGCTGGAGTAGGAGCTTATCGTATCATGATGGGTTCAACCTTGACCATCGGTCGTTTAGTGACTTTTTTGAACTATGTTCAGCAGTATACCAAGCCCTTTACCGATATTTCTTCAGTTCTAGCCGAGTTGCAAAGTGCTCTGGCTTGTGCAGAGCGCGTCTATGCTGTCTTAGAAAGTCCTGAGGTGGCTGAAACAGGCAAGGAAGTCTTGACCAGTGACCAGGTTAAGGGAGCTATTTCCTTTAAGCATGTTTCTTTTGGCTACCATCCAGAAAAAATTTTGATTAAGGATTTGTCTATCGATATCCCAGCTGGTAGCAAGGTGGCCATCGTTGGTCCGACAGGTGCTGGGAAATCAACTCTTATCAATCTTCTCATGCGTTTTTACCCCATTAACTCAGGAGATATCTTGCTAGATGGTTGTTCCATTTACGACTATACCCGAGCATCATTGAGACAGCAGTTTGGGATGGTGCTCCAAGAAACCTGGCTCAAGCAAGGAACTATTCATGACAATATTGCCTTTGGTAACCCTGATGCCAGTCGGGAGCAAGTGATTGCTGCTGCAAAGGCAGCCAATGCAGACTTTTTCATCCAACAATTACCACAGGGCTATGATACCAAGTTGGAAAATGCAGGAGAATCTCTATCTGTAGGGCAAGCCCAGCTCTTGACCATTGCCCGAGTCTTTCTGGCTATTCCCAAGATTCTTATCTTAGATGAAGCGACTTCTTCCATCGATACACGGACAGAAGTACTGGTTCAGGATGCCTTTGCTAAACTCATGAAGGGGCGCACAAGTTTTATCATTGCCCACCGCTTGTCAACCATTCAGGATGCGGATTTGATCCTTGTCTTGGTGGATGGTGACATTGTTGAGTATGGGAACCATCAGGACCTTATGGATAGGAAGGGCAAGTATTATCAAATGCAGCAAGCAGCAGCTTTTAGCTCAGAATAAGCCTTTCTATTTTGAAATCTTATGGACGAAAAAAGTTGCCTTCGGGTGACTTTTTTGTTACAATAGCTAGAAAAATTATTCACTGTAAATTGTCTTTTAGAAAAGGAGCCTAGTATGAAAGTCTATCAGCATGTAAATATCGTGACTTGTGATCAAGATTTCCATGTCTATCTGAATGGAATCTTAGCCGTTAAGGATTCTCAAATCGTTTATGTCGGTCAAGAGGAGTCAGAGATTTTAGAGCAAGCTGAGCAGATTATAGACTATCAGGGGGCTTGGATTATGCCTGGTTTGGTCAATTGTCACACCCATTCTGCTATGACAGGATTGAGAGGAATCCGAGATGATAGCAATCTCCATGAATGGCTCAATGACTATATCTGGCCAGCAGAAGCTGAGTTTACTCCCGACATGACTACCAAGGCGGTCAAAGAAGCTCTGATAGAGATGCTCCAGTCGGGAACAACAACCTTTAACGACATGTATAATCCCAATGGTGTGGATATTGAGCGGATTTATCAGGCAGTGAAAGATTCCAAGATGCGTTGTTATTTCTCACCGACCCTCTTTTCTTCAGAGGCAGAGACAACTGCTGAGACTATAAGCAGAACTCGAGCAATCATTGAAGAAATTATTGGATATAAAAATCCAAATTTCAAGGTGATGGTAGCCCCACATTCTCCTTACAGTTGTAGTAGAGATTTGCTGGAAGCGAGCTTAGATATGGCAAAAGAGCTTGCTATTCCAATCCATATCCATGTGGCGGAAACCAAGGAGGAGTCAGGGATTATCTTGAAGCGTTACGGCAAACGCCCCCTTGATTTTCTAGAAGAACTGGGCTATTTAGATCATCCGTCTGTCTTTGCTCACGGGGTCGAATTAAACGAGCGAGAAATTGAACGATTGGCAACTTCTCAAGTGGCTATTGCCCACAGTCCTATTAGTAACCTCAAATTGGCCTCAGGAATCGCTCCAATCATCCAATTCCAAAAAGCAGGAGTAGCTGTGGGAATTGCGACTGACTCGGTTGCTTCCAATAACAATCTAGATATGTTTGAGGAAGGACGGACTGCAGCCCTTCTTCAGAAGATGAGAAGTGGAGATGCCAGCCAATTCCCAATCGAAACAGCTCTCAAGGCACTGACAATCGAAGGGGCTAAAGTCCTAGGGATGGAAAATCAGATAGGAAGTCTGGAAGTTGGTAAACAGGCAGATTTTCTCGTCATTCAACCTCAAGGGAAAATCCATCTCCAACCCCAAGAAAATATGCTTTCTCACCTTGTCTATGCAGTCAAATCCAGTGATGTAGATGATGTTTATATCGCCGGAGAACAGGTTGTTAGGCAAGGTCAAGTCCTGACAGTAGAACTTTAAAAGAAAAATCACGAAAAAAGTTTAAAAAAAGTTTGCAAAAATCTTGCATTCTTTTTTTGACTATGCTATACTTATATACGGTTTGAAAAAACTGCCTAAGACAGTAGGGGAGCTCGACTCATAAGTATCCTACCGAGGACAAAACGTATCATGTAAAAAGAAGCGTATTGTACTTTCGTGTCTAGGTTTGGGCGCGTTTTTCTTTTGAAAAATTTCCCCAAGCAAAATAATAACGGAGGTGAACACACTAATGAGTGAAGCAATTATTGCTAAAAAAGCGGAACTAGTTGACGTAGTAGCTGAAAAAATGAAAGCTGCTGCATCTATCGTCGTTGTAGACGCTCGTGGTTTAACAGTTGAGCAAGATACAGTTCTTCGTCGTGAGCTTCGTGGAAGCGAAGTTGAGTATAAAGTTATTAAAAACTCAATCTTGCGTCGTGCAGCTGAAAAAGCTGGTCTTGAAGAACTTGCATCAGTATTTGTTGGACCATCTGCAGTAGCATTTTCTAACGAAGATGTTATCGCACCAGCGAAAATCTTGAACGACTTTGCTAAAAACGCTGAAGCACTTGAAATCAAAGGTGGTGCAATCGAAGGCGCTGTCGCATCTAAAGAAGAGATTCTTGCACTTGCAACTCTTCCAAACCGCGAAGGACTTCTTTCTATGCTCCTTTCTGTACTTCAAGCGCCAGTGCGCAACGTTGCTCTTGCAGTCAAAGCGGTTGCAGAAAGCAAAGAAGACGCAGCTTAATCTTAAGCTACGCAGCGTAGCCTAGCTACGAAAAATCTATTATAAATTTAAAAACATATTTGGAGGAAATAACAATGGCATTGAACATTGAAAACATTATTGCTGAAATTAAAGAAGCTTCAATCCTTGAATTGAACGACCTTGTAAAAGCTATCGAAGAAGAATTTGGTGTAACTGCAGCTGCTCCTGTAGCTGTTGCTGCAGCTGGTGCTGCTGACGCTGGTGCTGCTAAAGATTCATTCGACGTTGAATTGACATCTGCAGGCGACAAAAAAGTTGGCGTTATCAAAGTTGTACGTGAAATCACAGGTCTTGGTCTTAAAGAAGCTAAAGAACTTGTTGACGGTGCACCAGCACTTGTTAAAGAAGGCGTTGCAACTGCAGAAGCTGAAGAAATCAAAGCTAAATTGGAAGAAGCTGGAGCTTCAGTTACTCTTAAATAATAGAGCAACTACATTAGTAGCTTAAAAACATGATTAAATCGCTATTCTTAGGAGTAGCGGTTTTTTCTGTTTAGAATGCTAAATCTACCTCTAAATTATAGTCTGATACGAAAGTTCTAGGTTTTTTTCTAACAGTTACTAGAATCTTGATAGAAATTCAATTTTCTTCTTGACACTGACCTTAGGGAAGGGATTAAACTAATAGTAGATAAGAAAGGAGATTATTATGCAAATCAATATGATTCGCTCTGATAAAGTTTATCAGGAGTTGCTTGAACTTCCATTTGATAAAAGGGAGGGATGTTTCCGAGCGAAAATACTCGCTCCATTTGCTCCTAAATAACAAACTCAGCACATTCCTTTAAAAGCGAAGTATCCTGGAGGATTTGATGCTCTGTTTCTACTTGGCTTTATGAATCAGCTCCCTGCAACTCTATCAGAAAAGGATAGACCGGCTATTGATGCCCTGAGCTCTGATCAACTCTGGCAAGACTGCCAGGATACCATCAAGAGGAGTATTGGTCTTTTTGAACAGGCTGGCCATGATTTAGAGGTTGAGGATTACCATTTTACTATTTTATTAGGCAATCCAGACAAGCCTATGCTACAGCTCAATAAGGGTTACAGTGGAGATGGCGGAATTCCAAGTTATCTCATGTTAAGCATACTGCCTAATGACTATACTTTGCCACGTATTCAAGCGGCACTGGCTCACGAGTGCAACCACAATGTCCGCTTCCAATTTATCAAATGGAACCAGCAGACGACACTAGCAGACTGGGTAGTTAGTGAAGGATTGGCAGAGTCTTTTGCTGCTGAGCTCTATGGTAAAGAGCTCATCGGACCTTGGGTTACTTCAACCAGTCCAGAGCAATTAGAGGAGATTAAGCCCATCATCTCAAGTCAGCTTCAGCTAACGGGGATGGTGGAAATGGCTCCATATCTCTACGGTGATGAAATTGCAGAGATTCAAGGTCAAATACCAGTCGGTATGCCTTATGCTGCGGGCTATGCTTATGGCTATCATTTGATACAAGCCTATCTGAAAAAGACTGGAAAGAGCATTATTGAAGCGACAGTAACACCAACAGAAGAGATTTTAGAGGCGACTGAAGACTTTTGGAAATGACACTTTTGTTTGAAAATCTGCCAAAACCTAATATAATGTAGGTAATTTCTGGAGCTGACTATATGCACTATAAAAGAGTCGAATTGAAAGTCATAAATCAAGGTATCTATGAGAGCAAGATTTTTCAAGGTGTTAAAATTTTTAGCCGTAGCACGCTGTCCAAAGATCAGAAAAGTATTCTAACACAGAAGCTTTACCTGACACCGAAGCAAGGCATCGTTTACTATCAGCGAACAGATGTCAATTATGACCAGAACTGGCATCATAATAAGAACTATTACGAACCAGCTTATGACCAGTTGGACAGAGAAACTGTCTTTAAGGTTTGTCAAGATTTTGACGAACTAAGTCCTTTTCTGGAAAATGAGCTGCTTGAGAAGCTAAAAGAAAAGCAGTTAACAGACAAATTTTTTGAAAAATTAGATATATAAAAATCCGGCTGCTTTTATAAGTGGCTCTATAATATTTGTAGTGGGTAAATCCCCTATGGATATTATGGAGCCTATTTTGTTGTAGAAAAAAGTCCCATATGATCTATAATGAAAAGCGACAAAACAACTCATTAGAAAGAATCATATGGAACAATTACATTT
>NZ_JALDTZ010000025.1 GCF_023109105.1 Streptococcus mitis
TAATTCCACCATAAAAATCCGTTTTAGACTAACTTCCACTTTGGTTAGACAAGTGGAAGTTACTTTGAGAAGTTACCGTTTTCTGAAAACAATCTTCTTTTTTCATCTTTTACCAATTCAGGTTGACAAATGTTCTGCTTTGAGGTATTATATTGTTCGGGCACCTCTTTTAGAGGTCGGGGCTCCCTAGTTACTAGGGAGCTATTTTTGTTTTTTTAGGAAGTTTTCATGAAAAGTCGTTATTCATAAGGGTCTTGTTTTCTATGTCCCCTCGTAGTTAACAAGGCCTTGAGCATTTTAGAAAGAGGAATCTATGTCTACGAAATATATTTTTGTAACTGGTGGTGTAGTGTCGTCTATTGGGAAAGGGATTGTGGCAGCAAGTCTGGGGCGTCTCTTGAAAAATCGTGGTCTCAAAGTGACTATTCAGAAGTTTGACCCTTATATCAATATCGATCCGGGAACCATGAGTCCTTACCAGCACGGGGAAGTCTTTGTGACAGATGATGGGGCTGAGACCGATTTGGACTTGGGTCACTATGAACGTTTCATCGATATCAATCTTAACAAATACTCAAACGTGACAACTGGTAAAATTTACAGTGAAGTTCTTCGTAAAGAACGCCGTGGAGAATACCTTGGGGCAACTGTTCAAGTCATTCCTCATATCACAGATGCTTTGAAAGAAAAAATCAAGCGTGCCGCTGTAACGACCGACTCGGATGTCATTATCACAGAGGTTGGTGGAACCGTTGGGGATATCGAGTCCTTGCCATTTCTAGAGGCTCTTCGCCAGATGAAGGCAGATGTGGGTGCAGATAATGTCATGTATATCCATACAACCTTGCTTCCTTACCTCAGGGCTGCTGGTGAAATGAAGACCAAACCAACCCAGCATTCTGTAAAAGAATTGCGTGGTTTGGGAATCCAGCCAAATATGTTGGTTATTCGTACAGAAAAACCAGCTGGTCAAGGAATTAAAAACAAACTAGCTCAGTTTTGTGACGTGGCTCCAGAAGCTGTTATCGAGTCTTTGGATGTCGAACACCTTTACCAAATTCCATTGAACTTGCAGGCGCAAGGCATGGACCAAATTGTTTGTGACCATTTGAAGCTAGACGCACCAGCAGCGGATATGACAGAGTGGTCAGCCATGGTGGATAAGGTCATGAACCTTAAGAAACAAGTCAAGATTTCCCTTGTTGGTAAGTATGTGGAGTTGCAAGATGCCTACATCTCTGTGGTTGAAGCCTTGAAACACTCTGGTTATGCCAACGATGCAGAAGTGAAAATTAATTGGATCAATGCCAATGATGTGACAGCAGAGAATGTGGCAGAGCTCTTGTCTGATGCGGACGGAATCATCGTACCAGGTGGTTTTGGCCAACGTGGTACGGAAGGGAAAATCCAAGCCATCCGCTATGCGCGTGAGAATGATGTTCCAATGTTGGGAGTCTGCTTGGGAATGCAGTTGACATGTATCGAGTTTGCTCGTCACGTTTTGGGTCTCGAAGGTGCCAATTCTGCAGAGCTTGCACCAGAAACAAAATACCCTATCATTGATATCATGCGTGATCAGATTGATGTTGAGGATATGGGGGGAACCCTTCGTTTGGGACTTTACCCATCTAAGTTGAAACGTGGTTCTAAGGCAGCAGCTGCTTATCACAATCAAGAAGTGGTGCAACGCCGTCACCGTCACCGCTATGAGTTTAACAATGCCTTCCGTGAGCAGTTTGAGGAAGCAGGCTTTGTCTTCTCAGGAATTTCTCCAGACAATCGTTTGGTAGAAATTGTGGAAATTCCTGAAAATAAATTCTTTGTAGCGTGTCAGTATCACCCTGAACTTTCAAGTCGTCCAAACCGACCAGAAGAACTCTACACTGCCTTTGTCACTGCAGCTGTTGAGAACAGTAATTAGCCAAATTAGAACCTTTGAGAACAATCTCAGAGGTTTTTTGCTTGCATATTTAGGATATGAGTTGCAAAATAAAACATAGTGATATAATTAACATAAATAAAAAGCAGGAGGAAATCCCATGAAAAAAATCACACTATTTAGTTTGTCATTAGCAGGTTTAGCTTTACTAGCTTTCCCTCATTCAGGAAATGCCTTCGAATTGGAAGAAGAATGGGTTGTTAAGTGTGGTGTTCAATATCAAGATGGCAAAATTCTTCGATTTAACAATGGTCATGAAGTGGATATCAAAGTCTTGGATTTGCCAAAAACAGAGAAAATCGAGTGGACGGTTAGTCTCAATGGTCAAGATCAGACTGTCAATTTCCTAGGTCAAGAAAAGGACAAGTCTATGATTGGCGTAGAAGGGCGTTATCTCAATTTCTATGTACCTTATGGCTATAGAGGAGATATCAAGGTAGAAGCCAAGAGCGGAAACGAAGTGAAGACCTGGTCAACGAAAGTGGTTGACGATGTACATCATGAAGGTGGAAAGAGAGGCTACTACCGTATTGAAGAATCAAATGATCAATACACTTACCTCGATGCTAAATGGGATTATCAAACCAAGACTTACACTGCTACCTTACCAGAGACTGTCAATGGTCAAAAAGTCTTTGCTTGGGCAGACTATGACAATGGTGAGTTGAAACTTGAAAAACAAAAGTCTATTAGTCATAAATATGATGGAGGATCTTTCAAAGAACTTTATCCGATCGTAAAAGCAGAAAGCTGGCTAAAATCAGACCAAAATTGGTACTATCAAAAACAAGGCCAACTAGTTCAAAATGCTTGGGTTAAGGACAAGGGAACTTGGTACTTTATGAACGATAAAGGAGTCATGTTCAATCAAACTTGGCTCTATCAAGGTGGCAACTGGTATGCCTTTAAATCATCAGGGGCTATGATTGCTGGTGACTGGCTATACGACCAAGGTAAGTGGTACTATTTATCAACTTCAGGATCCATGAAAGCAAGCACTTGGGTTTATGACAAGGGAGAATGGTATTATGTAAGTTCTTCTGGTGCCATGCTTGCGAATGATTGGGTCAAAGACAATGGTAAGTGGTATTATCTAGCTTCATCAGGTAAGATGCTTCGCAATACCTACACGCCAGATGGTTACTACGTTGGCAGCTCAGGTGCCTGGCAATAAGAATAATACTCTTCGAAAATCTCTTCAAACCACATCAGCTTCATCCACAACCTCAAAACACTGTTTTGAGCTGACTTCGTCAGTTCTATCTACAACCTCAAAGCAGTGCTTTGAGCAACCTGCGGCTAGCTTCCTAGTTTGCTCTAGTATAAGAAGTCCTTTTCCTTTAAGGAAGAGGCTTTTTACTTGCTTTTCTGCTTCTTCTTCATTTGTCCTAAAGCCTTTTTTGTGTTAAAATGAATGGTATGAAAGCTAAAAAAATGTGGATGGCAGGTCTGGCTCTGCTTGGTATTGGGAGCCTTGCCCTTGTTACAAAAAAAGTTGCAGATGACCATAAGCTCAGGAAGACTCAGGAAGAGTTGACAGCGATTGTGCGAGACCATTTTTCAGACATGGGGGAAATTGCGACCCTCTATGTTCAAGTTTATGAAAGCAGTCTAGAGAGCTTGGTTGGTGGCGTCGTTTTTGAGGATGGCCGTCATTATACCTTTGTCTATGAAAATGAAGACCTAGTCTATGAGGAGGAAGTCTTATGATACAACCAGCAAGTTTAGAAGAATTGGCATCTTTAGTTGAAAAGGATGGCAAGAAGGTCTTTCTTTTTGTGGCGGACTGGTGTGGCGATTGTCGTTATATCTATCCTGCCTTGCCAGAAATTGAGGAGACCAATCCAGAGTTCACCTTTATTCGTGTGAACCGAGACCAGTATATGGATTTGGCCAAACTCTGGGATGTTTATGGAATCCCCAGCCTTGTTGTACTAGAAAAGGACAAGGAAATCGGTCGTTTTGTTAATCGCGACCGTAAAAGTAAGCAACAAATTAACGACTTTTTAGCAGGACTGAAATAGGAGAAAAGGAAACAATGATTTTTACATATAACAAAGAACATGTCGGTGATGTCCTTATGGTCATCGTGAAAAACAGTGGAGATGCTAAACTGGATGTGGAACGTAAAGGCAAGGTAGCTCGTGTTCTCTTCAAAGATAATGGGGAAACAGTGGCATGGAATATTTTCGAAGTTTCAAGTTTGTTTGAAATTGCAGAGCGCGGTCAAGTCTTTTTATCAGATGAGCAAGTCGCTCGTTTGAACCAAGAATTGCAGGCGGAAGGATTTACAGAAGAAATTGTCAATGACAAGGAACCTAAGTTTGTTGTTGGTGAGATTGTCGAGATGGTAGCCCATCCAGATAGTGACCACCTCAACATCTGCCAAGTTGCAGTCGCAAGTGACAAGACTGTACAAATCGTTGCAGGAGCTCCCAATGCGCGTCTTGGGTTGAAAACCATTGTAGCTCTTCCTGGAGCTATGATGCCAAAAGGCAATCTCATTTTCCCAGGTGAGCTTCGTGGTGAAAAGAGTTTTGGCATGATGTGTAGTCCTCGTGAATTGAATCTGCCAAATGCTCCGCAAAAACGTGGTATTATTGAATTATCAGAAGACCAAGTTGTCGGAACTCCATTTGATCCAGCTAAACACTGGACTACCTAAGAGGTTGTTAGTATCTGATAGACCAGCTAGAAGGAAATAAGATGGCAAAAAATGTAGTGATTACAGGGGCGACATCAGGAATTGGTGAAGCGATTGCGCGTGCTTATCTAGAGCAGGGTGAGAATGTCGTTCTAACTGGACGACGGATAGACAGACTAGAAACCCTAAAGTCGGAGTTTGCAGAAGTCTTTCCAAATCAAATCGTCTGGACCTTTCCACTAGATGTCACGGATATGACCATGGTAAAGACTGTCTGCTCTGATATTCTAGAAACGATAGGTCAGATTGATATTTTGGTCAACAATGCAGGCTTGGCTCTAGGTTTAGCACCCTATCAGGACTATGAAGAGCTGGATATGTTGACCATGCTGGATACCAATGTCAAAGGTTTGATGGCAGTTACTCGCTGTTTCTTGCCAGCAATGGTAAAAGCCAATCAAGGACATATCATCAACATGGGGTCAACCGCAGGAATTTATGCCTATGCTGGTGCCGCTGTTTACTCAGCGACCAAGGCAGCAGTTAAGACCTTTTCAGATGGTCTGCGAATTGATACCATCGCAACGGATATCAAGGTGACGACTATTCAACCGGGAATCGTTGAAACAGATTTTTCTACAGTACGTTTTCATGGTGACAAAGAGAGAGCTGCGTCCGTTTACCAAGGAATCGAAGCCTTGCAAGCTCAGGATATTGCAGACACAGTAGTCTATGTGACCAGTCAACCTCGTCGTGTTCAGATTACAGATATGACCATTATGGCCAATCAACAGGCGACAGGTTTCATGGTTCATAAAAACTAAAAAATTTCCTTGAAAAGTTACAAATTTCTGTAACTTTTTTTGATTTCCTACGAATAGATAAGTAGGAGGAAGAAAATATGTATAATAAAGTTATCTTAATTGGACGTTTAACGTCTACACCAGAATTGCACAAAACCAACAATGACAAGTCAGTAGCGCGAGCGACTATTGCAGTCAACCGTCGTTACAAAGACCAAAACGGGGAACGCGAAGCCGATTTTGTTAATATGGTCCTTTGGGGTAGACTAGCAGAAACCTTGGCAAGCTACGCAACCAAAGGTAGTCTCATTTCCGTTGATGGGGAATTGCGTACCCGTCGTTTTGAGAAAAATGGTCAAATGAATTATGTGACCGAAGTGCTTGTTACAGGATTCCAACTTCTGGAAAGTCGTGCCCAACGTGCTATGCGTGAAAATAACGCAGATCAAGAGTTAGCGGACTTGGTTTTGGAAGAGGAAGAACTACCATTTTAAACATTAAAAAGTCTGAGTTGGTCTCAGGCTTTTTATCTTGAGAAAGTCAGACTTTTTTCTTGACTATTTCTGACCAAGTGATACAATAGAACTATGATTTAGCACTCAGATATAAAGAGTGCTAATACTATCTATCTCATTATGGAGGAAATCAGATGTTGAAACCATTAGGGGACCGTGTGGTCTTAAAAATCGAAGAAAAAGAACAAACTGTTGGAGGTTTTGTCCTCGCAGGTTCAGCCCAAGAAAAAACCAAAACAGCTCAAGTTGTGGCTACTGGACAAGGTGTTCGTACCTTGAACGGTGACTTAGTTGCTCCAAGTGTTAAAGCTGGAGACCGTGTCTTGGTTGAAGCTCACGCAGGTCTTGATGTCAAAGATGGCGATGAAAAGTACATCATCGTAGGCGAAGCGAACATCTTGGCTATCATTGAAGAATAGAAGGAGAAAGTAAGTATGTCAAAAGAAATTAAATTTTCATCTGATGCCCGTTCAGCTATGGTTCGTGGTGTCGATATCCTTGCGGACACTGTTAAAGTAACCTTGGGACCAAAAGGTCGTAATGTCGTTCTTGAAAAATCATTCGGTTCACCCTTGATTACCAATGACGGTGTGACCATTGCAAAAGAAATCGAGTTAGAAGACCATTTTGAAAATATGGGTGCCAAATTGGTATCAGAAGTAGCTTCAAAAACCAATGATATTGCAGGTGATGGGACTACAACTGCAACTGTTTTGACCCAAGCAATTGTCCGTGAAGGAATCAAAAACGTCACAGCAGGTGCCAATCCAATCGGCATTCGTCGTGGAATTGAAACAGCAGTTGCTGCAGCAGTTGAAGCCTTGAAAAACAACGCCATCCCTGTTGCCAACAAAGAAGCTATCGCTCAAGTTGCAGCCGTATCTTCTCGTTCTGAAAAAGTTGGTGAGTACATCTCTGAAGCCATGGAAAAAGTTGGCAAAGATGGAGTCATCACTATCGAAGAGTCACGTGGTATGGAAACAGAGCTTGAAGTCGTAGAAGGAATGCAGTTTGACCGTGGTTACCTTTCACAGTACATGGTGACAGATAGCGAAAAAATGGTGGCTGACCTTGAAAATCCGTACATTTTGATTACAGACAAGAAAATTTCCAATATCCAAGAAATCTTGCCACTTTTGGAAAGCATTCTCCAAAGCAATCGTCCACTCTTGATTATTGCGGATGATGTAGATGGTGAAGCTCTTCCAACTCTTGTTTTGAACAAGATTCGTGGAACCTTCAACGTGGTGGCAGTCAAGGCACCTGGTTTTGGTGACCGTCGCAAAGCCATGCTTGAGGACATTGCCATCTTAACAGGCGGAACAGTTATCACAGAAGATCTTGGTCTTGAGTTGAAAGATGCGACAATTGAAGCACTTGGTCAAGCAGCGAAAGTAACTGTGGACAAAGATAGCACTGTTATCGTAGAAGGTGCTGGAAATCCTGAAGCGATTTCTCACCGTGTTGCAGTTATCAAGTCTCAAATCGAAACCACAACTTCTGAATTTGACCGTGAAAAATTGCAAGAACGCTTGGCAAAATTGTCAGGTGGTGTAGCGGTTATTAAGGTCGGAGCCGCAACTGAAACTGAGTTGAAAGAAATGAAACTTCGCATTGAAGATGCCCTTAACGCTACTCGTGCAGCTGTTGAAGAAGGAATCGTTGCAGGTGGTGGAACAGCTCTTGTAAATGTTATCCCAGCCGTGGCTGATTTGGAGTTGGCAGGAGATGAAGCGACAGGCCGCAATATTGTTCTCCGTGCTTTGGAAGAACCTGTTCGTCAGATTGCGCACAATGCAGGATTTGAAGGATCTATCGTTATCGATCGTTTGAAAAATGCTGAAGTTGGCACAGGCTTCAACGCAGCAACTGGCGAGTGGGTCAACATGATTGAAGAAGGAATCATCGACCCAGTTAAGGTTAGCCGTTCTGCCCTTCAAAATGCAGCATCTGTAGCCAGCTTGATTTTGACTACGGAAGCAGTTGTAGCCAATAAACCAGAACCAGCAGCCCCAGCTCCAGCCATGGATCCAAGCATGATGGGTGGGATGATGTAAGATTTCCATAGAAAACAACTTATAAAAAACACAAAAGGAGGGAATGCCTACCCCTCCTTTTTATGCTATTCACTTCTAAATAGATTTGAGCTCTCCTAACTTATATGATAAAATAAGACTAGAAAAAGGAGAAGAACATGATCGATGTAGAAGAAATTCTGAGCAAGATGAACCCCAATCAGAAGATTAATTATGACCGTGTCATGCAGAAGATGGTACAAGTGTGGGAGAAAAATGAGCAACGGCCAACCATTCTCATGCATGTTTGCTGTGCCCCTTGCAGTACCTATACTCTAGAATATTTGACCAAGTATGCAGACGTGACCATTTATTTTGCCAATTCTAATATCCATCCCAAGGCAGAATACCATAAGCGGGCTTACGTCACCAAGAAATTTGTTAGTGATTTTAATGAGCGGACAGGAAATACGGTTCAGTACCTAGAAGCTCCCTACGAACCCAATGAATACCGAAAATTAGTTAGGGGACTAGAGGAGGAGCCAGAAGGTGGCGACCGTTGCAAGGTTTGCTTTGACTATAGACTGGATAAAACAGCGCAAGTGGCTATGGACTTGGGATTTGACTACTTTGGCTCAGCTTTGACCATCAGTCCTCATAAGAATTCTCAAACTATTAATAGCATCGGAATCGATGTGCAAAAAATTTATACAACCCACTATCTTCCAAGTGATTTCAAGAAAAATCAAGGCTATAAACGTTCAGTAGAGATGTGTGAAGAGTATGACATCTACCGTCAATGTTATTGCGGTTGTGTCTATGCAGCCCAAGCTCAGAATATCGACCTGGTTCAAGTTAAGAAGGACGCTACAGCATTCTTGCTGGATAAGGATGTTGAAAAAGACTATTCCCACATCAAATTTACTGTTACGAAATTAGATATATAAGGATAAGCCCAGCTGTCAAGCTGGGTTTTTAAAATAAAAAAACCGGGGTCTTAACCCCAGTTTGACAACTTTACCGATTCTTTAGTTCTACATAGCGCTTGTACCAAATGTTTACATAGGCTTCTGAGAAAGGACCTCGTCCATTGTTAATCCAATCAACAAGAATTTTGACATGTTCTTTTAAAATATAGTCCAAGTCATCGGAATAATTCATTTTGCGTTTGTGACGCTCATACTCCTCAACGTCCAAGAGACGTTTCTCTCCATCTGTAAAAATTTTAACATCCAAATCGTAATCAATATACTTCAGTGCTTCTTCATCCAGATAGTAGGGGCTAGCCATATTGCAATAGTAGGAAATTCCATTATCACGAATCATGGCAATGATATTAAACCAATATTTCTTGTGAAAGTAAACAATAGCCGGTTCTCGAGTGACCCAACGACGACCATCACTTTCGGTAACCAGTGTATGATCGTTGACACCAATAATGGCGTTTTCTGTTGTTTTTAGTACCATGGTGTCCCGCCAAGTTCGGTGGAGACTCCCATCATGCTTATAACTTTGAATTGTAATAAAGTCGCCTTCTTTTGGAAGCTTCATAACTAACCAACTTTCTACAATTTATAAGTTTATCGTTTACTATTGTATCATAAAATTACCTAAAATCTGTGAATTTTACATGAAAATATTAAAGATATTCTCTGAGAGCGCTTGCTATATCCGAAAAATCGTATCCTTTTCGTGCTAAAACTTGAGTTAAACGCTGTTTAAGTTCGTATCCTTCATATTTTCGGGCATACTTAGCATATTGCTTATCAAGTTCCTTGAAGATGAGTTCCTGAGTCGTTTCTTGGTCAACTTGACTATCCAACTGATCAAAGGCACTTTTAGCATCAGAATAGGAAAAACCCTTGTTGGTCATATTCTGGATAATCTTATCTTGCAAGGCACGAGCTGGAAGTTTTCCTTCATATTTTTTCAATAGTTTATTAGCTACACGTTGAGCAACTTCAGAAAAATCAAATTCTTTCAAGTTCTCTTCTATAGTAGATTTTGGAACCCCTTTTTGTGTTAGTTTCTGAATCAATACATAAGGTCCCTTGTCTCCTGAAAGCTGATTGGCGTTGATGATAGCATAAGCGTACTGAGCATCATTAATCCACTTATCTTCTTTAAGATTAATAATGACTTGAGAAACTACGTTTTCATCAATATCGTATTTTTTCAGATATTCTCTGACTTCTTTTTCAGTGCGAGCTTTAAAGGATAGGTGGTAGAGAGCTAGATTTTTACTATAAGAAAATTGAGCAAATTCCTGAATCTCCTTCAATTCCTCTTGGCTTATCACTTTATCTCTCGATAACATAAAGCGAACAATTGTATCTTCAGTAATGTAGAATTTGTCGTCATTATCAAGCTCCATCAGATAGAGTCTTTTTTTCTTTTCAAGTTTTGTGATTTTCATAGTTCTATTATAACTCAAAATGTGATAAGATAGGGGTATGAATCTGAAAGTGAAACAAAAAATACCATTAAAAATCAAGCGCATGGGAATTAATGGTGAGGGAATCGGCTTTTATCAAAAAACATTAGTCTTTGTGCCTGGTGCTCTTAAAGGAGAAGATATCTATTGTCAGATTACTTCTATTAAACGCAACTTTGTTGAAGCAAAATTGCTAAAGGTCAACAAGAAGTCTAAATTTCGAGTTGTGCCAGCTTGTACTATTTACAATGAATGCGGAGGCTGTCAAATCATGCACCTGCATTATGATAAGCAGCTGGAGTTCAAGACGGACTTGCTTTATCAAGCGCTGAAAAAATTTGCTCCTGCAGGATATGAAAATTATGAAATCCGCCCGACGATTGGTATGCAGGAACCAAAGTACTACCGTGCTAAGTTACAATTTCAGACTCGAAAATTTAAAAATCAGGTCAAGGCGGGCTTGTATGCACAAAACTCTCACTATTTAGTAGAGTTGAAAGACTGTCTGGTACAAGACAAGGAAACTCAAGTGATTGCTAATCGCCTAGCAGAATTACTTACTTATCACCAAATTCCAATCACGGATGAGAGAAAAGTTCTAGGTGTTAGAACTATAATGGTTCGACGAGCAAGAAAGACTGGACAGGTTCAGATTATTATAGTTACGAACCGCCAGCTTAATTTAACCCAACTGGTAAAAGACTTGGTTAAAGATTTTCCAGAGATTGTGACGGTAGCTGTGAATACAAATACAGCTAAAACCAGTGAGATTTATGGCGAAAAGACAGAGATTATCTGGGGAGAAGAGAGTATTCAAGAAGGTGTACTCGATTATGAATTTTCACTATCACCACGAGCTTTCTATCAACTAAATCCTGAACAAACAGAAGTCCTCTATAGTGAGGCAGTAAAAGCGCTGAATGTTGATAAAGAAGACCATTTGATTGATGCTTATTGTGGAGTTGGTACGATTGGTTTCGCCTTCGCAAAGAAAGTTAAAACACTCAGAGGTATGGATATTATTCCAGAAGCCATTGAAGATGCTAAGCGAAATGCTAAAAGAATGGGATTTGATAATACACATTACGAAGCTGGAACCGCAGAAGAGATTATTCCTCTCTGGTATAAGGAAGGCTACCGAGCAGATGCTCTGATCGTGGATCCACCACGTACAGGTCTGGATGACAAGTTATTAGATACAATTCTTACCTATGTACCAGAAAAAATGGTCTATATTTCTTGTAATGTTTCAACATTGGCAAGGGATTTAGTACGTTTGGTAGAAGTCTACAATGTCCACTATATCCAGTCAGTCGACATGTTCCCACACACCGCTCGAACTGAAGCTGTTGTAAAATTAATTAAAAAAGTTTAAAAAAGTAGTTGACAAAGGAGAAAAAGTCGGTATAATAGTAAGAGTTGAAAATAACAACTCCGGTCCGTTGGTCAAGGGGTTAAGACACCGCCTTTTCACGGCGGTAACACGGGTTCGAATCCCGTACGGACTATGGTA
>NZ_JALDTZ010000026.1 GCF_023109105.1 Streptococcus mitis
AACGCTTTCAGATGAGAGGATTTTGTGCGCTCTTTTTTTCGATTCCTTTCGGCTACAAAAGCTATAAAACCAAGCATTATTAAAACCAGTGGAACTTACCTTGACACGGATTGCCACTGTTTTTTAGGGTTTTTATCAGACTAACTTCCACTTGAATTAGCGATGGAACTTAGTTTGGGAATTTAGCCAAGTAAGATTTCTTTAAGAAATATGTCAAATATGCTTGACATCCACTCCATAGAAGAATATAATATGGTCAAATATATACGACACAAATCAGAAAGGAGAACAGATGAATCGTGTGAAAGAATTTCGCAAGGAACTGGGCATTTCCCAGCTCGAACTCGCCAAGGATATCGGTGTCTCGAGACAAACCATCAATATGATTGAAAACGACAAGTACAATCCAACCCTGGAACTCTGTCTCAATCTCGCCCGTAGCCTCCAAACTGACCTCAACAGTCTCTTTTGGGAGGATAATTTTTAAAAAAGGAGCCAACTCATGAAAAAAGAAACCTTCACTGAAAAACTGATCAAACGCACATACGGTATCTCTGGTCCCCTTGATGAATACAAACGGCGCGAGGCCGATCGTATCGGCAATCAAGTCTTTATCGTCCTCTTTTATCTGATGATTTTTGGAAATCTTATCCCACTCCTTCTGGCCTATAAATACCCTCAAGAAGTGGCTCTAATCTATCCTCCTCTGATTTTAGGGATTGCCCTCATCGCTGCTGGCTATGTCACCTACCAAATGAAAAAAACAGGGATTACAACTATTGAACCAGATATGCTGAGTGAGAAAGAGAGCAAGCAACTACACTACCCAGGTCTGAAAGCAGGTTTGTTCTTTGGTCTATGGATGTTTTTTATAACTCCTCTTCTCGGTATACTCATAGGTGAAGGTCAGGACTATTTCCAGTCTCTTCTCACTATAAGAAATGGTGTATCAAGCATTCTTGGTTCTATCTTCTTCGGAGCGAGCATACAGTTCCTCATCTCCCGTCGCATTGCAAAAGCCAAGAAAGATCCAGATGAGGATTAGGAGAAAACTCATGAAAAAAGAAAAGAAACAGTTACGTCATCCTGGTCTGAAAGCAGGTTCGATTTATGGAACAGTGATATTTTTTATAATTCCACTCATTGATACCCTAACAAGTGAGAATCCAAATTTTATCAGTTCTCTTCTAAATACAAAACATATTTTTAAAACTATACTGGGAGCTTTCTTTTTCGGAGTGATGATGCATATTGTCGACTCACTTCGTATTGCAAGAGCTAAAAAAGACCAGGATTAGGAGGTACCTATGAAATCATTACTAACTTTACTGACCTATCATATTTTGTTCAGTTCTCTGCTCATCTTCATCATCGTTTCAGGGAACTTGCCAATCAGCGAGATATTCCTCGGACTAGTCTTTATTCCAGCCCTTAACAAAGGACTGACTTATCTAAAGATTAACTCCCAAAAAACGCGCATACTCAACTTAGCACTATGCTTTATGATTATATCTTTGCCACAACTGATGCTCATCTCAATCAGCTGGAAATACTATTTACTGTTAACTATCGCTATCCTTTCTTCTATCACTTATCTTTATTATCTCTATCAATTCGTAAAAGAAAGTCAGTAAAACCGCTCATTTAGGAGATTACTAACATGAAAAAAGAAGACTTAACCACTCGCCTACTTCGAAATCTCTTTCACATTCAGGGTCCTTTTGACGAATGCCGACAAGAGATTATCTACAAGGCTTGTGCCCGTTCTATGGTTAAAATCGTTTATTCTTCCTTCTTCCTCTTCTTGTTTTATCTATTATTTGGACGCTTCATAGAGGCCGTTCGCTATGCCATGCCCTATGTTTACTCTGGACTCATTTTTTTCATTACCTTAAAAACTCAGAGAGCCGTCAAAGAACTCCATCTGGAAAAAGATGACAAGTCAGAAATCATCCTCAAAACCTACAGCAAAGGCCAAATCAAATTTCGGAGTTGGATTGTGTTTATCGGTATTCAGATCAGTCTCTTTACCTTACTCATCTTTCATAAAGTCTTCGTTCAGCAGATGTCACTTTCAGATTTCGGGAAGTTGCTCATGCAATTCGATAAAAGTGTTCCTTTCCTGATGTATGGGTTGATTATCGGTAGTATCTTCGGAACCCTGACCTACGGATTTCTATCACTACAAGAGGAGAAAACTCCTAAAAATACCAAACAGAAGGAGAAAAGCAATCAATGACTTCGCTATACGATTTTTCAGTTTTGAGCCAAGACAATCAAGAAACTCCACTAGATGCCTATCGTGGTAAGGTTCTCTTGGTTGTCAACACTGCTACTGGATGCGGTTTAACGCCCCAGTACCAAGGTCTCCAAGAACTCTATGACCGCTATCAAGAACAAGGGTTTGAGATTTTAGACTTCCCTTGCAATCAGTTTATGGGACAAGCACCAGGCAGCGCAGAGGAAATCAATACCTTCTGTAGCCTACATTACCAGACCAGCTTCCCACGTTTTGCCAAGATCAAGGTCAACGGTAAGGAAGCAGATCCTCTCTATGTCTGGTTAAAAGAGCAAAAATCTGGCCCACTAGGAAAACGAATCGAATGGAATTTCGCTAAGTTTCTCATCGGTCGAGATGGGCAAGTCTTTGAACGCTTCTCTTCAAAAACAGACCCAAAACAAATTGAAGAGGCGATACAATCCCTACTATAATTTACAATCTCGCTATGCTTAGGTTTCCTTTAGCCTAATGAATAGTGAGATTTTTTGATTAATTTTGACCTAAATAGAAAAACACCTCATGATAGGAAACATGACGTGTTGAAAAATGATACATTTACCACAGACAGGCACTACTGACCACTATTTTTAACCCCAGCATATACATAGGTTCTATTTCTGGGACACGCTTTTTCCGTTACCACCCTAAAATAAAAGCGATGCTCCCGCCCATCCTTGGCATTTTCCTTGTTTAAGACAAAGTAGTTTTTCTGATTCATCGCCATGGTTCGTAGGATGCCATCAATCAAAAAAGTCAAGGGGATGTTCATGGCAGAGTATTTTTGAAAATCCTCTTCAAAACGAATATAGTTATCTGAAAAATAATCCATCTGTAGCTTGTTTTCATACAGCTCTTTTCTAGTCATAAAGTTCCTCCTCCCACAGTCGAATTTCGAGGACATCTGCAATCTCTACCAGCTTATATCCCTCATTTGTCCTAATAGATAGGATCTGATGTGATAACTCTCTCACCTCACCGATAATCGTGGTTTTCTGCTTCTTTTCCTTGACCACAAAACTTCCCTTTAGTTGGCCAACATAAAGCTGAGAAAGCAGGTGTAACTTCTCAACTGGGGCCAAATCCGTTGAAAAATCAACCCGATTTTTTTCTTCACTCAGCGAACTAGTATGTTCTGAAAGGTAAAATCCCATCCACTTCTGCATACCTGGATCTTGATAGTCTCGCGCAGATTGAAAAGGTAAATAAGAACGATCAATCATTTTAATCCATCTAATCCTCCAGCAGAATGTCCCCCAATCAGCTTGCTTCTGGCAAGGCTCCTAGAGGTTTCTTCTAGTGCATTGGCTTTTAAAAGGGAGGTGAAACCAAATTCTTCCCGAATAGAGTCAATAGCCGTCTGGAGCCTTTCTTCTTTTTCTAACTTGTCAACATCATCAAAGAGAGATATAAAACCAAAGGACTCGTCTACAAAGCTTGAATAGTTGACTCCGACACTTCTAACCGCTCCAGAAGTGTATTTATTATGAAATAGCTTCAAAACATAATCCGTTAAGACCGCAGTATTATTGGTAGGTTCGACCTTCATTTGTGTGTGAATAGACGGCCTGACCTCCTGTTTAGAGAAACCAAGATAGATAGAGACAAGAGTTGTTTTCTTACCCGCCCTTCTCAATCTAATAGCCACCTGCTCAGCCATTTCTCGGAGAATAATTTCAATATCCCTTAGCTTCACGTAGTCTCTCGGCAAGATTTGAGAATTTCCCAAACCTTGGGACTTAGCTTTATAGGACTTATGAACATTGCTCTCGTCAATCCCGTTAGCATGAAACCACAAACGCAGGCCAGCCTGACCGAGAGCTTTCTTTAGCTGATCTGGATTGCTGGTTGCCAATTCCTTGATGGAAAAAATCCCCAGAGTATGCAAGCGTTTCTCCATCCGCCTGCCAATTCCCCAAAAATCCGTCATCTTTGGAATGGCCCAGACCTTCTCTTCCACATCCTGGTAAGACCAGTTGGCCCTCATGGTCGGAGTGTGCTTGGCTCCATTATCCAGAGCCAACTTGGCCATTAAAGGGTTGGCATTTGACATGCCCACTGTAGAGTAAATCCCTGTCCGCCTCCAAATATCCCTCTGAATGCGAGCAGAAAGCAAATCCAGCTTGTCTTTGCGAGAGAGACTCTTATCTGGGATGAAATAATTAAGTGAACTAGTCAGGTCGATAAAGCCCTCATCAATAGAGTAGGGATAAATATCATCTGGACTGCCATAATTTTGAAAGATTCGTTGGATTTCCATATTGACCGCTATGTACTCATCCATCCTAGGAGGCACAATCAAGGTCACTTGAGCCCAATCTTCGATGTAGCGAACATAGTCTGAATCGGTAGGTAACCCTTGCTTTCGAGCATTATAGTAGGAAAATTTGCGGGTCTTAATATCAAAAGGCAAATCATAAGCCCGGCCAACATTTGACTTGCCAAAAATCTTCTTAAAGAGGGGAGAGGAGGCTAGAATCAGGCCAGTTGAATTATCCGCGCGACTCATGACACAAAGCGAAGTTTTCAGCGGATGCAAGCCCCTTTTCACACACTCGACACTGGCATAAAATGATTTCATATCAACAAAGGCAATGTCACTTTTAGGCTCTCTGGAATAATCAAAGTAGCCCATAGGCTAACCCTCCATTGGCACAAAGTTCCCAACGATAATCCCTACAATCCGAGGATCTTCCTCATAGGAGATGAAAATGTCCTTGTATTTAGGATTGATAGAGACCAGACGCAGGCCATCTTCCTCTCGATAGACCCGCTTGATATAGGTCTGGTTGTTGCAAACCACTGCATAAACCGCCCCATCACAGTCAAATCCTGTCTCTCGAATCAGGGCCACCGAACCATTTTGGTATTTGGGTTCCATGGAGTCCCCAGACACCCAGGACGCAAAATCATGAGCCAACTCCTCATTAAAGTAAACAGTATCAAAATTCTGGTCATCGTAAACCGAAGCCCCAATACCTGCTGACATACGTTCGTAGACACGGTACTCGTAAAGCCGCTCTGGCATAGTCGTCACTTTCTGAGCTTCTTCCTCTTGAGCTAGGTTGCGAGCATAGAGTACAACCTTTTCCTTCCCTTGCTTGGAGAGGCTATGGTAGAGACGGACAATCTCTATCTGGGTGAAATAGCCCTTGGGTACTTTTAAAATGTTTTCTAACTGGGCCACCTTTTCCTTGGATGGTTCCTTGACCCCGCGTTCCCAAGCCGAATAAGCCTGAAAACTAATCCCCAACTCCTCTGCAATTTCCTTCTGTGTCAATTTTAACTCTTTTCTTCGAGCCTTGAGTTTTTCTGGTTGGTACATGATTCACCTCCTAGTGTGATGCTTTAATGGACATTATCTCCCTTAGAAAGACAAATCGACGATTGAATTCACACTCTCAAAAATCAACCAATTTGGTTTAGTTTTATTATATAAAAAAAGTGAACGATTGTCCACTGGGAAAATCAAATTTTAACAGATAATCTTATCCTTTCTGAACAAATAAAGACATCCAAGAGAAAATTCTTGAGTGTCTGGAAAGAATATAACTCCATTAACCTTGTTAATAGACTGGAAATGATGATATTATGGTCTCCTTATCTCAAATACTGCTGTATGAACCCACTCATTATGAATGTGTAAGTCATTTTCTATAACCCTACTAAAGGTGAAGCCATTTTTTAAAAGCACCCTCTGAGAAGCCAGATTATCCCTTGCCGTTCCTGCAATGACTCTATTAAAACCATAAGTAGTAAACGCCTTGTCTAAAACGAGTTTAACCGCTTCGCTTGCATAACCTAAA
The DNA here is from genome assembly GCF_023109105.1 of Streptococcus mitis. GTDB lineage: Bacteria > Bacillota > Bacilli > Lactobacillales > Streptococcaceae > Streptococcus > Streptococcus mitis_BW. The sequence goes on from NZ_JALDTZ010000026.1 coordinate 6,085, forward strand.
TTGCTAACATTTTCCCCAATCCTATACCCAAGCTCTGCTGTTTTTCGATTATTCTCTAAAACACTTAAATTAATTCTCCCGACCATAACACCTTGCGAATCTCTAATAAGATGCATATAGACATCACGATTCCTTTGTTCCGTTAACAATTCCCTTGTAATTTCTTTAAAATCTTCTAAATCAAAATAGTTAGCTGGTCTAGGAGGTAAATTTCGCTCAAAATACTCCCGATTTTCTTTTTCAAAAGAATAGACATCTAGACTATTTTCTTCAGACAGCAACTCTAAACTGATCATTTCAAATCCCCTCCCATCATTATCCACACTCAATTTTTTGTATGTTGACTCCAGCTAAAATCTTGGATAAGCTAACAAATCTCCCCCTTCTCTTCTTAGTAAAAATATTGTTAGACTGACCTAGCCCTAGCGACTCCTACTCTAATTTTTGTAACAGCTTTACAACTTGACGATTTTCAATCCTCACATAGTATACACCACTATCATTGACAAGTTTATCCTCTTTATATTTAGCAATCTTTACAGCATAAAGACCTCTTGGCAAGGGTTGGTTAGCAAAAAATTCCTTCATGAGCGTCTCAAACTCTTTAAGATAGTCATAGTATAAGAGATCTCTTTTTTCTTTTGGAACGAAATACTGAAATTCAAATGTCGGTATAAAAATCTCTTTTTGGAAAAGATATTGAGCATCCATGGGATACATTCCTTGCAGAGCTTGGCCCTTACTTTGATTTTCCTCTAATATTTCATTATAAAGATGGATATTGTCAGATTGGCTATTAAATTCAAAACGAATACCTTGATACTTCAAATCAGACAGTTGAGGATCTTTGATTGAACTGTCCAGTGTTTTTAAAAATTCGCTGGTGCCTGGACTAACTTCAATCCCTAAATAGGCTAATTCTGGGAAAACATTATAAATTTTTTTATAATTTTTGTAATCAACCTCTACATCTGTCTTTCTATATGTTTTATTTTCCGAAGAAAAACGAGTATAGTATTCGAAACGACTCTTAGCCTGATAGGTTTTACCAGCTATAGTTTCACTATAGGTACCATGGATTATAAATCCTCCCTCGCTTGTATAGTTTTTCTCGTATTTTTCTAACTCAAACTGTCCTGTAAGACCGTAATTTTGATAAGAACGATGCACAGCTTGCTCAATCTCAGTTCGACTTACATGGGCAAATAGCCCCCACATATCCATTAGAGAAAGAACAGGGCTAATCACCGTTAGGATTGCAATGGGGATAACTACGGATAAGCAACCTATTAATATCCAATTTTTATTCTTGGAATTTCCTTCAGATTTTTTACCAGTTTTCTGTTTCCTTTTAAAAATTAGAATGAGCAAAACCAAAATCCCTAACACTAATAAAATCAATCTACAATCTCCTTTTATCGAGGATAGCTGTTAACATGTATAGGAAGGAGGCTAACAGAAATACTCTTCTCACCTACTAACTTATCCTGTATTCCAATTTTCCTACCTAGCATACGAGACATTGCATTGAAATCACAATGTTCTCCCACACCAGATGCTTTCTAAGCAATTAGAATCAAATGAACTACGAGAGAACGCCCAATCCGAGCAATGGACACTAGCTCCTTGACAATTCAGGTAGGTTTCCCTTGAACACCATAAACTCGTCTGAAATGAGAAACATTCCTTACCTCATTATACCATATGAGAGATATCGTGAGAAGATGAGAGAAGCAAACACTCCTTGGTGTGAACCATGAAGTGTTTCGAAACGTTGATATAATCGTGTTGATTAACGTTTTGAGGCAACTGACTTTGTCAGATTGTAGCCACATTTGTAAGCGTCTAAAGTAGCAACAACTGTGTCAATTGCACCAATTTAGTATGGAAGCATAAAAAAGAACACCCCAAAAGGTGCTCTTTCTAAGTATAATAATTCTTTCGAATTAACGTTTACTAAATTGTGATGCTTTACGAGCTTTCTTAAGACCTGGTTGGAAACACTTTTATTTGAATAAGTTTCAATATCCGCTTAAAATCAATGTTTTCCCACATTTACAGAAAACAAAATTTCATCTAATTTGAATCAATTTCAGTTGAATGGTGTGAATTTTACCCTAAAAATACACAAATTGAGCTAGATTTTACCAAAAAGTTCACACCATTGGTTCAATTATTTTTTGTTACGTACGTTTTTATTAGATGATAGACTTCCTAATTTATTTCTTATAGCATTTGAGCAAACCTCCGTTAAAGGTTCTCCTATTGCCTCCTTGTAATTAAATCCTAATAGTTGCATAGTCTTTAAAGTATCCTTATTAAGTAGAGCAACCAATTGTTTCATTGAATCTTCTTTCCCATCTTCAACATTAGTAAATGAAGATAGAAGAGAAATAACCCGTTCTAAAGTGTTGTGCAAATACTCAATATCTTTATCATCAATATGTACTTTTTCATATTCTTCTTTATATGCCTGAGCAATTCTGATTGCCTGTTCTCGTTCCGAAAGTAACTCATTTACAATTTCATCATAAGTATTTCGTAATTTATCGGCGTTACGTTCTTCCTTTAATGATTGAATTTTACTATTCACTAGTGTTGTTGTTCCCTTAAATGTTAGAGTTCCCAATTCAACCCTGCTTTTACTAAAGCTTCTGTAATATATGGCTCCATGCTATACCTCTGTTATTTCTTTTCATAATAAAACTATTTTATCATAAATCTACATTAAACATAATATATCTTATAGTCTCTATCCCTTTAGGTAAAATACCGATTTTATGGTATAATAAAGGTAACATTATATAAGGAGATGTGACATGACTCTTGATGTAAATAAAGAAGAATTAACAATTTTAGGGATTCCTTTTGATAATTTTTCAGATTTCGATACCGTCTGGTATGCTATTGGATCATCAATGATTGAAAATTATGAACCTACTGTTCAAGATGTGATTGATTTAAAAACTTATGTTGTCAATAGACGAAAGGAATTGAATATTGGTTAAAAATCAATACGAAAGCTATAAGTACATTGACCCTAATCACGAATATACCTATCCAAATTCCACAGTCTTAATCAATAAACAAAATGTTACAAATATTGAAGAAGCCTACCGAAATGAACACTTATTCGTTACTAAAAGACTTGCAGACTTGCGCTTGAAAGCCATTGAAGTCTATTCCATGAGTAATATTTTAGCCATTCATAACTATTTGTTTCAGGATGTTTATGCCTGGTCAGGACAATATCGCAAGGTGAATATCTCTAAAAGTGGTAATCCTTTTATGTCGATACAGTCGTTTAATGCTGCAGAAACCTATATAAATCATCTCATTCACTCCTATTATCAAACTGCCAACTCAAAAGATGAGATCATTAAACATTTAGCAAAAATTCTTGATAATCTTAATTATTTCCATCCCTTTCGAGAAGGTAATGGACGAACTCAACGAGAAGTTATTCGTTCCTTAGCATTATCAAAAGGGTATTCTGCACAAATACGAGTGGAACAAGATGATGAAGTTTACAACCTTTATATGGACGGAACTGTCTATGGAGACTTAGGGAAGTTAGAAGAATTATTTGGTAAAATATTAAAAGAAATATAGGTTTAATACTTGACAATTACAGAGGTGAAGTAAGCATTCAATACGAATCAATACATAAGAAAAACGCTGATTTTGAACTGCACCCCAAAAGTTAGACAGAAAAAATCTAACTTTTGGGGTGTTTTTATTATGAAATTAACTTATGATGAT
>NZ_JALDTZ010000027.1 GCF_023109105.1 Streptococcus mitis
TGCCACTGGTTTTTAGGGTTTTTATCAGACTAACTTCCACTTGAATTAGCGATGGAACTTAGTTTGGGAATTTAGCTAATATCGTATAATAGAGATAGATAGAGGCTGAACAATTTAATGATGAAGTAGGGGATAGATTCCACTGATTTATAAGCTAATAAAGGAGAATTTTTAGTTCACAACTTATAGGAGGTGTACTATGAAAATCTTAAAAGGTTACATATTGGAGCTCTGTTTTATTGTAAGTTTTGCTCTACCTTTTATAAAAGGAGCGAATGCGGATAATGGTAGACGTTTTGTGGAAATCTATTACGGTTTTACTTTTTTGATGGAACATGCCATTATAACAGTTGTCTTTATCTGTTCGCTCTTGATTGCTTTCTTCCTAAAAAAGCGGTGGACGAAATGGCTTGCTGCTGGTAGTTATTTCTTTTTAGTCCTATGGATTGCTACAGAGGGTTATTTCTTCCGCATGTCAATAGAAGATTTGATACGACTTTGGACAAGTTGGGAAATCCTAACGAAAACTTATCAGTTGGGCTTTTATTTAAACATTTTGTTGGGAATGTTGTTGATAATAAAGTATTGTAAGGTTAAGCAATCGTAATAAAAATGCGCCTGATTATAGATGATAAACTTTTTGTTTTATCCTGACTATTATATTTCTAGTTCTAAATGCTTTATCATTCATTTATAAGTGTTGAAAGAGATTGAAGAAAAGGTTTTACTTACTAGCTTTCTTCAGTCTTTTTCGTTTTATTATCAATTTGTAAACGATTTACAATTTGAGTCAAATTATGGTAAAATAGTTTCATGAGTAAAATGTATTATGCAGAAAATCCTGACGCTGCTCACGACATTCATGAGTTGAGAGCGGAGTTGTTGGGAGAAAAAATGACCTTTTTGACAGATGCGGGTGTTTTTAGCAAGAAAATGGTTGACTTTGGAAGTCAACTCTTGCTCAAGTGTCTTGAGGTCAACCAAGGAGAAACTGTCCTTGATGTAGGCTGTGGTTACGGACCTTTGGGCTTGTCCTTAGCTAAGGCTTATGAAGTTCAGGCGACCATGGTCGATATCAACAATCGTGCCTTGGATTTGGCACGACAAAATGCTGAACGAAATAAAGTAGAAGCGACGATTTTCCAGTCCAACATCTATGAACAAGTTGAAGGACATTTTGACCATGTTATTTCCAACCCCCCTATCCGTGCGGGCAAGCAAGTGGTTCATGAAATCATTGAGAAAAGTAAAGATTTCTTGGAAACTGGTGGCGATTTAACAATCGTTATACAGAAAAAACAAGGGGCTCCAAGTGCCAAGTCTAAGATGGAAGATGTGTTTGGCAATTGTGAGATTGTCAAAAAAGATAAGGGATACTACATCCTTAGAAGTGTGAAAGAATGAGAGCAGTTGATTTAATCCAAAAAAAACGAGACGGGCAAGAACTAACTTCAAGTGAAATTGAGTGGTTAGTCGAAGGCTATGTGTCAGGAACTGTTCCTGATTATCAGATGTCTGCCTTTGCTATGGCTGTTTATTTTAAAGGAATGACAACTAGAGAAATCTTTGATTTGACCATGAAGATGGTCAAGACTGGGCAAGAGTTTGATTTATCCGCTATTGATGGGGTTAAGGTTGACAAGCATTCTACTGGTGGTGTTGGTGATAAGGTGACCTTGATTTTAGCTCCCCTTGTTGCTAGTTTTGGTGTGCCTGTGGCAAAAATGAGTGGTCGTGGTCTTGGTCATACAGGTGGAACAATTGATAAATTGGAGTCTATCAAGGGCTATCAAGTAGAACGTAGTCAAGAGGATTTTATTCGTCAGGTACAGGACATTGGTGTATCTGTCATTGGGCAATCAGACCAGCTGGTCAAAGCTGACAAGCTTCTCTATGCGCTCCGTGATGTGACCGCAACTGTCGATACGATTCCTTTGATTGCGAGTTCGGTGATGAGCAAGAAAATTGCGGCAGGAGCGGATGCTATTTTGCTAGATGTAACTGTCGGTGAGGGTGCCTTCATGAAGACGGTTGATGAGGCGCGTGAACTGGCTCAAACCATGGTAGAACTTGGTAAGGCCGTTGGTCGAAAGACGGTAGCAGTGATTACGGATATGAGCCAACCTTTGGGACGAGCTATTGGAAATCGTTTGGAAATCCTTGAAGCACTGGAGATTTTACAAGGACAAGGCCGTCAGGATATTACCCACTTCATCTGTGAATTGGCTCAAATTATGCTTGGCCTGGCAAATGTAAATAAAACAGTTGAAGAAGTTCGCCAACACCTTGAAAATGGTCAAGCGCTGGCTAAGTTTGAGGAGATGGTCCAAGCCCAAGGTGGTGACTTGGGAGACCTTTATCGTCCTGTCAATGTAGCCCATGTGGTGGAAATCCCTGCTCAGGAAACGGGTATTATCTCAGCTCTTCCAGCAATGGAATTTGGCCTTTATGCTATGAGACTGGGTGCTGGTCGTGCAGTCAAATCTGATACCTTGGACTATGAAACAGGAATTGTTTTTGAAAAGAAAGTTGGAGATTCCGTTCAAAAGGGAGAAATTGTTGCAAAAGTATACACAAATGGGAAAATTTCTCCTCAGCTAGTTACAGATTTTCAAAAATATGTTAAAATAAATGATAGAGTACAGAGTTTAAGAGAAATTATCGAAATTATCTCATAAACATAGAGGAATCCGAATATGAAATTAAATAAATATATCGATCATACGCTTTTAAGACAAGATGCAACAGAAAATCAAATTGATTGTTTGTTGTCTGAGGCTAGAGAGTATGATTTTGCCAGTGTTTGCGTTAATCCGACCTGGGTTGAACATGCCAAAAAAGGGCTTGAAGGCGCAGATGTCAAGGTCTGTACAGTAGTAGGTTTCCCTTTGGGAGCAACAACTTCGTCCGTGAAAGCATTTGAAACAAAAGAAGCTATCCAAAATGGTGCAGATGAGATTGATATGGTGATCAATGTCGGGGCTCTCAAATCAGGTAATTTGGCCTTGGTTGAGTCGGATATTCGCGCAGTCGTTGAAGCAAGTAGTGACAAGTTAGTGAAAGTTATTATTGAAGCTTGCCTGCTGACAGACCAAGAAAAAGTTGTAGCTTGTCAATTAGCCCAAAAAGCTGGAGCTGACTTCGTAAAAACATCTACTGGCTTTTCAACTGGTGGAGCTACGGTAGCAGATGTTACATTAATGCGTGAAACAGTTGGACCTGAGATGGGTGTTAAGGCTGCCGGTGGAGCTCGTTCTTATGAAGATGCTCTTGCCTTCGTGAAAGCAGGTGCGACTCGTATCGGAACGTCAGCTGGGGTAGCTATTTTAAAAGGAGAATTGGCAGATGGCGACTACTGAGTTAATTGAACTAGCAATTGAAACCAGCAAACAAGCCTATGTGCCTTATTCTCATTTTCCAGTCGGAGCTGTTCTAGTAGCGAAAGATGGTAGTATTTATACAGGTGTCAATATTGAGAATGCTAGTTATTCTTTGACCAACTGTGGAGAGCGTACAGCGATTTTTAAAGCAGTTTCTGAAGGTCAAAGAGAGTTTTCAGAATTGATTGTCTATGGACAAACTGAAAAACCAATCTCGCCATGTGGTGCTTGTCGCCAAGTGATGGCTGAATTTTTTGAACAAGATCTAAAAGTGACTTTAGTCGCAAAAGATAAATCGACGGTCGAGATGACGGTCGGGGAATTACTTCCATACTCTTTTACAGACTTAAACTAGTCTGAGTCGCTCTCTGAGTGGCACGGTCCTTGTGGCCAACCAATCCATACTTGCAACATCGTTGCACATCTTATTTAGGAGGTTCAGTAATGAACAAGAAACAATGGCTAGGCCTTGGTCTAGTTGCAGTAGCAGCAGTTGGCCTTGCTGCATGTGGTAACCGCTCTTCTCGTAACGCAGCTTCATCTTCTGATATGAAGACAAAAGCAGCAATCGTAACTGATACTGGTGGTGTTGATGATAAATCATTCAACCAATCAGCTTGGGAAGGTTTGCAAGACTGGGGTAAAGAACACAATCTTTCAAAAGATAAAGGTTTCACTTACTTCCAATCAACAAGTGAAGCTGACTACGCTAACAACTTACAACAAGCGGCTGGAAGTTACAACCTGATCTTCGGTGTTGGTTTTGCCCTTAACAATGCGGTTAAAGATGCAGCTAAAGAACATTCTGACTTGAACTATGTCTTGATTGATGATGTGATTAAAGATCAAAAGAATGTTGCTAGCGTAACATTTGCTGATAACGAAGCTGCTTACCTTGCGGGTGTTGCAGCGGCTAAAACAACTAAAACAAAACAAGTTGGTTTTGTAGGTGGTATTGAGTCTGAAGTTATCTCACGTTTTGCAGCTGGATTTAAAGCTGGTGTTGAGTCAGTAGATCCATCTATCAAAGTACAAGTTGACTACGCTGGTTCATTTGGTGATGCTGCTAAAGGTAAAACAATTGCAGCAGCACAATACGCAGCTGGTGCAGACGTTGTTTATCAAGCAGCAGGTGGAACAGGTGCTGGTGTCTTTGCAGAAGCAAAATCCCTCAACGAAAGCCGTTCTGAAAGTGAAAAAGTTTGGGTTATCGGTGTTGACCGTGACCAAGTAGCAGAAGGTAAGTACACTTCTAAAGATGGCAAAGAATCAAACTTCGTTCTTGTATCTACTTTGAAACAAGTTGGTACAACTGTAAAAGATATTGCTAACAAGGCAGAAAAAGGTGAATTCCCTGGCGGTCAAGTGATCGTTTACTCATTGAAAGATAAAGGGGTTGACTTGGCAGTAACAAACCTTTCAGAAGAAGGTAAAAAAGCTGTTGAAGATGCAAAAGCTAAAATCCTTGATGGAAGCGTAAAAGTTCCTGAAAAATAATGGATGGAAGTCATTTCTTAGGAAGCGGCCCTCGGCCGCTTTTTTAAGAGTTGAGACAAAGTCATTTTGTCTCAGTAAAGCTTGCTACTAGAGAAACTAGCAAGTTTTATTGAAATAAAATAAGACTCTGAAAGGAAGAGCACATGGCACACGAAAATGTCATTGAGATGCGTGATATTACCAAGGTGTTTGGTGAATTTGTTGCCAACGACAAAATCAATCTGCACCTACGAAAAGGTGAAATTCATGCACTTTTAGGAGAAAATGGGGCTGGTAAGTCCACGCTAATGAACATGTTAGCAGGGCTTCTTGAACCAACCAGTGGTGAAATTGTGGTCAATGGTCAAGTCGTCAACCTCGACTCACCATCTAAAGCGGCTAGCTTGGGAATCGGAATGGTTCACCAGCACTTTATGTTGGTAGAAGCCTTCACAGTTGCTGAAAACATCATTTTAGGTAGTGAATTAACTAAAAATGGTGTATTAGATATCGCTGGAGCTAGCAAAGAAATCAAGGCTCTTTCTGAACGTTATGGCTTAGCTGTTGACCCTTCTGCCAAGGTAGCAGATATCTCAGTTGGAGCCCAACAACGTGTAGAAATTTTAAAAACTCTTTATCGGGGGGCTGATATCCTTATCTTTGACGAACCAACGGCTGTTTTGACTCCATCAGAAATTGATGAGTTGATGGCTATTATGAAAAATCTTGTCAAAGAAGGTAAATCAATTATCTTGATTACCCACAAGTTGGACGAGATTCGCGCAGTTTCTGACCGCGTTACAGTTATCCGTCGCGGGAAATCCATTGAAACCGTCGAAATTGCAGGAGCTACCAATGCTGATTTGGCAGAAATGATGGTGGGTCGTTCTGTTTCCTTTAAAACAGAGAAACAAGCCTCCCAACCAAAAGAAGTTGTCTTGTCTATTAAAGACTTGGTGGTCAATGAAAACCGTGGTGTCCCAGCTGTTAAAAATCTGTCCTTGGATGTTCGTGCTGGAGAGATTGTTGGTATTGCGGGGATTGATGGAAATGGTCAGTCTGAACTGATTCAAGCCATCACAGGCCTTCGCAAGGTTGAATCTGGTAGCATCGAGCTAAAAGGAGATTCAATTGTAGGATTGCACCCACGTCAGATTACAGAGTTGAGTGTAGGGCACGTTCCAGAAGACCGTCACCGTGATGGCTTGATTTTGGAAATGATGATTTCTGAAAATATCGCCCTTCAAACCTACTATAAAGAACCACATAGTAAAAATGGAATTTTGAACTATTCAAATATTACTTCTTATGCTAAAAAGCTAATGGAAGAATTTGATGTTCGTGCTGCCAGTGAATTTGTTCCTGCGGCTGCACTCTCAGGTGGAAATCAACAAAAAGCAATTATTGCTCGTGAAATTGATCGAGATCCTGAACTCCTTATCGTCAGCCAACCAACTCGTGGTTTGGATGTCGGTGCCATTGAATATATCCACAAACGCTTGATTGAAGAGCGTGATAACGGTAAGGCTGTCCTTGTTGTCAGCTTTGAACTAGATGAGATTTTAAACGTCTCAGACCGTATTGCCGTTATCCACGATGGTAAGATTCAAGGTATTGTATCACCAGAAACAACCAATAAGCAAGAACTTGGTGTCTTGATGGCTGGTGGAAACTTGGGAAAGGAGAAGAGTGATGTCTAAAAAATTACAACAAATTTCGGTTCCCTTGATTTCTGTCTTCCTAGGAATTTTGCTCGGAGCCATTGTCATGTGGATCTTCGGTTATGATGCTATTTGGGGCTACGAAGAATTGTTCTATACAGCCTTTGGTAGTCTGCGTGGGATTGGAGAAATCTTCCGTGCCATGGGGCCTTTGGTCTTGATTGGTCTTGGCTTTGCCGTTGCCAGTCGTGCTGGTTTCTTTAACGTCGGACTTCCTGGTCAGGCTTTAGCAGGTTGGATTCTCAGTGGTTGGTTTGCCTTGTCGCATCCAGATATGCCACGTCCCTTGATGATTCTAGCAACTATCGTAATTGCCTTAATTGCTGGTGGGATTGTCGGAGCGATTCCAGGTATTCTTAGAGCCTATCTAGGGACGTCAGAGGTTATCGTAACCATCATGATGAACTACATCGTCTTGTATGTAGGAAATGCCTTTATCCATGCCTTTCCTAAAGACTTCATGCAAAGTACAGATTCGACTATTCGTGTTGGAGCTAATGCAACCTATCAGACACCTTGGTTGGCTGAGTTGACTGGTAACTCACGGATGAATATCGGTATTTTCTTTGCTCTCATTGCCGTTGCTGTTATTTGGTTCGTGCTCAAGAAAACAACACTTGGTTTTGAAATCCGTGCGGTTGGTCTTAATCCACACGCATCAGAATACGCTGGTATTTCTGCTAAACGGACGATTATCCTATCAATGATTATTTCAGGTGCCTTGGCAGGTCTTGGTGGAGCTGTTGAAGGACTTGGAACCTTCCAGAACGTCTATGTTCAAGGGGCATCATTAGCTGTCGGATTTAATGGAATGGCGGTTAGTTTGCTTGCGGCCAACTCACCAATTGGTATTCTCTTTGCAGCCTTCCTATTTGGTGTTCTCCAAGTTGGAGCCCCAGGTATGAATGCAGCGCAGGTACCGTCTGAGCTTGTCAGCATTGTAACAGCGTCTATTATCTTCTTTGTCAGTGTTCATTACCTTATCGAACGCTTTGTCAAACCGAAAAAACAAGTTAAAGGAGGTAAGTAAAGATGTCTATTACAACCTTGCTCACCCTCTTGGTGTCTTCTATGCTGATTTACTCAGCACCTCTCATCTTTACAAGTATCGGTGGTGTTTTCTCTGAACGTGGTGGTGTGGTAAACGTCGGACTTGAAGGAATTATGGTTATGGGTGCCTTTTCTGGAGTTGTCTTTAACCTTGAATTTGCAGAACAATTTGGAGCAGCAACTCCATGGCTATCCTTACTTGTTGCAGGATTGGTTGGTGGTGTCTTCTCTATCATCCACGCAGCAGCAACGGTTCATTTTCGTGCAGACCATGTTGTCAGCGGTACGGTATTGAACTTGATGGCGCCAGCCTTGGCTGTTTTCTTGGTTAAAGTTCTTTATAACAAAGGACAAACCGACAACCTAAGTCAGACTTTTGGACGCTTTGATTTCCCAGTCTTGGCGAATATTCCAGTTATCGGTGATATCTTTTTCAAGTCAACTAGTCTACTTGGTTATTTGGCGATTGCCTTCTCATTCGTTGCTTGGTTTATCCTCTTCAAGACTCGCTTTGGTCTTCGTCTCCGCTCTGTCGGTGAACACCCTCAGGCAGCGGATACCTTGGGAATCAATGTCTACAAGATGAGATATTTAGGGGTTATCATTTCAGGTTTCCTAGGTGGAATTGGTGGAGCAATTTATGCTCAGTCAATTTCCGTTAACTTCTCAGTGACAACTATTGTTGGACCAGGATTTATCGCTCTTGCTGCGATGATTTTTGGAAAATGGAATCCAATCGGAGCCATGCTATCTAGTCTCTTCTTTGGACTTTCACAAAGTTTGGCTGTTATCGGTTCTCAATTGCCGTTCCTACAAGGAGTGCCAGCGGTTTACCTTCAAATCGCACCTTATGTTTTGACAATACTTGTCTTGGCAGCCTTCTTTGGAAAAGCAGTCGCACCAAAAGCAGATGGTATCAACTATATCAAATCAAAATAAGTATACAAAAAAACGTTAGTTCAATACTGAACTGCACCCCAAAAGTTAGACAGAAAAAATCTAACTTTTGGGGTGTTTTTATTATGAAATTAACTTATGATGA
>NZ_JALDTZ010000028.1 GCF_023109105.1 Streptococcus mitis
AATTCCACCATAAAAATCCGTTTTAGACTAACTTCCACTTTGGTCAGACAAGTGGAAGTTACTCTGAGAAGTTACCAGAGTCGAAAGAAGACAATTCACTTTAACATTTTTCTTCTATAAAGTAGATAAAAATGGTACAATAATAATTTGAGGTAATAAAAATGAGATTAGACAAATATTTAAAAGTATCAAGAATTATCAAGCGTCGTACAGTCGCAAAAGAAGTAGCCGATAAAGGAAGAATCAAGGTAAATGGAATCTTGGCCAAAAGTTCAACGGATTTGAAAGTTAATGACCAAGTTGAAATTCGTTTTGGAAATAAGTTGCTACTTGTAAAAGTACTGGAGATGAAAGATAGTACAAAAAAAGAAGATGCAGCAGGCATGTATGAAATTATCAGTGAAACACGGGTAGAAGAAAATGTCTAAAAATATCGTACAATTGAATAATTCTTTTATTCAAAATGAACATCAACGTCGTCGCTATCTGATGAAGGAACGACAAAAACGTAATCGTTTCATGGGTTGGGTTCTCATTTTGATGATTTTATTGTTCATTTTACCAACTTATAATCTTGCTCAAAGCTATCACCAATTACTCCAAAGACGTCAGCAATTAGCAGACTTGCAAACTCAGTATCAAACTTTGAGTGATGAAAAGGATAAGGAGACAGCATTTGCTACCAAGTTGAAAGATGAGGATTATGCTGCCAAATATACACGAGCGAAGTACTATTATTCTAAGTCGAGGGAAATAGTTTATACGATTCCTGACTTGCTTCAAAGGTGATAAAATGGAAAATTTATTAGATGTAATAGAGCAATTTTTGAGTCTATCGGATGAAAAACTGGAAGAGTTGGCTGATAAAAATCAATTATTGCGTTTACAAGAAGAAAAGGAAAGGAAGAATGCGTAAATTCTTAATTATTTTGTTGCTCCCGAGTTTTTTGACTATTTCAAAAGTCGTTAGCACAGAAAAAGAAGTAGTCTATACTTCGAAAGAAATTTATTACCTTTCACAATCTGACTTTGGTATTTATTTTAGAGAAAAATTAAGTTCCCCTATTGTTTATGGAGAAGTTCCTGTCTATGCGAATGAAGATTTAGTGGTAGAATCTGGAAAATTGACTCCCAAAACAAGTTTTCAAATAACTGAGTGGCGCTTAAATAAACAAGGAATTCCGGTATTTAAGTTATCCAACCATCAATTTATAGCTGCGGACAAACGATTTTTATATGATCAATCAGAGGTAACTAAAACAATAAAAAAAGTATGGTTAGAATCTGATTTTAAACTGTACAACAGTCCTTATGATTTAAAAGAAATGAAATCATCCTTATCAGCTTATTCGCAAGTTTCAATAGACAAGACCATGTTTGTAGAAGGAAGAGAATTTCTACATATTGATCAGGCTGGATGGGTAGACAAGGAATTAACTTCTGAAGAAGATAATCGGATGAGTAAAGTCCAAGAAATGTTAACTGAAAAATATCAGAAGGATTCATTTTCTATTTATGTTAAACAATTGACTACTGGTAAAGAAGCTGGTATCAATCAAGATGAAAAAATGTATGCAGCTAGTGTTTTAAAACTACCTTATCTCTACTATACGCAAGAGAAAATAAATGAAGGTCTTTATCAGTTAGACACGACTGTAAAATACGTATCTGCAGTCAATGATTTTCCGGGTTCTTATAAACCAGAGGGAAGTGGTAGTCTTCCTAAAAAAGAGGATAATAAAGAGTATTCTCTAAAGGATTTAATTACGAAAGTATCAAAAGAATCTGATAATGTAGCTCATAATTTATTGGGATATTACATTTCAAATCAATCTGATGCAACATTCAAGTCTAAGATGTCTGCTATTATGGGAGATGATTGGGATCCAAAAGAAAAATTGATTTCTTCTAAAATGGCTGGGAAGGTTATGGAAGCTATTTATAATCAAAATGGATTTGTATTGGAGTCTTTGACTAAAACAGATTTTGATAATGAGCGAATTGCCAAAGGTGTTTCCGTGAAGGTAGCTCATAAAATTGGGGATGCGGACGAATTTGAGCATGATACGGGTGTTGTCTATGCAGATTCTCCATTTGTTCTTTCTATTTTCACTAAGAATTCTGATTATGATACGATTTCTCAGATAGCCAAGGATGTTTATGAGGTTCTAAAATGAGGGAACAAGATTTTTTAAATCATTTTCTCAAGAGAGGATATTTTAAAAAACATACTAAGGTGGTGCTTGCTCTTTCTGGTGGATTAGATTCTATGTTTCTATTTAAGGTATTGTCTACCTATAAAAAAGAGCTAGAAATTGAACTGATTTTAGCTCATGTGAATCATAAGCAGAGAGTAGAATCAGATTGGGAAGAAAAGGAATTAAGGAAGTTAGCTGCTGAAGCAGAGCTTCCTATTTATATCAGCAATTTTTCAGGAGAATTTTCGGAAGCGCGTGCACGACATTTTCGTTATGATTTTTTTAAAGAGGTAATGAAAAAGACAGGTGCGACAGCCTTGGTCACTGCCCACCATGCTGATGACCAGATGGAAACTATTTTGATGCGTTTGATTCGAGGCACTCGTTTGCGCTATTTGTCAGGAATTAAGGAGAAGCAAGTAGTCGGAGAGATAGAAATCATTCGGCCCTTCTTGCATTTTCAAAAAAAAGACTTCCCATTAATTTTTCACTTTGAAGATACATCAAATCAGCAAAATCATTATTTTCGAAATCGTATTCGAAACTCTTATTTACCAGAATTGGAAAAAGAAAATCCTCGATTTAGGGATGCAATCTTAAGCATCGGCAATGAAATTTTAGATTATGACTTAGCCATAGCTGAATTATCAAAGAATATTGATGTAGAAAATGTAGAGCAACTATTGTCTTACTCTGAGTCCACACAAAGAGTTTTACTTCAAACTTATCTGAATCGTTTTCCAGATTTGAATCTTACCAAAGCTCAGTTTGAAGAAGTTCGGCAAATTTTAAAAACTAAAAGCCAGTATCGTCATTCTTTAAAAAATGGCTATGAATTGATAAAAGAGTACCAACAGTTTCGGATTTGTAAAATCAGTCCGCAGGCTGATGAAAAGGAAGATGAACTTGTGTTACACTATCAAAATCAGGTATCTTACCAAGGATATTTGTTTTCCTTTGGACTTCCTTTAGAAGGTGAATCAATTCAACAAATACCTGTTTCACGAGAAACATCAATACTCATTCGTAATCGAAAAACAGGAGATGTTTTGATTCAAAATGGGCATAGAAAAAAACTCAGACGTCTATTTATTGATTTGAAAATCCCTATGGAAAAGCGAAAATCTGCTCTGATTATTGAGCAATTTGGTAAAATTGTCTCAATTTTGGGAATTGCGACCAGTAATTTGAGTAAAAACACGAAAAATGATATAATGAACACTGTACTTTATATAGAAAAAATAGATAGGTAAAAAAATGTTAGAAAATGATATTAAAAAAATTCTCGTTTCACACGATGAAATTACAGAAGCTGCTAAAAAATTAGGTACCCAATTAACTAAGGATTATGCAGGAAAAAATCCAATTTTAGTTGGGATTTTAAAAGGATCTATTCCTTTTATGGCAGAATTGGTTAAGCATATCGACACACATATTGAAATGGATTTCATGATGGTTTCTAGCTACCATGGTGGAACAGAAAGTAGTGGTGTCATCAATATCAAGCAAGATGTAACTCAAGACATCAAAGGAAGACATGTTCTATTTGTAGAAGATATCATTGATACAGGTCAAACTTTGAAGAATTTGCGAGATATGTTTATTGCAAGAGAAGCAGCTTCTGTTAACATTGCAACCTTGTTGGATAAACCAGAAGGACGTGTTGTAGAAATTGAGGCAGACTATACCTGCTTTACTATCCCAAATGAGTTTGTAGTAGGTTACGGTTTAGACTACAAAGAAAATTATCGTAACCTTCCATATGTTGGGGTATTGAAAGAAGAAGTGTATTCAAATTAGAAAGAACAATTTTTAATGAAAAAACAAAATAATGGTTTAATTAAAAATCCTTTTCTATGGTTATTACTTATTTTTTTCCTAGTTACAGGTTACCAGTATTTTAGTACAGGTAGTGTTGCAGGGAAAAGTGAGCAAATTAATTATACAGAATTGGTAAAAGAAATTACCGATGACAATGTAAAAGAATTGACTTACCAACCAAATGGTAGTGTTATCGAAGTTTCGGGTGTCTATAAAAATCCTAAAACAAGTAAAGAAGAAACAGGCATTCAGTTCTTTTCTCCTTCTGCTACAACAGTAGAGAAATTTTCAAGTATTATTCTTCCTTCAGACACTACAGTATCAGAATTGCAAAAGCTTGCTTCTGACCATAAAGCGGAAGTAACTGTTAAGCATGAAAGTTCAAGTGGTATGTGGATTAATATTCTTGTATCCATTGTACCATTCGGTATTCTCTTCTTCTTCCTATTCTCTATGATGGGAAATATGGGAGGAAATAATAGCCGTAACCCGATGAGTTTTGGACGTAGTAAGGCTAAAGCTGCAAATAAAGAAGACATTAAAGTAAGATTTTCAGATGTTGCTGGAGCTGAGGAAGAAAAACAAGAACTAGTTGAAGTTGTTGAATTCTTAAAAGATCCAAAACGATTTACAAAACTTGGAGCCCGAATTCCAGCAGGTGTCCTTCTGGAGGGACCTCCGGGAACAGGTAAGACCTTGCTTGCTAAAGCAGTCGCTGGAGAAGCAGGCGTTCCATTCTTTAGTATCTCAGGTTCTGACTTTGTAGAAATGTTTGTCGGAGTTGGAGCTAGTCGTGTTCGTTCACTTTTTGAGGATGCTAAAAAAGCAGCACCAGCTATTATCTTTATCGATGAAATTGATGCTGTTGGACGTCAACGTGGAGTTGGTCTTGGCGGAGGTAATGACGAACGTGAACAAACCTTGAACCAACTCTTGATTGAGATGGATGGTTTTGAGGGAAATGAAGGGATTATCGTCATTGCTGCGACAAACCGTTCAGATGTACTTGACCCTGCCCTTTTGCGTCCAGGACGTTTTGATAGAAAAGTATTGGTTGGTCGTCCTGATGTTAAGGGGCGCGAAGCAATCTTGAAAGTTCATGCTAAGAACAAGCCTTTAGCAGAAGATGTTGATTTGAAATTAGTGGCTCAACAAACTCCAGGTTTTGTTGGTGCTGATTTAGAGAATGTCTTGAATGAAGCGGCTTTAGTTGCTGCTCGTCGCAATAAATCGATAATTGATGCCTCAGATATTGATGAAGCAGAAGATAGAGTGATTGCTGGACCTTCTAAGAAAGATAAGACAGTTTCACAAAAAGAACGTGAATTGGTTGCCTACCATGAGGCAGGACATACCATTGTTGGTCTAGTCTTGTCGAATGCCCGCGTTGTCCATAAGGTTACAATTGTACCACGTGGCCGTGCAGGTGGATACATGATTGCACTTCCTAAAGAGGATCAAATGCTTCTATCTAAAGAAGATATGAAAGAGCAATTGGCTGGCTTAATGGGGGGACGTGTAGCTGAAGAAATTATCTTTAATGTTCAAACTACAGGAGCTTCAAACGACTTCGAACAAGCGACACAAATGGCGCGTGCAATGGTCACTGAATACGGTATGAGTGAAAAACTTGGCCCAGTTCAATATGAGGGCAATCATGCTATGTTTGGTGCACAAAGTCCTCAAAAATCAATTTCAGAACAAACAGCTTATGAAATTGATGAAGAAGTTCGTTCATTATTAAATGAGGCACGAAACAAAGCTGCTGAAATTATTCAGTCAAATCGTGAAACTCACAAGTTGATTGCAGAAACATTATTGAAATACGAAACATTGGATAGTACACAAATTAAATCTCTTTACGAAACAGGAAAGATGCCTGAAACAGTAGAAGAGGAATCACATGTCCTATCTTATGATGAAGTAAAGTCAAAAATGAATGATGAAAAATAACCCTGAGAGAGGCATGCCCTCTCTTTTTTGTGCAGTTTAGACGGTGTAGGGGACAGAACGGGAGAAAAGGTCCAAAAGTGTTTCTGAATCTGTTAGACTGTATCTAGAAAGGGGAATAGAATGTTTAAAAAATTATATGAAGAAGTCCAAGGAATTGTATATAAGTGTAGAAATGAATACTACCTTCATTTATGGGAGCTATCGGATTGGGACCAAGAGGGAATGATTTGCTTACATGAATTGATTAGTAAAGAAGAAGGGTTGGTAGAAGATATTTCTCGTTTAAGGAAATACTTCAAAACTAAGTTCCGGAATCGGATTTTAGATTATATCCGTAAGCAAGAAAGTCAAAAACGAAGATATGATAAAGAACCCTATGAAGAAGTAGGTGAGATTAGTCATCGTATCAGTGAGGGAGGACTCTGGCTGGATGATTACTATCTCTTTCATGAAACACTAAGAGATTATAGAAGCAAACAAAGTAAAGACAAACAAGAAGAGTTAGAACGCGTCTTAAGAAATGAACGCTTCCGAGGACGTCAAAGAGTGCTAAGG
>NZ_JALDTZ010000029.1 GCF_023109105.1 Streptococcus mitis
AGCTAAGCGACTTCCATATCTCACAGGGGGCAACCCCCAACTACTTCCGGCGTTCTAGGGCTTAACTGCTGTGTTCGGCATGGGTACAGGTGTATCTCCTAGGCTATCGTCACTTAACTCTGAGTAATACCTACTCAAAATTGAATATCTATTCAAATTAAGAAAACCTTCAGCTTTCGTATTCTCAGTTACTTTGGATAAGTCCTCGAGCTATTAGTATTAGTCCGCTACATGTGTCGCCACACTTCCACTTCTAACCTATCTACCTGATCATCTCTCAGGGCTCTTACTGATATAAAATCATGGGAAATCTCATCTTGAGGTGGGTTTCACACTTAGATGCTTTCAGCGTTTATCCCTTCCCTACATAGCTACCCAGCGATGCCTTTGGCAAGACAACTGGTACACCAGCGGTAAGTCCACTCTGGTCCTCTCGTACTAGGAGCAGATCCTCTCAAATTTCCTACGCCCGCGACGGATAGGGACCGAACTGTCTCACGACGTTCTGAACCCAGCTCGCGTGCCGCTTTAATGGGCGAACAGCCCAACCCTTGGGACCGACTACAGCCCCAGGATGCGACGAGCCGACATCGAGGTGCCAAACCTCCCCGTCGATGTGAACTCTTGGGGGAGATAAGCCTGTTATCCCCAGGGTAGCTTTTATCCGTTGAGCGATGGCCCTTCCATACGGAACCACCGGATCACTAAGCCCGACTTTCGTCCCTGCTCGAGTTGTAGCTCTCGCAGTCAAGCTCCCTTATACCTTTACACTCTGCGAATGATTTCCAACCATTCTGAGGGAACCTTTGGGCGCCTCCGTTACCTTTTAGGAGGCGACCGCCCCAGTCAAACTGCCCGTCAGACACTGTCTCCGATAGGGATCACCTATCTGGGTTAGAGTGGCCATAACACAAGGGTAGTATCCCAACAGCGTCTCCTTCGAAACTGGCGTCCCGATCTCATAGACTCCTACCTATCCTGTACATGTGGTACAGACACTCAATATCAAACTGCAGTAAAGCTCCATGGGGTCTTTCCGTCCTGTCGCGGGTAACCTGCATCTTCACAGGTACTAAAATTTCACCGAGTCTCTCGTTGAGACAGTGCCCAAATCATTACGCCTTTCGTGCGGGTCGGAACTTACCCGACAAGGAATTTCGCTACCTTAGGACCGTTATAGTTACGGCCGCCGTTTACTGGGGCTTCAATTCATACCTTCGCGTTACCGCTAAGCACTCCTCTTAACCTTCCAGCACCGGGCAGGCGTCACCCCCTATACATCATCTTACGATTTAGCAGAGAGCTGTGTTTTTGATAAACAGTTGCTTGGGCCTATTCACTGCGGCTGACCGAAGTCAGCACCCCTTCTCCCGAAGTTACGGGGTCATTTTGCCGAGTTCCTTAACGAGAGTTCTCTCGCTCACCTGAGGCTACTCGCCTCGACTACCTGTGTCGGTTTGCGGTACGGGTAGAGTATGTTTAAACGCTAGAAGCTTTTCTTGGCAGTGTGACGTCACTAACTTCGCTACTAAACTTCGCTCCCCATCACAGCTCAATGTTATAGATATAAGCATTTGACTCATATCACACCTCACTGCTTAGACAGACTCTTCCAATCGTCTGCTTTAGTTAGCCTACTGCGTCCCTCCATCACTACATACTCTAGTACAGGAATATCAACCTGTTGTCCATCGGATACACCTTTCGGTCTCTCCTTAGGTCCCGACTAACCCAGGGCGGACGAGCCTTCCCCTGGAAACCTTAGTCTTACGGTGGACAGGATTCTCACCTGTCTTTCGCTACTCATACCGGCATTCTCACTTCTATGCGTTCCAGCACTCCTCACGGTACACCTTCATCACACATAGAACGCTCTCCTACCATACCTATAAAGGTATCCACAGCTTCGGTAAATTGTTTTAGCCCCGGTACATTTTCGGCGCAGGGTCACTCGACTAGTGAGCTATTACGCACTCTTTGAATGAATAGCTGCTTCTAAGCTAACATCCTAGTTGTCTGTGCAACCCCACATCCTTTTCCACTTAACAATTATTTTGGGACCTTAGCTGGTGGTCTGGGCTGTTTCCCTTTCGACTACGGATCTTAGCACTCGCAGTCTGACTGCCGACCATAATTCTTTGGCATTCGGAGTTTATCTGAGATTGGTAATCCGGGATGGACCCCTCACCCAAACAGTGCTCTACCTCCAAGAATCTCTAATGTCGACGCTAGCCCTAAAGCTATTTCGGAGAGAACCAGCTATCTCCAAGTTCGTTTGGAATTTCTCCGCTACCCACAAGTCATCCAAGCACTTTTCAACGTGCCCTGGTTCGGTCCTCCAGTGCGTCTTACCGCACCTTCAACCTGCTCATGGGTAGGTCACATGGTTTCGGGTCTACGTCATGATACTATGGCGCCCTATTCAGACTCGGTTTCCCTACGGCTCCGTCTCTTCAACTTAACCTCGCATCATAACGTAACTCGCCGGTTCATTCTACAAAAGGCACGCTCTCACCCATTAACGGGCTCGAACTTGTTGTAGGCACACGGTTTCAGGTTCTATTTCACTCCCCTCCCGGGGTGCTTTTCACCTTTCCCTCACGGTACTGGTTCACTATCGGTCACTAGGGAGTATTTAGGGTTGGGAGATGGTCCTCCCAGATTCCGACGGGATTTCACGTGTCCCGCCGTACTCAGGATACTGCTAGGTACAAAGACTATTTTAAATACGAGGCTATTACTCTCTTTGGCTGATCTTCCCAAATCATTCTTCTATAATCTTTGAGTCCACATTGCAGTCCTACAACCCCGAAGAGTAAACTCTTCGGTTTGCCCTCCTGCCGTTTCGCTCGCCGCTACTAAGGCAATCGCTTTTGCTTTCTCTTCCTGCAGCTACTTAGATGTTTCAGTTCACTGCGTCTTCCTCCTCACATCCTTAACAGATGTGGGTAACAGGTAGTACCTGTTGGGTTCCCCCATTCGGAAATCCCTGGATCATCGCTTACTTACAGCTACCCAAGGCATATCGTCGTTTGTCACGTCCTTCTTCGGCTCCTAGTGCCAAGGCATCCACCGTGCGCCCTTATTAACTTAACCTTATTTTTCTGACCTTTCAGTCATAAACTCTTTTAATACTACAGCGTTTCGGTTTATTTTCTTGTTACTATTTGATATAGATATTCAATTTTCAATGTGCATTACTTGGTGATCTCTCACCAATGGAGCCTAGCGGGATCGAACCGCTGACCTCCTGCGTGCAAAGCAGGCGCTCTCCCAGCTGAGCTAAGGCCCCACAAGACCTCTCAAGACTAAACAAGACCAATGCGCAGTTCCTTATCCTTAGAAAGGAGGTGATCCAGCCGCACCTTCCGATACGGCTACCTTGTTACGACTTCACCCCAATCATCTATCCCACCTTAGGCGGCTGGCTCCTTATGGTTACCTCACCGACTTCGGGTGTTACAAACTCTCGTGGTGTGACGGGCGGTGTGTACAAGGCCCGGGAACGTATTCACCGCGGCGTGCTGATCCGCGATTACTAGCGATTCCGACTTCATGTAGGCGAGTTGCAGCCTACAATCCGAACTGAGACTGGCTTTAAGAGATTAGCTTGCCGTCACCGGCTTGCGACTCGTTGTACCAGCCATTGTAGCACGTGTGTAGCCCAGGTCATAAGGGGCATGATGATTTGACGTCATCCCCACCTTCCTCCGGTTTATTACCGGCAGTCTCGCTAGAGTGCCCAACTGAATGATGGCAACTAACAATAGGGGTTGCGCTCGTTGCGGGACTTAACCCAACATCTCACGACACGAGCTGACGACAACCATGCACCACCTGTCACCTCTGTCCCGAAGGAAAGCTCTATCTCTAGAGCGGTCAGAGGGATGTCAAGACCTGGTAAGGTTCTTCGCGTTGCTTCGAATTAAACCACATGCTCCACCGCTTGTGCGGGCCCCCGTCAATTCCTTTGAGTTTCAACCTTGCGGTCGTACTCCCCAGGCGGAGTGCTTAATGCGTTAGCTACGGCACTAAACCCCGGAAAGGGTCTAACACCTAGCACTCATCGTTTACGGCGTGGACTACCAGGGTATCTAATCCTGTTTGCTCCCCACGCTTTCGAGCCTCAGCGTCAGTTACAAGCCAGAGAGCCGCTTTCGCCACCGGTGTTCCTCCATATATCTACGCATTTCACCGCTACACATGGAATTCCACTCTCCCCTCTTGCACTCAAGTTAAACAGTTTCCAAAGCGTACTATGGTTAAGCCACAGCCTTTAACTTCAGACTTATCTAACCGCCTGCGCTCGCTTTACGCCCAATAAATCCGGACAACGCTCGGGACCTACGTATTACCGCGGCTGCTGGCACGTAGTTAGCCGTCCCTTTCTGGTAAGATACCGTCACAGTGTGAACTTTCCACTCTCACACTCGTTCTTCTCTTACAACAGAGCTTTACGATCCGAAAACCTTCTTCACTCACGCGGCGTTGCTCGGTCAGACTTCCGTCCATTGCCGAAGATTCCCTACTGCTGCCTCCCGTAGGAGTCTGGGCCGTGTCTCAGTCCCAGTGTGGCCGATCACCCTCTCAGGTCGGCTATGTATCGTCGCCTTGGTGAGCCGTTACCCCACCAACTAGCTAATACAACGCAGGTCCATCTGGTAGTGATGCAATTGCACCTTTTAAGCAAATGTCATGCAACATCTACTGTTATGCGGTATTAGCTATCGTTTCCAATAGTTATCCCCCGCTACCAGGCAGGTTACCTACGCGTTACTCACCCGTTCGCAACTCATCCAGAGAAGCAAGCTCCTCCTTCAGCGTTCTACTTGCATGTATTAGGCACGCCGCCAGCGTTCGTCCTGAGCCAGGATCAAACTCTCATTAAAAGTTTGAGTTCTCACTCATTTCTGTCACTGACAGATTTATTGTTTTTTTCATTGTTCAGTACTACAACTTCTTGTAGTGCCCTGCACATTGGTTCGTCTTGTTCAGTTTTCAAAGGTCTTTGTCACTCAATCTCTCTCAAGTGACAACTATATTAGTATATCACAG